>JAZSCM010000054.1:0-24588 GCA_045602945.1 Acutalibacteraceae bacterium | reverse complement strand
GGTAAAACTTGGAAGATACCTGGAAATGCTATTAACCCTGCAAAAAAGAAAAGTTTTGAAGAAACTGTATTAGATATATTTCTTAATGAATGGAAATCAAAAATAAACGAGGGTATGTATGGTCATTTGCAGATTGATTTTGCATATAATTCTAACCGCACAGAAGATAATAAACTCCTATATAACGATGTAGTCCTTATGTTTGAATTAAATACTGTAAATTCAAACAGTTATAGTGTTGACGACATTGTTGAAACCGCAAATCATTTTAAGTGTGTTGATATGTGCATTAAAAATGCAAGGTATCACCTTACTGAAAATTTTATAAGGCAGTTGCTTTTAACACTTAAAAACGGAACTAAGGTATCGAGAGAAGATTGGTATATGTCAGAATCATATAAAACCTTTTCTGACAGTGCCAAGTTATTGCTAGATGAATATAACGCTCTTGAAAAGCATAATTTAAAGGATATTTTGCTTTTCCATAGCAAGTTTGAAAAAGAAAACCCTTTAATTTTAGAAGACCGGCGAATTGGCAAATTGCTGGTTTTTAAAGAGTGCCTTAAAAATAATATAAAACCGTTTGTCATTGAACATGAAATGAGCGAAGATTATTATGCTTTGCTTGAGTTCGCAACTGACAATATAGAAGAGTTATGTGATTTATGTCATAAGGCACAGGACCGCTTTTCTGTTAAATGTCAAAACAGAGTAAAAATCATATAAAAAATTGAAATTTTCAATAAATTTCAGATATTAAAAAATTCCTCAAAACCCTTTTATTATGCGGCTTTGAGGAATTTTTGTTGTTTTAAAATCAAAGTCACTGGTTCGAATCTGGGAAGTAGCGCCAAATGGAATGTACACCAAAAATTGAACAATGTGTTTCATTAATGAACATTACATATGCCTTTACTTAAGGCAACAGCAAGGAAAACTTGCTGTTTTTTTGTTTTGCGAATAATGAAACAAAATTGACAAAACGCATAAATTTTCGTGTCAATTTCGATTAAAAAGTTCCGCAATTCGAACCTGACAGTAACATTATTTGGTTTAATTTTGAGAGAAGAAAAGTTCTTCTTTTTGGTCGGGTGTTTTTTTGTTATTGTACGAATGAATTCTATAACTATTATAGAAGTTTATGTATTCTTTTATAGAGTCTTTCAGGTCTCTTTCCGAACGATAATGCCTAACATAAAACTCTTCATTTTTAAGCGTTTTATTAAACGATTCCATTACAGCATTATCGTGTGGCTCACCAGGATTTGAGAACGAGGATTTAATGCCTAATTCCTTCAAATATGTTCTAAATGTTCTTGAAGTATAATTTGCTCCTTGGTCGGAATGGAATAATAACAATAAATCAGTGGGTTTTCTTAATTTATATGCAGCACCTAGCGTACTTTTTGTAAGCTGGGTGCTGTTTTTGCTTGAAAACCGGAAAGCTACTACCTTTCTTGCGTACAAATCTAAAACTATGCACAGGAAGATTTTCTTGTGCTTAAATTTAAGCTCTGTAACATCACTAACCCAAACTTCATTAGGTCTTGAAACGTCAAATTCACGATTTAAAATATTTTTCTTTCTTTCAAGCCTCTTTAAATAGTTCTTTTTAGCATTAGTTCCTATAACAAACATATCATTTTCCTGCATAACTTTCCTTATTAATTTTACACCATAATCATAGCCTCTGCTTTTTAAAACAGAGTAAATGCGGTTTACACCGTAGGTGCGACGGCTTTCATAAAATATTTCTTCAATCAGCGGTTTGGCTTCTTCTTGTCGTTTAGCATATACCGTATCACCATGTTTACCGCGAAGCTTATAGTTGAGATACGAACTTTTATTAACATTCATCGCTTCACAGCAAAGATTAAGACCATATATGTCTTCAATCTTTTCTATGTATTTGTAGTGGGGGAGTAGTGGCGAATTAGCACCACATGGGGCACTACTTAGAATATGCAGTTTTTGGGTTGCACGGTCCATATTCCTTTTCATTTGGGTGAACGTTAACAGATTGTCCGTATTATATTTTTGCTTGTATTTATAATCGTTCAACCAACGATAGATGCTTGTTTTGGAAACTTGGTATTTTTCTGCCACATCTCTAACATCATCTCCAAAAACCACCTGCTCAATAATACTTGTTTTAATTTTGTCTGAAATAACTTTGTTCATAATTTTTCCTCTTTCTTTATTTTTTTGTTTTAAAGTTAAAGAACAATCAAAATAACCACCTTCCTTTATCTCTATTTTAATATACTTAATGTTTTCTTGAAACTAAAAAATAAACTTCTTTAGGTTTTAACCGCAAATGTTTTCGGAAAAGACATTAAAGGAGTCACTATTATGTTTAATTTTAACTACTTTGGCAAAAATAGAGAAAGGAGGAGTTCGAGTGAAAGATTATAGAGATATTGAGAATACAAGATATATTATCAGCAGAGTCTTTGCAGAGAATAAAACTACCGCTATGCTCATTGAGCAGCGTGTAAAAGATATAAAAAATAATGCACCGTCACTTGAAAGCGGCGGCACAATGATGTATAATAATTTTAGTGGTTCGATTCAGTCGAAGGAGGGACTATGAGAGTCGAACAAAATAAAATTGCTTTTGCTTATTTTAGGTTATCCCGAGAAGAAGCACAAAAAAGTGAATCTTCAAGTATTACAAACCAACGTATGATCGTAACCAAATACTGCGAGCAAAAGGGCATTAATCTTGTTCGCGAATTTGTTGATGACGGCTATTCGGGCGGTAACTTTGACCGACCGGGTTTTCAGGAAATGATGCGTGAACTTGATAGGGGATTAGCTAATACGGTAATTACCAAAGACTTATCCCGTCTTGGTCGTGATATGCGTGAATCAAGTTATTATGCCGAGCAGTTTTTTCCTGAGCACGATGTGAGATATATCGCCATTGCCGATAATTTTGACAGTGAAGATGATAATGTAATGGCACCGTTCCAGTTTGCTATGAACGAGGTGTATCTGCGTGACGGTTCACGAAAGGTTAAGGACGTTCTAAGAACTAAAAGACAAGATGGTTTATATTGTGCTTGCCCGCCCTATGGATATAAAAAGGCGAACCGCAATAAAAATCAACTTGTACCCGATGAAGTTACTGCACCTGTTGTACAGAGAATTTTTAACGCTGCCGCAAACGGAGATTCATCAAGAAAAATAGCGCAAGATTTAAACAATGACGGAGTTATTCCACCACTTAAATACCGCGTGCTATATCGAGATGAATTTAGTGAAGAGGGTGCGGCGAGAGCCTCGGACCTTTGGAACTATACGACCGTAAAGCGTATTTTGAAAAACGAGGTTTACCTTGGTCATACAGTTCTTGGTAAAACCAAAAAAGCGAGTGCAAAGTCGAAAAAGAAGGTTGCTATCCCACAGGATAGATGGGCGGTAACCGAGAATACTCACGAGGCATTGGTAAGTGGAGAAATCTTCCAAAAAGCACATGATAATATGGGTAAGGGTACCCGCAATTTTCAGAAGTATGACCATGTGCGAAAAAGTATTTTTTCGGGTGTGGCTTACTGCGCACTTTGTGGACATGCCTTGTGTTCTTGTGGAACAGTTTATAAGGGAGAAAGAGAAAAGTATTGGTATCTTTCCTGCATTAACAAGCGAAAGGATATCAACGAGCCTTGCAAAGGGACGAGAATACGATATGCCGACCTTATAGAGCTTATAACGGCAGATTTGAACTCTCTGATTTCTTTAACTGATGAAGAGATTGATGTAATTGTAGATCATATTATGCAAGAGGAAAATTCAGATAATGCCGCAAATGCAAGAAAAGTCCGCCGAGAAAAACTTCAGGGCAGACTTGGCATAATTGATAAAATTATTCCTAAACTTTATGTAGACAATGCTGAGGGAAAACTTGATGATGACCGACTGAGTTCAATGGTCGATGATTTGCAAAAGGAAGCAGTAGCAATAAAGCAAGAACTTTTAGAGCTTAGCGAGGATGCAGTTCTTACAAGTAAAAGTGATAATTACAAAAAGTTTTTTGAACTCACAAGACAGTATTCTTATATTGAAACGCTTGAGCGCGATGATTTGCTTACATTCATTGACAGAATTGAAGTAGGACCCAAAATTCTGCCCGAAGGTATGGTTAAAGCAAGCCATAGAAACTCCAAGTTTCAACAGGAAATACGTATATTTTATAAGTTTGTGGGCGAAATGGACGAGGTAAAATAAACTCGCGAAAATTTGTTAAATATGTATAAAAAATGGACTAAAAACAACCGTTTTAAGATGGGCGGGGTACACCAACCTCGTTGGCAGCCTCCATCTTAAAACGATTGAGTGCTTCCTTAGCCTCAGGTACTACGTTTTTAGCCATTTCATTTCACTCCTTTTTTTGTTTTGCGCTTGCAAGAGTATTTTGTGAAATGATAAAAAAATTATTAAAGGAAAATTATGTGACCTTTTGCAAATTTTTGAAGCGATTTTCCAAGAGTTAACTATTTGCTTATAATTTGGTTTATTTTTTCACAAAAAAGCAAAAATATTACAGTTTTTGAACAATCATTTTTCTTGACAAACAGGACGCAAAATGGTAAAATACAAAAGAATGAATGTAATTTTCGTTATGGTGCTAAAATGTATATTTAGGACCGGTTTTCAATTTTATTAATTTCTGAATTCAAGCCTAACGGCAACTGGGTTTAAAAGGGGCTTTTATATTAATGGAAAATACCGAAAAAGCAAAAAATGAATATTTTGTTATAGATTTTGCACACGTTTTAAACACGCTTATCAAACGCATATGGCTTATTATTTTATCAAGCGTACTTGCGGCTGCAATAGGGTTTTGTATGGCTGCCGTTTTTATTACGCCGAAGTATTCTTCTTCTATAATGCTTTACGTGAACAACAGCGCGTTTTCGGTGAGCGATATAGGCTTTAGTATCAGCTCCTCCGAAATAAGTGCGGCGCAAAGTCTTGTTAAAACCTATTCGGTTTTGTTAAAGAACCGAACCACACTTGAGCGAGTTATAGCAAAGACCAACGTTGAATATACTTGGGAAGAGCTTTATGAGATGATTGAGGCAAGTCCCGTTAACGAAACCGAGGTTATGGGCGTTACGGTTACCTGCGATTCACCGCAAAAAGCCAAAATCATAGCTAACGGAATTGCCGAGGTTTTACCGCAAAGAATTTCTGAAATTGTCGAAGGAAGTACAATGGAGGTTGTTGACTCGGCAGTTGTTGACGACCAAAAGGTATCTCCAAGCATTACAAAGTATACTGCAGTAGGTTTTGTGCTTGGCGCAATTTTATCAATAATTGCCGTTGTTATTTTTGCTGTGGCAGATAACACCATTCACGACGAGGAATACATCATCAAGAATTACGATTTCCCAATTTTAGCTAAGATTCCTAATCTGCTTGATGTCGGTGATAAAAAATACGGATATTATAAAAGCACCGCGAATTCTAAAACGGCAGAAAGAGGTGAAGGATAATGGCAAATAAAGAAGTTAAAACGGGAGATAGCAATTTGATTGCAAAAACTCTGCATAGAAATTTAGAGTTTACTGCAAGAGAACAGTATAAACTTCTTAGAACAAATCTTTCATTTACTCTGCCCGAGAACGAAATATGCCCTGTACTTGGAGTTACAAGCTCGATGAGAGGCGAAGGCAAAAGTACAACTGCCATAAACCTAGCGTACGTTTTGGCAGAGAGCGGCAAAAAGGTTCTCTTGATTGACGGCGACCTTAGAATTCCTTCAATAGCAAAGAAACTGAAAATGAAGAAAACAGACGGTCTTACCGACCTTTTGATGAGTAATTCTTTAGAGTATATCAGAGAATTTGATTTTCAGCACTATAACAATTGGTATATTATCACTTCCGGTGATTTACCTCCTAACCCTTCCGAGCTTTTAGGTTCTTCAAGAATGGGAAAACTTTTGGCAAGTCTTAAAGAAATTTTTGATTTTATAATTATAGACCTGCCGCCTGTAAACCTAGTTTCTGACGCTCTTGCAATCTCAAAGTACGTTTCGGGTATGATACTTGTTGTTCGCGAGGGACATACCGAAAAGGCCGAGTTTGACTCTTGTGTTAGACAGTTAGAGCTTTCTAACGTTAACGTATTAGGCTGTGTTATGAACGAAAGTAATAGCGGTAAGGGTTACTATAGTAAGTATAAGTACAGGAGTTACAATAAATATTCGTCTTACGGCAATAATGCCAAGTGATGAGAATTATGACGGATTTTCATTCGCATATATTACCGTGCATTGATGACGGAAGTAAATCTTTGGAAGAAAGTCTCAAAATGCTCGAGCTTTTGGCGGCTCAGGGTGTAAACCGAGTTGTAGCGACACCTCATTTTTACCCCAATCGAAATTCGGTAGACGAGTTTTTAGAAAAAAGGAACGCGGCCTACAAGCTGCTTGAGCCACACCTAACAAGCAAACACCCTCAAATTGTTTCGGGTGCAGAGGTGAAGTTTTACGACGGTATAAGCCGACTCGAAAATTTAGAGGGCCTCTTTATCGAGGGAACCGAAATTCTGCTTCTTGAAATGCCATTTGAGCGTTGGAGTGAATATACTGTAAAGCAACTTATAAATCTTTCTTCCGGCGGAATAGGTACGGTTGTTATAGCGCATATTGATAGATATATACAGTTTCAAAGTAAAGTCGTTTTAGAGGAACTTGTCAGAAACGGTATTCTTTTTCAGGTTAATGCCGAGTCGTTTAAGCAATTCTTTGAAAAGCGTAAGATTCTAAAGCTTTTAAAAGAGCATCTAATTCATTTCATAGGTACAGATTGTCACAATCTTACTGATAGAGCTCCGAACATAGAGGTTGCTTTAACTGCGATTTCTAAAAAATTCGGAGAGCAATTTCTTGAGAGTTTCATAAATTCTCAAAATCAAATATTTATTTTGTAAATTTTACATTTTGAAAGGATGTATTAAAATGAAAAAATTGTTAGCAGTATCTTTGGCAGTGATTTTAGTATTTTCGTTTGGATTTACTACATTCGCAAACGGCTTTGTACAGAGCCCTTCAAACAATGACGCTCCTGTTATTGATGAAGCAGAGACCAAGAATGAAACAGCAGGCTGTACTGCAGAAATCGAGATTACCCCTTATTCTGAGCGTGATGAGCTACCTGCAGAATTAAAGAAGCAGATGGAAGACGTTTATAAAAAAATATCTGAGGCTACAGATATTTCAGCTCTTTCAACCGAATTAAAAACCTTCTGCGAAAAGAATAAGATTGATACAAAAAATCTTGCAGTAAGCGATTTGTTTGATATTGCTTATGAGGGTTGTACTGCCCATGAAGGTCACGGACAGTTTACAATTACCTTTAAGGCTGATACACTTAAAAACTTTGTAGCACTTCTTCACTATGACGGAACTAAGTTTGAAGTAATAGAGGGCGCAAAGGTATCGGCTGACGGTACAAAGCTCACCTTCAAGATTGATGATTTCTCACCGTTTGCTATAGTTGTTAATACAAAGGGCACAGCTACAGGTGACTCCTTTAACCTAGGTTTATGGATTGCTATTTTATCAGCTTCTGTTGTTGCATTAGCAGTAGTTGTATTCATCGGCTTTAAGAGAAAGAGAGCTTAAACTATATGATAAGTAAAGAAAAGTCGGGTAATTATCTCTTAAAAATTATTGCGATAGTTCTTTGTCTTGTCATCATTTTGGCAGCATCCCTTATTGCTGTAAACATTTGGGAAAAGAAACGGGGCCTATTAAACGAGGCTGACTTTAATGCAACCGAAAACGTTATTGAAGTTGGTGGAAAAAAGTATACTCTTAAAGATAAGATAGATACTTTTTTGATAATAGGCCTTGATAAAACAACAGAAGATCTTGTGGATTCTTACAACAATAATCTGCAGGCTGATTTTCTTATGCTGCTGGTAATAGATAACGAAAAATCCGAATACACTGCCGTTCATATAAATCGTGATACAATGGCAGACATTAATATTTTAGGTGTTTCGGGGGATAAGGTAGGAACAACCAATAAACAAATTGCTTTAGCCCACACTTACGGAAACGGTAAAGAGGTTAGCTGCAGAAACACAGCTGATGCGGTTTCAAATCTCTTAATGGGTGTCAAGATTGACCATTTTGTATCGGTCAAGATGGACGCTGTGTCTGTTATGAACGATTTGGTAGGCGGTGTTGAGGTAGAGGTTCTTGAAGATTTTTCGGGAATAGACGATACCTTAATCAAGGGCCAAAAGGTGACGCTTAAGGGTGAACAGGCGCTAACCTATGTTCGCACACGATACGGGCTGGAAGATTCCTCTAATAATACCCGTATGGAGCGTCAACAACAGTATATAAAGGCTTTTTATGAAGCGTTAAAAACAAAGGCGGAAGCCGAACAAGGCTTTGTTGCCAATGCCTCGCTTAAAATGGCTGAATATCTCGTTTCGGATTGTTCGTCTAATAAATTGGAAACGTATTTTGGAAAGATACAAAATTACAAATTCAATAAAATACTTGATTTCGAAGGTGAAACTAAAAAGGGCGAAACCTTTATGGAGTTTTATCCTGATGAGGAAAGTATAAAACAAAACGTCATAAATCTCTTTTATGATTGAGAATAAGATTTAAAGCTTAAACGTTAGGAGGGATGAAATGGATTCTTTGAATGTGCGAGAGCAAGAACGGGAAATTGTACATAACAAAGCCAACAAAGGTTACGAAGTGTGCAAACGAATTTTCGATGTTTTTATCTCAATCTTTGCAATGGTAATTCTTTTCATTCCTTTTTTTGTTATTATGCTGATTATCTTAATTGATTCACCTGGTGCTTCCCCCATATACGTTCAAGAGCGTTTAGGGAAAAACGGTAAGCCGTTCAGATTTTATAAATTTCGTTCTATGAAGCCTAGAGCTGATGAAATGCTTGAAGAGTTGCTTCCTTCTAACGAAATGGACGGTCCCGCTTTTAAGATTAAGAACGACCCCAGAATTACAAGATTTGGTAAATTCATTCGAAAAACAGCTATTGACGAAATACCGCAGTTTATCAATGTGCTAAGAGGCGATATGTCGTTAGTAGGCCCGCGCCCTCCGCTCCCAAGAGAAGTTGAACTTTATACAGAGCAACAAATGGAAAGACTATCGGTAACACCGGGTATTACTTGTTATTGGCAGGTGCAACCGAGTAGAAACAGTTTATCTTTTGATGATTGGTTCAACTTGGATATGAAATACATAAGGGAGAGAAGTTTTAAAACCGATATAATAATCATATTTAAAACCTTCGGTGCTGTTTTGGGTATGGAGGGTATATGATGTCTCACAAAAAGGATAAATTAAAGATCGCTTTTATCGGGCACAAATATATTCCCTCCAGAGAAGGCGGCGTTGAAATAGTTGTTGAAGAATTGTCTACACGTATGGTGGAAAAAGGCTTCGACGTTACTGTTTATAATAGAGGCCGTGACGTTTCAGGTCAAAAGAAAGATAAAGCGGTTGCTAACGAATTATATAAAGGTGTAAAAATTAAAAGAGCACTCACAATAAATAAAAAGGGATTAGCAGCGTTTTCTTCTTCGCTTTTTGCGGGGATAAATGCTGCTTTTTCTGATTTTGATGTAGTTCATTTTCATGCAGAGGGTCCTTGTGCTGCAATGTGGATTCCAAAGCTATTTGGTAAAAAATGTATAGCAACTGTTCATGGACTTGACCACAAAAGAGCTAAATGGGGAAGGTTCGCTTCCGCTTATATAAAATTCGGTGAAAAGTGTGCAGTACGCTTTGCCGATGAAATAATTGTACTAAGCCAAAACGTACAAAATTACTTTTTAGAAAAATACGGCAGAGCTACTGTATTCATTCCGAACGGGGTAAATACAGCAAAGCCTAAAGCTGCCGACATTATACAAAAACAATATAATTTACAAAAAGACGAGTATATTCTTTTTCTTGCAAGACTGGTTCCCGAAAAGGGCGTTAGGTATCTTATTGATGCTTTTAGGCAAATTAATACCGATAAAAAACTTGTAATAGCGGGTGGTTCATCGGATACCGATGATTTTGAGTGCCAATTAATCGAATCTGCCAAGCAAGACAAACGTATAATTTTTACAGGCTTTGTCGAGGGTGAGGTTTTAACCGAGCTTTACAGTAACGCGTATCTTTACGTGCTTCCTTCCGATTTAGAGGGTATGCCGATAAGTTTGCTTGAGGCACTTAGTTTCGGTAATTGCTGTTTAACCTCTGATATTCCCGAATGTGCCGACGTGTTACAGCAAAACGGAGTTACCTTTAAAGCGGGGAATACCAAAGACCTTAAAGAAAAATTAGAGCTTTTGTTAAACGTCCCTGAAAAAGTTTTGGATTTAAGACAAAAAGCCTCGTTTGTTTTTGAAAAATACAATTGGAATGACGTAGTCGATAAAACACTACAGCTTTACGGTGTGCAGATTACAGCGGAAAAAGAAAAGGTTTCTCAAAGAGGTTAAACGTAATGATTCGAGTTTTGCAGTGTGTTAATAATATGCATAGAGCGGGTTTAGAAACCATGCTTATGAATTATTATAGAAATATGGACCGAACCAAAATTCAGTTTGATTTTTTAACACATCGCCCATTCAGGTCTGATTACGATGACGAAATTGAGAGTCTTGGCGGAAGGGTGTATTATGCGCCGCGGCTTTATCCGCAAAATTATCCTAAATATTTTTCATATATGAAGGAGTTTTTTGCCTGTCACCCTGAATACGAAATAGTTCATTCACATATTGACAGTATGAGCTATCTTCCGCTTTTAGTGGCTAAAAAAGCGGGAATACCCGTTAGAATAGCCCATAGTCATAACACTCGTATAGACAAGGATTTTAAATATCCTTTAAAATGCTTTTTTCGTTCCCGTATAACCGACGTGGCAACCCACTTTTTTGCTTGTGGAGATGAGGCGGGAAAATTCCTGTTTAAAAATACTGATTTTACGGTTATTCCAAATGCTGTAGATTCTCAAAAATTTTTGTTTAATCAAGAGGTAAGAGAACAAAAAAGAACAGAACTTGGTCTTAGCGATAAATTTGTTATTGCAAATGTAGGCCGCTTCGAAAATGCGAAAAATCAACAGTTTTTAATTTCGCTGATGCCACAACTTTTAGAGCAAAACCCCAACGCAATTTTAATGCTTGTAGGCGAGGGTAATCTGCTTGAAAAATGCGTTAATTCGGCAAAGCGTTACGGTGTTTCGGATAAAGTGATGTTCTTGGGCAAACGCAGTGACGTGAACGAGCTTTATCAGGCGATGGACGTATTTGTTATGCCATCACTTTTCGAGGGCGTGCCCTTGGTTGGCATTGAAGCACAGTTTGCATCATTACCATGCATTTTTTCCCAAAATGTGCCAAAAGAGGTCAACATTTCAGATACGGCTGAGTTTGTTCCTGTTTCAAAAGATGTTTGGATACAAAAAATACTTAATGCCTATGAGCATAAACCTAAAGTATTTGTAAGTAGCGAGTCATTATATGACATCAAAAATTCGTACAAATACTTAAACGATATATATATAAGCATCAAAGATGCTCTCTGAACATATTAATTTCAATGTGTTTTTTAAATTGCGTTTTAAGTGGAGATGAAGTATTTGACTGAAGAGATTAAAGTTTCAATTGTTATACCTATATATAATACAGAGTCTTATCTTGATCGCTGTCTTGAAAGTGTGGTTAACCAAACATACGGTAATATAGAGATAATACTTGTAGATGACGGTTCTTTTGATAACACTCCCGCGCTTTGTGACGAATGGGCAAAAAAGGACGGAAGAATAAAGGTTATTCACAAACAAAACGAGGGCCATGGTTTATCAAGAAACTGGGGTATTGAGATAGCAACAGGCGAGTATATTTGTTTCTTTGACAGTGATGATTATATAGAACTTACAACAATTGAACTTGCATTACAGGCTGTACTTGAAACGGGCGCAGAGGCAGTAGCGTTCGGTCACGATAGATTATCTCCCTTAGGAAAAACTATTTATGTAAAAAAGCCTTCCGTTCCCAAAAAGATATTTGAGGGCGATGAAATAAAAAACACACTTTTACCTATGGCGCTCTCAAATAATGCGGAAACAGGTGAAGATTGGAACTTATTGCTATCTTCTTGTTTCGGGCTTTTTTCTATGAAAGTTATAAGAAACAATAACTGGAAATTTGTTTCTGAAAGAAAATTTTTTGCGGAAGATTTTTATTCTATTTGCGAATTATACGGATATTTAAACAAAATTTGTATTTTGGACAAAGTGTTGTACCATTATATAGAAAACGAGATTTCTTTTACCAAGAACTATAATCCTGAAAGACATTTGAAAATAGAATGTTTTTTAAATGGAATGAATGCTTTAAGTGAAAAAATGGGCTGCAAAAAAGAGCTGGAAGCATCAATTAGAACTATGTATTTAGGTTTTACAATTTGGGCATTAAAGCAGGTTGTGTCTTCGGGTGAAACTTTTGCTCAAAAATATAAAAACTTAAAATCTATCATTACAGGTAAAACCTTACAAGAGCAGTTAAAATTACATAATTATAAAGGCGAGAATATATCTAAAAAAATTCTTTTTGCGCTTTTGAAAAGAAAAAGTATACTTTTAAGTTTTATAATAGTTAAACTTAGAGTTTTAAGAAAAAAATGAATTTTATAAAGGAGTGGGAAGTTGAAAAAGAATTTTATATTAAAAATTGAAAAAAGAAGCTTCCCCGAATGGCTGACACTTTGGATATTTTTTCTGCCGCTTATGTGGGGTGTAATATTTGATTTATTGCATCTTCCGTCCTTTTTAAAATATACAGCCGATCTTGCATGGGTTCTTCTTTTAGCATTTATGACAATACATCGCAAACTTGAACTTCATAAGCATACTTTGCCAATTCTGTTGTTGGTTTTAGGGTTCGCCCTGTATAGTGTTGTAATCCACCTTTTCCATTTTCAGTCTCCGTTTTATCTGCTTTGGGGATTGCGAAACAATTTTAGATTTTATGTTTTATTCTTTGCGGTTGTTAAATATTTAAAGCAAAGCGATGCAGAAAAAATTTTAAAATTTTTGCAAGGCTTATTTTGGGTTAACGCTATAGTATCCTTGTTTCAGTATTTTGTTCTTGGATATAAGCAGGATACTCTGGGAGGAATTTTTGGCATTCAGGTTGGAAGCAATTCCTCAACCATAATTTTTTTTACAATAGTTCTTTCATATTCCTTAATAAAATATTTTAACGGTAACGAATCAACCCTTTTATGCTACAGTAAGAGTATAGTAGCGCTGTTTATTTCAGCTTTAGCCGAACTTAAGATGTTTTTTGTGGTTTTTGTTATAATTGTATTCGCCTGTGCGTTTATGGCAAAATTCACTTGGAAAAAAATCTTTGTATTACTTTTAGCACCCATATTAGTAATAGTTTTCGCAGAGCTTTTAAGCTTGCTTTTTGGCTTTGACGATTTTTTAAAAATCAAAAACATATGGGAACTTGCAACGCAAGAGCACTATTCTTCAACTCAAACTGTCAACCGACTTAGCGCTATACCGACTCTGGCGAAAACAATTGTTGTTGATTTAAAGGACAGAGTTTTTGGTCTTGGCCTTGGAAATTGCGATACGTCGGCATTTAAGATTTGTAACACACCATTCTATCAAACCTATGGATTTTTGCGGTATACCTTCTTTTCGGGTGCGTTTTTATTCTTAGAGGTAGGGTATATCGGTCTTATATTATTTATATCATTCTTTTTCTTGTGCTTTTTATTAACCGTAAAACAAATGAAACGCTGCAATGCAAACAAATTACATTGTCAGCTTGCAATAATAATGTGCATATTAGCCGCAATGCTGATTTTCTACAACGCGGCACTCAGGGCAGACGTAGGCTATATGGTTTATTTTATTTTGGCATTGCCCTTTATTTCAAACAAAACAGTATTAAATAAGCCTCAACTTTAACTATGTTGTTTATATAAATAATGTGGAGTGTATTTTAACCCAAAATTTTAAGGAGGAAATACTAATGTTCAAAAAAATCATTAAAAAGGCTCTTCCGGCTATACTTGCTGTAGCAATGGTTTTATCCATGATACCTGCAGGTATTTTTACAGCCAGTGCTGCTACAACCGTTACGGTTTTATCAGGTCAGATTTCTATTACCGATACGGCTACCAGTATGAGCGAATCGGGCGGTACGGTCACGGTATCGGCTAAGGGTGGTTATTTATCCCAGACGACCAACACAATAACCATTACTAATACGACCACTAACAAGGCTAAATTGACCTTTACTTATGCTGCATCAAACTATAGTTCATTTAGTATGAGTGCGGCAAGCGGTACCTATTCGGAGATGATTGAAGCAGGCGCTAGTATTACCATGTCTATTAAAGGTAAAAGGGCGATAAGCAGCAATACAGCCACTCTAAAACTTAGTGATTTTAGTTTAGTTGTTGCATCAGATTCCTCTGACGTTACTTTTATTTATGACAGTAACTACGGTAGCATTGCCGTAGGTGGTGAGACTGTGGCCACAGGCACAGTTAAAAATATAGCCGCTTCCGGTACTGCTCTTGTGGCTACCGCTTTAAATGGTGCAACCTTTAAGGGTTGGGTAGATGGTTCAGGTGCTATCCTTTCTACGTCCGCTACATACACACTAACTCCTGCAAGCAATATGTCGGTTAAGGCAGTATTTTTAGGTGCCAACTCTGCACCACACTTTATGATAGGCGGCTTAAATAAACAAACATTTAGCCATGGTTTGCTAGGCCTTAGCAAATCGGATTATTGGACTATACCTTCAGGTACTCATATATTCGATAATCTAAACGACGCGGCAATTGCCAGTGGAAACAGTGCTACAAGCAAGGGTATTGTTCTTTTGAACGATTCAACCCTTCCTGCAGGCACGTATACTATTCCGTCGGGTAGCGTTCTTTTAATACCGTTTAACAGTGCTAATACCCTATATAAAAACGCTGCAGAGGGAAGAGAAGCTAATACAGACCTTGACGGTAACGGTAAAGAGGAGGACGCAACCTCTGAGCGTAACAGACACACAATTACGTATTACCGCACGCTCACAATGGCTGACGGCGCGCACATTGTGCTTAACGGTGAGATGAGCCTTTCTGCAAAACATTTGTATGCACAGGGTAATATGGTAGGCGGCGGTGCACCATGTGATAACGTTAGCCGTGTTATTATGCAAGGAAATAGTAGCATAACCGTTAATAACGGAGGCGCACTTTATTCCTACGGCTTTATTACCGGCTCAGGTAGCGTTACAGCAAAAAATGGTTCAAAGGTATATGAGTATTTCCAGACAACCGACTTTAGAGGCGGTACACAAAGTACAGATATGGATAACCGCGTGTTCCCATTATCACAATACTACGTTCAAAATATAGAGGTTCCTTTAACTCTTGAATACGGCGCTCAGGAATATGGCTTTGCTACCATATATATGAGCAGCAGTGCTATGACCTCGGCAGTAGCTTTTATAGGTCCCAGCAGCTCTATGTTTAACCTAACCAAAGGCTCGATTATAAAATATTACGACGGTTCAAGAGACCGCTTATGTATAGAACTGCACGGTGATATGTCAATTTCTCCGGTTACAATTCCTATGGGCACGTCAAGTCTTGACTCTGAGGATTATATTTTATCCGTAAACGGAAATTTCAACGTTAAAATAAAGTCGGGCAGTAATTTAACAATGGGACAGGACGTTGCATTACTTCCGGGCTCGGAATTTATTATAGAAGAGGGTGCAACCTGCACTGTAGCCCAGGGTATAAGCGTATACGTATACGATGCTGACGAGTGGGGAAATTTTGTAGCTCCTTCAAACAAAACCTTTATTCCTGTTGTTAATGCACCGGGCAGAACCTATAACCGTACCGATGCGGATTTAGCTGACGCTAAGATACAGGTTGACGGTACAGTTGATGCAAGTAAAGGCTACGTGTATACTACAGCCGGCGGCGCTAATATATTCACAACCGGCACAGGTAAGCTTATATCACAAAAGGGCACAGAAACCGTTACTTATCAGCTTAAACAAGGTGTTGGATATACACAGATTCCTATTACCCCTGCAAAGATTAAAAATGCAGACGGTACCTATTTGCAAACTGCAACCAACATATATACCTATTCTAACGGTAAATGGGTTTGTGCAACGCATGACTATGAATCAGTTGTTACCGAATCTACTTGTACACAAGGCGGCTACACTACACACACCTGTAAGGTTTGCGGTGATGTTAAAGTAGATACACCTACAAATGCTGCGCACAAATATCAAGCAGTTATAACCTCACCTACCTGTACAACGGGCGGATACACCACATACACCTGCTCTGCTTGCGGACATAGCTATAAAGGTGATGAGGTTGCAGCTTTAGGCCACAATTATAATGCAGTAGTAACAAAGCCAACCGAGCTATCAGGAGGCTATACAACCTATACCTGTACCTGCGGAGATAGTTACGTTGCTGATTATACCGATAAAACAACCTCTTTTGTAGGTACCGTTACAGAGTCGGGAGTTATTATAACAGGATATGACGATGAAATCGACGGTAAATTTACAGTTCCTGATACTCTTGACGGAAAGGCTGTAACCACTATTGCTGACGGTGCTTTTTACGGTCAGTCAGGTCTTACAGTTATAGAGCTTCCTTTAAGCATTAAGGAAATCGCATCTACAGCATTCAGCGGTTGTGATAACCTTAAGGCAATCAACTATAACGGCACTATTGCTGATTGGGAATTGATAACCCTAGGCAATAACGCAATTTCTCAAGGTGTTAGAATAAATTATCTCGGCGAAAATATAGGCGATTTAGACGGCAACGGTGATATTGATGCTACCGATGTGTCTTCTATTATGACCTATATATTAAAGGGCGGCGAGTTAAACTATCGTGAAACCTATATATATGATACTAATGCCGATAACGCTGTAAATCTTCTTGACCTTGTTCGTCTAAAGAAGCATCTTGTAGAAGGAGTTTATTTAGGTCATGAAACTGCTACCTCAATAGAGGATAGAATACAAACGTATATGTCTTCTCCTTCGGGCGCAGCCCTTATGTCAGAAGTGGCGTTTGCAATAACCGAACCGCAAATAGACGATTTTGAAAGTTTTATAGAGAATTTTTATTTTCTTGAAATGTTAGCTTATGATTACTCAGTGTCTATAGACGTATCTACCGACCCTGTAGATTTAATTATAAAATATATCCGTACAGGTGTTGACCGTTATAACAGCGGTTCTTGGGGTATAATGGCAGGCTACGAAAATGCTGAATTTGCTCAGTTCGTCAAGATGATTGAAGACGAAAATAACACCGACATTGATCCTAGCGAATATATACATATAACTTCGCTTAAAAACATTAACAACTTCTATCTTCCAAACGGCGAATACGTAGATTTCGGTCATATGTTCGGTACAATGGATATGACCTATCATAATAAGGGAAGCCAAAATCACGCCGACGTTGGCGGTTGGGCAGGTGACCTTGTTGACCTTCTTACTGCAGCTGACGAAGGTCAAGTTACAGGTACTATAGAAGAAATGGTGGCTGAAATTTCCAGCAACTATCTCAACAAAGAGGTGGGCGAAAACGGAAAGTTTAGCCAGACCGATATGTTCGGCGATCTTGACGGCTTATATATTATGAATGAGCTTGACACCGAAAATTATCAGTTTGAATCCTTTACAGCACTTTTCATGGAATACTTTACCGAATCCTTAACTATGGAGGACAGAGCAAAGTATTTCATGGATAACAGAATGGACGGAATAACACTCCGCTCAACACTAAGAAATGAAGTTTACAATGCCTATATAGGCAATATGGTTATTAAAACGCTAGAAGCAACAAGAGAGCTTACTTCAAGCAATATCACCGATTTAAGAAAGGCTTGTTGTTATGCCTTTGCAGATTATATTTGTAAACTGGCAGGCGACTATGTAGAAGCGCTTGAGAACGATTATTATAAACCTTTCTCCTCGTCAGCCTCTACGTTAGCGCCCGGCGTAACTCAGGAGATAAAGTATGCTACAACTGCTGATAAAAAGCAGATGATTTACTATATCGCCACCGCCGATTTAACCCGTGATGACGTTCATTTCTTCGCAAACTACAAGGACAATAACCCTGCTGACGGTTGGGGTATGCAAACAGTTATTGAACAGGCTAATGCCGCGCAGAAGAAGTACGGTAATCCGGATAGCAAGGATTATATTGAAAACTATAACGTAATAGTTTCAACCAACGGCGCAGGCTATAATATGGAAACAGGTGAACCTTCAGGCTTACTTGTTATGGGCGGTGTTGAATACCACCCAATTAACTCAAGCGGATTTGTAGGTCTTTTGAAGGACGGCACTCCCGTTATAGGCACAACCGAGGAGTATAAAACTATTTATAAGGATAAGGTTCAAGAGGGTATTGCAATATTCGGTGCAACACTTGTTAAGGACGGCAAGATAGCGGTTAACCAAACAAGCAGTTATTACAGCGACCGTGCGAGCCGTACTGCTATTGGTATCACCAAAACAGGCAAGATAGTTATGATGGTACTTGACGGCCGTCAGGAACCTGTTTCTTGCGGCGGCAGTATGATTGAAATAGCACAGATTATGCTCGATGCAGGCTGTGTTCAGGCAGTAAACCTTGATGGCGGCGGTTCTACAACCTTTGTTTCAAAGGCAGAAGGCGCAGATGAACTTGCAGTTGTAAACAGACCTTCCGACGGTTACTCACGTTCGGTAAGCACCTCTTTAATGATTGTATCTACAGCACCAAGCTCAACAGCATTCGACCATGCAGTTGTTGATAGCGATTACGACTATTTAACAATAGGCTCTTCTATTAATCTTACAGCTTCGGGCGTTAGCGCAACAGGTAATGCAGCAGAATTGCCTGAGGGCACGTATTGGGCGGTATTAGATAATGATATTGCAGATATTGACCAAAACGGTGTGCTTACAGCCAAGGCAAACGGTATACTTGACGTATATCTTATGTTAGGTGAAGAGGTAATAGCATTCAAAACAATTGAGGTTGTTCTCCCTGAAAACGTATGCTTTACAAAGAATTCAATAAATGCGGTTTACGGCTCTAGGGTAGAGCTTCCGATAAAGCTTACCTATATGTCTAAGCCTGTAAAACATAATGTAAACGACGTTACGTTCTCTCTTAGCAACGCCGCGGCGGGCACCTTTGACGGCTTAAACTTTATAGGAAATGAAAGCAGCAAAGTAAAGAACGTTACTGTTACGGTTGCCCTAAATCACAATCCAGATGCTGTTCACACAATGACGGTTGCTCTCTTTAGTCAGGGCGAGGCTGTCTTTGATTTCGAACAGGCAACCGCCGGTGATAAAGAAATGGCTTGGGACCGTGTGGTTTCAAATTCTACTACCGACGATGCGTTTAACTATTACATTGTAAATTCCGGTGCCGATATGGTAACCTCTTATACCTTTGCAATTGATATGTCCAACATAGGCATTCCTGAACAACTGGGTGACCTCGTTTATATGCTACCCGGTGCAGGCTCAGGCGATGCTACGGCGTGGGGATTCCTTTGTCAGTTGGCAGAGCGTGTAAGTCCTCTTACCGAGGTTAAGGCTACAATTAAGTTTGATTCAAATCTGGTTGTAGATTACTCAAAACTTGCAATAGTAAACGATTACTTTATTCATACCGCTACAGAGTTCGATGAGGAAACCAATACCCTCACCGTAATTCTTAAATGGATTGACAGGACCGAGGCTATAGATACTTCTATGGCTAATCCGATATGTATTGTAAGCGGTGTTAAGCTGACTCCTAAAAACGATGCTGCTTGGGATACTAATGAAAAATTATCCATAGTTAACAGCGGCGAAGTAACCTATGATATTTATCTTCGCGCAAGTGCTTTATACACATTTGCTCAAAAGGAAGAAAATCAGTTACAATACGGTCTTTACCCATTTGTAAATCCGGACGACGAAAGTGAAAAGGGCGGTCATTACAGCTCTGTTTACAAGGTGTTTAATGATAAGTACACCTTAATTAAGACACTTAAAAACGGTTGGTACAATGAGGATGGCGGCTTTGTTTACTATGCTCAGGGTACAAGATATTACGGTATAAGAGAAGTTGACGGATACTATTATGATTTTGGCGATAATGGTGTCAATATCGGTCAAACAAAATATACAGGCGCATTCTACGACTCCGAAGATAACGCATATTACTATTCTAAGCTCGGTGAACTTCAGTCGGGTTGGAATATGGTAGGAAATGATTGGCACTATTATGCTTCTGATACTAAAGCAGCTGTAAGCGGAAGCAAAAAGATAGGCGGCGTTACCTACGAGTTTGAGCAGGACGGCAGACTTATCTCTGGTGTTTGGGTAAATACACTTTACGGTGTAAGATACTATTACGGACCTTCCTACCATATCCAAAAATGGAAACAAATCGATGGAAAATGGTATTATTTCAGAGACGGCGTTCGTGTTACAGGTATAAACAGGTGTGGCACACTTGAAAACAACGCTGACAGACGTTGGCATGTTTTTGGTGATGACGGTGCATTAATAGGCTATCTTGAAGACGGTTTACACGAGATAAACGGAGAAATTTACTACACCATTAACGGTGTTGCTCAGATGGGTCTTCATAAAGTAGGCGACGATTATTACTTCTTCACCTATGACGGTCCTGCTATTAAGGGCAGAACGTATTATACTTGGGAGACACATTGTGATTTACCATGCAGCACCTATGCTTTCGGCCCTGACGGAAAGATGGCAAATGGCATTGTTAAGCAGGCCGACGGTTACTACTGCTACTTTGACGGCAAGATTGATTGGACCAAATCAGGTCTACACAAAATCGGCGAGGATTACTACTTCATAAGCACCTCAGGTAAATGTGTAACAGGCAAGTATTATGCTTGGGAAACCTTCTGTGATTTACCTTGCAGTGAGTACTATTTCGGCGAAGACGGAAAAATGCTTAACGGCATAGTAAAACAGGGTGACAATTATTATTGCTACTTTAACGGCAAGATTGATTGGACCAAGGCAGGTCTACACAAAATCGGAGATGATTATTACTTCATAAGTACCTCAGGTAAATGTGTAACGGGTAAATACTATGCATGGGAAACCTTCTGCGATTTACCTTGCAGTGAGTACTATTTCGGTGAAGACGGTAAAATGCTTAACGGAGTAGTAAAACAGGGCGACGGTTATTACTGTTACTTCAACGGCAAGATTGATTGGACCAAGGCGGGTCTGCACAAAATTGGTGAGGATTACTACTTTATAAGTACCTCAGGCAAATGTGCAACAGGCACCTATGATGCATGGGAAACCTTCTGCGACCTACCTTGCGGAAGTTATGTATTCGGTGAAGACGGTAAAATGCTTCACGGCTTTGTTGAGGTTGACGGTGAAACCTACTGTTACGTTAACGGAAAACTCGGCAATCCGGGTCTTGCTAAAATTGATGGATATTACTATTTCATTGATTCGAAAGGTAAATGTGTAACAGGCAAATACTATGCATGGGCAACAAATTGCGATCTTCCTTGCGGCGAATATTATTTCGGTGAAGACGGTAAGATGTACGACGGTTTCGTTACACTAAATGACGGTATCTACTATTTTGAACAAGGCAAACTAGGTAAAGTGGGCCTTAACTACATTGACGGATACTACTATTTTATAACATACAGCGGCAAGCTTATTGTAAGCCAATCGTACTATGTTTGGGAAACCAACGGTCTTCTTTTAGAAACCACATATCAGTTCAATGCACTAGGACAAATAGTAGCATAAAAATTAAGATCCAAGGGCTTTTGATTTTCAAAAGCCCTTGGGAACAAATTAAAACCATAAAAGATGGTAAAAGCTATTTTATCATCTTTTATGGTTTTAACTAGAAAAGCAGGAGTAAATAATGGATAAGAGAAAAAGCATACTGAACGTAACCGTTTCGGTATCGTTTAAGGTTGTAATTACAATACTTGCAATCGTTGTAAAACGGTATTTGGTTATGTTTTGCGGCAATGACGTAAACGGTCTAAACGCGTTATATATAAGTATAATAGGATTTTTAGCGGTAGCAGAGCTAGGTGTCGGCAATGCTATCACCTTTTGTATGTATAAGCCTATTGTAGAAGGAGACACCAATCAGGTAAGCGCCCTTTATTTTTTGTTTAGAAAACTTTATCTAATAATAGGTGGAATTATTTTTTTTGCGGGGGTTTTGGTTACACCCTTTTTGAAGTATCTTGCAAAAGATTATACTAAAATTAATCAGAATTTATATTTAACCTTTATTCTTATGCTGGTTTCGATAGTTTTGACCTATCTTTTCAGTTCAAAGACCTCACTTTTTAATGCGTATAAGAATAACTATATTACTACCGCAATTGATTCAGGCGGTATTCTTTTACAGTATATTCTGCAAATAGCGGTACTTTTTATAACAAAATCCTTTGTTGCGTATTTGGTATGCAGGATAGTATCTGTTTTGGCGCAATGGTTGGTTACTGAAATTGTTGCGCGAAAAAAATATAATCCTATTATAAAGAATAAACAAAAACTAAATAAAGAAACAAAAATGCGAGTAATTCGTTCGACCAAGGCTATGTTTATGCATAATATTGGTTATGTGCTCGTGATTGCGGCGGATAACGTTGTAATATCCACGTATTTAGGTGTTGCTGTATTAGGTAATTATTCTAATTACAATACGATACTAACGTCTATGACCGGCATATTAAAACTTGTGTTTTCTTCGCTCACGTCGGTTATAGGTCACTTTTTCGTAAAAGCAACTAAGGAAGATGCAAAAAAATATTTTGAAGCCTTTTATATCTTAAATTTTGTAATAGGTGTAGTCTTTTTCTTGGGCTATTATGCCGTAATTGATAGTGTGATAGGTATTATATTTTTTGAAGAGCACGTTGTTGCTAAAAGCATTTCCTTTGTAATCGCCTTTAACGGATTTGTGCAGTTTATGCGTGAAGGCGTGTTGACCTTTAGAAATGCTACAGGAACCTTTTATAACGATAGGTGGAAGCCGCTGTTCGAGGGTATATCTAACATAGTGCTTTCTATAATATTTGTAAAAATGTTCGGTATAGTGGGTGTGCTTGTCGGCACCATTATAACAAACCTGCTTATAACCCATATAGTTGAGCCGTACGTTCTTTATAAACACGCATTTTTGTCCTCACCTATAAAGTATTACATAAAAAACTATTTATTAATAGCAGTCTTTTTTGTGGTTTTGGTAGTTTCTAATTTTTGTATGTACCAAATAGAAAATATTTGGTTGCAATTACTTTGCAACGGCGCAATATCACTTGTAATCTCGGCAGTGGTTTGCAGTATTATTTTATTATTTAATAAACGTTCAACTTCACTGTTAATTGATTTTTTAAAAAAGAAAAAATAAGACGTCAGAAAGGGGAGTAACATAGTGGAAAATATACCTAAAATTGATTTCGTTGTGCCTTGGGTAGACGGAAGCGACCCTGCTTGGCTTGAAAAAAAGGCAAAATACACAGGAGAAGAATCAAACGAGGGTAGTAACAAGTCGCGTTATCGTGATTGGGAAACCTTGAAATATTGGTTCCGCGGTGTTGAAAAATTTGCACCCTTTGTTAATAACGTGTATTTTATTACCGACGACCAAAAGCCCGAATGGTTAAATTTAGACCATCCAAAGCTTAAATGGGTAAAGCATACCGATTTTATTCCCGATGAGTATCTTCCCACCTTTTCATCCGATACAATCGAATGGAATTTACACCGCATAGAATCACTCGGCGACAATTTTGTTTATTTTAACGACGACGTATTCTTAATAAATAAAACCTCTCCCGACGATTTTTTCAAAAACGGTCTGCCCTGTGATTTCCCATCGGTCGGCATATTATACGCACAGGGAATCTACTCTAATATGATGTTTAATAATATGGAGCTTTTAAACCGAAACTTTTCGCTTAAAACATCTATAAAAACAAATTTAAGCAAATGGTTTAAGGGTCAATCAATTAGCGCAATTTTAAAGATTTTGCTATATGGCAGAAAGCACGTTATTCCTTTTATGGAAAGTTGGCATATTCAAATTTCCTACAAAAAGGAAATGTTTGAAAAAGTAATTGAAAAGGAAAGCGAAGCAGTTCATTTGACCTGTCTTAACAAAATAAGAACAAGACAAAATATAACGAGCTGGGTTGTAAGAAATTGGCAAATCCTTTCGGGAGAATTTTATTCTAAAAAACCGATAGGTAAGCTTTTCCACACGGCTAGTATGAGTGTCAACAATCAAGCCATAGAATATTTGCGCAAACAAAAAGGTAAGGTTATTTGCCTTAACGATACCGAAGATGAAACCGATTTTGAGGCGCACAAACAAGCAATCATTTGTGAATTTGAAAAAATTTTCCCCGAAAAATCCTCTTTTGAAATTTAAAAAAATATATATCAAGCCTATCGGTTTGAATAAAAAATCCGCCGAAA
>JAZSCM010000053.1:0-9589 GCA_045602945.1 Acutalibacteraceae bacterium | reverse complement strand
ACCGAAAGGTCGCAATTCGGCTTTGCCGAACCGGTCTTTTCGAATCTCTCTTTGTGTAAATCAAAAAAGGAACCATACCTTCGGTACAGTTCCTTTTTGATTGGCGGAGATGGAGAGATTCGCTCGGCGTCAACGACGCCGACACGCACCCGACCTTTGCGACCGTTCACCGAAAGGTCGCAATTCGGCTTTGCCGAACCGGTCTTTTCGAATCTCTCTTTGTGTAAATCAAAAAAGGAACCATACCTTCGGTACAGTTCCTTTTTGATTGGCGGAGATGGAGAGATTCGAACTCTCGAGCTCGTTTCCGAGCTACACGATTTCCAATCGTGCGCCCTCGACCGGACTAGGCGACATCTCCCTATGCACGACTATGACATTATACTAGATAACTTTTAAAAAATCAAGTAGTATTTTTATTATTTTTTGACCACAATAATTATTTTTTGAAATTCCGTTTAAAAGATTTAAGCCAAAACCGAAATATAAGGTTATGTATTTCTTACTTCAATTGATTTTGCTAAACTAATTACATAGTCGCGTTCACTATTTTCAAAAAATCTACCATATAACAGCGCGCCTGTGCTCTCATCATAATATATAAAACAATAAATTTTCTCTACTCGTTCACCTTGTACTACAGAATCCACTGTGTTTATTATCTCAACAAAAATCAACTCATCAGAAAGTTCTTTTTTGATTTTTTCGCCACCGCCAACAATATACACATCATAAATTTCATTAATATTCTTATCTTTTTGCTTATCAACAGATATAACACCTAACGAATGTCCCTTTTCAGCATTGTTAATGAGCAAGGTGTTATTGTCATGCGATGCACTTGCGTGTTCTCCCAATTGCATTTTAACTTTTATTTCCAAATCTTCAAAAACAAAAAGTTCTTTTTCATATCCACAACCGACAAAAGTTAAACACATTAGCAAACATAAAAAAACCAGAAAAGTATTTTTCATATTATCACTCCTTGAGTGTAGTATAGCACAAAATAAAAATAAATCAATGCGGAGCATTGTTAGTGAAATTCCGTGCTGTCGCACAGAGTGATATTATGCCTTACGGCATAGTGATATTTCTGCTTACGCAGAAGTGATATTATATTCGTCTCAAAAACTCGCTAAGCGAATATCACTTGCGAAGCAAATATAACTGAGCGAAGCTCAATATAACTCGCAGAAGGCGAATATAACAGAAAAAACTCTTGTTCTTACGAACAAGAGTTTTTTCTGTCTCTCGTGTCCAAAAAAGAACTGGTCAAAAACCGAGGATTTTCTATTAATTGTTTTTATTTTTTTGCTTAATAAGCACAATAATCGCAAAGGTCAATAAAATTACATATGAAAAAGTTTTCACCAAATCTACAACAAAATCTTTGCTTTCAAAATACACCACATTCCCATTACTTTTGATATATTCAATCAAAGAGTTTTCATAACGATTGGTTATATAAAAAGCAAAAGGCTCTTCGTCATTATAATTTACAACAATCTGGTCTTTGTGCATTAGAGTTTGCCACTCAACATTTGATGCTTTATCTATATTGAGTACAAATTCATCATTTTCTATATTTTGAGAAATTAGTGACCCGATTTCTTGTCTGTTATTATCGTTAATTGCCACAGAACGACATCCGTTAGAATTAATAAGGAGAAAACCAAACACTTGCCACAATATTAATAAAACACATATAATCGCAATTAAAACACTGCCAATCGTTAAAAAGCGTTTTTTCATTTAATCACCGCCTTAGGTACATTATAGCATAAAAGGTACGAAAAATCAATGCGAAGCATTGTATGAAATCAACACGAAGTGTTGGATGTAATCATTTCGAAGAAATGTATGTAATCCACCGTAGGTGGTATGTAATCAATCCGAAGGAAGAAACATACAAAGCTTACGTTTTGATAACATACAGTTCGCAAGGCGAACTGACTACATACGCCTATCGGCGATTACATACCAATCCTTCGGATTGGATAAAAAAGAACGAAGAGAAGTCTTCGTTCTTTTTTTGGCTCTCGTGTCCGAAAAAGAACTGGGCGAAAACCGAGATAAATGCATTCTTATTTAGTATCCAATCGATTCATTTAATAGCAACACTGGTTATACAAAAGTACAATTCTTGTCCATCAAACATAATTTTCTCTTTTTGTAAGGTAGAATCAGGAACATCTTTTTTCTCGCATAGAAGATATTCAATTATTGCGTTTTCAAGAATATCTCCCGTCGAATAATACTTTCCATATTCGACGTTATTGGCAATTACCGTTTCACTTGCAATATACTCCTCGTGTTCTCCATCGCTTCTTGCATACGAAATACACATAATGTTTATATTCCCTTGCAAATCGCTTATGATACAAAAGTTATGCAATGTGGGTTTCCCATTGTTTTCAAAACGCACAAGTTTCAAAATTTCATAATTTTCAAAATGTTCTTTTACTGCATTGTGAACGCTTTCGCCGTATATCGTTATAATAGGGTCAAAAGAACAAGCTGTAAAAGATAAAACCATTATAAGGATAGCAAGAAATATCGCTATCGTTTGTATTGCCAAACTAACATTTTTCATATTATCACCGACCTTTAAGTGTAGTATAGCATAAAAGCGGTGAAAATTCAATGCGAAGCATTGTATGAAATCAACACGAAGTGTTGGATGTAATCATTTCGAAGAAATGTATGTAATCCACCGCAGGTGGTATGTAATCAATCCGAAGGAAAATACACCTGCGGTGATGCCATACACGCTACGCGTGATTACATACGCCTAGCGGCGATTACATACCAATCCTTCGGATTGGATAAAAAAGACAAGTCTTTCGACTTGTCTTTTTTGGTGCCGATGACCGGACTTGAACCGGTACGGTGTTGCCACCGAGGGATTTTAAGTCCCTTGCGTCTGCCTATTCCGCCACATCGGCAAAAATGACTTTAATTATATTATAATAAAACCTTTCATTTGTCAAGTGTTTTCTTGCTCTTTTCCTATTACTTTTTAAGAAATACTTGTAAAATCAGTTTTTATTTGTTATAATGTCGTTGTTAGGGATAAAAAAAGGAGTTGAATTATAAATGGCAGTAGGTTTTCGTAAAGGCCTTTTTGGATTTAATTGCGATGACGTAATGCAATATATTGAAAAAACTCACAAGTCTTTTTCTAAAAAGGAAGCAGATTTCAAAGAAAAAATAGATGCACTTAATACCACACTTGATGCCGCCAATGAAACTATTGAAAATATAAAGGTTGAAAAGACTCTGCTTGAAGCTAAGCTCAAAGAGTTTACGGACAAGCAGGAAGAGATTGAACGTCTTTCTCAAAACATTGGCAAACTTTATTTGGTAGCTCAAGCTAATGCTAAATCGGTAATGGAAAATGCACAGCAAAACTCTGAACTCGCTCGAGTTGAGGTTGAAAGAAATATATCGGCTGTAACCGAGGCGCAAGAGTCGCTAAATCAACTAAAGGCAGAAATTTTAATTGCCAGTGAGAGTTTCTCTAAAGAGCTTGACCGATTAGTCACCGAATTCAACAAGACAAAGACTGACATAATTGTTAACACCTCGGAAATTGATGAAAAATTCAAAGAATTTGACAGTATTTTAAAAGACATGACAACTGGTCTTTAATATAAAATTAAAGTGTGCTAAGAAAATTAGCACACTTTTTCTTTTATCTTAATTCATTTTCTATCATCAAAAGTCTATTATATTTTGCTACTCTGTCGGTTCTGCAAGGAGCACCTGTTTTAATTTGTCCTGCATTTAAGGCTACTGCAATATCAGAAATCGTTGTATCCTCTGTTTCGCCCGAACGGTGTGAAATTACGGTACTGTAGCCGTTATTTTTCGCAATTCTAATAACCGACAAGGTTTCGCTAAGCGTTCCGATTTGGTTGGGCTTAATTAAAATTGAGTTTCCTATCCCCTCGTTAATACCCATTATAAGCCTATCGCTGTTGGTAACAAAGAGGTCGTCACCTACTAACTGTATTTTATTTCCAAGTGTTTTGGTGAGATTTTTCCAACCGTCAATATCATTGTCTGCAAGTCCGTCTTCGATTGAAATTATTGGGAAACTTTCGCAGAGTTCCTTGTAATAATCAACTAGTTCTTGACTTTGTTTTGAAATTTTAGCCTTTGGCAAAAAGTAATTTTCGCCGTTATACCATTCGCTAGAAGCGGCATCAAGTGCTATCTTAATCGTGTCGGTATCGTAACCCGCCGATTCGATTGCTTTTACCAACAACTCAAGCGCTTCCTTGTCAGAAGAAATTTCGGGTGCAAAACCGCCTTCGTCGCCGACACCGCACGAAAGTTTTTTTGCCTTTAAAACGCTACCTAAACTTCTATAAACGTCACAGCACTGCATAAGTCCCTCTGAAAAGGTTTCGCAGTTCATCGGTATAATCATAAACTCTTGAATATCAAGGTTGTTTGCGGCGTGTACACCGCCGTTTAAAATATTCATCATAGGTCTTGGCATTGTATAGGCATTAAGACCGCCGATATACCTATAAAGCGGTATTTTCAAACAGTTAGCCGCCGCTTTAGCACAAGCTAGTGACACGGCTAAAATTGCGTTAGCACCGAGATTGCTCTTGTTTTCGCTACCGTCTGCTTCAATCATTGCTCTGTCAACGCCTAATTGATTAAAAGCATCAAGACCTGTTATTGCATCAGCTATTTGATTTGAAACGTTTTCTGCCGCCTTTTTCACGCCCTTACCTGCATATCGTTCACTGTCGCCGTCGCGCAGTTCATACGCTTCGTACATACCGGTAGAAGCGCCCGACGGAGATATAGCAAAACCTGTGCTCCCGTCACCTAGCGTTACCCTAGCGGCTACGGTTGGATTTCCTCTTGAATCGAGCAATTCAAAGCCTTCAACCTTACTAATAAACATACAAACTCTCCCTTTTGCAAAAAATATAAATTTTTTGCTTTTAATTTGTGAAAATGTGTGATATAATGTATCCGTATTATTATGTTTAATATATATAGATTTATTCAGGAGTGTGTTTTAAACAAAAATGCAAACAGAAAAAAACACCGAAAAAACTCAAAATAATATAATTTGCGGAAGAAACCCCGTTCTTGAAGCAGTTCGTTCAGGAAGAGAGATTGACCGTCTTTTAGTGGCTCACGGTGTAAGCGGTGGGTCTGTTTCGGCAATCATTGCAAAATGCTCACAAAGAGGTATTCTTATAAAGGAAATCAGTCCGCAAAAGTTGGACTACTACTGCGGCGGCGCAAACCATCAGGGTGTTGCCGTTATGTTTGCTACACAGGAATACTCTACTGTTGAAGACATTTTAGCATACGCCGAAAATAGAAATGAAAAGCCTTTTATCGTTATTTGCGATGAAATTGAGGACCCGCATAATCTTGGTGCTATTATCCGTTCGGCTGAGGCTTGCGGTGTTCACGGTATTATTATTCCGAAGCGCCGTTCAGCATCACTCAACGCAACTGTTGCAAAGTCGGCAAGCGGTGCACTTGAATATATGAAGGTAGCGCGTGTTACCAATATCCCTAACACCATCGACGATTTAAAGAAAAAGGGCGTTTGGGTGTTCGGCGCCGATATGGACGGTACCGATTACACCAAAACCGATTTCGATATCCCCTGCGCCATTGTTATCGGTAACGAGGGTAACGGTATCGGAACTTTAGTTGCAAAAAAATGCGATGGTATTATCAGTTTGCCGATGTGTGGCAAAATTAATTCTTTAAACGCCTCGGTTGCGGCAGGTGTGCTGATGTACGAGGTCGTAAGAAAACGTAAATAAGATTTTTAAATTTATTTAATGGGGACTTATAATGAAATTTTTTAAAAAGAAAGAAGACAGCATCTTCGATTTATTTGAGGATGAAATTATAAATGAATATTCCTCCACCGAAAAGCCTAAAGCTATGGTGTCTCCCGACGTATTAACTGCCGATGAGTTAAACGCTGATTTTTACGATAACGAAATCACCTTCACTTCCTCAAGTGATTTAAATCCGCTTGACTCATTGAAAAAGAGAATGCTCGCTGGTTCTAACCTGAATAATAACGCCGAGGTTACAGAGACTCCTTCTGAAGAACCTGTGGCACAAGAGCCATCAGTTTCGTTATTTGAACGCTGTAAGGCATATACTACCGACGATAGCGGAAAAGATCATTCTATTTCGGACGAAAAGCTTTATAAACTCGAAAGTGTTGCAGAAATACTAAAGTCGGACAGTGAACGCGCGATTGAGCAATTGTCGAAAAAATACGACGTAACTGTAACCGATTTTTCGAGCTATGAAAACCAATCCGATATACACCAAGATAATTATGATACTAAAGAAAACACTGTTGATATAAGCGCTATTTTAACCGACACCGCGCAAGATGAATCTATTCCCGATATATCCGATATTGACAACGTTCAAAAGCACGTTTCCAATGACCCCGAAATTGCAGATTCCGCAACCGTGCGCTTTACACCAATTAAGGACCTTGATAGCGGCGAAAGCCGTATGACTGTTACAAGCACTACAAAGACTATTGATATCAGTGCTGAGCTTAAAAGTATGTCTTTGGAAACAAACGTAGCCCCACAAAAAACCGAGCTTGAAGAAACAGAGTTTGAAGAATATGAGCCAAAGGAAGAATATACCGACGTAACAAGCGGTAAAAAACTTATCCGTAAACTATCAATAAGGAAAAGAAATCGCTTTTTATCTGCTATTATTTCTTTCTTGCTTACGCTTTTCACCTCGCTGTTTGCCTTCACTCCACTTGGAAATCTTTTAATTAAATCACCTAAAACCGCACTGACTGTTTGTGCCGTTATATTTTTGTTAAATATAATCGCAAATGCCGATATGTTTATATCTCTTAGAAAAATATTTTCACCTTCCTGCACTGCAGATTGTTTAGCTTCGATAGCGTCTCTTACCACCGTTATACTTGTATTTTTGCAAATAGATAAAAGTATAGTCGGATACAACAACAATATTTATTATATCGTTCTGACTGCTTCGGTGATTTTGTTTGCACGCTCTCTAAACGCATTTTGGAACGTTTCTGCGAGACTTGGCAATTTAAAGCAGATTGCTACTACACGTCCTAAAAAGGCGGTTGATCTGATTACTAATCCCGCCGTAACGTTTGCTATGGCAAAAAACTCCATTGAAGGCGACGTGCTTGTAGCAACTCCTCGAAGCACCGAGTTTGTTTCGGGATTTATGAAATATTCTGAATTTGGCAATTTATTATCGGGACGAATGCGACTGATTACCTTTGTTTCTTTGCTTATTTCTGCCATATTCGGAATTTCAACAGGTATATATCTTTCAAGTGGTATCAGCGGTTTTTATGCCGCTTGTGCAATCTTATGCTTAGCATCTATCCCTTCGTTATTCTTTATTGATGCGCTACCTACTTACCATGCCGCACAGTCGCTCAATAAAAAAGGTGCTATGATAGCCGGTAAAACTGCTGCCGAAAAAATTGAAATGGCTAACGCTGCCGTAATTTCAACCACCGATATTTTTCCTGAGGGCACTATAACGCTTCAAAATATTAGAGTGTTATCTGAAAATAATATTGATGATACTCTTGTTCGTGCGGCGGCACTTACCGAAGCTGTTGGCAGTCCGTTAACCCCGATATTTAGAAAGATTGCTAAGACTAACAACTCTTACAAAGCTCCTGATTCCGAGGACGTTAAGTATGAAGAAAGATTAGGCTTATCGGGTTGGATTGGTGACGTAATGCTCTTTGTCGGAAACCGAACCTTACTTGAGTCACATGGTATTGACTTGCCCGATATAGAGGTAGATAGAAAAATACTTAGAAGCGGCAACTTCCCTGTGTATATCGCTTGTGAGGGAAAAGCGTGTGCGCTGGTTGTAATTCGCTACACGGTTGATTCGCAAGTCGTTAAGGAATTAAGAAGAGTGACCGAGCTTGGCGTTACGTTACTTGTAAATAACCATGACCCTAATATAAACGAGGATATGCTTTGCGATTATTTCGGTCTTTATAACGACTCGGTTAAAATAATGAGTAACGCAGGTGTTCATATGTATAAAAATGCTACTCTACCTGCCGAACACTGCGTTGCCCCTGCGGCTTTCAGAGGTTCTAATCTTAAATTTATTTCAATTATTAATTGCGCATCTAAATTAAGAAAAAGCAACGCCTCACTTAGTGTTTTCTATGTTTTACTTTCTATTCTTGGTGCCGTGGCTCTTATTTATATGTCCTTTTCGGGCACAGGAACACTTCCAGGTGGAGCGCTTATCCTTTTATATTCTTTAATATCAACCGTAATTTCGGTTATTTCTTACTTTTTTAACAAACCCTAATTGGAGGTAATACAATGTCAGACAACAAAAAGTTTTACATTACAACAGCAATAGCCTATACTTCCCGTAAGCCGCATATCGGCAATGCCTACGATATAGTTCTTGCGGATATGATTGCCCGTTATAAGAAACTTATGGGCTTTGACGTTTTTTTAATGACAGGCTCTGACGAGCACGGTCAAAAGATTGAAGAACAGGCTAAAAGTGCAGGTATAACACCAAAAGAATACGTTAATAAGGTTTCAGATGAAATTAAATACGTTTGGAACAGCCTCAATACTTCTTATGATAAATTTATCCGTACTACCGACGAGGACCACGAAAAGCAAATTCAAAAGATATTTAAAAAGCTTTACGATCAGGGCGATATTTACAAGGGCACCTACGAGGGTAAATACTGTGTTCCTTGCGAATCCTTCTTTACTAATTCTCAGTTAGTTGACGGCAAATGTCCTGACTGCGGCCGTGAGGTTACCGATGCTAAGGAAGAGGCTTATTTCCTTCGTCTTTCAAAATATCAGGACAGACTAATGAAATTCTTCGAAGAAAATCCCGATTTCATTCAGCCTGAATCCCGCCGCAACGAAATGATTAACAACTTCTTAAAACCGGGTCTTTCCGACCTTTGCGTTTCCCGTTCAACTTTTAAATGGGGTATCCCTGTAAGCTTTGACGAGAAGCACGTGGTTTACGTTTGGATTGACGCTCTTTCAAACTACATTACGGGTGTAGGTTATGACGTAGACAACAGCTCAGAGCAGTTTAAAAAGCTTTGGCCTGCTGACCTACACGTTATCGGTAAAGATATAGTTCGCTTCCATACAATTTATTGGCCTATTATCCTTATGGCTTTAGGTCTACCGCTACCAAAACAGGTGCTCGGTCATCCTTGGGTTTTAGTTGGCGAGGATAAAATGTCAAAATCAAAGGGTAACGTTATTTATGCCGACGAACTTGCAAAGCATTTTTCTACCGATGCTGTAAGATACTATCTTTTAAGCGAAATTCCTTTTGCACAGGACGGCACCATCACCTACGAAAGCCTTATCAACAAGTACAATGCCGATCTTGCCAACACACTGGGCAACCTTGTCAACCGCACCATTGCGATGACTAACAAGTATTTTGACGGCAAGGTGACAAAGCCCGCTGCCGCAGAAGGCCCCGATGCCGATCTGCTTGCTACGGTTGAGGAAACGCTGAAAAAATACACGGAGCAGAT
>JAZSCM010000052.1:0-53811 GCA_045602945.1 Acutalibacteraceae bacterium | reverse complement strand
ACATTGGTGAAAAAGATTTAATTGTACAAGCGATTCTTCTAAGACTTCGAATGCTTCATCCTTTTTACCGTCCAGCCATAAGTATACCGAAAGTAAAGTATATACTCTTGCTATATACGAGTGGTCTAATCCGTAGTTACCGTCGCTACAAACGATATTAAATATATCAATAGCACCGTATAAGCTTTGAATTTTTTCTGAAACAGACATATTTTTATTATTTGCTATTACAGCAGAAACAATAAGCTCGGAACAAGCTCTTGCAGTTTCCAAAAGTGCCTCTGAGTATGCTTTCACACGGTTTTTACCGTCGGTCGCTTTGGTTTTTAGAAATTCTTTCGAATCGTAAATACTTGGCGTTGTTGCAAGAATTTTATCTATTTTTGTGCGCTCTCCTGTATTTAAATACAATTGAGTAAGCTCACGGATTACACGTTGACGTGCTTCACCGTCAACAGTTGTTTTTAACAGCTTTTCATAGAGTGAAATCGCTTCTTGCCATTCGCTGTAGGTTTTATGCCTTTCTACGTTGTAAATATCATAACCCTCAGGGTCGGATAAATGCCCCTCGCCATAGCGGACGTATCCTGCGTTGTATAATACTGAAGCCAGACATAACATAATTTTTTCATTGCCTGGGAATTCAAGCAATGCATTTCTTGCGAGTGCTATACATTCATCAATGTTGATATCTACGCCATTGTTTTGAAAATTCATATTATCAATTTTCTCAGCCAACTCATCAATTTTTTTAGAGCGCTCATTGTTATAACCAAACAATTCGTCAATCGAAACACCAAAATAATTAGCGATGGACGGGATTATCTCCATATCGGGATATCCGCCGTTTGCCTCCCAACGAGAAACCGCCTGAGAGGTAACTCCGATAGCATCAGCGAGTGCCTCCTGTGTGAGACTGTTACGTCTGCGAAGTTCTCTTATTTTTTCTCCTAAATCAAGTTGCATATAAGCACCTCCAAAATTATTTCACCGGTGTGATTATATTTTAACACATATTCATAATAAAACAATTATCAATTCGTTGTTTAAAATCCAAGTAATGCTTGGATTTTAAGAAAAAAGACATAGCCCAAGTGAGTTATGTCTTCTTTAACTTTTTATCTAATTTATCAGTTTATTGTGCAAACGGTTGTAATAGTTTTATATCCAAGCTCGGCGGAGTTGAAAATACCGCTTCTACAATCATCAGGTGTGTTGGGTGTTTGTACATCGTCAATCGGCAATGCGCCTTTTTCTAAAGCCGCATTTGTTACAAATTTAAATGCGTATTTATATATTTCTTCGGTTTCGTATTCAGGAAAAATGGAAGTAACAATGCAATTGTTTACAACAAATCCGTTTGCTCTGTTTAAGGCACCTTCGCTGATTCCGATTAGACGTTCACCCTTGAAAATGCCGAACATAAATATAGAATGTTCTTCGTTTTTAAGGATATCTCTCTGGTGCAGTTCGTGCTTTAGGTAGTCTATCCACGAAGAACCGCTTCCTCTTTTTATATTTCTTTCCAAAAAGTATTTCTCAACAATATCAACGTCGTCATATCTAATCAGGCGCATAGAAATATCTTGTATAGGCGAAAGTGTGTAAGGCTCTCCTGTATAGATATTATTGTAGATACGCTCGATACTGTTAATCTGCACTCCACGTTTTGAAAGCTCACTTTTTATAACCTCGTCTGGCTCTAAAGTGAAGATAAGCATATTAAAACGTTCGTCAGAAAATATTTTTTTATACTCTGCGATTTTATCCCAATCATCGCAAAAAATCTCTCCTGTAAATTTGTCACCCCATTCACCAAACCACACAAATCCGTCTTTAAAATCCTTGCCGTTATACAGTGCCGCGCCTCCGCCAAGTCTAAAGCAGATTGCACGATATCCGAAACGAAGCGCATCGGTTTCAAGCAGATAATCAATCACTTCGTCCCTGTCTGCAAGTTTGAAATCTTTGAATTCGTGCAAGAGTCTAGCGCCTATCGTATCGTTATGAAAATCACCGAAATATGCTTCTGTTTTTTCATACTTCTTTCTGTATTCGCTAGGAGATATACCGTATTGATTTTTAAATGCTCTTGAAAAACTTTCGTGCGCTTCATATCCGCAATCCAAAGCAATATTAATAATATCCGTATATGTTGTTCTTAAAAGCTGTGCCGCTTTTTTCATTCTGCTAAAACGGACATATTCCATAATATTAAATCCTGTATGCGCAAAGAAGATACGGTTGAAATAATCGGTAGAAAAACCTGCGTGTGTTGCAATATCATCAACGGTGATATCACTTTTTTTATTTTCGTTTTTTATATAGTTTAGTGCTTTTGTAATAAGCTCACTATTTTCCATTCTATAACCCTCCGTCTTTAAATTTCAAACGTTCAGCTGTCGGTTTGTATTATGATTATAGCATACAATTATATTTTTGTCTTGATAGAAAGCGCTTACTTATTTAGGAATATAGAAAAAGAGAATTCTTCGTAAGTTAATCCTCAACTTCACAAATCGTTGAGCATTGTTAACGAAAAATTCTCTAGTGACAGTATACGCTCATCAGGTGAATTTGTCAAATACAATTCAAAGAAAAAAGAGACATTGCTGAAACGGCGGGCGGAGTTAATGATAACTCAGGCTTGTCGCCAGCAGACAATGTCTCTACTGACAGTATACACCCTGAAGGCGAGACTGTCAATAATAATAAAAACACCCTTGTGTTACAGTTTTTTTAGTATCAGTTCACGGTTGGATTTTAGTCGCTCGTCATAAGGGGAGAGGGAAATCGCTTTGTCTATATATTCTAAAGATTTTCTAAAGTTGCCTAAATGATAGTGACCTATAGAGCCAAGGTCATACGGTAGGCTACCCCAAGAAGCCGCCTCGGTTATATAGGTTTTAGGTCTATCTGTTATACTTAAAGCCTTTTTGGTAAGCCAAACCAGTAGCTCCCAATCCGAAATTGTGAGGGCAAGCGCCCCGTATTCAAGATAGGGTTCTCTGAGATGCGGCGCTTCGGCTATTGCCCTATGACACCAGCTTTGTGCTTCACTTAAGTTTCCTAAATTAATATATGAACGGGCAATAAAGCGCATTGAGGCGCTTCTTTCGTCTGCCCACGTAGCAGATTTAAGGCTTAAGTGGCGCTTTAGAGTTTCGATACATTTATCCCATTTTCCGTAAAACATATATTCACGGCCAAGATAATGCATATTTCGGTCGTTTTGTGGGTCTTCGCTGACGGCTAGTTCCAGTAACGGCAGATACTGTGAACGCGGCTTTGTGTTGTCTGCAAAGTGGTCTAGCTGGATACCGTCGGCTATATTATAAAAAGGCTCGTTTTCTTCGCCACACCATTTTAGCACCTCGTGAACAGGATTTATCCAAACGTAATCCTTTCTTGAGTGTATTTTATCAATATAAAATACTGTGCCCTCGCTACCGTCAGCATTGAAATTCCAGGTGTATCGGTATCTTACTCTTTTAGCATTATGATTCCACGCTTTTTCTAATGCTTCACGCCAACCGCTGTGAAAAATCTCATCCAGGTCGGTGCAGACGCAAATGTCTGCATCATGAGGAACTAACTCTAGTGACTTGTTTCGTGCTAGGTCAAATCGCCAAGGCTTAATCTCTTGTTGAAATACAGTAACACCTAAATCACTTAATAATTTAACGGTATTATCACTAGAACCTGTATCTAAAACAAAAATTTTGTCAGCCTCAGACATAGAATTTACCCAACGCTCAACAAACTTTTCTTCATTTTTGCATATTGCGTATACATATACCTTATACTTGTTCATATCTTCACCATTCAAAAATTATGTACCGAAGCCAAAAGGCTTCGGCTTAAAACTATATTACCTTAAGCGGCGGGACCTGTCGGACCAGTTGGACCTGTAGGACCGGTTGGACCTACTTCACCTGCGGCACCTTCGGGACCTGTTGGACCTGTTGGGCCTGTTTCACCTGTAGCACCCTCGGGACCTGTTGGACCGGTTGGACCTACTTCACCTGCGGCACCTTCGGGACCGGTTGGACCGGTTGGGCCTACTTCACCTGCGGCACCTTCGGGACCTGTTGGACCTGTTGGGCCTACTTCACCTGCGGCACCCTCGGGACCTGTCGGACCGGTTGGACCTGTTGCACCTGCGGTACCCTCAGGACCGGTTGGACCTGTTGGACCGATTTCGCCCGTAGCACCTGTTTCACCTGTAGCGCCTGTTGGACCTGTAGGTCCTGTAGCACCTGTTTCACCTGTAGCGCCGGTAGGACCTGTAGGACCTGTAGCGCCCGCCGGGCCTGTAGGACCGGTTACGCCTGTTGAAGGACCGGTTGGACCTGTAGGTCCTGTTGGACCTAAGGTCGAAATTGGCGTGAAGTCATCAGACTGATCGGGGTAGCCCTGTGCATAGTTTGTGTTAACCAGATATAATCCGCCGTTATAAACCACTAACTGACCTGCAAAGTAAATTCTTCCGAATACAAAAGGAACAGGGAAGGTAGGGGTTGGATTATACGGCGCCTGATTGGTATTACAGCAGCATCCGTAACATGAGTTTTGGCTACCGCAATTACCTGAATATATCTTCATTGTAGGGTTACATTCACGCATTTATTGCCAACACCTTTCTATTTGAATTTAAGGATTGGTATTAACCGCACCTATATCATTATATGTTAGCGTTTATATTCTTGCGAATTTCTTCTTTATATGATATAATTATTTCATTATTAAATACAACAAAGAAAAAAGAAGGAGCCTTATTAGGGAAAATTGATGAAAAAAGCTGTGCTAATATTTTTAAATGTTTTACAGATAGTGCCTTTTATAGTTTCCTATAAACAAGGCGCACTGGTTACTATTTATATGATGCCTGTTTGTATAATCGTTTCAATTATAAATACCGTTTTTTCTAAAAGTATTATTGAATTGATTAGATATAACTGTCTATTGATTGTTGTTGCTTTGTTAGGCACTATTGCGTGCGGTCAGTTGTATTTTGTTTTTGTATATAAGGATAGCGCAGGAGAATTAGTTTTATCTCTGGAAATGCTAATAATGGCAATATGTCTGGCAGCTGTATCATTGATAGAGTGTCTTATTAAGAAACTCTGTGTTAAACGAAAAAAATAGCATTTGATTATTATGTGATAAATTTATATTTAGGGTGAAAAGATGAAAATATACAATAGTGTGACCGAGCTTATCGGCAAAACTCCACTTCTTAGACTTAATAATTTTGAAAGAAACAATTCTCTGAATGCCAGAATTCTTTGTAAACTTGAGCGCTTTAATCCCGCAGGAAGCGTAAAGGATAGGGTAGCGCTTAGTATGATTATTGATGCAGAGGATAGAGGCCTTATTAAAAAAGGCGGTACGATAATTGAGCCCACAAGCGGAAACACGGGTATAGGTATTGCCTGTGTTGCGGCGGCTAGAGGATACAACGCTGTAATAGTTATGCCTGAGAGTATGAGTATCGAGCGCAGAAAACTAATATCGGCTTACGGTGCTAAGGTAGTTCTAACCGACGCTTCGCTTGGTATGGCGGGTGCTATTGCTAAGGCAGAAGAATTAAAAGAACAAATAGAGGGTAGCATTATTGCAGGACAGTTTGTAAATCCCGCTAACCCTAAGGCTCATATAGAAACGACAGGCCCTGAAATATGGGAGGATACCGACGGAGAAATTGATGTATTCGTAGCAGGTATCGGTACAGGCGGGACTATTACGGGTATCGGCGAGTATTTAAAATCTAAAAATCCTAATATAAAAATCGTGGGTGTTGAACCTACTTCATCACCGCTTATTTCAAAGGGTGTGTCGGGCGCTCACGGTTTACAGGGAATAGGCGCTAACTTTATTCCCGAGATATTAAACAAGGAAATTTTTGATGAAATAATAACCGTTTCAGAAGAGGAAGCATACGCTCAAGGTAGGGAACTGGCTTCAAGTGAAGGTATACTTTCGGGTATTACCTCGGGTGCCGCGCTGTTTGCCGCAAAGTGCTTAGCCCAACGTACAGAAAATAAGGGCAAAACAATTGTAGCACTACTTCCCGACACAGGTGAGCGTTATCTTTCAACCAATATGTTTTAATATTAAAATACTTGCAAAATCGGTAACTTTTTAATATAATAATATAATGTACATTATTGCATTTGTGTTTGGGGTGAAGCCTGATGGGAAGACTCGTTTCTAAAATTGCAGACTTTTTTCGTGAAACGGACAAGCTTATGCTTTTCCTCTGCATTTTTGCGTCGCTTTTCGGCTCGGTTGCGGTTCTTTCTGCAACACGTCATCTAGGCACAATGAGACCTTTTTTAGTTCAGCTTATAGGTCTTTTCGGCGGAACGGTTGCCGCGCTTATTATTTCGGCTTTTGATTTTGAAACTCTTATGCGCCGTTGGTACCTGATAGCACCGCTGGGACTTATTCCCGTAATACTAACCTTTTTTATAGGATATGCACCTAAGGGTACCGACGATAAGGCTTGGCTGGATTTAGGCTTTACAACCTTTCAGCCCTCCGAACTTTTAAAAATAGCCTTTATAATCACCTTTGCGACGCATATTGACAGAATAAAGGACGGTATAAACAAGCCTAAAAATCTAATACCGTTATGTCTTCACGGCGCTTTCCCCGTTTTGCTTATACATTTTCAGGGAGATGACGGCACGGCGCTTGTTTTTGCTGTAATGTTTGTATGTATGCTTTGCGCCGCAGGTGTTTCGTGGAAATATTTCGTATCGGCATTCGTAGCACTTTTAGCAGCGGCTCCGCTCATATACTTCGTTATTATGAATGACCAACAGCGCACAAGAATTAAAACGCTTTTCGATATAGAGTCTGATATTCAGGGCGCTACCTTCCAGCAGTACAGAGGAAGAATGGCTCTTGCCAACGGCAGACTTTTCGGTCAAGGTCTTTTCAAAGGCACGCTGACACAAAGCGGCGGTGTTCCCGAAGGACAAAACGACTTTATATTTGTAAGTATCGGCGAGGAATTAGGCTTTATAGGCTGTCTTTTGGTTTTAATTCTGCTTGGTGCCGTTTGCTTTAAGGCTTTAAACGTTGCAAGAATTTGCAGGAAGCAAAGCGGCAAAATTATTTGCGTCGGCTTTTTCGGAATGATGTTTGCGCAGATACTTATAAACGTAGGTATGTGTGTAGCGTTGCTTCCTGTTATCGGCGTAACCTTACCGTTTTTTAGCGCAGGCGGTACGTCACTGCTTTGTATATTCCTAGGTGTAGGACTTGTCCTGGGCGTTTATATGCACCGAAATACCAGAACACTTTATTTAAGGGATTAATTTTATATTTTATATAAGGAGTAATATTTTCTATGGTTAAGGTTTCCCCATCTATTTTAAGTGCCGATTTTATGTTTTTGAACGATGCTGTTGAAAAGCTCGACAAGGCAGGCGTTGATATGCTTCACGTTGACGTTATGGACGGTATCTTCGTTCCTAACATTTCATTCGGTATTCCCATTGTTCAGTCGATGAAGGAGCACACAAAGTTAACTCTTGACGTGCATCTTATGATTGACCGTCCTCACAGATACATAGATGAGTTTGCAAAATACTCTGATATTTTAGGCTTCCATTACGAAGCAGGTTCAGATAATGAGGCAACTTTAAAGCGTATTAGAGAACTAGGCTGTAAATCCTGTATCACCATTAAGCCTTGCACTGAGCCTGAAGCAATTTTTGACCTGCTTGACCTTTGCGATATGGTGCTCGTAATGTCGGTTGAGCCGGGCTTTGGCGGTCAGAAGTTTATGCCACAAGCACTCGATAAGCTTTCAAAGCTCAAAGCTGAAATAGATAGAAGAGGACTTAATATTGACCTTGAGGTTGACGGCGGTATTAACGCCGAAACCGCACCGCTTGCTGTAAAGGCGGGTGCTAACGTGTTGGTTGCAGGAAGCTACATTTTCTCGGCTGAGGATATGTCCCAAAAGGTAAAGGAAATAAAGTCACTTTAATATAAGCTTTAGGTTGTTGTTTATAAGAACGCCGTATTCCTTAACGTGCGAAACGGTGTTTAGGTTTGCAAGTTTTATTTTTGCAAATTCTTTTAAACAAAAAACTTTTTTGCCAAAATAGAATTCAAAAGGGAATAAAATTACATATTTTTTGTTGTATTTATAAAGCTTCATTTTTTCGGTGTAAAAATCAGTTTTCTTTATAAAATCTATACAGCAAAGCAAATCGTCCGCGCTTTCAAAAATAGCAATTACATATTTTCCTCTAGTGATAGCGTTTTTGCGGTATGTAACTGTGATTTTCATATTTTATCCCCTTTAAATTTTGTATGTTGAATAACTTGTCATAAAACACCAAAAATATAAAAGAGGTGATTTTATGAAGGTGAATGAAACAGAAAGCGGAAGACTTGTTATAAAATCTATGGTCATAACACTCTGCGTAGTGGCACTAATTTTAATTGGTTATTTCGGCACCGGATATTTTTTCGGTGGAATATAAAGGAGAATTTTTATGGATTACAAACATTTAAAAAGCGGTACCGACATTAGAGGCTATGCTTCTGATTTAGGCGGCAAGGCGGTTGAGCTTACCGATAAAGCGGTATACGATATATCAGCCGCGTTTGTTGTATGGTGTATGAACAAAACAAATACACCTTCGAACGAACTTAAAATTTCTTTAGGTCACGACTCAAGAATTACCGCAGACCGTATCTGCAACGCTGTTAAGGAAGCATTCGTTAATGCGGGTGTTACGGTTTATGAAACAGGCCTTTCTTCAACCCCTGCAATGTTTATGACAACGGTTGATTTAGGTTGTAATGCGGCAGTTCAGATTACGGCCAGTCACCACCCGTTTGACCGTAACGGTTTAAAATTCTTTATGCCAACAGGCGGTCTTGAGGGTAAGGATATCTCTGAGATATTAGAACTCGCATCTAACGAACAGGAAGCTATCAGCGAACAAAAGGGCAAGGTAATTCCTACCGATTATATGACCGATTATGCGGCAAGACTTCGCAATATGATTATTAAAGAGGTTAACAAGGGCGATATGCCGCTTAAAGGTTATCATATCGTTGTTGACGCAGGTAACGGTGCGGGTGGCTTCTATGCTGAAAACGTGCTTAAAGCACTCGGCGCCGATATCACAGGCAGCCAGTTCCTAGAGCCTGACGGTATGTTCCCAAATCATATTCCAAATCCTGAAAACAAACAGGCTATGGAGAGCGTTTGCAACGCAGTTAAGACAAGCGGCGCAGACCTTGGTATTATCTTTGATACCGACGTTGACAGAGCAGGTGCAGTTGATAAAAACGGTAAGGAAATTAACCGTAACAGACTAGTAGCATTAGCTTCTTATATTGCTTTAAACGGTGCTAAGGACGGTATGGTTGTTACCGATTCCGTAACGAGTGACGGACTTAAAGAATACATAGAAACAGTTCTCGGCGGTAAGCATTACCGTTACCGCAGAGGCTATAAAAACGTAATAGACAAGGCTATCGAGCTTTGCAATGCAGGGGAGAATTGCCCACTTGCTATTGAAACCTCAGGCCATGCCGCACTTAAAGAGAACTACTTCCTTGACGATGGCGCATATCTTGTAACCAAGATTGTTATAGAACTTGCAAAGGGTGTTGACTTTGAAAAGATTTTAGCGCCGCTTAAGATGCCAAAAGAGGAATTAGAGGTTAGATTTAACATTAAGGCTCCTGACTTTAAGACCTACGGTAATATGGTAATCACAGAGCTCGAAAAGTTTGCAGCTGCAAATCCTGAATACAAAATAGCGGACGATAACCGCGAGGGTATCAGAATTTCAACCAAGGACGGTTGGTTCTTACTACGTCTTAGCGTTCACGACCCTGTTATGCCAATGAACTTTGAAAGCAACGTAGAGGGCGGGATTGCTAATGATATTGCGGCTCTAAAGCCATTCCTTACTCAGTTTACCGAACTTGACTTTCCCGCAGACTTTTAATAGCTTATAAGTATAATCGTCCCGATTTTGTCGGGACGATTTTTTTAATTCTCATCTTTTGGAATTTCGTTACAGCAGGTATAATACGGGGTGTCTAGATTACAGGGACGGGGAGGGAAAAAGTCGTTGGTAGGGAATTTAATTCGTTTGAAAACGTCACAGGGCTGGTCGGTTGTATCTTCGCATTGTTTTTCGGGTATGCAGAAATCGTATACAGGAATTAGCATTTGAACGTTTCTGATTAACTGAACAATGGTGAAAAGACCGAGTGATACGTAAACTGTAGGTGTGCCTACCGGTGCATCGGTTATAATAGGCGCACCAACGTAGTCGATAATTGATTGTGGAATAAATCTTACGTTTTCATAGCAATTGGTGATACAGCCTAGTCTTGCTGTTAAAACTACAGGGTCTACGCTTTGTACTACGCATCGTGGGGTGTTTGGAACTCTAACCGAGCTGTTATCGCAATTGTTTGCTACGTCGGGAACTGTGTTTGTGAATACCTTTACATTACCGTCACTGCCAAAGAGGATGACCTTTTTATTAAACGAAGAGATACCTACAACCTGAGTAGGACAAGAATTTGGTGTCAAGAACACGTCAAAATCTAATAGGAAGAAGAAGGTAAGGTCGCAGGAATAAAAGCCTTTGTTAAAGCTAACTGCTTGAACGTCTATTAAAACATTAAGTACCTCTGCCGATTTAAGTCTCACGCTTATCGCTCTATCAATATAAGCCTGAGCTTCGGCAGTAAAGAAACATCGCAAATCCTCAAGACAGTCGCGGTCACAACAGGAATCATAGACTCTACCTGCGTCTATGCAAACTGCTTCTTTAAATCCGCAATCGTCTACAGGACAGTTATTGCTTATCTCTGCCATATAAAATGCCTCCTATTTTTTATTTGAAGTTAAACTTCAATATATCTTATGTGAAAACTTTTAAATGGTTAAAAGATTTTTAAAACTAGAGCCTCCGAAGTTATCTTCGGAGGCTCTAAAATTCAGGGTTTAGCTAAAGGCTATATTAGCAACCGCAGCCGCAACCACAGTCATTGCTAACCGAGCAACCGCTATTGCCGTTACCGCAGCAGCATACAAGGATGAGTATGAGGATAAGAATCCAGCTGCAGTTACCACCGAAACCGTTGTTACACATATGAAGACCTCCTTTTTGTCTTTCACCACATACTATGTCAGTTTTAAAAATTGTGTTACTTAACACTTAATAAAAAATTTACAAAATGATTATTGACTTTTCCTGACCTTTTCGATATAATAAAGGTCAAGGAAGGTCAAAAGGAGATGCATTATGAGAATAAGTGATTTAATAACAGCAGAAATACTGAGAATATTAAACGAATCGGATGAAAATATAGCTGAAATTCAGCGAAATGAGTTTGCTAATGATATTGGCTGTGCGCCGAGTCAAATAAATTACGTGCTTTCTTCGCGCTTCACCCCCGAGCACGGATATATAATTGAAAGCAGACGAGGCGGCGGCGGATATATACGAATAAAGCGTGTTATAATGAGTCATTCTTCTGCTATAATGCACATAATAAATTCTATAGGCGAAAGTATTGATATGATGAGTGCAAGAGCAGTAATTGAAAACTGTCTTCAGTCAGGTCTTTTTGATAAACAAACGGCGGTTTTAATGTATGCCGCGATATCCAATAACGTAATGAGGGCATTACCCGTAGTGCTAAGAGACTCGGTTAGAGCGGCTATATTAAAGGAAATGCTTTTAGTTCAAATATAAATAAAGGAGTTTTGTTTATGTTGTGTGAAAACTGTGGAAAAAATATTGCAACAACTAATATAAAATCGGTTGTAAACGGAGTGGCAACTGAAATAAATCTTTGTAGTGAGTGTGCAAGGGAGGGCGGATACCACGATATAGGTAAAAGTAGCTTTGCACAGCTTTTAGCGTCAATGCTGGGCGATACTTTAACTCTATCACCCGCCAAAGAAACGCTTAGATGCCCTTGCTGTAACTTGAGCTTTTCAGATATTGCGAAAACGGGAAAAGCGGGTTGTTCAAAATGCTATGAAACCTTTTATAATGAACTTCTCCCGTCTATCAGAAGAATTCACGGCGGTACCGTTCACAGCGGCAAAATTCCAAATAAAGCGCCGCTTGTGGTAAAACAGGAACAGGATAGTATTGAGTCGCTTCGTATGAAATTAAACGAACTGGTACGCGAAGAAAAGTATGAAGAGGCGGCAATAGTAAGGGATAAGATTAAAAAAGCAGAGGAGGAAACAAAATGAGTTGGTATGATAATTTAGGACCTCAAAGCGACATTGCGGTAAGCAGTAGAATTCGTTTAGCGCGTAACATTTCGGGTATTCCGTTTCCTTCGGTTATGAATGAGGATAAGCTAATTGAGGTTAACAATCTTGTAAAAAACGCATTACTCAATAGCAATACCCCCTTTGCAAAATCGCTTAAATTTATACAAATGAAAGATATTCCCGAAAACGAGCGATTTTCTATGGTCGAGCGACATATTATAAGTAGGGAATTTGTATCAAACTGCGAAAATAAGGCAATAATTATATCCGATGATGAAAGCATTTGTATAATGCTCGGAGAAGAGGACCATATAAGAATTCAGGTTATAAAAGCGGGGCTTGACGTTTTATCGGCTTATGACGTTGCAGAGCAAATAGATTCGCTTCTTTGCGGCGCCCTTGATATCGCATTTGATAAAAACCTAGGCTTCTTAACCTCATGCCCTACAAATTTAGGAACAGGACTCAGAGCATCGGTTATGCTTCATTTACCGCTTCTTAAAATTTCGGGCGATATGGGTGTTCTTTCGGAGCAGATAGGAAAAATCGGTTTTACCGTCAGAGGAATGTACGGTGAGGGCACAAAAGCATCAGCGTCGCTTTATCAAATTTCAAACCAGATAACACTTGGCATTACAGAGAAAAATGCTATTGATAATCTAAATTTAATTACAATGCAGTTAATAGAAAAAGAAAGAAAACTGCGTGAGAGCTTAAATAAAATTAAGGCTGAGGATATAGCTATGAGGGCTTTAGGTATTCTCTCAAACGCTAGAATTATAAGCAGTCAGGAAATGATGAAACTGCTTAGTGAACTAAAACTTGGCATATCTCTTGATATAATAGAGAAAACGGCTTTAAATCCTATAAAGCTGCTTATAGACGGTCAGCCTTTTATGCTTATGCGAAAGTTCGGCGAGATGACAGCCGACGAGCGTGACATATACAGAGCAAATATGTTAAGAGAAGCTCTCCAATAAGCCGCTAGGCATTTAGGAGGATTTTTATGAAATATAATTTCAGCGGATTTACCGAAAAAGCAAATATGGCTTTAAATTTGGCTATTTCTTCTGCCGAACAACTAGGGCATACCTACGTTGGCAGTGAGCATTTGCTTTTAGGTCTGCTTAGAACGGGAAGCGGTGTAGCCTTTACCGTTTTAAATCAAAACTCTATTACTGCCGAAAAAATAGAGAATCTTATGCGCGAGGTAATAGGCGAGGGTACAAAAACTAAGCTTTCTCCCGATTACTTTACACCAAGAGCTAAAAGGGTTATCGAAACCGCCGTAACGAGTTGCAATACTTTTGGTAAAAAATTCGTTGGCAGTGAGTATCTTTTAATAGGAATACTAAGTGAAGGCGATAATTACGCTATAAAGTTTATCACAAAACTGGGAGTAGATGCCGCATTTCTTACAGACGCGGCGATAAAGGCTACTGGAATTTCACTAGACGAAGTTCTACACGATGCCAAGTCCTATGATGAGCCTGTTAAGGAAAAAGGAAGGTCTGGTTCTAACGCGCTCGAAAAATACGGAAGAGATTTAACCGAACAGGCTAGAAAAAAGAAGATAGACCCCGTAATCGGCAGAGACAAGGAAGTAGAGAGAATTATACAAATTCTTTGCCGAAGAACAAAAAACAATCCTTGCTTAATCGGTGAGCCTGGTGTCGGTAAAACCGCAATAGTAGAGGGCTTAGCACAAAAAATTGTTGACGGCGACGTTCCCGAAATTTTAGAGGGTAAAAGGCTGTTTTCTCTTGACCTTACGGGTATGGTTGCGGGTACTAAGTATCGCGGCGACTTTGAAGAAAGAATAAAATCGGTAATAGACGAAATAACAAAATCAGACGATATTATTCTCTTTATCGACGAAATACACACTATAATCGGTGCAGGTTCTGCCGAAGGCTCTACAGATGCGGCAAATATACTAAAGCCGTCATTGGCACGTGGCGATTTTCAGCTTATAGGCGCTACAACCATTTCGGAATACCGCAAAAATATCGAAAAGGATGCGGCACTGGAAAGACGTTTTCAGCCTGTAACGGTTGCAGAGCCTAGCGAGGAAGATAGCGTTTTAATCCTTAAAGGACTTAAGGATAAATACGAAGCGCATCACATGGTAAAAATAGGCGACGACGCCATAGAAGCGGCAGTAAAGCTATCTGCAAGATATATAAACGATAGATTTTTACCCGACAAGGCAATCGACCTTATCGACGAAGCAGCATCAAGAGTTAGGCTAAAAACCTGTTCGGCGCCTGAAAATATAAAAACTATCGAGGAAAAAATCGCCTCGCTTATAGCCGAAAAGGACGAGGCTATAACTTCACAGGATTTTGAACGTGCCGCCGCTGTCAGAGACGAAGAAAAGAAGCTAAAAGAAAAATTAAAGCAACTAAAGTCCGATTGGAAGGAAAAAACCTCCCATTACACAGGCGAAGTAAACGAGCAAAATATAGCAGAAATTGTATCCTCTTGGACGGGTGTGCCCGTATCACAGCTGACTAAGGAAGAAAGTGCAAGACTTTTAAACCTTGAAAGCGAATTGCACAACCGACTTATAGGTCAAAATGAGGCGGTGTCTGCGGTAGCTAAAGCGATAAGAAGGGGAAGGGTAGGTCTTAAAGACCCCAAGCGCCCTATAGGTTCGTTTATATTCCTAGGCCCTACGGGTGTGGGTAAAACCGAGCTTTGCAAGGCTTTGGCAGAGGCTATGTTTGGCAGTGAAAATATGATGATAAGACTCGATATGTCAGAGTATATGGAAAAGCACTCTGTATCCCGTCTTGTTGGCTCTCCTCCCGGATACGTAGGCTTTGAGGAAGGCGGTCAGCTTACCGAAAAGGTAAGACGAAGCCCATATTCCGTAATCCTATTTGACGAAATCGAAAAAGCCCACCCTGACGTTTTTAATATACTGCTTCAAATTCTTGAGGACGGCATCTTAACCGACTCACAGGGCAGAAAGGTAGACTTTAAGAATACCGTTATTATTATGACCTCTAACGTAGGAGCGCGACTTATCACCGATAAAAAGGTAAGCTTCGGCTTTGTTGAAAATGATGATGCGTCACAGGATATAAACAGCGTAAAGGATAAGGTTTTATCTCAGCTTAAAGAGGCTTTCCGTCCCGAGTTTTTAAACCGTGTTGACGATATTATCGTGTTTAATAAGCTGACAAAGGACGAGATAAAGAGCATAACAAAGGGTATGCTTAAAAATCTGTCAGAGCGCCTAAAAGACTTAGAAATTACTATCGAGTTTACCGACCCTGTAATCACAAAGCTTTCCGAAACAGGCTTTGATGCGACGTATGGTGCCAGACCGCTTAGAAGAAAAATACAAAACGAAATTGAGGATAAACTAAGCGAAAAAATCCTAGACGGAAGCATTAAACAAGGTCAAAAAATCAAATGCTCAATAAAAGACGGTAAATACGAATTTACAGAGATTTAAACTAAACACCCCCACAGACTGACTTGTCAGCCTGTGGGGGTGAGTTTTGTGCGATTTGTTTCAGTATACTTATTTATAGAAAAAATCGTCGATAGTGCATTCAAGTATTTTGGCTAAATGCGGTAAGAAAATGATATCGGGATAGCAGATATTTTGCTCCCACTTGTACACCGCCTGAGCTGATACTCCGATTAGCTTGCCAAATTCCTTTTGCGACAGCTTATGTTTAATGCGATACTCCTTAATTTTCTCGGGTATTGTTATTCTGCAGGTAGGCGTAATCATATAATTTGCCTCCTCTTATAATCAACACATCTTAATCGATAGAATATTCCCTGAATATCTTCCGGACGGACATATTCAATAACACCTGAGCTACCTCTAACCCAAGTTTGATGAATCGTATCTAGTCCTGTCAAATCAATTTTGTTATATAACTGAAAGACTGATTCTTTTAAAGTTTTACCTTGTTGCTGTTCAATTACCGTCAAATAGTAAAAAAATGAACATATAAAATCAAGCTGACCCCGTGTAGCGTGCGGTACAATATCGGGGATGTTTACAGTTTCATTTCCAAATCTTATAGTTGTGTCATCCTTAATTTCAATATTTCTTGCAAGACAGATTTTTGCAAGATTAACCAAATCAGCCGTTCGCAGTTCAGGTAAAAACGAAAAATCTGTTTTTGTGTCTTCCGTTATAAAGCTCCTATGCTCTGAAGCAATAAAGTTTTCGACTAAAACAATCTTGTCTGCAATACGGAAATACTCGCCCGAAGCACCCACAACGATAATCGACGAAACGCCTAACTTTTCATAGAACATTCGAGCGTTATCAATAAAGGGTATGGTAGAAGTATTTTTTATAACCGAACGCATCTTTTTGTCTTTATACATAAAATTGTTTGCACTGCGATCTTCGTCGAACAGCATTAAGCTACAACCTGACTCCAATGCTTCGGTAACCGCTGCAGCCTGTGATGTTGAGCCGCTTGCGTTATCGGTAGAAAAGTTTTGAGTAATAATAGATTTAACGGGAAGCTTTTGTAGAAAAAAGGAAATATCAGTATTTTTTATACTTCTACCGTCCTCTGTTTTAATAGCCATAGCACTGTTATCTGTTATGACATATTCACGCCCATCACCTAGAACGTGATTGTAAATGCCCTCCCTTAAAGCCTCCAATATAGTGCTTTTTCCGTGGTATGCATCACCTGTAATCAGTGTTATGCCCGTAGGTATTCCCATCCCGCTGATTGTATGGCCGCTAGGTAATGGTATATTTATCTGCATTGATTTTGGCGAACTAAAAGGAATAACTCCTTTGACATCCTTATAGTCTGTTTTTCCTTTTCTAGTGAGAACAGAACCGTCGGCAACAAAAGAAACATATCCGTTTTCTTTTAAATAACTACGTATATATTCTTGGTTTTGCCACAATTGAACGGCTTTTAGAAGGTGAGTCACATCGAAATCTGATATAAATTCTTCAATTAATTTTGGTAAGTTTTTTATCAGAAGCAGTCTTAATGCCTTTGCAGAAATAATTCCTTTTTTGCGGTTATTGAAAGAATGTTTTTGATCCTGCGTTGATAATGCCAAAACACTTCCGCTTTGTGCTTTTATACCAAGCTCTGAATTAGCACGATATCCTGTATTATATGCTGTAGTATTGAAAGGCAATTTTATCGTTAAAGCAATAAAGATATTATCGTCTTTTAAATGCACAACAGAGTTTGGCAACACTCGGTTACCAAATCTATACACAAGAAAAAATCCCTTTTGAACATTACTTTCCGATTGTTGCATTTTATCATTCGCCATATGTGCGGCAACTGAAAACTCGCGCATAATATACGAAGTCAATGCGTTTTGGTCAAACGGAGAAAATTTTAAGTCTCCAAAAATTTTGTTGCATGGTATCTCAATATAAGTTATTGCATATTTGAATTGCCCACCATAGATATTTTTAATATGGTAAACTATTCCGTTTCGCTCGTATCTTCCGTATAGTTTTGTATATGATGATACGGCTTTTCCAACAAGTGATTTAATAATTTCATTCAATTTTTGCAAAAAAACACCTCCGAGAAAAGATTTGAAATGTGTGCTTACAAAGCAGATATAGAACACATTGTCAAACCATTTTTCGAAGGAAAAATAAAAACGGTATATCGTCAGATATACCGTAAAATATTAGCCGATTATATTTAGGCGCACTTTAAAAGCGTCATGTTGCATTCGGCGACACATGGCATCTGACAATGTATTCAATTGTAGTTTTCATAGCAGTCGCCTCCTGTAATATTAATTTGTATTTACTACTTTATCAGTATAGCATATTTTCTATAAAATGTCAATCGGCATTAAAACTTTTTCATTAACTATTGGTTTACGTAAAAACACGGAGACGGTGAGGATTCTCATATTATTTCTGCCTCCTTTACCATATTAATTTTACGCATACGGTTGATAAGCGCCTTTAATTCCTGTTTGCGAGGAAGGTCTAAAAAGCGTTCACAGGTTGTAAAGAAAGAAGAGTATAGAAAATCTATGCCTTCTTTATCTATTCGTTCGTACATTTCGTCAATTCTCTTGTCGATATCAATCTTTCTTTCATTGTTATTAACTTCTAAGTAACGAAGCATGAATCCAAGGGTATCGAGTTGCTGTTGCGTAGCGATGTTATGCAGACCCCGCACGTCAATTTTTTCATCACCGATGATAATAAATCCCATATCAGAAACCTTTAATTTTTCTGTGCCTGTGCCTTTAGGGTAGGATGAAAAATTATCCGAATATAGTGTTCTTTGCTGTTTCCAATCGGCAGGGGGTGGGAGCTCGGTTGTAACTTTATGAGAATTACAAATGTTTTTTGATTTGTCGGTTACGTCGTGAATAAGATAATCCTCCATCATATAAATCTTATCGGCAACAGACAGATACTCACCGCTTCCGCCGATAACAAGGATTGTAGATACTCCCTGCGTTCTGAATAGCTCGTTTGCTCTATCTGTAAATGGTGTAATCGGTTCTTTTTCAATAAGCTCTTTCATCATACGGTCGCGTATCATAAAGTTTGTGGCGCTCTTATCTTCATCAATTAGCAAAAGCTTAGCGCCGCAATCGACCGCCTCCATAATATTTGCTGCCTGAGAGGTAGAGCCTGAGGCGTGGTCGGTGGAAAAGTCGCTTGTGTCACCGCCAGGCAACCACTTTATAAAGGGTGAAATATTAACGTGCTTTACGCTTCGTCCGTCCTCTGCAGATATTGTAATAGCACTATGGTCGCTTATGCAAAGTTCACGGCCGTCTCCCAGCGTGTGGTCGTAAATACCTTCCGATATAGCATCAAGCAGGGTGGATTTTCCCGAATAACCGCCGCCTGTTATAACGGTTACACCCTTTTTTATTCCCATACCGCGAATACCGAAAACTTCGATTTCATCATGGGGTGTTGACTTAAAAGGTATTGCATCGAGCATGGGCAAATCGGTTCCTTTAGCACGGGGAAGAATACTGCCGTTTGCCACAAAGGCACAGTATTCACTGTTTTTAAGCCATTTGCGTATGGCGGTCTGCTTTTCGGCAAGGGCAAGTGCCTCATTAAATCTTACGATATCAAACTCGGCTAAAAAGCGGTCTACAGCATCGGGTAGGTCACGGCAGAGCATTTGTATAGCCTTTCGTATTTTTCCTTTCGGAAGCTGTACTTGTATACGTATGCACAAACACATTTTAGGTGGCGACATTTCATCATAATTTAACAAAAAGACGGTTGAACCCGAGCCGTTAATATAATCCTTTTGCGGACATATATCAAAAAAGACAGTATTCCTCTTTAATACCTTTCCGCCGGGAGTATGCAGATAATATTTGCCGCTTTCGTTTTCGGGTCTTGAACGGTTATATAGCTCTGCATTCAGCGGTTCAATATATTTGCTGAATTCACGCAAACAAAAATCTGCCGCGGCTGTGGTGTAAACTTCTGCTCCTAACTTTTCTGTCGGGATTTGCAGGGTGATTGTCGGTTTATCCTTTGCTAACTTGTGGGTGGTTTCAATTTTAAACGACATATCATCGTACCAATAGGTTGGGTCATAATTGAATTCAGGGTCAGGGGCGTGACCGTCCCACGCAGTAGAAGGGAAAACCACTTTTGTTTTTCCTTCGTACATTTCTTTATAAGTTGTGTTATTATTTTCCATCTGATGTAGGTAATATTTTAATCGTTTCATTGATGTGCCTCCTTGTATATCGCAAAAAATCTTATCGCTTGGGATAATAATAGTAATTGTCGGTTTATCTTGGGCTAATTTGTGTGTTGTTGTTATTTCAAATCCGATATCGCCGCTATAATAGGTGTTGTTATAGTCTGTATCGGGCGAAATATTTTGACATTCGGGATAAACAACCTTCATTGTGCCCTCATACATTTCTTTATATGTGGTTGTGTTTTTTGGTGCTGATAGCAACTTGATTTTTAATCTTTTCATTAGAATTTTCCTCTTTCTTTTTGAGCTTATTATTTTAGGTTGCATAAAAAACAAAAAGCACCCTTTCGGGTGCAGTAAAAAATAAATTGCCGAAATTACTTTTGAGCAACAAAAAAACACACCCTAATCGGATGTGCCAAAGCTAATAATAACTGTTTTAGAAAACAGCAGTGGATAAGAAGGCAATCCGATAAATATAAGCGTTATTCATAATAATTGCCTCCTTTTCAAAGTTTTTAAAATTCATTACAATAATATTATATTTAGTTTTCAAAGCATTGTCAATTACAAAGCGTTAAATTTTCATCAACCATTGGTTTATGCCTTGTTATTACAAAATGCAAAATTAAAAAACCGCAGAAATAGTTTTCTGCGGTTTTGTGTACTACTGATTTTTTGTTATCTCTTCAAGAATTCTTTTTGATTCTTTAAAATAGGTTGGAGCCTTTTTGTCTTTTTCAATCATTGTGTCGGAGGTTTTTCTAAGTGAGATTGTAAGGTTTTCGGGGAGATTGTAATAGTCGTCTAAAACTGACGTTTTGTAAAACTCATCCGATAACTTTACAGGGTCGCCCTCAAAGAAGGTATCCTCGAAAACATCGGTAAAATGCTTGTATGACTCCTCGTCGGTTATAAAAAGAAGTGCGTTTGCTTCGGCGACGATGGTTGCCTGAAGTCTGTTTTCGTTTGTATTCTTTATATTTAAGAATGCTTCTTTTTTCTCGTAAGAACAGTTAATAACGTTAACGTGTACCTCTCCGTCGCCGTTAAGGTCCTTAGCATATTTTTCGAAATACTTTTCCATACCCTCAATGTTTTCATCAAGCGCGTAGGTATAGGTGTAGTATACAACCTGAAGATCATATTTCGGTTTATTGGCACATTCCACAACAAAAACAACGAAGCATATAACAAAGAAAAGTGAAATTAAAAAGACCTTGCTGTGATGAAACCAAAAATTTTTAAGTTTCTCTATAGGTGTTTTCGGAACGATTGCAATCTCGCTGGGTTTAGGTCCCGCGTCGATTTCACCGCGTTGCATTTTTTTAAGCTTTAAATATTCTTCACGTGATTTACGCTGTTCTTTTAAAACCTCGTTATCGAGATGTTCAGACATTTATCTGCCTCCTAAAACTAATACGATTTAATATCAATCCAAAGATTTTCATAATAGTTTCTGATTTTATCGTCTATATCCTCGTAGTAGGTTACCTTTGGCATATCCTCGTCGGAAGGGTAGAGAATTTCGTTTTGATAATAGCAGTAATCCTCATTGTTAATTACTGCAGTATTTGGTGAAGCGTAGCCTATATATTCGGCATTTGCTGTGGCAACGTCAGGCTCTAAAAGGAAGTTAAGATACATAAGCGCCGCATCGTAATTCTTGCTATTTTTAAGGATACAAGCAGAGTCAACGAATATATTGGTGCCCTCTTTAGGATAGAAGAATTCAAGGTCGTCGTTATTTTCCTTCATTGTAAGGAAGTCACCTGCATAATATGGGGCAATAGATGCTTCACCTGTTTCCATCTTGCCGTATATTTCGTCCATAACGTAGCCTTGAAGATTTGCCTTGCCCTCTTTGAGCTTGTTGGCGGCTTTATCCCAATCAGCCTTGTTTGTGGTGTTAAGGTCAATATCGAGTAAGCACTGCGCCGTCATAAAGGCATCACGGGGATTGTTGAAATTAAGCACCATATTCTTATATTCCTTATCCCAAAGCACGTTCCAAGAATGTTCGATATCCTTTATATCGGCAGAGTTGTAAATAATGCCGACCATACCAACGTTGTAAGGAATACTGTAGCTGTTTTCAGGGTCAAAATACATATCCTTGTATTTTTCGTCTATAAGATTATAGTTGCTGATTTTAGAAGTATCAATCTTTGCAAGTAAGCCTTCCTTTAAAAGTCTTGCTATCATATAGTCGGAAGGGATTACGATGTCATAATTAACACCGCCGCTTCTAACCTGTGAATACATAGTTTCGTTGCTCTCAAAGGTAAGGTAATTAACCTTTATTCCTGTGAGTTTCTCAAATTCCTTGTTAACGTCCATACTGCCTTCGGCACCGTCGGATATATATTCACCCCAGTTGTAAACTGTGAGCGTGGTGCCTTCAAGTGACTTATCATAGGTGCCCTTTAAATTAAGCTCTTTATATTCATAGCCGCAGCCTGAAAGAAGTGTAGCGGCAAAAAGTGTTAAAACAACTAAAATACAGGTAAATTTTTTCATATTTCAAACCCTCCTAATATTTAACCCTACCGTGATTTTTCTTTTCTGCCTTATTTTGCACAACGTTATAAAGCACCAAAAGAACAAATACCACAATGAAAATCAGGGTGGAAAGCGCATACGTGTCAGGTGTTACCGATTTTTTGGTCATATTAAAGATTACGATGGGTAAGGTTTGATATGAACCGCAGGTAAAGTAACTAATAACAAAATCGTCAAGAGAAAGGGTAAACGCCATAATAAGACCTGTGAAAATACCGGTTGAAATAGATGGCATTACGACCTTGAAAAATGCCTTAATAGGCGTACAGCCAAGGTCAAGCGCCGCTTCGGATAGATGAACGTCGGTCTGTTTAAGCTTTGGTAAAACCGAAAGAATCACGTAGGGGAGATTAAAGGTAATATGTGCTATAAGCACCGTAGCGCGACCAAGCGATTCACTCGCGCCTATAAACTTTCCTATGAAGACGAATAAGAACATAAGTGAAATACCTGTTACTATATCGGCATTCATCATAGGAATTTGGGTTGTAGACATTACAAATCTCTTGTATATTTTATTTCGTATTTTAACTATGCCAACCGCCGCCGCAGTTCCTAAAACTGTAGAAATAAGAGATGAAGCAATAGCTATAAAGAAGGTATGCTTAAGAGCGGTGAGCATTTCAGAGTCGGACGCCAGTCTCTCGTACCATCTGGTAGAAAATCCTTCAAAAACCCAAACACTGCTCGAAGAGTTAAATGAAAAGACAATCATTACAAGAACGGGTGCATATAGGAAAAATATTATCAGGGCGATATAAAGCTTTGATAAAAATTTCATATTATAACACCCCCGTCATCGTCGTCGGCGCCTAAGCGGTTCATAACAAACATACAAAGCAAAATCATAACCATAAGTACCATTGAAATTGCAGAGGCTACGTTGTAATAGTCAGGTCCCGAATTATAGAAGAATTCGATAATGTCACCTATCAGCATAGACTTGTTACCGCCGAGCTTTTGTGAAATGTAGAAGGTGCTGATACTCGGCACGAAAACCATAGTGATACCCGAGAGAATTCCCGAACGGGTGAGTGGGAGAATAACGCGTCTGAAACGCTGAAAAGCGTTACAGCCTAAATCGTCAGCCGCGTTAAAGAGTGATTTATCAAGCTTAGACATTACCGAATAAATAGGTAAAATCATATACGGTATAAAATCGTATACCATACCTAAAATAACAGCGCCCGGTGTGTACAAAAGCTTCATAGGTTCAAGACCTAGGTTAGTTAAGAAAGTGTTGATAATACCCTTGTTTGCAAGAATTGAAATCCAAGAATAAGTTCTTATAAGGAAGTTCATCCACATAGGTATCATAACTATCATTAAAAGCATTCTTTGTGAACTGATATTAAGCTTGGTCATAAAATATGCCATTGGGTATGCCAAAATCAAGGTGATAACCGTAGCCGCCAAAGCATAAAGAATGGATATCAAAAACTGCTTTTTGTATTCGCCGATTTTTGCAAGGTTTTCCAGAGTGAAAGCGCCGCTTGTATCGGTAAGCGCAAAGTATACCGTAATAAGCAACGGCACAATTATAAAAATAGCCGACCACACTAAATGAGGCGCAAGTAAAAGGCGAGAGCCTAACGATTTCTTTTTCATCTTAGTCCTCCTCAACGTAATCAACGTCAGAAAGGTGGTCAAGCTCCTCGCTGTAGCTCGAATAGTCGCCGTAAAGACCTGAGTATTCGCTCTTCTTCATAATATGTATTGCATCGGGCTCGATGTATAAGCCGACCTCGTCACCAACAAAGCGCTCGTCGGTAGTTTGAATCATCCATTTAAAGCCGCCGATATCAACGATAATTTCATAATGTACACCCAAAAATGCAACCGAGGTAACAGTGCCTTTAAGCATACCTCTTTCAGAGTCAACAATATCAACGTCCTCAGGGCGAACAACAACGTCAACGTTTTCGTTTGTTTCAAATCCCTTGTCAAGACATTCGAAAACGTGACCTGAGAATTCAACCTCAAAGTCTTTGTGCATAATGCCGTCTACAATGTTTGATTCGCCGATAAAGTCAGCAACAAATGCGTTCTGGGGCTCGTTGTAAATATCCTGCGGAGTGCCTATCTGCTGAATTTTACCCTTGTCCATTACAACAACTCTATCAGACATTGTAAGCGCTTCCTCCTGATCGTGAGTAACGAAAACGAAGGTAATGCCGAGTTGCTTTTGCATACGTCGAAGCTCTTTTTGCATATCCTTACGAAGCTTTAAATCAAGTGCCGCTAACGGTTCGTCAAGTAGTAGTACCTTAGGATGATTAGCGATAGCACGTGCAATAGCAACACGCAGCTGCTGGCCGCCTGACAGAGTGTCAATTTTGCGCTTTTCAAGACCTGAAAGGTTAACAAGAGAAAGCATCTCAGAAACCTTTGCCTTTATCTCGTTTTCGGGCAGCTTTTTAACCCTTAAACCAAATGCTACGTTTTCAAAAACGTTAAGGTGAGGGAATAGGGCATAACGCTGAAAAATGGTGTTAACCTGTCTTTTATAAGCAGGAACACCATTAAGATTTTCACCCTCAAAGAAAAGGTCGCCCTCGTCGGGATCAAGAAAACCTGCAATAATTCTAAGCGTTGTGGTTTTACCGCAACCCGAAGGACCAAGCAAGGTTATAAACTCTCCGTCTTTAATCGAAAGGTCAAGACCGTCGAGTACCTGCTCACCGTCAAAAGCAACGTAAATGTTTTTGAGTTCTACAATATTCTTTTTTTCCATTTAAAGCATCCCCCTTTGTCCACACTAAGTGTCGACAGCAGTAAATTTTTACGTTTACCCTGCGCGATACCCCAACCGCAGTACAGTATGCCCTGACAAAGGGTTTTTCGTAATTCTGCAAAAGCGAATTACGGCATACATCCAGCCGATTGTTTTCTACACAGATGCGTTTTTTAAATATATTGAATATATAATTAGCGGATAAAATAATTACCCCGTCTAATAGCAATAATATAATGCCAAAAACCCGAAATGTCAAGTAATTTTTGCAAAAATTGTAGAAATTTCCGCGTAAAAATCACTTCATTTTTTACAAACCTCCCGTTTACTCATTTTTTCTTTCATTTTCTTTATTTTCCTCACGTTTTTGTATTTTGGAAAATTGAACGAATTTCTTATAAACTCAATATTTGTTGACAAGAATTTGTATTGGGAGTATAATTACAATTGGTATTTTCTATTTTGGAGGATATTTTATGAAAATTATAGTAGCAGGATGCGGAAAAATAGGAAACACGCTGATAGAAAATCTTGTTAGAGAAAATCACGATGTACTAGCTGTTGATAACAATCCAAACGCTATAGATGAAATCCGTGACGTTTATGATATTTTTTGTCTCTGCGGCAACTGCGCAGATTATGATACACTTCAAGAAGCAGGCGTTAGTAATGCCGAGATGTTCGTAGCCGTTACAGGCTCGGATGAGCTTAATATGTTATCCTGTGTGTTAGCGCGTAAAATGGGCGCAAAGCATACGGTAGCAAGAATCAGAAATCCCGAATATAACGATAAAAACTTCGAATTTATGAAGCAGCATATCGGCCTGTCTGTGCATATAAATCCTGAACTTTTAACAGCTCAGGAAATTTTTAATATCCTCAAAATTCCTGCAGCACTCAACATAGAAACCTTTTCAAGAAGAAATTTTGAAATGATAGAATTTATAATAAGGGAAGATTCCGCTCTTGACGGAATGAACCTTATTGAAATGCGTAAAAAATATAAGGCTGAATACCTTATTTGCGTTGTAAGCAGAGGCGAAGAGGTTTATATTCCTGACGGTAATTTTGTTCTTAAGAAGGGTGACCGTATAGGTATTGCGGCTACAATCCCTCAAATTCTAAAATTTCTTAAAATGCAGGGTGCCGTTCAAAAACAGGCGAAAAGCGTTATGATTTTGGGCGGTAGCCGAATAGCGTATTATCTTGCAAAAATGCTGCTTGACAGTGGAAGCTCGGTTAAGATAATTGAAAAAAATCGCTGTGTGTGCGAACAACTTTGTGAAGAACTTCCTAGTGCCGTAATTATAAACGGAGACGGTGCAGAGCAAGAAATATTACTTGAAGAGGGATTAGCATCGGTAGATGCTTTTGTAACACTCACAGGAAACGATGAAACCAATATTTTGATTTCCTGTTTTGCTAACTATCACGATGTTCCAAAGGTTATAACCAAGGTTAATAGACCGCCGCTTGTTTCGCTTGCTAAAAACCTGGGGGTTGACAGTATAGTTTCTGCTAAAAATACCGTTACGGGCGTTATATCGGCCTATGCCAGAGCTTTGCACAACTCCTTAGAAAGCAATATAGAAACACTTTACAAGCTTATGGACGGTAAGGTAGAGGCTTTGGAATTCAATGTTAAGCCTGATTTTAAATATATCGGTGTTCCGCTAAAGGAAATGAAGCTGAAGCCTAATATTTTGATAGCAGGTATTATTTCAAAGCGTAAGGCTATTATTCCTTCGGGTGACAGTTGCTTTCAGGCGGGCGACAATGTTGTAGTTATTTCTAAGGATAGTATGCTTGACGACCTTTCTGAAATTTTAAGGTGATAAATATGAATAAAAGAATGGTTTTTCATATTTTAAGCAGAATAATGCAGGTCGAAGCAATACTGCTTTTATTTCCTTTGATTACAGCGCTTATTTACCGTGAAAAGGAAGTGGCAATAGCCTATTTTTCGGTAGCGATGGTTGTCTTTGTTTTGGCTACGGTTGCGACACTTTTAGTCAAACCTAAAAGCCGTGTGATTTATGCTAAGGACGGCTTTGCGGTAGTTTCTTTATCCTGGCTTACAGTTTCTTTGATTGGTGCTATACCTTTTGTTTTAACAGGCGAGATACCTTCTTATGTTGACGCTTTTTTTGAAACCGTGAGCGGTTTTACGACTACAGGTGCTTCCATACTTACAAATATTGAGGCGATGAGCAAAGGTTCTCTTTTTTGGCGTAGCTTTACCCATTGGATAGGCGGAATGGGTATTATTGTGTTTGTTATGGCAATATTACCTAATGTTTCCGATAGACCGATGCATATATTAAGAGCCGAGGTTCCAGGACCATCAGTAGGAAAGCTTTTGCCAAGAATAAAGGATACTGCTAAAATTCTCTATTTAATTTACATTTTTTTAACGCTATTACAAATAGTCCTTTTAAAAATCGGCGGAATGCCGTTGTTTGATTCCGTCGTGCATAGCTTTGGTACAGCAGGTACGGGCGGATTTGGAATAAAAACAGACAGTATAGCCGGATACAGTAATTACTGTCAGTGGATTATAACTATATTTATGCTGCTTTTCGGTATAAACTTTAACATTTATTTTTTGCTTTTGATAAAGCGGTTTAAATCGGTCTTTAAAAGTACAGAGCTTTGGCTTTATCTCTCTATAGTATTTGTAAGTGTTTCTATAATTACATTTAATATTTTTTCTGTCGAAAATAATTTTTTTGATGCATTAAGAAACGCTTCTTTTCAGGTTGTTTCCATAATGACAACTACAGGTTATTCAACCGTGGATTTTAATCTTTGGTCGGGTTTGTCTAAAACAATACTCTTGTTGCTTATGATGATAGGCGCCTGCGCAGGTTCTACGGGTGGCGGTCTAAAGGTGTCAAGAGTGGGGATTTTGTTCAAAACAATAACCAAAGAGATACGGCAGATGATTCACACCAGATCGGTCGGTGCAGTGCATTTTGAGGGCAAGGCTGTCAATGAAAAAACGGTGAGCAGCGTATGTATATATTTTTTGGTATACATCATTTGCACATTTACAGCATTTTTGATTATTTCTTTTGAGCCGTTTGGCTTTGAAACTAATTTTTCGGCAGTGGTAGCTTGTTTTAATAATATAGGCCCTGGCTTTGGTGAAGTTGGTGCAACAGGAAGTTATTTTAATTATACTGATTTCTCAAAAATAATACTTTCGTTTTCTATGTTGTTTGGCAGATTAGAAATATTCCCACTTTTAATCTTCCTTTCTCCTCGTACATGGATAAAAAAATAGGGTGATATTATCAATTCGTTTAGAAGATTTTTTCATCGTCACGTACTATAATTTTAAGCTTTATGGCTGTTATAATTGTTGGCAGCCTTTTGTTGATGTTGCCTATTTCGAGTCGGCAATCCACAGCAACTCCTTTTATAGGTGGAATGAAGATAACAACTGTTGCAGTTTTGATTGCTACAGCGACGTCTGTATTTAAGAAAAACGATAATCCTCACATTCTGAAAAGAACTATTCCACTGGATGCTGTAAGAAGTGCGGTAACGATACTTATGATGTATATTACAAACTTTTTGCTTGGTGCCGTGATAATAAGTAAAATAGAAGCACTTCCGCTTACAGAATGTCTTTACGAAACGGCATCTGCTATATGTACTGTGGGTCTTTTGGTTGGTATAACCCCCACGCTCGAAACTGTATCCAGAATTATACTGATGCTTTTAATGTTTATCGGTAGAGTCGGCGGCTTGACTATTATGTTTGCTGCACTATGGGGAAAGAGTGCTAATATAGTAAAGTATCCGCAAGAAAAAATTACGGTTGGTTAATCTATTGTTATAAGGAGTTTTTGAAGACGCTTGGTGTGGATAATTACGACGTTTGTATAATTGCCATAAAAAGCAATTTTCAGAGTTCGCTTGAAACAACAGCACTTCTTGACGAATTGGGAGCTAAGTTCATAGTTTCGAGGGCGTCAAGTGATTTCCATTCGAAATTCCTGCTTAAAAACGGTGCGGATAAAGTAATATTCCCAGAAAAGCAGATGGCTAAGTGGACCGCTATTCGATATACTTCAAACAATATCCTTGACTATGTTGAGTTTGATGAAAATATAGCCGCTTTTGAACTTTACGTTCCGGATCATTGGCTGGGCAAAACATTAGCTCAACTTGATATTAGAAAAAAATACAACGTCAATATAATTGGAATTATTAAAAACGGAAAACTTTCATCTTCAATAAGTCCGGACCCCGTCTTTACAAAGGACCAACCTATTTTTGTGGTGGGAACCTATAAAGATGTACAAAAGTGCTTTAAATTATAATAATACTGCTTGACAAACGTGGGTAAAACCATTAAAATATTAGTATTGGAATATTATGCTTTTTATTAAGTATAAATAAATCTTTGGAGGAAGAAAAATATGATAAGTGCCGGCGATTTTAGAAATGGTGTAACTTTTGAGGAAGACGGTCAGGTTTTACAGGTTGTTGAATTTCAGCACGTAAAACCGGGTAAAGGTGCCGCTTTTGTAAGAACAAAGACCAAGAATGTTATAACAGGTTCTGTAATTGAAAAATCTTATAACCCAACTGCAAAATTCCCTACAGCTTATATAGAGCGTAAGGATATGGAATATTCCTATAGCGATGGTGACCTTTATTACTTTATGGATCAGGAAACCTACGAGCTTGAGCCTATCAATGCTTCTGAGCTTAACGATAACTTCAAGTTTGTTAAGGAAAATATGGTATGTAAGGTTTTATCTTATAAGGGCAAGGTTTTCGGTGTTGAGCCGCCAACATTTGTTGAGCTTACCGTTACAAAAACCGACCCTGGTTTTGCAGGAAATACTGCTACCAACGCTACCAAGCCTGCTACTCTTGAAACAGGCTGTGAAATTCGTGTGCCTCTCTTTATCAGTGAGGGCGAGGTTATTCGTATCGATACCAGAACAGGCGAATATATGGAACGTGCATAAGAGTTTTAGTTTTGGCTAAACTTTTATTATGTATTCAAAGGAGGATATAACAATGGATATCTGTGAGAAAATTGCTTACGTTAAAGGCCTTGCAGAAGGCTTAGAACTTGATGCCACTACAAAAGAGGGTAAGGTTTTAGTTGCTCTTATCGACCTTTTAGGTGACGTTATTGAAGAAATCTGCGACATTGAGGACGCTTGTGACGATATGAGTGAGCAGATTGATGCAGTTGATGAGGATTTAGCTGCTCTCGAAGACGATTTTTACGGTGACGAGGATTGTTGCGATTGCGATTGCGACGATGATTGTGATTGCTGTGATGACGAAATTTATGAAATCACCTGTCCTAATTGCAACGATACCATTTATATCGACGAGGAAATGATTGAAGACGGCGGTATTATTTGTCCTAACTGCGGAACAGACCTTGAGTTTGATTTCGACTGTGATTGTGACGATTGTTGTGACGATTGTTGCGAACAGGCTTCAGAAGAATAATTAAAATTCAAAACATTCGCACTTCTTCCGTTTAGGGAGTAGTGCGATTTTTTTAAGAGTTTGGAAAAGAGGTGCTATTTATGTCTGTAACCCAATTTAAACTGCAATATGAATCTGCAAACACTACTGAAAACGGCGGTATACCCGTTATAATTGCGGCGGGTGGCTCTTCGCTTAGAATGAAGGGGATAAATAAGCAGTTTGCAGAGCTTCTGGGTGTTCCCGTGCTTGTAAGAACACTTATTAAATTTGAACAATGCTCCAAAATATCAAGAATAATAATCGTTACAAGACCCGATAGCATTTTACCGGTGCAAGAGCTGTGTCAAAAATATCTTATTACTAAGGTTACCGATATTTTAGAGGGCGGCAGTAACCGACACGAATCGGTTATGAACGGTTTTCTGCGACTGTCTCAAAATGAAAAAAAGGTTTTAATACACGATGGGGCAAGACCGTTAGTTACCGATGAGATTATCTGCGACGTAATAAATGCACTCGAAAAATTTGATGCCGCAGTTTGCACGGTGCCCGTAAACGATACCGTTAAGCTTATTGCTGATGACGGCACTATTGATAAAACGCTTGACAGAAGCCTTATACACCTTGCCCAAACTCCGCAGGGTGTTGACGTTTTAAAATACAAAAAGGCATGTGAAACCCTAGATGCAACACTGCTTACAGACGATAGCGCGGTTATGGAGGCGGCAGGGTATAGGGTTGCTTATACAAAAGGCGATAAATCAAATATCAAAATTACCACTAAAGAGGATATTCCTCTGGCAGAATTTTATCTAAAGGAGAACGGCTTATGCGAATAGGTCACGGTTATGACGTTCACCGTCTTGTAGAAAAAAGAAAACTGTATTTAGGCGGTGTTTTAATCGAGAATGATTTGGGACTTTTAGGTCATTCTGATGCCGACGTATTACTTCACGCTATTTGTGATGCGCTTTTAGGTGCCGCGGCACTCGGCGACATAGGTAAGCATTTTCCTGATAACGATAATGCCTATAAGGATATTTCTTCACTAACCCTTTTAAAAGCAACGGGCGATTTAATTGCTAAAAACGGATACACTATTATAAATATAGACAGCACGGTTTTAGCACAGGCGCCAAAACTAAAGCCTTATATTGACGCTATGCGAAAAAATATTGCTGATGCTTTAGGTTTAGACGTTTCCGTTGTAAGTGTAAAAGCAACAACCGAGGAAGGCTTAGGCTTTACGGGTGAAATGCAAGGAATAGCGGCACATGCCGTTTGTCTTATTGAGTCTATAAAGTAATAAGTTTTTTCAAAAAACCGTATATTTTAAGCGGTGATATTTTTGAAAATGTATTTTACTTTTAGACGTTCAACTCTTTTTGCACTTGTTTTAACCCTTATAGTTATACTTTTTGTGTCAAGCAAATTTACTTCCTCGACAGTGTACGCTATAGACGGCAGTACAAATCATGAACGGATTGATTTCCTTTCGTCTATAAATTGCAAGGTAAGTGAAGAGTTTGTATCGCAAAAGGAGATAATTATACCCGAGGAATTTTCACAAGTTTACGAAAGGTATAATAGTCTGCAAAATAAGGCGGGATTTGACCTAATAAAATATAAGGGTGCCAAGTCAACCCTATATACATATAAAGTGTTAGATTACAAAAACCTTCAAAATGCTTACGTTAATTTAATTGTATGTGACGGTAAAATAATCGGCGGCGATATCTACACAACAAATTTAAACGGACAGATGCTACCGCTTAAAAAACCTTGAAAGGAAAAGAAATGGAAAAGCAAAGGCTTGATAAGTTTTTATCAAATCAGACGGGGCTTAGCCGAAGCGAATCAAGAAACGTTATACGTTTGACAGGATTGTTCGTTAACGGAAAATCGGTTTTTGACCCTTCCTTTATAATAGATGCAACTACTGCCGAAGTCATTTTTAAAGGACAGAAGCTAGAATTTAAAAAGTATGTTTATATCCTTATGAATAAGCCGAAGGGTGTACTCTGTGCAACAAATGATAAAACGCAAAAAACAGTTTTGGATTTGCTGCCTGAAAATTATAAAAACAGGAAATTAGCGCCTGTGGGAAGGCTCGATAAGGATACGACAGGGCTACTGCTTATAACCGATGACGGTGAGTTTTCACATAACTGTATATCACCCTCTAAAAATGTAAAAAAGGTTTACGAGGCAGAACTTGACGGGGTTTTGACCGAAAAAATGGTTGAGAATTTTAAAGAGGGGATAACACTGGCAGACGGTACCTTGTGCAAGGGTGCGAAGCTTGAGATTTTAGATAAAAACATAGCTCATATTACTATAACCGAGGGTAAATATCATCAAATAAAAAGAATGTTCGGTACACAGGGGCTTGGTGTAAATGAGCTTAAAAGATTAACTATAGGTGAGCTTAAAATACCAAATGGACTATTAGAGGGAGAATATACCGAAATAACGCCGCAAGAAGCATTAAAGGCAATAGGGTCCTAAACATTAGGATAATTTATACATTTCGTATACATTATTAACAAAATATGTGGATTAACATTGTAAGAAATCATTATAGAAATTTGTGTTTGTTTTTGGTATAATATCTAGGACGATTTGTTTATTTTTAGGAGGTTTATTATTTTATGGCAAGTCTATCACTTCGTAATGTTTACAAAAGATATCCAGGCGGTGTTACCGCTGTTTCGGATTTCAACCTTGAAATCAAGGATAAGGAATTTATAATCCTCGTAGGTCCTTCCGGTTGCGGTAAGTCAACAACTCTCCGTATGGTTGCAGGTCTTGAAGAGATTTCTGACGGTGAAGTTTACATCGGCGACCGTCTTGTTAACGACGTTGCTCCTAAGGACCGCGATATCGCGATGGTTTTCCAGAACTATGCACTTTATCCTCATATGACAGTTTTTGATAACATGGCATTCGGTCTAAAGCTTAGAAAGACCTCTAAGGACGAAATCAAGCGCCGTGTTGAAGAGGCTGCTAGAATTCTTGACATTGAACATCTTCTTGAGCGTAAGCCAAAGGCTTTATCAGGCGGTCAGCGTCAGCGTGTTGCTTTAGGTCGTGCTATCGTTCGTGAGCCTAAGGTATTCTTACTTGACGAACCTCTATCAAACCTTGATGCTAAGCTTCGTGCACAGATGCGTACTGAGATTTCTAAGCTTCACCAGAGACTTGGTACAACCTTCATCTACGTTACCCACGATCAGACCGAGGCTATGACAATGGGTACACGTATCGTAGTTATGAAGAGCGGTTTCATTCAGCAGGTTGATACACCTCAAAATCTTTACCTCTATCCTTGCAACCTCTTCGTTGCAGGCTTTATCGGTTCTCCACAGATGAACTTTATCGAGACACTTCTCTTAAAGGAAGGCAACGATTACTTTGTTGAGTTCGGTACCGAGGATACAAAGACCAGAGCAGGTGTTAAGTATAAGATTAGACTTCCTGAGTCAAAGAATAAGGATAACTGCTTAGAGCCATACGTTGGCAAGACCGTTATTATGGGTATTCGTCCTGAGGACGTTCACGACGAGCCAGATCTCGTTGCTGCTAACCCAGACGGTGTTGTTGAGGCAGACGTTGAAGTTACCGAGCTTATGGGTGCTGAAACCTACCTCTATATGAACTGTGAAGAGCAGAGCATTAACGCACGTGTTGCTCCTGAGTCAACTGCAAAACCGGGCGACAAGATTACTATCGCTATAGAGACTGCTAAGATTCACCTCTTTGATAAGGATACTGAAATCACTATTACTAACTAATATATTTCGTATTTTCAGTGGCATCTCCTTTTGGGAGATGCCACTATTGTTTTGTTCACAGTTTATTAAAAAATATTGACAAATTATAGTATGTATGTTAACATAAAACTAGATTTTATCGAAAAAGACAATAAATTGATAGAGGTGCGGATTTCAAGAGTACTGTTTGTTAATGCGCGGAAAGGCAAAACAGGAAAGGGGACTTCGCCGAAACAACGGTTTATTTTCCGATATTCCTTTGTTGGTGCATTGCAAAATATGTAATGTGCTGTCACTGTCTAGGGTGGAGCGCTATCTGTAAATTCTAAAGTTTTCAGACCGTTCTGTTTTAGCAGTTCGGTCTTTTTCTTTAAAAAATTAAAAAAGGAGAAATTAAAATGAAAGCAAAAAAAATTATCCCTAATCTGCTTATCGTGCTGTTTATGGTTGCTTTTGCGGTAATTTGTAGCTTTACAGGCTCTATCACAAGCCCTGTCGGCACACTTTGGTCACTTTTACCTCCTGTTATAGCAATAGGACTCGCTCTTATTACTAAAGAGGTATATTCCTCACTCTTTGTGGGTATTTTGGTCGGCGGTCTTTTGTCGGTTAAGAACTTCAACCCCATCCACGCTATTGACAATATAACAACCGAAGGCTTTATTTCAGCTGTTTCAGGTAGTGCAGGTATCTTTATATTCCTAGTATTACTTGGCATAATGGTTGCTCTCATCAATAAGGCAGGCGGCTCTGCTGCATTTGGCAAATGGGCTTCAAAGCACGTAAAAACCAAGATAGGCGCATCTATCTGCACCTTCCTTTTTGGTATACTTATCTTTATTGATGACTATTTTAACTGCCTTACAGTTGGTGCTGTAATGCGCCCTGTAACCGATAAAACCAAGATGTCAAGAGCTAAACTTGCATTCTTAATTGATGCTACTGCTGCTCCTGTTTGTATGATAGCTCCTATCTCTTCTTGGGCTGCTGCAGTTTCAGGCTTTGCACCTGACGGTCAGGGTTTAACCCTCTTTATAAAGGCTATTCCCTATAACTTCTATTCTTTACTTACATTTGTATTTATTATCGCTATTACCCTTATGCGTTTTGACTACGGCCCAATGAAGCGCTTTGAAATGAACGCTGAAAACGGCGACCTCTTTACAGTTGCAGGTCCTAAGGTAGACGAGGAAGAAACCGAGTCCACAAAGGGTAGAGTAATTGACCTTATTATTCCTATTATTCTACTTATAGGCACTTGTGTATTCTCGCTATTCTACGTTGGTCGTTGTATGGGCGAAGAGTGGGTATTTAATTCTGCAAACTATGATAAGAGCCTAAACTTTGTTGATGCATTCTCTAATACCGATGCTACAGTAGGTCTTCCTTGGGGTGCTTTAGTAGTTTTAGTGCTTACAATTATCTACTTTATCGCGCGTCGTCTTATTAGCTTTAAGGATGCTATGGCATGTATTCCTAAGGGCTTTATCGCAATGGTTCCTGCAATTCTTATTTTAACCATGGCAACAGCACTTAAGAATATGACAGGTCTTCTTGATTCAAGTGCATTTGTGAACAATGCTCTTGCAAACGCCTCAGGTCTTAGCAACTTCTTACCAGCAATTATATTCATTGTAGCTTGTGGTATTGCATTTGCAACAGGTACTTCTTGGGGAACCTTCGGTATCCTTATTCCAATCGTTCTATCCATTTTCCCTGTAGGCGATACAATGGGTATTATTTGTATGTCCGCTTGTCTTGCAGGTGCTGTTTGCGGCGATCACTGCTCACCAATTTCCGATACAACAATTATGTCCTCTGCAGGTGCACAGTGTGACCACGTAAGCCACGTTTCAACACAGATACCTTATGCTATAACCGTTGCAGCAGTTTCCTTTGTAGGCTACATTGTTGCAGGTTTAGTACAAAACTGGGCAATATCCTTTAGCATAACATTAGTTCTACTCATTGCAGTTCTATTTGTAATTAAAGCAATGGGCAAAAAGAAAGCTTAATATATTAATTATAACTTAATTTGGCGCACCTGAAATACATCAGGTGCGCCAAATCTTTTACATCAAACTCAACCATAGGTTGATTTTTCTTCGAAAAACAAGTTATTGTATTGTTTTTATTCTGTGCTATAATTAAAACAGAATCCGGATTCAATAATAATTATAAGGTGAGTTTATGAATATTGGAGAAAGAATAAAACAGTTGAGAAAAAAGAACGATTTGACGCAAGAAAAACTTGCCGATTATCTTTGTGTATCTTATCAAGCGGTTTCCAAATGGGAGTGTGGATTAGCAAACCCTGATATCAGTTTAATAATTCCACTTGCAAAACTTTTTAACGTTACCACCGATGAGTTGCTTGGGGTAACTTGTGAGAAAAATGATGCACGCTATGAAGAATTAGAAAAGCTTTATGAGGCAACATTCAAAGATGGGGATATGAATAAACGTATAAATTTATCCGAAACCGCAGTAAAAGAATATCCGGGTGATATGAAATGGTTAAACCGATATGCTTGGGATATTTGGTGCCGTGCTATCGGGGAACGTTCGGATGAAGTATTTTCGCAAGAACGTGAAAAAGCAATAAAGCTTTTTGATGTTGTAATCCAAAATACCGACAATGACGAAATTAAGGTTAATGCCATTACAGGTATAGTACACTGCTTATGTGTCAAAGGTGAAAAAAGTGAGGCTAGAAAATACGTAGAATTATTCCCTGAAATTAAAATTATGCCTTCTGAAAAAGATAGTCTTTTAGCTATGTGCTTAGAAGGGGAAGAACAAACTAAACACAAGCAAAAATATTTAAATAGGCATTTAGAAAACCTAATGCGTGTGCTTTTATGGGATCATATTGCTGAAAATAAATATATCTGTTCGGCAGCAGAGGGAATTCTAAAAGCAATGATACCTGATGAAAATTATTTAAGCTTTAATCATGAAATGGCACATATACAATTCCGTAAGGCAGAAATTGAAACAAAAAACGGCAATTTTGATGATGCTATAAATCTATTGAAAAAATCTGTATATCACGCTAAACAATTTGATTTGTTAGACAGTGTATCTCCGGGTGAATATACCTATACAGCGCCTCTCTTTAACAAACTTACATTTAATTCTACAGAGTGGTGCCGTACCGGTAGCGGTACACTTTTGGATGATATAAAAGAAATGTGCAATAGAAAAAGCCTTGAAGCACTTCGCAATCACAAAAACTATCAAGCAATTTGGACGGAATAATACAATATTGATGTTCTAAAATCATATTAAAAATACCTCGAAAGAGGTATTTTTTTATTTGACATAAAGGTTGTTATACTGTATAATTATTGTGTATATTTTAAATTTTTACTTGCAAAGGAAGTATAGTATGTATAATAAAATCGGAACTAAATGTGTACAGGGTGGATACACACCTAAAAACGGTGAGCCACGTCAGGTGCCTATTATCCAAAGCACAACCTTTAAGTATGATTCAGGCGCCGAAATGGGTAAGCTTTTTGACCTAGAGGCTAGCGGATATTTTTATTCACGTCTTCAAAATCCTACAACCGATACAGTTGCCGCTAAAATTTGCGAACTAGAGGGCGGTACAGCCGCAATGCTAACCTCATCAGGTATGGCGGCAAATTTCCTTGCAGTGTTTAATATTTGTTCAAGCGGTGACCATATAGTAGCATCTTCCGCTATCTATGGCGGCACCTACAATCTTTTTTCGGTTACTATTAAGAGAATGGGTATTGACGTTACCTTTGTATCTCCCGAGGCTACTGAGGAAGAGTTAAATGCCGCATTCAAGCCTAATACCAAACTTTTATTCGGTGAAACTATTGCCAACCCTGCGCTTAACGTTCTTGATATTGAAAAATTTGCCCGTGTAGCACATAGTAACGGCGTTCCGCTAATCATTGACAACACCTTCCCGACACCTGTTAATTGCCGTCCTTTTGAGTGGGGTGCAGATATCGTTACCCACGCTACCACAAAGTATATGGACGGTCACGGAAGCGCTGTTGGCGGTGCTATTGTTGACTCGGGAAAGTTTGATTGGACTAAGTATCCCGAGAAGTTCCCGGGTCTTTGCACTCCTGACGAAAGCTATCACGGTATCGTTTATACCGAGCGCTTCGGTCTTGAGGGTGCTTATATTACCAAGGCAACCGCACAGCTTATGCGTGACCTTGGCGTTACCCCCGCACCTATGAGCGCATTTCTTTTAAACCTAGGTCTTGAAAGTCTTCACGTTAGAATGAAACAGCATTGTGATAATGCTCTTAAAATAGCTAAATTCTTAGAAAATGACGATAGAATTGCTTGGGTAAACTATCCGGCACTAGAGTCTAGTAAAGACTTTGCGCTTACACAAAAGTATATGCCAAACGGCACATGCGGTGTAGTAAGCTTTGGTGTTAAGGGGGGCAGAGAGGCGGCTTCTAAGTTTATGGAAAGCCTTAGAATTATCGCTATCGAAACCCACGTTGCCGATGCTCGTTCTTGCTGTTTACACCCCGCTACTACTACACACCGTCAGTTAAGCGATGCCGAGCTTTTATCTGCGGGTATTCCTTCAGACCTTGTAAGACTGTCTGTTGGTATTGAGGACGCTGACGACCTTATCGCAGATATTGATAATGCACTTAGCACAATTTAAAAATTACCTAAATATAGGAGAATAATAAATGCCTATTAAAATACCAAATGATTTACCCGCAGTAAAAACCTTAGCCGAGGAAAATATCTTTGTTATGACCGAAACCAGAGCGATAACACAGGATATCCGTCCTCTTAAAATACTGCTTTTAAATCTGATGCCCAAAAAGATTGAAACCGAAACACAAATTTCAAGAATTTTAGGAAACACACCATTACAGATTGAATTAACGCTTATAAGGGTTAAGACGCATAAATCTCAAAACACTTCAGAAAGCCATTTACAAGCCTTTTACAAGACCTTTGACGACGTTAAAGGTGAAAAGTTTGACGGTATGATTATCACAGGTGCGCCTGTTGAAAAGCTAGAGTTTGAAGAGGTTGATTACTGGGAAGAACTATGTGAAATAATGGAGTGGAGCCGTAAAAACGTGCATAGCACTATGCACATTTGTTGGGGCGCACAGGCGGGTCTTTATTATCATTATGGAATAAAGAAATATCCGCTTGATAAAAAACTGTTCGGTGTTTTCTCACACACGGCAGACCACCCCACGTCAATGCTTCTTCGCGGCTTTGATAATACCTTTTTTGTGCCTCATTCAAGATATACAACCGTAAAGCGCGAGGAAATCGAACAAAATCCAAACCTTAAGATTTTGGTTTCTTCCGAAGATGCAGGTGTTCATATCGTTGCTAAAAACGGCGGCAGACAGTTTTTTGTTATGGGACATTCGGAGTATGACCCGTTAACACTTGATGCCGAATATAAACGTGATACGTTAGCAGGTCTTGGTACCGATATTCCTCAAAACTATTATCCTGATGATAACCCCGAAAATTATCCTCTTGTTAAATGGAGGGCGCACGGAAGCCTCTTGTTTATAAATTGGCTTAATTACTTTGTTTATCAGTCAACACCTTACGATATTGAAAATATTGAAGAATAGAGAGGTTAATTTATGACTATGTTAAGTAAAAATTCAGCACCTGCATTGGCACTTCGCGGTGCGTTGAGATTACAAATGAAGGATACTGAAGCTGTAAAGTATATTAAAAGCTGCAAGTCTAATTTTAAAAAAGCTTTAAAAGAAGGCAAACTAGGTTGTGTTAATATTTTCACCCTCGATAAGCAGATTTTCTTGTATTACGAAAGCAACATACCTTTCGAAATTTGCGACTATTTGCCCGAAATCACTAACTTTGTAGAAATGTGGCCGGGACAAAACGAGCTTCGTCCATACGTGCAAATGACAAAATACTATCAAAGTACACCGATGGAGACTGTTCCTGATTGGAAGGAAGCAAGAAAAGACCATAAGCCTTATATTTCAATCAGCCGTATGAAGCTTGAAAAATTAGAGTCTTATATTTTCTATCACTATCAGCTTCAAGAGGAAAAACCGGGTGATAACGGCAGATATATGACTATTTGGGGTAATGAGGAATGGTGTATTCTCTACGGCAGAGAGGGTATAGACGATAAGTATAATACCGATTACGTTGGTAAACTTGATACTGCAAATACACCTAAAAATTGGCGCGATACTATGCTTCCTCATTTTTATGAGTGGAACCGCAAGGGCGACGTTTACCGCAACGGAAAGTTAATTTTAAATGTTGAATAAAAAGAATAACAACTCATTTTTTGCTTACACTAAGTAAAAGGGAGTTGTTTTTATGAACATAACGAATAAAGAATATAAAAGAATGGTAAAAAAAGCATCAAAAAAATCACCCAAGCTAAAGGATTGTATCTGGGCTTTTTTGGTGGGCGGTATTATTTGCACACTAGGTCAGGTATTGCTCGAAATTTTCAAATCCTTAGACCTTAACGAAAAGGTGGTAAAAGCGTTAGTGCCCGTAACACTTATATTTGTAGCAATACTACTCACGGGACTAAAAATTTTTCCCAAAATTGCAAAACACGCGGGTGCGGGAACGCTGGTGCCAATCACAGGCTTTGCAAACGCTGTAGCATCCCCCGCAATAGAGTTTAAAAACGAGGGTTTTGTCTTGGGCGTCGGCGCAAATATGTTCAAAATCGCAGGACCTGTAATCGTGTATGGTACGGTAGCAAGTGTGATTTATGGGGTTGTTTATTGGATAACGACGTTGTTTTGAGCAAAGGGCCCCTCTGCCGAGGGGGCTGGATTTTTGCGAAGCGAAAAGACTGGGGGAGAGAATCTCTCCCTCCGTCAAAACTTCGTTTTGCCACCTCCCTCGTCAGAGTGAGGCTTAAAAAAGGCTTGACCAAATCGGTCAAGCCTTTAATCTATGATCCACTTATCGTCTTTACTTTGCCTTTGGGCAATTTGCCCGCGTTTTAAATTTTGTATTTCACTAACACTCGGATCAATGTCGATAACCTCTTTCATTGCGATTATCCGACCATCTTCTGTTGTGTGAGTTGCTCCGCAAAGGAATTGCCAATCTCCATCAATGTCGTGTTTAATGTATAAAATCGGTTTGTTTTCCTCGATAATATGACAGCAAGTAAATACCGCTTGTTTTTTTGAATACTTTAATTTATGTTTTTTGAAAAGCTTATCAAACATTGATTCCACCTCACTTTGTTATATTATACCACACAGCTGATTTAATGTAAATATTTTTGCAATTGTCGGTTGAATTTATAATAGCAGTGTGCTACAATATATTAATAAGTGACTTAAAAAGAAGGTGCAGATTATGGTGAAAAAGGCATTACGTTCTACAGCATTATTGCGTAGCATTTGCTTTGTTTTTGTGCTTGTTTGCATCTTGTTTTTTATTTTACCCCATGATTGCTGTGGGGAGGATTGTCCGCTTTGTGCGTTAAAAAATATTTTTTCTGAAACCTTTGTTGCGGCTTCAATTTTTGGTATTTCGCTCTTTATTGTATATTTTTTAAATAATTTTACATATTTTCTTAATTTATCTGCTTTCAAAAGCCTTGTGAGTTTAAAAGTAAAACTTTCGAATTAATACGGTTGCAGAACTTTGCCTCCATATTAAATGAAAGGATTTACAAAATGATAACCGTTAAAAATCTTAGTAAACAGTTTCAAAACGAAACACAAATTACTTATCGGGATATGACGTTTGAAACGGGCCGTTCATATATGCTTTTGGGTGCTTCAGGTTGCGGAAAATCCACGTTGCTTAATATGATTGCGGGTGTGCTTTCTCCAACTGGCGGAACTATTTTAATTGATGAAAAAAATATGACAGCGGCTTCTCAAAAGGATAAGGATAAATTCCGTATCGAGAATATAGGATATATTTTTCAGGATTTTAAGTTGATTAATGAAATGACCGTTGCTGATAACATAGGTATTCTCCGATTGGAAGGAATTGATATTTCCGAGATGGATAATATCCTTAAGGCTTTGGATATATATGAAAAGAAGAATTCGAAAATTAAGCACCTTTCAGGTGGGCAAAAACAACGCGTGGCTATTGCCAGGGCACTTGTTAAAAAACCTGAGATTATTTTGGCGGACGAGCCTACAGGAAACCTGAATTTTGCTATTGGCGAGCAGGTAATCAAAGAGTTGGTTACTGTTTCAAAGGGCAAGACCCTGATTGCCGTAACCCACGACGACCGCTTGGCTAAATACTTTGATGAAGTTATAGATATGAACAAAATGACCGATGGTATGCAAGACATTCCTTCACAAAAGGAGGAATGCTGATATGCTAAAATTTGCTCTTAAAAATATGGCTGTCAAGAAAATGCAGGTATGCTTGATTGTTATGTCTATCGTTATTTCTGCAGGTATTGCGGTGTTGGCTTTCAACGTTGCAACACAGGTAGACGAGGGTATTACAAGTAATGCCGGATACTACTCCGCAATAGTAGGCCCCGCCGGCAGTAACACCCAGTTAGCAATGAACACTATGTATTTTACCGACCAACCTGTTGATACCATTCCTTACAGCGTGGTAACCTCTTTACAACAGGATTCTAGGGTAACGACCGTTATCCCTTTTGCGATGGCCGATAATTATAACGGCTATGGCGTAGTCGGAACAACACCCGACTTTTTAAGCGGAAAAACCGTTGAGCAAGGAGAAATGTTTGCCGCTGACGGCACGATGCAGGTGGTTATCGGCTCGAATATTGCAAAATACAATTCGCTAAAGGTTGGAGACGTGATATATACCAGCCATTCCGCAAACACTTCTGAGCATCATACCGAGGGTATGACGGTAGTGGGCATTTTGAAAAAAAGTCATTCTTCATACGACAATATAGTATTTACCCAGTTGAAAACTCTATGGGAAATGCATGACCACGGTGAAGAAGAACATACCGAAGAAGCCGGCGAAGAGCATAGCGAGGAAGAACATCACCATCACGGTACTGTTTGCGCAGTTTTAGTAAATACTAAGAACCCCGGTTATGCTATGCAGCTTGTAAATGAGTATGACGGAAAGATTATCACCGCAGAGGATGGCGACACTACTACCTTGCAGGCGATAGAGCCTATGAGTGTGGTGCGTGACGTGCTGAATGATGCAGATGATACCAAGTACATAGTATTTGTTTTGTGTGCAGTTATTCTTGTGATGAACATTATGATTATTTCCATTATTACGTTGCTGAATATGTATCACAGCGCCAAGGAGATATCTTTGATGCGACTGATAGGTATTAGTATGAAGCGCGTAAATTTACTATATATCATCCAAAATGGCATTATGGGCTTTTGTGCAGTTGCCTTGGCGTTTGCTGTGTCGAGAGTGTGTATGCTGCTCATGAATGACTACGTGGAGTCTATGGGCGTGGTGCTGAATATGAGCAAGGTGTATCTGGCAGAGTTTTTGATTTTGTTGGTGGTATTCCTTATAAGCGTGTTGCCTACGGTAATTTGGACTTTCTCTATGTCTAAAAAAGACAGCATTGTAGACTAAGGAGGAGCTATGAAAACAAAAAAACAATTTGCAATAATACTTGTTGCCGTTATTATGCTGTTGTCATTTTCAGGCTGTGATAACTCGAAAGAGAACAAGGAAATAACGAAAATCAGCTTTAAAGCGGCATCAGGATATGATTATTTGAAAACGCTTGACGGTACGCAGGTGACAATCAGCGGTTATATGGCAACCAGTTCTCCTGTGGATGGTTCGTTTATGTTTTTGATGAACTTGCCGTATCAAAGCTGTCCTTTCTGTGTTCCTAATACTTCTCAACTCTCAAATACTATAGAGGTATATTCTAAAAAGAACGAGCCTTTTGTATTCACCAATCAGGCAATTAAGGTGGTAGGTACGCTGGAGGTTGCCAAGAGTGAGGATAAGCCGTTTACAGATATGTACGGATACGAGTTTAATTTTAAAATCGTTGATGCTACCTATACTATCATTCAGGCAGACGAATTGTCTGCGGATATGGCTCTTTGGCAGAAAATTGCGGAAGCTGATGTAGTTACCGATATTTATGCTATGTATGACTACGTCAATTTCTTATGCGCTTGGAATACCTACTTTGTAAATCCCGGAACCGACGCAAACGGAAAGGCTTATTCGGGCTACTATCTGTATCCCGAGGACGCAATGCGTTATCTCACTAAAGACGGCGGACAATTTAACTATGGTTACAAAGACGGCTATTTTGACCAAATCGTAAACAAAATAGAGTCGGTGGACAAGCAAGCGTTCAAAGATTTGGTTGCTAACGTGCGCGACGCCGAGGCACTTGCCAAAAAAGCCCTTGCAGAGCTTGAAAACGGCAATTATACCTTTGAGTTTAAATACGTAGAGAAATTTAACACCGAGGACAAAGTTTACACTCTAAATAAAGGCGAAGAACTCAATGCCGAAATGAAAACGTTATATACTGCTTTCTCTAACTGGCTTGGCAGTTGGGAAATGTAGACAACTAAAGCGGTAGAAAAACCGTTGCATACAAACAAAGGCTTGACCTTGCGGTCAAGCCTTTTACTATTAAATTTCTTCAGCTTTAAGTCCTGTAAGTTTTTCGATTACAGGTAGCTCGTAGCAGGGGATATATATTCCCCAGAGCTCGTTGTTGTGTTCAAACTCTAAAATATGATAGGGTTTGCAAAAAATACAACCGTAATTATCTATATTCATCTTATATTTCTTATAAATTCCCTCGTTGTACATTTCGTCTTTATTCCATTCTATAATACGAATGGTTTTTTTAACCGATTTAATGCCTTTGAGTGAAGATAGGGGAATGGCGTATTTTTGTTCCAAATTAGCAAGATATAAATTCTCGGAGTCTTTAAATATATGAAATACAGGGTTTAAATACGGTGCCATTTGCATCGGCTTTTCACAAACCTTAATTTTACCGTCCTTAACTTTGTAAAAAAAGGATAAAACATCAATTTGTTTAGCGCCTGACGGAACGCCCAATTCGGCTAGTATATCATTACAGGTCTTGTCTAAATTATCAAACACCTTAGCACTCTCGTCGGTTTCCAAAACCTTCTTTTGCTTTCTGCTACCTATAAGCTTTAGAATTCCCCAACCTAAAAGACAAGCACCGCCAACCCAAAAAATCCAAGGGGCGTTGTGATAAATTTCAGCAAGAGTAATATCGTCTTCGCGGATAAATATTTTTAATAAAGCATAACCGATAATAATTCCGACAAAGCTGCAAATCCAATAACCTATTCTAAGAGGAAGGGGAAGTTTGCTGTTTTCGATAGTTTGTTTAGAGCTTTCCATAGATTGCTCGAGTGATTTTCTTGACGTTAGGCTAGGCCTTGCAACAATAAACTCATCGCCGTTTGCTTGTTCGTTTTTCTTGTTTGTTGTAAGATTAATGCTAAAAAAAGGTTTCATATTTTCTCCTTTACAGTCCTCTGTTTTTTAAATCGTTTACTAAATTAACGTAAAATTCTCGCACGTCGAAGCCGTCGATATTTTCTCTATTTAGGTCTATCATATCGCCGTGGGAGATACCGCGTTTTCCCGATGGCTTTAAAAGTGTGTATTTTTCGCCCCAGCTAAAAGATTCTTCACTAACCAAGCCATCGTTATCACCGCTATAGTGACGTACCAGATGGTATGAAAAATTAAGCGGGAACTTGCCGTATGTAGAGCCTATTAAAACAGAGCCGACACTCTGACAAAAGATGCCTTCGGGTGTGCCCATTTCGCTGTCTAATTCTTTGCATTTAGAGTCGGTAAGGTCGTTTACCGCGGCTAAAAAATCAGCGTTTGGTTCTCCGAGCTTTCCAAGGGTGAAATTATATGCGTTTGCAACCTTTTGCTTTATATCGTCGGGTGTTTTGTTAAGCAAACTCTCGGCAAACAGACAGCCTCTGTGCGGTGTATTTATTGTTGTGAGGGAGGCAATGTTTTGACCGATACCGAGTTTAGAAATAGCATAACGGCAATCAAGACCACCCTTTGAGTGTGCAATAACGTTTACCTTTTCTGCACCCGTTTTTTCTAATATTTCGGCAATACGAAGCTTTAACTCGGCGGCGCTATCAGATATAGAAGCCGCAGAAGGATGGTTGCCGTAAAAAATCTTTGCACCGTTTGTTTCAAGTTCTTTCGGAACTCTGCCCCAATAGTTAAAAAACTTTGTATCCCTGAAAAATACTCCGTGAACCAAAAGAATAGGGTATTTAGTAGCGCAAAGCTGTTGGTCTTTTCTAGCGCGGTTGATTTTGTCCTTTTCAAATTCAAAAAAGCATTCGTTTGTGGTCTTTTTCAGAATGCAGAAAAGTGCTATAAGGTTAGCAATAGGTATCATACCGCAAATAAGGCCGATTAAGCGCCATTTAAAACCTAACTGTGTAGAGCAAATATAAACGCAAATAATACCGTTCCAAAACACAATAAAGTTTACACCGACGCATACAGCTAAATTCCAAAGGAATGTTATATAATCATCGGGAATAACTTTTACAGCATATATAATTTGATAAATTAAGCTAAGGATTATTGATATGTAAAATGCGTATAAAAGAATAGTACCGTGCTGACAAAACAAGAGCTTGACGTTTTTTATAAAAGGAATTAAGATACCTGCTAATAGGTTAACCAAAACAAAAACAGGGACAAAAACGAAAAGTGTTTTAATATCGAGTTCTATTAAAACATAACAGTTTGCCAAAAAACTTATAAGTATAGCGTTTAGCGCTACGGAAATAAAAAACCTTGCTTTCAAAATATCACCTTGTTTTTAGTGAGATTTAAAATGAATCAATAGTATACGTATAATAGAAAACGAAATCTGTGCGCTCAACTGATTTATCGGTTATAGGGAAAACGGTTGCAATAAAGCTTCCTGAATACTGTGCATTTGAAAAATAGAAGGTGAGCTGCATAGCGCTTAAGGTTACTACGTTTTCTTCTTTTGTTTCGGTGAAACTGATTTCGCGTGGGTTTTTAAGCTCATTTAGAATGCTTTCAAGCGTTGCATCGTTTTTTACGTTTTCAAAGAAATTAATTTGCGGTGTGTCAGTTCTTTCGTTTTTTTCATACTGCGGATTTGACTCGTAAAAGTCACAGGAAAGTCTTGTTATAACCAAATTCTTTATAGGTGCAGATTGACCGTTTTTACTTTTAGCACGTATTAAAACCGTGTTACCTTTGGGTGTGGTAACAACAAATGAGCATTCGGTCTCCTTGGCGTTTAAATCAAACTGCTTTTCGCTTTCAAAGTAATCAACAGTAAAGCCTGAATTAACTAATTGCTGTATAGTCATCGGCAGGGTAATCTTAATGTCGTCAATTACAACCTCAAAATTGCTTTGCTTATCTTCTATACTGCAACCTGTTAACGAGGTGAAATTATAAATGTGATTAGAGCCGTAGTTGCTGTCCTCGTTGTTGTATTCTTCGAGATTTACGTACTTTGATATTTCGGTTAAAAATTTATCGTATGTAAAAGCATTCTCGTTGGGGTCAACCTGAGAACTAACAGAACTTTGACTGCTCGAAGGGGTTTCGCCCTTGTCAGAACAAGCAGTAAAGGTAAGTAGTAGAGAAACAGATAATAGTAAAACAATTAATTTTTTCATAAAATCCCGCCTTTTATATTAGTTAAATTTTAATCATCCCAACGGTCAAGCGCATGGACTCGTTTGATAACCTCATTTTGCATAATCTTAATGTCTTCTTCTCTGTAGTCCTGTTGGTTTGACAAAGATAAAAAGACAGACAATAATAACATAGCAACATATGAAACCACTAAAATTTTTTTATCAATTGAAACGTCGGTAAAAAGCATTAAAAAAATGCTAAAAAAGAACCAAATAATATCTCCGATTAACGAAGCCCATTTAAAATATGTATTAGTACAATCCTTTACGGTGTATATATAAATCTTTGTCTTGGCGCCGTCAGGTACAACCTTACCGCGAACAAAGTACATTCTATCATTATCTATACGTCTTGAGCGGTTTGAATTTCTGATGTTAGACACCATAAATTTACCTTTTTTTGAACAGGTGAACTGTAATCTGTCTCCGTCGCTGTCTTTTTCTCGGCAGATACCTTCTTGCAGTCTCAGTCTATTAACAACAAGCCTGAAATCTTGCTGAGTTTCTAAAATTTTTTCATCAATAACTTTAAGGAAAATATTAGATTTCATTATTTCACCTCTGATTCTTTATTATACCACACAGTATATATAAAGTAAACATAATAAAAAGCAAAATTTAACTTGTTGACATACGCACTCGTATATGATAAAATAACATATGATATATAACAACGACTATATAACGGAGGGGTAGTATGCCGCCAAAGGTTAAAACAACAAAAGAAGATATAGTAAAAGCCGCATTGGAAATTGTGAAAAACAGCGGGGTAGAGGCTTTAAATGCCAGAAATATTGCTATAGCGCTTAACTGTTCTACACAGCCTATATTTTCAAATTTTGAAAGTATGGAAGACCTTAAATTTGCCGTTGCCCAAAATGCAAACGAGCTATATAAAAAGTATATAAAAAACGAGGTCAGTAAAGGCGAATACCCTGAATACAAAGCAAGCGGTATGGCGTATATTCGTTTTGCCAAAGAAGAGAAGGAGCTTTTTAAACTTCTTTTTATGTGTGATAGGCAAGACCGAACCATTCCAAAGGATACAGAAAGCTTTAGCGATATGGCAAAAATGGTGCAAAATAGTGTAGGACTCCATAGGGATAGCGCAACACTTTTTCACCTTGAGATGTGGGTGTACGTCCACGGAATTGCAACTATGTTTGCAACAGACTTTCTCGATTTAGAGTGGGAGCTTATAAGCAAAATGATGAGTGATTGCTACCAAGGCCTTAAAAAGCAATACGGATTGGAGGAGTAGGGTATGGACGCTATAAAAATAGAAAATTTAACCAAAAAATACGGTAAATTAGTGGCAGTTGATAACCTAAATTTATCCATTAAAAAAGGCGAACTGTTTTCGCTTTTAGGCGTTAACGGTGCAGGCAAAACAACCACTATAAAAATGTTATCATGTTTAACTAAGGCTACTAGCGGTGATGCTTATATAAACGGAAATAGCGTTACAAATGAAGTGGGTAAGGTAAAATCTATAATAGCCGTTTCCCCACAGGAAAGTGCCGTAGCGCCCAGTCTTACCGCGCGTGAAAACCTAGAGCTAATGTGCGGAGTTCACGGCTTTTCAAAAGTAAAGACGAATGAAAAAATAGCAGAGCTTAACACACTTTTAAGGCTAGAGCCGATACTTGACGTTAAAGCGGGTAGAATGTCGGGCGGATATCAAAGAAGACTAAGTATTGCAATGGCGCTGATTTGTGAGCCTGAAATACTTTTTCTTGATGAGCCAACGTTGGGACTCGACGTGCTAATCCGCAGTGATTTGTGGGATATTATCCGTTCACTTAAAGGCAAAATAACAATAATTCTTACAACTCACTATATGGAAGAAGCAGAAGCGCTGTCAGATAGAATAGCCATTATGAAGGACGGTAAATTGCTTATCTGCGATACTGCCGACCAAATAAAAAAGACCGCGGGTGCCGATACTTTTGAACAGGCATTTATTAGCATTGCAAAGGGGGAAGTAAAATGAAGTCGTTAACCTTTGCTTCTCGTAACACAAAAGAAATATTGCGCGACCCAATAAATTTAGCCTTTGGTTTAGGTTTTCCCTTAATTTTAATTTTGCTTCTTAGCATTATTCAGGCTAATATTCCCGTGCCGCTGTTTGAGATACAGCATTTAACACCGGGTATTACCGTATTCGGTCTGTCCTTTATGTCGCTTTTTTCGGCAACTATTATTTCTAAGGATAGGGGAAGCTCGTTTTTACAGCGTCTTTATACAACACCGCTGACACCTATAGATTTTATACTGGGCTATACTTTGCCGATAATACCGATAGCCCTTGCTCAATCGGTTGTGTGCTATGCTGCGGCTATAGTTTTAGGACTTGATATTACAATCAATATCCTTTATGCTATTATTTTTATAATCCCTGTGTCAATTCTTTATATCGCTTTAGGACTTCTTTGCGGAAGTGTGCTAAACGATAAACAGGTAGGCGGTGTATGCGGAGCACTGCTTACAAACCTCTCGGCTTGGCTTTCGGGCATTTGGTTTGACTTAGAGCTTGTAGGCGGCACCTTTAAAAAGATAGCTAACGCTCTTCCTTTTGTTCACGCCGTTGATATTGAAAGAGCAATACTTTCGGGCAACTTTCAGGATATTTTCCCGCATTTGTGGTGGGTGCTAGGCTATAGCATAGCGCTGCTTATAATAGCGATACTTCTATTTTTAAGACAAATGAAAAAACAGTAATTTAAAAGGCTTGACCGTGCTTTGCGTGCAAAGCATCGATATCAATCCCTTGTGGGATTGTCGATATGTTGCTAACGCAACTCGATATGCTTACAGCTCGATATGTTTGCTATGCAAACGAGGGATTGATATCATATCGAGTTTGACCGAAGGGAAAACATATCGAGTTTGCCGAAAGGAAAATATATCGAGCCTAGCATAGCGACGGCATATCGACATACAAAATATTTAAAAGGCTTGACCGTTTTGTCTTACGGTCAAGCCTTTTAAATATATATAATTAAGAGAGGTCAGAAAAGGAGATTAAATAATTTTCCCATTTGGAAGAGTTTAAATCCCAATGTGAATTTTTAGTATATTTATCTGAAATTGTAGGGTGTAAAGTGTATGCATCATCAGTTTTTTCGTTATAGGGAAACTTATAATCTGCAACAGTTTTCATTTCGCCGTTTTCTAATTTTTGCTCTATATAATAGATGTATTCGCCGTTCACATAATAATTGAACACTTCGGATTTTTTAAAATCCTTTAAATTCTCATCAAAATTGCCGATTTTATATGTGGTTGTCATATCACCTGAAGCTTTAGAAAGAAGTAATTTATTATCCGTATCTAAACATATATTTCCAAATGTTTCGAATGTAGGTGCATATACTAGTTTATTAGTTTTAGTATCCCAAACAAATGCCATAAAGTATATTGCTGAGGCAGGGTGCTCACGGGGGACTAACACGTCTGCATACCCGTCAAACGTCACGTCCACAACGTAAATTGCTTTTTTGGTAAAGCGCTCGTTATCCTTTAAATCAAAACGCTGAATTTCAGTATTATCATTTTCTTTATAAAGCGCAATGTAGGAAGCCTTTTTCTTAGAGGCATATTCTATTTTAATTTCATATTTAGGTAATGATTCGTGTACAGTATAAGAACAAGTTTCAACGCTTCCCTCTAAAGCAATATTTTGCTTTGATTCGGTTGTTACCGAGGAATTATTTGTCTCGCTTTGCTGATTATCCGAAGATGAATTGTTGTTATCCTTTTGCTGATTGCAACCGCAAAGTAGAAATACTAGTAATAAAATTAGTGCTACAAATTTTTTCATATTAATCTATCCTTTAGGCAATTTGTTTATTAATATTTTGTCAAATCTTGTACTGCGTCTTTGGATTCCGACACGATTTCAAGCTTACCGTCCTTCATAGAAACACGCGGACTAAATTCGGTAACAGTTCCATCCTTTTGAACGATTTTTATATTAACGTCGGAATAAATGTCACTAAAATTACATTTTACAACTATCGGGTCCGCATTTGACGCGCTGTACAATAAATCCACACTTTGAGATTTATTAAGCTCTTGGTCGTATACTAATTTGTACACACATACCAGTACAACGTCATCGGCCGGAATGATTGCAAAGGTTTCAGTGCCATCGCTTGCCGATACAAATTTATCTTTCGATAACTCGTCTAAAAAAGTATATTCGGATAAATAGTTTGAAGACTTTATTTGTTCTTTGTACTGATTATATCCGTCATAACCGCCTAAGGAAATAACTCCGACTGCTTTAGTTTCTGCTAAAGATTGAATGCTAAAATCATTCCATATAATCTCATCATCGCTTAATGCTAATATAGGGTTAGCCGTAGAATTGTATACGTCTTTGGTTGCTTTTTCATCGTTGACGTAGTAGGTTTCTTCGTATTTTACGCCGCTGCTGACTTCTGTTCCAGAATATATTGAAAATGTTATTTTTTCTATTTCCTCACCGTTAGGTCCGAGCTTGTAATATTGATAGTATGTATGCTCCGGTGCACCGCCAGGTCTTTCATATAGAATAGCCATATTATTTAGTGGCTTAGCGTAATTGCTGCCTTGATGCCAAACTGTAACGGCGTTATCCTTTATCATAAATATATCAAATGCTCTTTGAGTTTTAATAATTAGTTCGGGAATATTATCACCGCTCATATCATAAACTGCATATTTTTGATACGGATTTTGTGTTGTTGTATCCAAATAATTATTGATTGTTATAGTGCGCCCGTCCTTATCAACTGCACTTTTTTCTCCCAATAAAAATTCACCGAATAATTTATCGACAGCTTCGTTGCCTGTAGAAATTTCAATTTTGGTTGAAGAATTATTTGTGTTGCTTTTCTGATTATCTGAAGATGAATTGTTGTTATCCTTTTGCTGATTGCAACCGCAAAGTACAAATACTAACAGTAGAAATAATGCAATGATTTTTTTTATATTAAAATTCTCTCCATCCTATTGTTTTAAAAATTGTTTTGGTAAATCATAGATAGCTTCGTTCTCGGAATTGCACATCTTCCAAGTAGCTTCGCTATTAGATATTACATAGACACTTTTTTTAATTTCATCACCGATAGAAGTAAAATCGATACTTACAACGATGGTATCTTCGTATTGTTCAATAATCTTAAGAGTATCAATAGAATATCTTATGGCACGACCATGTGCATTACTATTATAATATAATTTTCCATCCTTTTCAATAAAACGTGGAACAAGTCCGTTTGGATCTAAGTTGTTGGTGAAAATGCGTTCTGCCGCTTCTTTTGTATATCCGCTATACACGTAATCCCAAACGTCACTGACAGTTTCGAATAACTCGTGGCGTATATGATAGTATCTGATGCCGTTTATCATAATAGGTGTTTCATTTAATATTTCATACCCGCTACCATCGTTTAATATTTTTCCTTGAATACTAATCGATTTTTCAAGCAAAGGCTCAAAGATTGCTTTAACCTCTTCTAATGACATAGGATTTTGAGCTTTTGCTTTTGTGGAAAAGTCAAACACAAGGGGTTCAGGGATAGATACGGTGCTATTGGTGTTCGAACTGGTGGTTTGATTTTCT
>JAZSCM010000051.1:0-20202 GCA_045602945.1 Acutalibacteraceae bacterium | reverse complement strand
TGTTACTCTTAACATGCCCAGACTTGCTTATCTCTCTGCAGACGAAGAAGACTTTATGAGAAGACTTGATCACCTTATGGACGTTTCCGCACGTTCGCTTAAGATCAAGAGAACTATCATAACCAAGCTCTTAGAAGAAGGTCTCTATCCCTACACCAAGCGTTACCTCGGCTCGTTCGACAACCACTTCTCGACCATCGGTCTTGTCGGTATGAACGAAGCAGGTCTTAACGCAAAGTGGATCCGCAAGGATATGACCAGCGTAGAAACTCAGGAATTCTCGAAGCGCGTTCTCAACCACATGCGCGACAGACTTTCCGACTACCAGGAAAAATACGGCGACCTTTACAACCTCGAAGCAACTCCCGCGGAATCGACCTCTTACCGTCTTGCAAAGCACGACGTAAGCAGATTCCCCACCATCATCACCGCTAACGAAAACGGTACTCCCTACTACACCAATAGCTCCAACCTTCCCGTTGGATACACCGACGATATATTCGAAGCGCTCTCTATTCAGGATGACATCCAGACGCTTTACACCTCGGGTACTGTTTTCCATGCATTCCTAGGTGAAAAGCTTCCTAGCTGGAAGGCTGCTGCAAATCTTGTTAGAAAGATTGCAGAAAACTATAAGTTACCTTACTATACAATGTCTCCTACCTACTCAGTATGCAGAAACCACGGCTATTTAAACGGAGAGCAGTTCACCTGTCCTGAGTGCGGTGCTGACACCGAGGTTTACAGCCGTATTACAGGTTACTACAGACCTGTAGGCAACTGGAACGTTGGTAAATCACAGGAATACAAAGAGCGTAAGGAATACGTAATTGAAACCAGCGTTTTAAAGAAAGAAAATACTTGCGCATGTGAAGACAAGCCACAAGAAGAAACCACCACTTCTGCTTTAACAGACGGTGCATATCTCTTCACATCTGCTACCTGTCCTAACTGCAAGATAGCTTGTACAATGCTTGATAAGGCAGGCTTTAAGTACGAAAAGCTACTTGCTACCGAAAACGTTGAGCTTACAAACAGCCTCGGCATCAAACAGGCTCCAACCCTCGTTATTGTTAAGGGCGGAGAAATAACCAAGTATGCCGGTGCAGGTGCTATTAAGGGTTTCTTAGGCTAATAGGAGCGGACTTTAATGTATGATATAATCGTAATCGGCGGCGGCCCTGCGGGGCTGACCGCCGCCATCTATGCAAGACGTGCTAATAAAACAGTATTAGTGCTCGAAAAGGCAACCTTTGGCGGACAAATAACCTTTTCACCCAAGGTTGAAAATATACCGGGCTTTAGCGAGATTTCGGGTAACGAATTTGCCGATAAGTTGGTTGAACAATCACTCTCTCAAGGTGTTGAGTTTGAATTTTGCGAAGCACTCGAGGTAAAAGACGGCGATACCAAAACAGTAGTTACCGATTCGGGCGAGTTTAAAGCAAAAGCTGTAATTATCGCTACAGGCGCTAAGCACAGACATTTAGGAATAGAAAAAGAAGAGCAATTTATCGGCGAAGGTATTTCCTTCTGCGCTGTTTGTGACGGTGCATTTTTCAAAGACCAGGACGTTGCTGTAATCGGCGGCGGAAATTCCGCTTTAGTTGAGGCTTTACAGTTATCCGAGCTTTGCAAAACTGTTTACGTTGTGCAAAACCTAGATTACCTTACAGGCGAAGCCGCACTCTGCAAAAAGATAGATGAGAAAAACAACGTAAAGGTTGTTCTTTCAACCACGGTTGATTCAATAATCGGTGACGATAACTTTGAGGGCATCAACATCAACACAAACGGCAATATTTCAGAGCTAAAACTTGACGGTATGTTTGTAGCAATAGGTCTTATTCCTCAAAACGAGGCTTTTGCTAACGTGCTGACTCTTAATTCATATGGCTATGCCGATTATGATGAAAACTGTACAGGCGAAAGAAAGGGCATTTTTGTTGCGGGTGACTGCCGCAGCAAAGCAATAAGACAGGTTACTACCGCTGTTTCCGACGGCGCCGTTTCAGCACTTGCCGCTTGTAAATATATTGATTCACTATAAAAAAACACTAAACAAAAACGATGCGTTTTTTAAACGTATCGTTTTTTTCTGCTATAAAAACGCAAAAAATATTACATGCTTTTTAAAGTTGCTATACACGCACTAACCTATCCGATATTGTGCAATTATCTTGACTTTTAGGGTTGTTTGGCTTATAATTTATATCAAGTAAATTACTGGGAGGAAAAAACAATGCAAATGCTTGAAATGTTATACGATGAAATCCAAGATGCAGTTGATAGAAAGGTTCCGTTTATAATTCCTATCGGTACAATGGAATACCATGCACGTCATGCTTCGTGCGGAACAGATACTCTTGTTATTACAGGCTGTCTTAGAGAGTTAGAAAAGGAAAAAGAGATTGTAGTTTGTCCGCCTATATGGTACGGTGTGGCATCATACGCTGTTTGCGGTCCTAAGCCTAGCCACTTCCACGTAAACGAGGATGCTTACGTAGACTATCTGTATTGCATACTCAAGTCTATGATTGAGGCAGGTCATAAGAATATATACCTTGTAGCTCACCATCAGACAGAGGCGGCAGGACTCAAACCTATGACCATCGCCTGCCATAAGGCTGCCCAAAAAGTAATCTTTGAATATATGGAAGAAAAGCTTGGCAAAGGCTGGTGGGGCAGCGATTCCTATGCCTCCTATTACGAGGATATGGGTAGCGAAGACGATCCATTCTCTTACATCAAGATTATCCCGCTAATCGGTGCTGATGCGCAGATTAAGTGCGGCGGTTTCGACCACGCAGGCAAATGGGAAACAAGTCTTATGATGGGAACGTATCCCGAGCTTGTTGATCTTAGCCGTTGTGAGCGTAATACCGAATGGTTTGCTCAAAGCGCGAAGGAAGCTAGTGCTGAGACCGGTAAGCATATGGTAAACTGTACTCTTGAGTGGTTAAGAGAAGCGATTGTTTAAACCACAAAATATTAAATCAATTTAAAATCAGAGCGATGCGCAAAAACGCATCGCTCTAATTTTATGTATTCTCTTTTTTTATTCCAAAAATCATTCGCAATAGACCACTTAAAATTTTAGGACTCTTAAAAATTACTACCTTCATAAAATCCCTCCAAATTTATTTGGCGCAAAATCCCAGAATTATCACCCAAATAGCAAGGACTGCAACCAGAAACCGCGTAGGGCAAAAGCAACTGACAAGTAAGCCTACGGCAAAGGTTATACCAATAATACCTTTGTTTGAACATTTTTTCCTCATTTGCCTCACCCTCCGATATTACATAATATCGAATTTAAAGCAAAATGTTACAAAAGGGATTAAATTTTATTGGAAATTGAAAATTATTCATATAAATTCGTTATTGTTTGGGCTCTGAGTTTAATTTTATCAATCAAATTAGAAGGCTTTAAGACCTTAATTTTATCGCCGTAGTTCATAATCCAGGTAACAAGACCTTCGCTGACAGCGGCTTTTACGGTGATTGAAAAATGCTCATCAGTAACGTTGCGAATAAACAGGTTTTCTGAAAATCTATCGGCAACCTTTTCGAGTATATCCTTAGAGCACCTAAGTTCAATTTCCTCAAAATCACCGCCAAACATACCGAAAAGCTTTTTAGTGTAATCGGAAACGTCAAATGTATCAGTATATGAACTAAACTTACTAAAATGTCTTAGCGGCTCATCTAACACCTCTACTGAACGCATACGGTCAAGTCTTAAATGAATTAGATTATCATATTTATCGTAGTTACCAATTAGATAATAACGGTCCTCCTGCCAGGTTAGTGCGTAAGGACTAATTACTCTTGTTTTATAGTTGGTTACTATTTCCCTATTCTCATTTAGTTCTCTAACACCGTATTTAAGGGAAATCTTTTTTTGAGACTCTATAGCACGGCTAATGGTATCAATGCTATAAAAAATTTCTTCGTTGTGGGATTTTTCGGAGTAGTCGATAAATACCGACTTATCCCCTTTTTTTACTTGATAAATGCTTAGCATTTTTTCGAGCTTTGATACCAGCACCCTAGTCTTTTTAGCGCTTATAAACTTAGCAGTTTTAACGGCGTCAATAAGTAAAGATATTTCGGGTATTTCAAACTCACGCGAAGCTAGGAAAAATCCACTTTTGGGAGTTCTTGTCTTGATTATATCAAAGCCGTAGTCGGTAAGCTGAGCAATATCGTCGTAAATTGCCTTTCGCTCTGCTGTTACACCGTTTGATGCCAGTTTTTCACAAATTTCGGTTGCGGTGATGGGGTGCTCTTCGTCGGTGTACTTTTTGAGGATATCAATAACATATAAAAGCTTTACTTTTTGTCCGTTTCGTGCTGCCACTTTTGTACCGCCTCCAAAAATTCGTTATAGGTTAAAACTGTATTTAATGCATCTAAAAATGCGTTCGATGATAAATTAGTAGGTAACTTCAAAAACAGCGCAAATTCTTTTCTTAAAACCGCACTGTTTTCTCTGCCCGAAAGGCCATATTCAAATAGGTCTTTTTTAGTTATGCTTTTACTGTTTACTTTTTCTTTTTTAACACCTACACCGCTGTTTATAAAGGCTTTTTCTAAAAGGTCAATATCAATTCCCTCAAGACCTAAAAAGCCTTCGGCTGAAGCTTTATCTTTTCTTTTTTCTTTGCCCTTAATTTGCGGAAGATAAACGTTAATAATTTTACCGTTTGGACAAACATTTTTAATATGAGAGCGTATAACTGCACCCGCACTATCTGAATCGGTAGCAACAATTATACCTTTGTCACACGCTACTTTTCTTATAAATTCTCTTTTTTCGGTATCCTTAAATATCGAGAAGCCGTCGGTTGTAAGAATTATTCCGTCAACAAACGAGGATAGCTTTATTTTATCGTATTTTCCCTCAACGATTATAGGAATATCAACGCTAATCAATACTCTCACCCTTTACCGCAATACAGGAAAGCTTAACCGTCATTTGCTCAAGGATAATAGCTGCATCTGAGCCAAAGCTTTTTAGCGCCTTATCGGTATCTAAAAGCACCTTAAAGCTTAAAACAAGTTTTTTAGCATCCATATTTTTTAGATGCGCTGATGCTCTGTCTAACACAAACGCTTTATTTTTATATCCGAATTTATCGGCAACTGCACCGTTGTTTAGACCTTCTTTTTTGGCGGTGTAAACGCGGTATATATCAACGTAGGTAGAGGCTATGGTATACAAAATTATCATAGGCTCCATTCTGGAATAAAACATAGTGCTTAGCATTTTAAGAGCGGTTGAAACTTTACCTGAAAGCACCTCTTTAACGTAATCGTACACCGAGGCGTCACTAGTCTTGATAGATACAAAATCAATGGTTTCTTTTGTAATTTCGCCCGAATCTGCAAAAGCGCAAAGCTTGTCAATCTCGTTTTTAAGGGTGGATAAATCGTCGCCTGCGGTTTCAACCAAGTATCTGGCATTTTTATCACTTAAAGTACAGCCTCTCTTTTTAGCCGCCTCGATTAAGGTTTTGGCAAGTTGTGGGAGAGTTCTTCTGTTAAGCGCTATAACCTTTCCGCCAAGTTTTTCAGCACTAGTCATTAATTTTTTTGCTCTGCTGCTTTTTTTGAAATCAAAATCTTCCGCATCAAATCTAATAACCAGAGTCGTGCCGTAGGTAACCTCGTTTATTATTGCGCAAAGTTTATCAAAATCGTCTTTAGAAGCGCCCTCTATATCAAAATCGGTTATTGCTACGCACTTTGTATCGGACATCATCGGATACTGCATAACGGCATCGTAAACGTCTTGCAACTCTAAATCTCTATCAAATTTCAAAAGGTTAAAGAAGGGGTCGCCGCCGTATGTGCTATCGCAAAGCTTATCAAAATATAGTTTTTTAAGATATGAATCGTTGCCAAAAAGGATATAAACAGGCGCAAAGTTACCAACCGATAAATCTTTTTTTATTATCTCTTCAAACAGTACGGGCATTCCTCTTCCCTTCTTTCTTTTTAAATATAATATTGTTTTGCTTATAATACATAAAGCTTATAAGCAATAAAATTACTATTATTGCAACCACAAAATAATCTTTATTGACGTTAACCGCCGAGTATTTATAAGAGCCGAAATCATTAATTATAATATTTATGTATTTTACAAAGAATTCAGCTATTTTGAAAAGCGGCTTTGAAAGTGCCGCAATGTACGGCACATAGCTTATAATAATCGCATAGAACACAATAGTTAGCGCCCAAGTAACAGGATATGATATTGCAAGGTTTGTAAGAGGTGCGATTAGAGAAACCGATGAAAAACAGTAAATTGTAATCGGCAAGGTCATAAGCATAGCGCAAAGTGTATTCATTACCATAGCAATTGCGCCTCTTAAAACAAAATTTTCCTTGTGTAATCGCCTAGATAAAAGCTCTGAATAAAACGGCGCTAAAGCAATTACACCGTAGGTCGCAGAAACGGATAGCAAAAACGAAAGACTAAAAATAGCGTAAGGGTTTGCAATAATAATTATACAAACAGTAGTTCCAAGAGTATTTACCGAATCATTCTCTCTGAAAATCAAGGGTGCAAATGCCGCTAAGACGTACATAAGCCCCGCTCTTGTAATCGACATTGTAAAACCGCAAATACCACAAATTAAAAATACACAAAAAGCGGACAGTAAACACCTTAAATATCGGTTGTAAAACAAGCGGTCAAGCACAGCAAATATGCCGCTCATAATAATAGCAAGATGCATACCCGATACTACCATAACGTGACTTACACCCGCACGGCGAATATTAGTATCAAACTCCTCTGAGATATAAGAATCGTCACCGTAGGTTATGGCGCACATAGTAGGCGCAGTATCGGAAGACATATTAAGAAAAAGCTTGTCTTCAACCGAATTCCTTATATTATTTAATATGGCATAAAAGTCATTTGTTAAGTTCACTTTATTAAAAGAAATAAGCTTTAATTTAAAGTGTATGTTATTAGAATAGTAATAAAGCTTTGAACTGCCGGTATCAAGCGGCTCTATTTTTACCGAGGCTGAAAAAACGTCACCCGCCTTTACAGGCAAGGAGTTATTAAAATAAAGAATAAACTTTTGCCTGTCAGGTAATTTTCCGTTATTTATCGCTAAAACCTCTACCTGACCGTAATTACTGCTATAAATTTCAGGGTCTTTGGTTGCCAGTAAATTTAAGGTAAAACTTGTATAACAAAATTTCTTAGTTTGATTGATTTTTTGAGTTATTTGAAAAAAGGATAAAATGAAAATTAGAATTGCCAACAAAGCAATTATGACAAATCTGCTTTTATCCAATAAAAATAGTAAAACGAGCGAAATTATCGGTATAGCGATTAATAGCGAAGTAATACCAAAAATTCCTGTAAGTGCCGCGCAAATAGAAACTACTACAGCGCAAAGAAGCATCGGCCGTTTAACTATTATTTGTATCATAATAAGAGTTTTGGTATTACTCCTAGTCCCTCTAAAAGAATTTTTAGACCAATAAATATTAAAATTATACCGCCGAAAAGCGTTGCTTTATTTTTAAATATCTCTCCAAACTTACAACCGATTAAAACTCCCAAAGCACTTAAAACAAAGGTAGTGATACCAATTACTGCAATAGCAGAAAAAATATTGATGTTAAACATCGCAAATGAAACACCAACTGCAAAAGCATCTATGCTGGTAGCAACAGCCATTACAAAAAGCTCTTTTATATCAAAATTATCTTTATCCTCTTCGCAACCGCAAAAGGTATCGCAAATCATTTTGCCGCCTATAAAAAGTAATAGTCCAAACGCAATCCAGTGTCCGAAACTTTCAAAATATTTTTTAAAGCTAGAACCCAAAAGCCAACCAAGCAGTGGCATTAAAGCCTGAAATCCACCGAAAAATAATGCGATCACAGACATTTGTTTCAGGTTGATTTTTTTCATTTTAAGGCCTTTGCAGACTGCAACTGCAAAAGCGTCCATTGAAAGACCAACACCAATTAAAAATATTTCAAGAAAACCCATAAATCAAACCCCGATTATTTTTTAAGTTTTAAATCCCATTCTTTTAAATCTTTAAGCTCGTTAAAAAGTTTGACGTAGCTGTTATGCCTTGAAAGTTCAATTTTGTTATCATTCACCGCTTTAAGCACCGCACAACCCTTTTCACAGGTATGGGTACAAGAAGTAAATTTGCACAAATTTGAATAATCAGAAAATTCAGAAAAGCACTCGGCTAAATTTTCTTTAAAATCATAATTTTGTTTTTCGCCCTCAAAGGAAGAAAATCCCGGAGTATCAACCACAAAACCGTTTTCGCAAGGAAAAAGCTCGGTGTGACGTGTGGTATGTCTTCCTCTGCCTAGTTTTTCGCTGACTTCACCTGTTTTAAGTGATAGTTCGGGCATTATGGCGTTTAAAATACTCGATTTTCCAACACCTGAATTACCCGCAAAGGCACAAATAGAATTACCTATTTCGTCCTTTATACTCTCGAGTCCCTCGCCCGTTTTGGCAGATACTGTATAAACCTTATAAGGCGTGTTATTATATATCTTTTCAAACTCTGCAAAAGAGCCTGTGTCACACTTATTAAAAATTATTACAGGAATTATTTTGTTATACTCACAAACTGCAGTAAGACGGTCGATAATAAAGGTATCAGGCGAAGGAAAGGAATGTGAAGAAACGATAAAAAGCTTATCAATATTTGCAACAATAGGCCTGTTAAGCAAATTTTTACGCTCGAGTATTTCCTCAACAACGCCCTTATTTCCTGTGGCAGATATTATTACCCTATCACCAACGACAGGGGAAACTTCCGCTTTGCGAAAGCTCCCCCTTGCCTTACATTCATAAATGCAGTCACCGGTATTTACATAATAAAAGCCTGATATTGCTTTAGTAATTACACCCTGCATATCTTTTATTTAGAGGTTGAGGTAACGGTTACTTTACCTGTGATTGAATCAATAGAAAGTTTAGCGGCTTCCTTATACGTGGTGTCGCCACCGGTAGTTATACCTACCTTTAAGGTAGCGTTAACAGTTTTTGAAGTAGCTTTAAAGTCCTTAAAGGTGTAGTTCTTGGTTTCAGCTGCCTCAAGAGTTTCACTCTCTGCCTTTAGGGCACCGTCAACCCAAAGAGATAACGTAACCTCTTCTTCGGTTGCAAAAGCCTCGGGGAAAGTAACCTTAACGTCTAAGATAACTGTACCGTCACTAACGTATACAATAACTTCACTGCCCTCTAAAAGCTCGGTAGCAGCTTCAGGCTCGGTAGAAATTACCTTACCCTTTTCCATATATGATTTATCGGAAGTTGTTAGTGAACGCTTCTCAAACTTTGGAACAAGACCTTCGGTCTCAATAAGCTTCCTAGCCTGAGCCTCAGATAATCCGTCTAAATCAGCGGGAACTAATACCATCTTAGCGGCCTTACCCTTACTAACGTAAACAGTAACCTCTGTGCCCTCTGCTACAACGGTAGTTTTAGCAGGTTCAGTTTTAATAACTATACCAGCTTCAACCTCATCGTCGAAAACTTCTTTTATAACGTAAGCGAATTTATCTGCTTTTAGCTGTGAAATAGCATAGGATTCGGTTTTGCCATAAATATCAGGCACCTTGCAGGTGTTAATACCCATACTAACCGTAAGTGTTATTTCGGCACCCTTCTTTAACTTTTTACCTTCTCTTTCACTCTGATTGCAAATTTCATTTACAGGGAATTCATCGTTTTTCTCGTATTCAAAGTAAATACTGAAGGTATCCATATAATCGCTTTGCTTAACCTGTTCTTCGGTCATACCGATAAACTTAGGACAGTCTATTTCCGCACCTGTGCCTGAGAAAAGCTTTGGTGCAAACATAATGCCTAAAACAATAAGAACAATAAACAATGCAATGGTAATACCAACAAGAATCGGCACAGCACCGCTCTTCTTTTGCGGCTCATTCCATTCCTGCTGTCTTGGAGTAGAAGGACCGGGAGTTACCACGGGAACCGTATTGTTAATACCTTGTACGTATCTTGTTGGCTGATTGTCAACAAAATAAGGATATTCAAAGGTAGCCATCGGGTCTTTTCTGAACTGTTCAAGGTCAAAAAGCATCTCGGCGGCAGACTGATATCTGCGCTCAGGTGTTTTTTGCATAGCGTGCATTGTAATCTGCTCAAGACCTAAAGGAATTGAAGGATTAATATCGGTAGGAAGCTGTGGGTCACGCTGAAGCTGCATAATAGCAACCGAAACAGCACTTTCTGCCTGGAATGGAAGCTGACCTGTAATCATTTCGTAGAGCATAACGCCAACAGAATAAATGTCAGCCTTTTTATCGGTCTTTTCGCCTCTTGCTTGTTCAGGGCTGATATAATGAACCGAACCTATAGCTTTGTCGGTAATGGTACGCTGTTCGCTACGCGCAAAACGGGCAATACCAAAATCGGTAACCTTAATAGTACCGTCAGGTAAAACCATAATATTCTGAGGCTTAATATCTCTGTGAATGATACCTTTATCGTGTGCGTGTTGTAAGCCCTTTAAAATTTGTATTACAAAATATGCCGCATCTCTCCAACGAAGGCTTCCCTGACGCGCAATATATTCCTTAAGGGTTATACCGTCGATATATTCCATAACGATATACTGAATAAGGTCGCCAAAGCTAACGTCATAAACCTTAACAATATTAGGATGTGAAAGTACAGCAATTGCCTTGGATTCGTTTTTAAAACGGGTTAAAAACTCCTCGTTTGTAACAAATTCTTCCTTTAAAATTTTAATAGCAACTATTCTGTCCTCAAAATTATCGTATGCCTTGTATACAACCGACATACCGCCGACACCGATAATCTCCTGAATTTCATAACGACCATCGAGTCTTTTTCCAACAAACTTATCCATAAAACTCTAATCCTTTCTGTCAAATGGTAACGGTAACAACAGTAATATTGTCTCCGCCACCGTTTTGATTGGCGCGCTCTACTAGAGCGGTAGCCACACTGTTTATTTCATTAGTAGTAAATATGTTTAAAATATCGGGGTTTTCCACGTAATTGGTAAGTCCATCCGTGCAGAATAAAAGATTATCCTTTTCTTTTAAATCAACCGTTAAAATATCAGGTATGATATCCTCCTCAGCACCAAGGGCTTTAGTTATAACGTTTTTTCTGGGATGTGTCTTGGCTTCATCAGGAGTTAGCTTTCCGCTTTCAATAAGCGACTGAACAATCGAATGGTCTTTAGTAAGCTGTGTTACGGAGTCGTTAACGATATACGCTCTGCTGTCACCCACGTGACAAATAACCGCTTTATCATTTTTAACTATTGAAACGACCGCCGTTGTTCCCATTCCTGAAAAATCGCTGTTTTTACGGGACGTATCGTAGATTTCAATATTGGCAGAAATTAATGCGTTTTTTAACATCTCTGCCATATCGTTTTCATCCATTTTTCTTCTAAAAGACTTGCCAACATAGTCAGAAATACATTTAATAGCCATTTCACTTGCAACGTTACCGGCATTGGCACCGCCCATACCGTCACAAACAATCACTAACGTGGTGTTTTCATAAAGTCTTCCTGTAAAACAAGCATCTTGATTAGACTTTCTTTGTTTTCCGACATCGGTTTTGCTGAAAACTTCCAAGCTACTGTCCCTCCTTTACCTTTTTTCTTAGTTGACCGCAAGAAGCGTCAATATCTGCTCCGAGTGTTCTTCGAACAGTTACGGTCATACCTTTATCTTCAAGTAATTTTGAAAATCGTAAAATGTATTTTTTATCAGGCTTTGTGAAGGTGTTTTCCTTCACAGGATTAGCAGGAATAAGATTTATATGACACATTATTCCTTTAAGTTTTTGCGAAAGCAACTCTGCACATTCTTCACTATCGTTAACGCCTGATATCAGCGCGTATTCAAACGATATTCTTCGTGTTGTAACCTTTTGATACTCCCTACACGCTTTAAGCAGAGCATCAATATTCCATTTTTTGTTTACGGGCATCATATTACTTCTTATGTCATCCTTAGGCGCGTGAAGAGAAATTGAAAGGGTTATCGGCAGATTAAGTTCTGCTAATTTTTCTATTCCCGATACCACACCCGAGGTAGAAAGAGATATATGCCGTAGTCCTATATTTAAGCCGTTATCACAGCTTATAAGCTTTAAAAATCTCGCCGAATTATCAAAATTATCAGGCGGCTCTCCCATGCCCATCATAACAACGTTTGAAATTCTAATGTCGTTATCCAATTGTGCTTCGGTTATTTGTGCCAACATTTCAGAGGCTGTAAGATTACGGGTTAACCCAAACAGACCCGAGGCACAAAAGGCGCAACCCATTCGGCAACCGACCTGAGTTGAAATACATATGGTATAGCCATGCTCGTATTTCATAAGAACCGACTCGATATACTCACCGTCATAAAGTGAAAAAACGTATTTTACCGTGCCGTCAATTTGAGATACCAACTTGTGTTCTATCTTAGCACAGGCTATATAACAGTTCTCGTCGAGTTTGCTTCTGAGTTTTAACGGAATATTGGTCATCTCGTCAAACGAATGTATACCGCTGTGAAGCCACTTAAAAATTTGAGATGCCCTAAAGGAAGGCTCACCTAAATCGGCGATATAATCCTTTAGTTCTTGTTCGGACATAGATTTAATATCAATCTTTTGAATTATTCTGCTCACCTTCTTTTACAAGAAGTGCACAATAGAAGCCGTCCGTGCCGTCTTTGTGAGGCACAAAGGTACGTTCGTATTTTAACACAAATTCCCTGTGAGTGTCAAGGAAAATCTCTATTTGACGCTCGTTTTCAGCCTTTCTGAGTGTGCACGTTGAATATAAAATTCTACCACCTTTTTTTACGTATGCGGCCGCATTTGAAAGAATTTTCTGTTGTGTTCTTTCAAGCTCTGAGAAATCAGAAATATCTTTATACTTAATTTCAGGCTTTCTTCTGATAACACCAAGTCCCGAACACGGAACGTCGCAAAGAACAGCATCAAACAAGCCTAAATTTGTATTATATTCGGTTGCATCTGACGTATTGGTTTTTATTATATCTAAGCCTAAACGATTAGCACCCTTTTTAATTAATTCGCAACGCTTTTCATAAAGGTCAAAGGCTAAAACCTCGCCCTTATTTTGCATGGTTTCAGCGATTGTAAAGGTTTTACCGCCGGGTGCGGCACAAAGGTCTGTTATACGTTCATATGGCTTTGCATCAAGTGTTTTTACGGTTATTTGCGATGCTAAATCCTGAATGTGAAAATATCCTTTTTTAAAAGCTATACTTGAAGAAACGTCGATTGAGCCTAAAATCTTAAGGGAATTTTCGAGTGTATCGGGTTGTACTGAAAAGCCTTCTGACTGCAATTCCTCAATTAGCTGCTCAGCGGTGATTTTGGTATTATTAACCCTAAGTGTAATGGGCGGTTTTTGTAGTGCCTCAGATAATAATTCTTTTGTAGTTTCAAGCCCGTAATCTTCAATAAATCCCCGAATTACAGTCTCAGGACAAGAGTATCTGATTGATAGTGATTTTATATCATCACCCTGAGGTATTTCTACAGGATTTCTAATGAGTGCTCTTAAAACACCGTTTACAAAAGAGGCATTATATCGCTCTTTAGATTTTTTAACAATATTTACCGATTCGTTAACGGCGGCACTCTCGGGAATTTTATCCATATAAATTATTTGATAAACCGCAATTCTAAGCGACTCTTTTGTAATCGGTTTTAATTTGTTAACGGGTGTTTTTATAAATTTCGAAATTATAAAATCAAGGGTAATCTTTCGGTCAAGGACACCGTAAAATAAGGCGGTAAGAAATCCTTTATCCAATGAGGACAAATCGTTTTGCGTTATTATTTTATTAAGCGCTATATTTGAATATGCCTTGTTTTCTTGGAGTTCTATAAGCAGATTTACTGCTATTTCTCTAACCTTCGCCATACTAGCTCACTTTAGTTCCTAAAGGAATTTTTTTGCCGCAAAGCATTTGCGCGGCGCTCATTGGTTTTGAGCCTTCTGGTTGTACTGTTATAAGCTCTAGTGAGGTATTGTTTCCACAGGAAATTACAAGTCTGTTATTATTATCAATAACCTCGCCTGAATCTTTATTTGTTTTATCCGAAACCTTTGCAGAAATCACCTTTACGCGCTTACCGTCAAGGAAAAAGTAAGCACACGGCCAGGAATAATAACCTCTTACGGCACAGGCTAGTTTTTGCGCGTCCTGTGTGAAATCTAAATGAGCCATTTCCTTTTTAATTATAGGCGCATAAGTAGCCTCTGAGTCGTTTTGCTTTATAGGTGTTATTTCACCCTTTTCAATTTTTTTAAGGGTTGTAACCATTAGTTGTGCGCTAATATCCGATAATCTTTCAAACAATTCTTCCGCAGTTTCATCGGGTAGTATATCAACCGTTTCGGTTGATATAATATCACCTGTATCCATACCCTCGTCCATCTGCATTATGGTAACACCTGTTTGCTTTTCGCCGCAAACAATACACCACTGAATAGGAGAAGCGCCTCTATATTTAGGTAGTAATGAAGCGTGACCGTTAATACAGCCGTATTTTGCAAAATCTAAAATTTCCTTAGGTAAAATCTTGCCATAGGCTACTACGACGATTATCTCGGGATTTAGTTGTTTAATAATCTCCAAAGCTTCGCCGTTTCGCAAAGTGGTGGGCTGAAAAACAGGAATATTTAATTCTTCTGCCAAAACCTTTACAGGCGGCGGTGTTAAAATCTGCTTTCTGCCGACAGGCTTATCGGGTTGTGCAAACACACCTACTATTTCGTGACCTGCATCGTGCAGTAGCTTAAGGGTTTTAACCGAATAATCGGGTGTACCCATAAAAACCATACGCATATATTTTACCTCTTATTTTTTGTAATCAATATAAAGCACACCGTCAAGATGGTCGATTTCGTGACAAAGTGCACGAGCGAGAAGTCCTTCACCCGTAACGGTGATGTTCTCGCCGTATCTGTTTTGTGCACGAACACTAACCTTCATAGGTCTTGTAACGGTAGCGTGATTGTTAGGAATAGATAGACAGCCTTCCTCACCCGTTTGTTCGCCTGATTTTTCGGTAATAACAGGGTTTATAAGCTCGATTATTCCGTCACCCACATCTATAACACAGTATCTTCTGAGTATTCCCACCTGCGGTGCGGCAAGACCGACACCCTCGGCTTTATACATAGTTTCAGCCATATCGTCAAGAATTTGATGAAGTCTTTCATCAAACGTTAATTGTGTTCGGCACGTTTTTCTTAAAACATCGTCACCGATTTTAACAATATTTCTGATTGCCATTTTAATTCTCCTTAGAATTTACAAAATATTTTCAGGGTTCATATCAACGAAAATTGATACGTCACTTTTTTGATTTACGTCTATTGATTTTCTCAAAAGCTCTCTAAATCTCTTATTATTTTTGCATTTGATAATCATCTTATATCTATAACGGTTATTCACCTTTGAAACAGACGCAAGGGACGGACCGAGTATTATTAACTTAACGTCGGAATATTCACCGTTTATAGCCTCTTTTATATTATTAAACACCTGATTTATCGTGTTGTTAGCAAGTATTGAGTCAACCGACATTACCGCCACCATACAAATATCGCAAAAAGGCGGATAGGTCATTAGTTTTCTTGTAAGTATCTCTTGCTTATAAAAAGCATCGTAATCCTGTGCTTTTGCAAGGGATATTACTGCATTTTCAGGGTCGGTAGTCTGAATGACAGCTCTGCTTTCTCCCCCTGCTCTGCCCGCTCTGCCTACAACCTGAGTAATGATAGAAAAGCTTCGCTCGTAGCCTCTGTAATCGTCGGTATAAAGTGCCCTGTCAGCACCGATTACGCCAACTAGTGATACCTTTGGGAAATCAAGTCCTTTCGCTACCATTTGCGTACCGAGTAAAATATCGTATTTACCCTCGGCAAAGTCGGTGAGTTTTGTAGAAAATGCGTCCTTGGTCATAGTGCTGTCGGCATCAAGACGAAGCACTCTAGCCTTTGGGAAAAGCAAATTGAGTTCTTCCTCAAGCTTTTGCGTACCGACACCCAAGAAAACTATATGCTCACCTTCACACTCGGGACATTTTTGAGGTATAGGCTCAGAATGTCCGCAATAATGGCACATAAGCCGTTTGTTTGCAGAATGATAAGTCAGACTTATACTGCAATTCTCACAACTGGCAACCCAGCCGCATTTAGGGCAGGATATATATGTATTATGACCTCTGCGGTTAAGAAGCAATACTACCTGTTTTTTATTTTCAAGCTCGTTTTCTATTGCCTCGGCTAAAACCGAACTAATACTCGAAGAATTGCCGTTTGCAATTTCCTTTCGCATGTCAACTAGCGTAACTTCAGGTAGCTTTGCATTACCGTAACGCTCGTTTAAGGTTAAAAGCGTATACTTTCCGCCAAGAGCCTGACTGTAGCTTTCCATTGAAGGTGTAGCGGATGCCAGACATAACGTGCATTTATGATATGCGGCTCTGAATTTTGCAACCTCTCTTGCGTGAAAACGGGGAGATTTTTCGGATTTATAGGTGTGCTCTTGTTCCTCGTCAATAATAATCAGACCTAAATCGTCAAAGGGGGCAAAAATCGCACTTCGAGTACCGATAGCTATAAGTGCCTTTCCCTGTTTTATGCGCTTGTATTCGTCCATTCGCTGCCCTAGTGACATAGCGCTATGGAAAACTGCAATTTTATCGCCGTATCTTGTGCTGAAAAGCTTAATAATTTGCGGAGTGAGTGCTATCTCAGGCACCATTATAATAACGCCCTTATTGGCATCGACCGCATCATCAACCGCCTTTAAAAACACCTGTGTTTTTCCGCTTCCTGTAACTCCGTAGAGCAAAACGGTTTGCGGCGTATTAGACTGCATTTTATCCTTAAGGGATAAATACGCAGTATTTTGGTGTGGGGTTAAATTAATTTCTTCTCTGTTTACAACCCTTGTATCTTTAAAAGGAATTCTAAATTCTTCCTTTTCAAATTCATCTAATAATCCCTTTTGTTTCAGGTTGTTAATAACCGAATCGGTTACACCCGTAAAATACTTTACCTCTTTTACACTGGCAAAACCTAGCTCATCTACAAGATTATAAATTTCTCTTTGACGCTCGGTGAGTTTAATGCCGTCAAGATTTGCCGACTCGTTTACCTTCAGCCAACGGCTTGTAAGGTCGTTAAGCCTCCTTACAGCCTGACTTGATTTTAGAATAACGCCTTTGTCACAAAGGTCGGAAACTAACTCAAATCCAAAAATATCTTCGAGTTTTTGGGCATCTGTTTCGCCGTTTTTTAAGAGATAGTTTATAACGTCACCGTTTTCAGTGGCATAATCGGGATTTAAAGCATAAAACTGTCTTAGTTTAAATTTAAGTCCTGTCGGAAGCATTAGATTTATAGCATCGAAATAAGTGCAAAAGGTATATTCGTGCAACCAAACGCAAAGCTTTAACATTTCGTCATTTAAAATGGGTTTTTGATCGGTTACGCTATAAATTTCTTTGCAATTTTTAAAAGCAGCTTCATCAAATAAAGATAAAATCATACCCTGCTTTTTTATATTTCCTCTGCCAAACGGAACAGTAACTCTGCATCCCGGCAAAGCATTACTTTTAAGAGCATCAGGAACAAGATAAGTATAGCGCTTATCGAATGCGTCGGTCGCGCCGTCAAGCACTATTTCGGCAAATAGTTCACTCATCTTATCCCCCCTAATAGTTGTTTTTAAAAATTAAAGAACCTCTTTTTCGGCTGCTAACTTATTTGTAGCAATGCTAACAGGCTTTTCAATTAAAATTTCTCCCTGCTCTTCTGCTTCAAGAGAAATTTTTCTGGCTGTTTTAGCAATATCAGTTACCAAGCGGTAACGATTGTCGTAGCTTTCAATTAACTTTCCAATTGCGGGATTTAACATAGTGGTATTTCCTTTCAAATATAATGATTAATGAATTACTTATTTAACACAAAATCAACTAATGCCGATTGACGTTCTATTTTAAGTCGGTCGGCAGTTATAATGGCTGAAAAATCGTTTACAGCCTCGCTTAAATCATCGTTTACAACAATGTAATCATATTCGGTGGCCCTTGCAATTTCTCCTAAAGCTACCGCAATTCTCTTTTCAATCACGTCGGTAGTTTCGGTGCCGCGCCTAGAAAGACGCGCCTTTAAAATTTCAAGACTCGGAGGCATTATGAAAACACTTATTGCCTCTTTTATTTTTGAGCGTATTTGTGCGGCTCCGTTAACGTCAATTTCAACAATAATATCCTTGCCCGAATTTATTGCCGCCTCTACGGGCGCTTTGGGTGTGCCGTAATAATTTCCGACAAACTGATTGTATTCAAGAAGCTGGTCGTTAGCAATCATGCTTTCAAACTGCTCACGCGAAATAAAATTATATTTCTCGCCTTCAACCTCTCCTAAACGCATAGGTCTTGTAACTGATGAAATTGAAAACAAAAGCTCAGGGCACTTTTTAAAAAGTTCCTGTAAAACCGTATCCTTGCCCGATCCCGAAGGACCGGAAATGATAAAGAGTCTACCCTTACTCATCCTCTTCGTCATCCTCCTCAACTGCATTTTCATCGGTTATACGGTTAGCAAGTGTTTCGGACTGAAGATACGTGAGTATTATATGATCGCTATCAGTAATTATTACCGCTCTGGTACGTCTGCCGTGTGTAGCGTCGATTAGTGTACCCTGATCCTTAGCCTCTGCAACAATTCTTTTAATAGGTGCAGATTCGGGACTTACAATTGCTACCATACGGTTTGCCGATACCATATTGCCAAATCCAATATTTACAAGTTTCATTTTTTACACCCCTTATTCAATGTTTTGTATTTGCTCTCTGATTTTTTCTATCTCAGACTTAATATCAACTACCGTTTTTGCAATATCAATATCCTGAGCCTTAGAACCAATTGTGTTTGCTTCTCTATTCATTTCCTGAACGATAAAATCAATTTTTCGACCTATTGCACCGTCTTGTAAAAATAGGTCGGAAAGTGCTTTGATATGACTGCGAAGTCTTACCGTTTCCTCTGCAACCGCAATTTTATCCGCAAATATTGCAGTTTCGGTCAGTAGACGCTGTTCGTCAATTTGCTTATCGTCTAAAAGTTCACGCATTTTTTGTTCGAGACGTTCTCTATACTCTTTAAGTGTCTCGGGTGAGCGCTCTTCAATAAAAGAAACAGCGTTTAATATGGTGTTAAGTCGGGAATTTACGTCATCAACCAGACGCTTACCCTCCTCGGCACGCATATCGCAAAACGCTTTAACAGCAAGTTCTGCTGTTGATAGCACCGCCTCTAAAAGCGCTTCCTCGTCAACCTCAGCTCTTTTAAGACTAAATAATTCCTGATTAGTTGCAAAGGTCGATAACTTAAAATCTTTTTTAAGCTTATATTTCTTAGCCAACCTATGAAGCGCCTCAAAATACGCATTGGCGTACTCTTCGTTAATTTCAAGAGAAACCTTATTCGGATTATTATTTTCAATAAAAACCGAAACTTCAACTTTACCCCTTGAAATATATTGTTGACAAAGTGACTTTAGCTTATCGTCTATAAACATATACGCGCGAGGCAGTCTTGAGGAATATTCAAAATACCTGTGATTTACCGACCTGATTTCAACCGAAATATCAAAATCGGATATGTTTTGTTTGGCTCTGCCAAAGCCTGTCATACTAAAAACCATACCATATAACTCCCCTCTTTCATATTTACTTGTGTATTTTATCAAACCCTGTTACTAAAAGTCAATAAAAGGTTACAAAATTGTAACCTTTTTGTTTAAAAATAAAATTCATGAATTTTTTTAAATTTCTGTTGACAAATTAACTTTAATTGATTATAATAATTCTTGCTGTCACAGTTAACTGTTTCAGCACTAGATGTGGACCAATAGCTCAGTTGGTTAGAGCAACCGGCTCATAACCGGTTGGTCCGGGGTTCGAGTCCCTGTTGGTCCACCAGTCGAGAGGCTCGACACCCAATCCGTTATAAAGTCTTGTGCTAATTTCAAATTGGATACACGACCTAGAAGCTCGGATTTGGGTGTTGATACTCTAACTTAATATAGGGGTATAGCTCAGCTGGTAGAGCATCGGTCTCCAAAACC
>JAZSCM010000050.1:0-20069 GCA_045602945.1 Acutalibacteraceae bacterium | reverse complement strand
CTTCGGTGCGATATGTGACTTACGTCACAAGGATTTATCTCATATCGCATTTGCCGAGAGGCAAATATATCGCGTTTTTAAACATATCGCATTGCGAAGCAATATATCGCCAAGCAACGCTTATATAAACCAAAGCCTTGATGCAAAAATAATTTAAAAAAGCTGTCCGCAAAAAAGCGGACAGCCCTTAGTTTATATTAAATTATTCACTTGTGATTTAAGACCTTAAATACGGTCAAATTTTAACTGTACATTGGTATCCCCTCGAATATTTTATTCTTTTTGATTTTTATAGGTTTTTAAAATCATAAGAAATTCCTTCTTTCAAAAATCTATATAAAATCCTTTCAGGATATTGTAATATTATTTTATTTTTAAATTCTTATTACCTTGTACATCGGACTCACCGTGATTTTAAAATTTTTGTTTTGAAGAAAAACTTAATAAACCTTGGGACTCACCTCTTTCAAGAAAACTTTTGGTGCTGTGCTGGTGGTTCTACCATGTGGCACCACTCCTTTCTTTTCTTTGATTTTATTATACAGCACAAGTGCCAATTTGTCAAGTAAAAGTTGATAAAAATTATTTATTTTTTACAAAGCAAGTTTTTCTTGCAATTGCTTTATATATATAGTATAATAAAAATGTTGAGGAGATTTTCTATTTGAAGGCTAAGGGTAGCCTTTTTTTGTTTTGGAGATGATATTATGGGAAGACCTATGGGCCCACCAGGCCGCTTCGGGCCTCGAGGTTTTTTAACCGAAGAAGAAAAGAAAAACAAACCCAAAGTTACCAAAGGAATGATGCTTAGGATTTTATCCTATATGAAGCCTTACACCCTTCAGTTTATCCTTGTTTTTGTAGCGCTGTTTATTTCGGCGGTGCTTGGCATTTACCCCTCGGTAATAACGGGTAAAATCGTTGATGAAATTGTTGCAAACGGCTCACTCGCACGTGTTATCAAGCTGATAGTTTTATCCTTTGGCGTGATTTGCACCTCGCACATTGTAAGTGTGCTTGAGCAGTACATAAACTCTTGGATTTCGCAGATGATTATCAAGGATATGCGAAACCAGATGTATGACCATCTGCAAAAAATGTCCCACTCGTTTTTCACCACCGAAAAGCAGGGCGATATAATAACACGTATGAACAGCGATATTAGCGGTGTAAGCACGGTTATTTCGGGCACACTGACCTCGCTTGTAAGTAACTTTCTGGTTGTTGCAACCTCGCTTTTTTATTTGTTCTACAGCGATTGGCGTTTAGCAATAGTCGGCGTTATAATAATTCCCGTTATGATTTTACCTACCAAGGCGGTGGGCAAAAAGCGTTGGCAGTTAGCCTCTATCGCTCAGGAGAAAAACGACGTTTTAAATCAGCATATCGACGAAACGCTGTCGGTTAGCGGCTCTATGCTTGTAAAGCTCTTTACCAAAGAGAAAAAGGAATACGAAACCTTTAAAAAGATAAACAAGGACGTTACCGATATTACAATAAAAGAGAACAGAACGGGTAGCTGGTTCCACGTGTTTATGTGGATTGTAATTCAGATTTCTCCGTTGCTTATATATCTTGTGGGCGCCATTTTAATCCTTAAATTAAAGGATAACAGTTTAACCGTTGGTGATATCACGGTTGTTGTAACGCTTGTAAACCGTCTTAATATGCCGGTTAGAATGCTACTTAATATCCACGTTGACTTTACACGTTCACTAGCCCTCTTTAGCAGAATTTTTGAATACTTTGACCGCAAGCACGATATCGTATCCCCTAAAAACCCTCATAATCCCGAGCTTGACAATGCCGAGATTGAGTTTTCAAACGTTCATTTTTCTTACGAGCGCGGAATTGAAATACTAAAGGGTATGTCGTTTTGTGTCCCCGGCGGTAAAAAGTATGCCATTGTCGGCTCGTCGGGTGCGGGAAAGAGCACAGTTATTAATATGATACCCCGTCTTTACGACGTAACCTCGGGTGAGGTTAAGGTGGCAGGTGTAAACGTTAAGGATATTGACCTTGAATATTTAAGAAAAAATATCGGTGTTGTTTCTCAGGATACATATTTGTTTAACGGCACCATTATGGAAAATCTTCTTTACGCTAAGGACGATGCAACCAAGGAAGAAATTATCGACGCTTGTAAAAAAGCAAACATTCACGATTTTATCTCGTCTCTGCCGCAAGGCTATGATACCTTGGTTGGTAACAGAGGTCTAAAGCTCTCGGGCGGTGAAAAGCAGAGAGTATCTATTGCGCGAGTAATTCTAAAAGACCCGAAAATTCTAATTCTTGACGAAGCGACTTCTTCGCTTGACTCGATTTCCGAGAGTCTTATTCAGTCTGCACTTGATAGAATTATGGTGGGCAGAACAAGTCTTATCATCGCTCACAGACTCTCAACCGTTCTTGCTGCCGACTGTATTATGGTTACCGAAAACGGTCAAATTTCTGACAGCGGTACCCACGATGAGCTTATTTTAAAGAGCGCAAAATACAAACAACTCTACGATACGCAGTTTGGCAAAATCTTAGAGCGAGAAAAACAAAAAGAAGAATAGTGCAAACCCTTTTGCCAACATACCGAATAACCCCAAGACAACAAATTTGTGCTTAACAAGTACAAAATAGTTATTGTTTTTTTAATTTTCGTATAGTAAAATCCTCCTAAAGCAACAAAATTATGCTTTAGGAGGATATTTTATGTCTTGTGAAAAGAAGCTAAGGGTAGCGGTTATCGGCTGTGGTTGTGTTAGCAACCGTCATATCGAGTCTGCCATCGCACTCGAAGAGTCCGAGCTCGTTGCTCTTTGCGATAACAAGCCCGAGGTGGCTAAAGCAGCAGGTGAAAAATACGGTGTTAAAACCTATACCGATTATAACGAAATGTTTAAGCAGGAAAACTTAGATGCTGTGCATCTATGCTTACCTCATTATTTACATACAGTAGTAGCACAGGATGCTTTAAGAGCCGGTATCAACGTAATAAGCGAAAAGCCGATGAGCATTAAATACGAGGACGCTGTAGAGACCGTAGAACTAGCTGAAAAGTTAGGACTAACCTATGCGGTTATCTTCCAGTGCCGTTACAACACACCTTCTCAGCTTGTAAAGAAGCGCATATTAGACGGTAGACTCGGCAAGGTAAAATGCGGCAGAACCACACTTACCTGGAGCCGTTCGGATAACTACTACGGTCATTCCGACTGGAAGGGCACCTGGGATAAAGAAGGCGGCGGTGTTATTATCGATCAGGCTATTCACTCCCTAGACCTTGCAAACTGGTTTATGGACGACGAGGCTATTGAGGTTCAGTCCTCCCTTCACAACCGCAATCACGCAATTATGATTGTTGAGGATAGTGCCGAGGGCCTTATAAAGTATAAAAACGGCGGCCTTATTTCATTCTTTGCAATGAACAACTATTTTGTAGACGATCCTATCGAAATCCGTCTTTTATGTGAAAACGGCAAGGCAACCCTTTCTTACGGCGAGGCTACCATAGTTTATAACGACGGAACAACCGAAACGGTTCAAAATCAGCCGCAAAAGATAGTTACCTATTCAAGCGGTAAGGAATATTGGGGCAGACAGCACGCCGTTCAAATCCATCAGTTCTATAAAGCCTTATTAGGTAAGGAAGAACTCGAAATCAGCGGCAGAGAAGCACTCAAAATCCAAAAAATCATCTGCGATATCTACGATAACAACGATAACGAGGAAATAAGATCAAGATACGCCGCAAAATAATACTAAAACAGAAAAAGCTGTGCAGAATTGGCGTGATACTCTTATCGGAGTATCACGCCAGTTCTATTCGCCTGTGGCGAGTGGTATTGCTACGCAGTGATATTCGGCTCGCGCCGAGTGGTATTCGCTTCGCGAGTTTCAGGGCGAATAGAATACCACTGAAACCGCAAGGCTTCAATATCACTATTGCGGTAGCAATAATATCACTCTTTGCGAAAGCAAAGAATATCACTAAAAAAGCAGAAAAAGAGAGAGCTTCACGGAATTTTGTAACCGCGTTACTCTCTCTTCTGTTTTTATTGCAAGTTTCGCATTTGTTTAACAAATGCACAGGGCTATGCCCATACCCCTTATAAAATCTCTCCGATAAGGACATCACCCATTTTCTGCACAGCTTTAAAATTTATCGCATACTTTAGGCGATACGTAAAAAAGTGGGATTAAGATAACTTATTCAAATCTATTAAATATTTTGCGGGTTTGCAATTTTCTTCTAACAATAAACCTATTTCTCTTAATTTTGATAAGCGTTTATTTACTGTTGACTCGCTAATATTTAATTCCGAACCTAGTTGTTTTTTTGTAATTCCCTCATTAGAAAAAAGCGAAGTTTGAATTAGAACAAAAGCAAAGTCTTTTAGTTCTTCAGAAAGGTTTTTATTGCCGGTAAGAGCATCTGAAAATTTTGACAGAAGGTGGTTTCTTTTTTCTAAAGCCTCATACAAATTTTCAAAAGACTCAAGAATAATATTAAGAAACATTATTATAAAAGGCGTTAAGTCTCCCTTATTTTTTTCGTTATTACATTCTTTGAACGCATCGTAATATTCTTTAATATGCGCCTTTATAGTGTACGAAAGTCTAAAGCCAATCAAAAATTCAAACTCTTTTGAAAGCAGGTAACTGCTTATAAATCGAGATGTTCTTCCGTTGCCATCATAAAACGGATGAATATATCCAAAAAGATAATGAAAAATTGAAATTCTGATTAGTATAGGAATTTCTTTTTGGTTTAAAATATTGAGGGATTGTTCCATAAGCTGAATAATTTTTGTCTCTGGATAGGCGCCCTTATGAATCACCTTTTGGGTTGGCGTTGTAACCTCAGCCATATCTTTTCTGAATATTTCACCGTCAGGAACATTGTCGGCACTATCTTCGGCAACCTCTTTTAAAACCAAATCATTATAGATTTCTCTTATATCGGTGGACGTATTTAATGCAAACTCGGTATCACTAATTAACATTTTATATTTATTAAGCAATCCGTAGAAACGCTTTTTTTTAGCTTTACCGTCCATTTCTCTCAACACAGCAGCAAGCTCTTTTCTTGTACTATAAACGCCTTCAATATCGTTTGTAAGTTTGATTTCATCAATTAAGCATTTGTTAGCAAATTGAATTAGAGCCGCGTTAGGAAGCTTGCTTCTAATGTGAGATATGTTTTTATCCAGTTGCATAATTTGCATACTTATATTGTGTATTTCGGGACATAAACAGTAAAAGGCGTTGTGACAGCCTATTTTTATAGGTAAGTTATACGTCGATTCCGACGAGCATCTTTTTTCGTATAAGGCATCGTATTCATTTTTATCTTTGTAAAACAGATGAGATAATAAAATGTAACTCATAATAGTCATCCTCCGCTAAAAACAATAGATACATTGGCATTTGACAAGCAAATCTAGTTAAAATTACGATTTTTAACTAGATTAATAATATTTTATCACTACAATCATGTTTTGTCAAGGTTATTATAATAATATTTTAGTATAATTTTTCACAAATATTCGTTTTCTATGCTGAAAATCGCCTTTTTTTATTTAATATATTGACTAAACCGAGAAAAAATATTAAAATAGAATAAGAAAATTATTCGGAGGATAAAATAATGGATGAAAAGCTACTTAATGAAGAATACAATCCCGATATAGTAACCCTTTCTGATGACGATGGCAAGGAATACACCTTTGAAATTCTAGATGCGGTTGAGAGCGACACAGGAAGATATTTAGCGCTTCTTCCCGTTTTTGAGGACGCTCAAAAACTGCTTGACGATTCGGGTGAGCTTGTAATCGTTAAGGTTATGGAGGAAAACGGAGAGGAATACTTCACCGAAATCGAGGACGACGAGGAATACGAAATGATAGCCGATGCCTTTGTTGACAGGCTTCAGGACTATTTCGAAATCGACAACAAATAAAATGCTTCGCATTTTAAGTTAAAAGTGAAGAGAGAAAAGTGAAGAGTTATTGTGTCGGCTTTGCCGACTCCTTAATTTTTCATTATTCATCATTCATTTTTCATTATTAATTATATTTTGTCTGCCCTGTGCGTGTATCGCAGCTTTTATAACCCTACAACTTTAATTTAAGGGACCTGTTTCTCGGGTGGTGGGTTTGCAGACCTCCCACGGCCGTGCCGATTATGGAAGAAGGGAGCGCGAAGCCACTCGGATGGGACCCACCTGTTTTTTGGCAGGTTATCATTAAGCCGTTACGGCAGGGCGGACAGCGTTACGCAAAAGCGTAACGCTAGTTTTATTCGCCAAGGCGAGTTGTATTGCTTCGCAGTGGTATTCGGCTGAAAGCCGAGTGATATTGCCTTACGGCAGTTTTTAGCGAATAAAATATCATTAAACCCAAAGGGTTTAATAGCACTTTCGCAACGCGAAAATAACACTATGCCGCACGGCATAATATCACTAATCTCGCAACCCCACGTTTATAAAAACCAAAGCCTTGGTGCGTTTGCATCAAGGCTTTTTATATTTTTTAATCTGTTATTTCATATAGTGCGGCGTGTTTTTAATCTTCTTCCAATAATTTAGAGGGGGATATATTAAGAACCTGTGAAATTTTGAATAAGGTCTCCAAAGAGACGCCTCGAACCGTTCCTGTTCCCTCAACCTGTCCTACAAAGTTTACGCTTTTATCAATAAGCTCTGCAAACGTTTCTTGGGTGTAACCCGCCTTTTTGCGATAGTAAGCGATTTTTAAACCTAAAGTGATATATTTTTCAGCAAATTCTGTTTTCATAGTTTAGCCCCCTATACTATTAGTTTACAAGCAAGGAGAGCAAATTATAACTTTTCACAAGTAAATAAATATTTACATTGAGTAAATGTTAATGTATAATAGGTAATAGATTATTTACTTGAGGTGGAAAAATGAAAGAAAACGTATGTTGTTTTTTCGGTCACAGAAAAACAGAGAAAACCGAAGAAAAGAAAGCGAAATTATATAAAATTGTAGAAAATCTAATCATCAATAAAAATGTTGATACCTTTTTGTTCGGTAGCAAGAGCGCATTTAACAGTCTATGCTTAGAAGTTGTAACCGAATTAAAGCAACAAAAATACCCAGAAATTAAAAGAATTTTTATAAGAGCGGAATATCCATATATAAACGAGGATTATAAAAGATATTTGTTGCAGTTTTATGAAGACAGTTATTATCCCGAAACGCTTTTAGGTGCTAACAGGGCGGACAGCGTTACGCAAAAGCGTAACGCTAGTTTTATTCGCCAAGGCGAGTTGTATTGCTTCGCAGTGGTATTCGGCTGAAAGCCGAGTGATATTGCCTTACGGCAGTTTTTAGCGAATAAAATATCACTAAACCCAAAGGGTTTAATAGCACTTTCGCAACGCGAAAATAACACTATGCCGCAAGGCATAATATCACTAATATCGCAACCCCACGTTTATAAAAACCAAAGCCTTGGTGCGTTTGCATCAAGGCTTTGTTGTTGATATCAATATAATTTAATATTGTAGGGATGGCATTTATGCCATCCGCCTGTATTTCGCGATGCTTTCGGGTAGCAAAACGGCTTTACTGCTTGTAACGGAATGGATAAATCCATTCCCTACAAAGTTTATTTGTTTTTATTCATTGCTTTAATTTGTCTGATATCATTGCCCAAGAATTTTTTAGCGGTATATCCGCCGATTAGTCTTGACGATACACGCGGTGTATAGCGATTTTCAATTTCAAGCATTGAAAGATTTGTGCTGATAATCGTAGGCCGTGCCGCTAAAAGACGGGTGTTTACTATGTTGTATAAAAGCGACTGTATGTAGGGCGATACAAACTCACCGCCTAAGTCGTCGATAACAAGCAAATCGCACTCTACCGCCGCTGTGTAGCTTTTATCCGAGCGAAGATTAAAATGCTCGTTTTCCATAGCGGAAAATAGGTTGTATGCCGAGCCGTAGATTACGTCAAACCCTTTATTTAAAAGCTCACAAACAATAGCCAACGACAAATGTGTTTTGCCGATACCCGTATTGCCCATAAACAAAAGGCTGTCGCTACTCTTAGGGTCAAAATTTATAGAATACTCTTTGCATAGTTTTAAAATTGCAGTCATTCGCTTTTTGGGATTTGTGCCGTCAGGTAACTCTTCGGGGTAAAATTCAAGGCTGAAATCCTCAAAGCGACTGGCGTTTAGCGGCAGACTTTTTGAAAGGTCTTCTATTAAAAGCTCTTTTGCAATATATTTTACACAGTCACAAATTTTGCCGTTGACGTAGCCTGTATCGGCACACTTATCACAGTCAGGCTTTGTAGAAACTAAATTAGCATTATTTAAAATAACCTGTTTTTGCTCGTTTAGTGCGGTGATGGTGTTTTTTAACTCATCGAGCGTTTTAGTATCACCTGAGAGCGCAGTTATAGCGGTTTTGGCGCCTAACATATTAAGCTTTCGGTTTATCTCTTTAAGAGTTTGGTTTTCGCTTTCAAGCCTTTCCATTTGAGATAGGAAAAGAGTTTGTCTTTTATTCTTTTCTTTTTCTTTTATTTCAAAGGCTTTTCTATAAGCTTCGGTTTTATTAAGCATCTTTTTTCCTCTAATCGTCAGAATTTAAACTTTCCTCAAATGTTGATAGGTCATAGCCGCTGTAGTTTTCATTTTTCTTTGACGGTGCTGTTTTTTGTTTTTCCTGCTCTGGTTTTATATCCTTAGCCGTTTTATAGCCCTTTTTATGCCAATTTTCAAGCACCTTAGCAGTATAAGAAAACATAAATTTGGATTTAGTATCAACGCAAACGTCGTAAGCGGCTACCAGTAAATCATCACTTATTCCCCAAGTATTAAGCCACAAGTACGAATACTCTGCCTCTTTTTCACTCGGGCGGCGGTATTCAATTGAAAACGCTTTGCAAACACGCTTCCAGGCAAGGTCACCGATTGCTCTTTCCGAAATCCACTTTTCAGCTAAAACTATATTTTCAATTCCTTTTTCTACCCAGGTAATTGCCGTTTTCTCTATAAAGCTGATGTTAAGCTTTTCGCTTGATTTTGCAAACTGAAGAAGTAAAAGTATCAGTGAAACGTCAAGTCCTAAATCGTCATAAAGATAAACCAAAGTACTAGCCTCGTTGGTCTTTAGGTTTCTGCCGAATTTAAGCTGAGCCTCACGAAGCAAAAGCTGTAATTTCGGGTCTTCAAGACCGCGCCTTGCAACGTCTTGTCTTGAAGGCTTTATGTTTTGTTTTACTATTTCCTTTACTTCTGCCTTTTTCTCGGTTTCGGGTGTATCACTAGCCAAAATTCCCTCTTTTACCCAGTAAAGCAGAGCGTCCTCGGTTTCGTTTAAACTTAAATTTAACGCCTCGGATATTTTTGGCGCTGATATTTCTTCGGTACTGTTTTTAAGTATATAAAGAATACATTTAAGTTGGGTATGGGTGCTAAGTTTTAAATGCTTATCACAAATCACGTTAGGCACTAAAAAGCCCTGCCTGAAGGCATCAAATTTTAGAAAAAAACCCATACCGCCACCTCCGTTTTACTTTGGGTTTCTTGACAATTTCTTAACAAAAGTGTATAATTGTGTTAATAAAAATATTTAGGGGGTACCTGTTTGAAAAGACGAGTTCTTGTTATCGACGAGGATAAAAGAAGTCTAAAGCTTATCTCTGCCGTTCTTGAACAAAACGGCTTTTCGGTAGTAGTAGCGTTAGGCTTTGCCTCGGGTTTTGCACAGCTTTCCTCTTCGGCACCCGATATAGTAATAATAGATATGTCCGAAACGTACGAGCAGGGCATAAAAACACTAAAATCTATAAGAATGTGGTCGACCTTACCCGTAATAGCACTCGGTCCCGAGGGCGAAAAATACAGCACCGCCGCGCTTTATGGCGGCGCAGATATATACCTTTCTAAGCCGCTTTCCACCGCCGAGCTTTTAGCATACGTAAAGGTTTGCGAAAAAAGACTTGCAGAAATTGAAACCGCACTCGGCATCAACAATCAGGAAAGCTTTGAGGCTAAGGGACTGCGCCTCGACTTTTCAAGCTGTCAGGTGTTCGTAAACGAAAAAGAGGTTCACCTTACCAAGAACGAATTTAGAATTCTCTCGCTTCTTTGTAAATATTCAGGCAAGGTGTTAACCTACGATTTTATAATGAAATCGGTTTGGGGTCCGCTGTCTGACAGCGGCAACGGAATTCTTCGCGTTAACATCACCAATATCCGAAAGAAAATTGAACCCGATATGCAAAGCTTTCGGTATATCTTCACCGAAAACGGAATAGGCTACCGCTTAATCCCTAACGACAAATAATTAGTTGGAATTATATTATACTAAAATTGATTTCGAAAATCAATAAGGAATGTGAACAAAAAAACAATGAAAAGTTTTACCGTTTCTAAAAACGATAATGATAAAAGACTCGATAAGTTTATACAAAAGGTCTGCCCAACGCTTCCGCAATCGCTTATGTACAAGTATATTCGTACAAAGCACATAAAGGTAAACCGCAAACGCGCCGAAATATCGACAAGGCTTTATGAAGGCGATATTGTCGAAGCCTACATAAACGACGAGTTTTTTAAAGAAACAAAACCTAAATACGATTTTTTAAGCTCACCCGACAGACTAAATATAGTCTACGAGGACGAAAATATACTTCTCGTTGATAAACCTCAAGGACTTCTTGTCCACCCCGACAAAGATGAATACCGTGACACCCTAATAGGCAGAATACAGCACTATCTTTATAAAAAGGGCGAATACGACCCAAAATCTGAAAACAGCTTTGCCCCCGCCCTTGCCAACCGAATTGACCGCAACACAGGCGGAATAGTAATCGCCGCAAAAAATGCCGAAGCGCTTAAAATCCTTTGCCAGAAGATTAAGGACAGAGAGCTTGATAAACGCTATCTTTGTATTGTGCACGGCATACCTAAGAGAAAAGAAGCTACGCTTGAAGGCTACCTAAAAAAAGACTGCGATAAAAACAAGGTGTTTTTAAGCGATAAAAAGACCGAAGATAACCTTACCATAAAGACAAAATACAAAGTTTTAGCATCTAAAAACAATATGTCGCTTTTAGAGGTAGAGCTTATAACGGGAAGAACGCATCAGATAAGAGCGCATCTGTCTTCAATCGGTCACTCTTTAGTTGGTGACGGAAAGTACGGCAAGAATGCAGAGGATAAGAAAAACGGCTTTGATAAACAAGCACTTTATTCTTATAAATTAACCTTTAAATTCACTACCGAGTCAGGTATGCTCGATTACCTGAACGGCAAAACCTTTACGGTGCAAAACGTGTGGTTTAAAGACAGCTTTTTATAAATGCAAAATGCAAAGTGCAAAATGCAAAATTAAATAAAAAAGGAGAATGATTTATGAGCTTTTGTTCAAACTGTGGAAAAGAAATTTTAGAGGGCACTGCCTTTTGCGGTGCTTGCGGCACACCCGTAGAAGAAAAAACAACCCCGCCCGTAACCGATACGGCACCTAATTTTTCGGACGGAATAAACGAGGAAGCACTAATTAAAGAAGAGCAAGAATTCCTTGATACCACCCACGACCTACTTAGATGGGAAAGAAAATCTTGGTCTATCTTTAGCAAGTTTTATATGATTTTTGGTATTATATACGGAGCCCTTTTTGCCCTTGTAGGTTTTGTTGGTCTTATCATGGCTATTTCCGGAGAAGTCGAAGGAATTGCCTTAGTTTTTATGGGATTTTTGTATGCTATACTGTTTGGCGGTATGTTTATCGTGCTTGGAATAGTACATAAAAAGGTTGCCGACAAAATGCCTATCTATCTTGATACCCTTTATAACGATTTTTCTATAACAAACGACCGTAGCGGAAACGTTGGTATGCTGGTGTTTGCAATTATTTTCGGCGGTGTACATACCGTATTCTTTATTATAAACTTTGTCCGCTTAAAAGCAGAGACTAACGTAATCAAGAGAATTTTGGCAAGACAAGGGAAGAATTAATTCACAATTCATAATGCATAATCGACGGGCGGGTAAACCTCGCCCGTTTTTATTACACCTATCGAATTTTTTGTTGAAAAATTTGCAAAAAAATGATAGTATAAAGATAGAAACTTTGAAAAGGAGAAATTATTATGAGTTTTTGCAAAAACTGTGGAAAAGAAATTTCAGAAAACAGCGAGTTCTGCACTTTTTGCGGTGCCCCTGTAATAGAAGCGTTTGCCCTAGAACAAAGCGAAGATGCTTTAATCAAAGAGGAACAAGCCTTTTTAGATATGACAAACAATCTTCTTCGTTGGGAAAGAAAGGCTTGGTCTATTACCAGTATTTTCTTTTTAATAGCGGGCATATGTTTCACCCTTTTCGGTATGTTTTTTACCCTTGTAGGTATTTCAGCCACTTTAGAAGGCGAGGTATCGGGAGTACCAATATCGTTTATAGGGGTTTTGTACCTTGTTACTTTTGCTTCATATATAGCAATAGGAATTATTCAGCGAATAATTGCTAATAAAATGCCTACATATTTAAATTCGTTGTATTACGATTTCACGGTTACAAAAAAGCGTTGCACAAACGTAGGAATGATAGTGCTTTGCGTTTTATTTAATATGATTGCTTTTATATTCTTTATTATAAACTTTGTCCGTATTCAAAGCTGCGACGAGGTTGTAAACAGAATTATAAGAAGACAAAATGAAAATTAAATGCAAAGTGCAAAATGCAAAATGCAAAATTAATGATAAAAATATATTTGCATTGTAGGGGGGAACATTGGTCGCCCGTTTTTATTACACCTTTCGAAATTTATGTTGAAAATTTAATAAAAAAGTGATAGTATAAGGATAGAAACTTTGAAAAGGAGAAATTATTATGAGTTTTTGCACAAATTGTGGAAAAGAGATTATAGAAAACAGCAAATTCTGTACCAACTGCGGCACAGCGGTTCCTGTACAGGAAACAGCGCCCGTAGTTGAGACTCCTGTTGTTGCGGCACCCGTTGTAGTTGCGGCACCCGTTGTAGTTGAGGCGCCTGTAGTTGCCGAGGCACCTGTAGTTGAGGCACCTGTAGCAGTAGAGGCTCCCGTAGCAGTAGAAACGCCTGTAGCTGTAGTGGCTCCCGTAGTTGCCGCACCCGTCCAGGCAGCACCCGCACCCACCTTTGCAGATAAAGTAACCGAAGATTCTCTTATTAAAGAAGAACAGGAATTTCTCGATGCTACACACCGCTTCTTGCGTTGGGAAAGAAAGGCCAATTCTATTTGCGGCAAGATAATGTTTATTTGCGGCATTGTGTTCACCGCTATTTTTGGTCTGATTTCGTTTGTTTCTATGATTGAAGCTATAGAATATTCTTATTCTTATGACGTTAATTTGTTCGGCGTTTCATTTACGTATACCAGTTTATTCGCATTTTGGATAGTTGCAGGTACAATTCAGAAAAAAATCGCCGAGAAAATGCCTACCTATCTTGATTCACTTTATACCGACTTTACCGTTACCAAAAACCGTAGCGGTGACGTTAAGATGCTTGTTTTATCAATTCTATTTTGTCAGGTAGGCGTTATCTTCTTCCTTATAAACTTTATCAGAATTAAGTCAAGCGGTAATATCATTAACAGAATTTTAGCAAGACAAGGGAAGAATTAAATGCAAAGTGCAAAATGCAAAATGCAAAATTAATTTAAAGAATTAAAAATCATAAAAAATCCGTGCGAAATTATCGTACGGATTTTTTTGTTTTGCTTTTCAAAAACACCTTGAACTTACCTCTTTTAAGAGGCGGCAAATTTATGGTCTGACCACAACAGTTCTTCTAAATACTGTCGTGCAGATTCATCAGTATAGTCAAATTCCGTGTGTGATAACGAAATAAGCTTTACTTTCACCTTATCCTTAGCTATATATCCGTTTGCCACGTAATAGCCGAGAATTGCGCGAAGCTCGTCGATAGACGCAGAGGATTGCGCTAGGGATTCGAGCTCTGTATCGGTATAACCGCTAAGCCTTGTAGGCAATATACCGCCGTAAACGTGTTCTCTGGTAGTAAACCATAAATACACGTCTAAGCCGCCTTTTGTATAAAGGTTAAGATACGTAGGATATTTAAGCTTTAGCTCGTTTATGTTTGGTTTAACTATCACGTTATTTAAATCGGCATCAAACTCGTTGCAGTTTTTAATAAGTGTTTTTGGCACAGCAAGTGTTATAAACCAATCTTTCACGTCGCAAGTGACGTCGAGTCCCGGCATATAAGTATTTACAACGTGAATTTTAAAGGATTTATCGGTGTATTCGATACTGTGAACGTCGTATCTATATGAGCCCGACCCTGAAGTGTGATATATCACTATAAGACTGTGGGTTTTGAAAAATTCACCGTCAACACTCTTTATAGCATCATCAAAATCTGAGAGGTTGGCATATTCCACTTTACCCGCGGATGTTTCGCTGTTTAACGATTTCTTAAAATCATCTAAAGCCTTTAAACTGTCAAGCTTGTAAACGGGCAGATGATAAGGATCCTGATTAGTGCCTAGTTTGTCGGTGTTAAGTGCCATTTCTTTCATTTCCTCAATGCTTATTGGCACGTAGACCCCAGGCGTCATAGTATATAACAAATTGTCGCTTTTCCAAAACTCTTTGGTTACCTTTTCTTTATATTTGTTATCTATCTTATAACTATAACTGGAGAGCGGATTTTTTACAGGAGTTACCGTGATATCAGACTTATCTATATCATAGGTCGATAAAATCGCCCTTGTTTCTGCAATGGTAGTACCGCTTGTATACGCAAAAGTTTGGTCACTTTTGGCGGCAGAATCAGAGTTCATTAAGAAACAGCGATAGTCGTTTTCAGAGGTCTGCCAGATACAAACGGTTATTCCCCCTTTGGTTGAAACGTTAAAATAGTGTGGGAAACGTTCTTTAAGGGCGGCTATACTGGAAAGAGACAGACCCGAATCAGTACCCTCTGAATACCAGGAAGAAAATTTTGATAAATCTTCCTTTTGAGGCTGTGATATTGCGGAAGAGGTGTTTGGAGCTGTGTTGTTTTTCTTTTCCCACTTAGTCCATTTTAACTCTACCGTCTTTTTGGCTTGTTCAAAGTAGGGGTTTGTGAGTTGATCCCACTCTGCTTTTGACACCTCTTTGGAAACTCCGTTCTCCCCAAAATAGAATATCTGGTTAGATTCACCCTCAGCAGGCTTTGAGAAACTTACAAATTTCTCTATGCCGTTTGCATTGAAGGTTATATATTTGTAAGTGACACCAACGCTTGAATGTGTGTCCAATACCGCACCATTTTGTAAAAGACAGATTGCCTGCCAACTCATACTGTTGTACCATTCGGCAAGATAATTTCCGTTAAGACTGAGTATTGCGTAGTGATCTGCGTGTATAAACAGTTCCGGAATGTTGTCGTTGTTGACGTCGCCAAGGGCGAAGTTAGCGATACCGTCGCCATGTATACCGTACTGTAATACGTTATATGAGGTTCCGTCACTGCGCCTTGCTGTTATTTCTCCGCTTAAAAATTTATTGTAAGCGGAGATTGCCACCTTATGTTTCGCGGAAGCATCAGGGTCAGTTTCAATATATACGGCATTCGATGAATTGTTATTATTCGGATTGTTTGAACCGGTTGAATTGTTGCCGGTGTTGTTTAATTTCTTTTTAGGATTAGTTAAAAAGCATACCGCCACGGCTATGCTTGTAACAATGGCTACAATAACAATCCAGAATGCAGGTTTTTTATAGTTTAGCACAGACTTTATTCTGCCTTTAACTCCAACTTCGCCAAAAGCAAGAGGACAAGCAGAAATCATTTTGCGTGGTACACTGCAGTTTATAAGCGCATTGGAATACGGCTTTTTAATTTCACTGCCCATTTGCTTTAGCACCTTTTGGTCACAGGCAAACTCGATATCCTTGCAAAGAAGTATGTAGCCCAGCCACAGCGCAGGATTAAACCAATAAACCGCCAAAATCAAAAAACCTAACGGCTTCCATAAATGGTCACGGCGCTTTATGTGTGCCTTTTCGTGTGCGATTACGTATTCCATATCCGCTTTGTCAATATTGGACGGCAAATAAATTTTAGGTCTTAAAACACCCAGTATAAACGGCGTGTCTATACGGTCGCAAAGCAGAATGTTGTCCTTAAAGAGTAGTGCCTCTTTAACCTTTCGCTTAATGCGAAGGTATGAAAAAACGGTGTAAGAAACCATAGCAATTATACCGACCAGCCAAACAACAGACGCTACAAGGGTAATTATCTGCATAGGGCTAACGCTAGCTTCGGGTGTGGGCGCCAAATTTTCAGTTATAACCTGATTTATAGTATTATTTATAATCGGCACACCGCTCTCAATTGCGGGGGTATCGGAATAAATAATGCTTGGCGGCACCGTTTCGGCGCTTGGTATCAGGCTTAAAACACTCTCAAATGAGAACGGACAAATAAGTCTTATTCCGACTATCGCCCACAAAAGCACCGAAATAAACTTTGGCGCTTTTTTAAGCAGCAGACGAACAACAACTACTGCTAAAACCAGCCAGGTTGCAGTTATACTCATATTTAATATTTTAAGGAATATAGCTTCCATTGTTATTCCTCCTCATATTCGGCAACCATTTTTTTAAGCTGCGCTACCTCGTCGGGAGTTAAACTCTTTCTCGCTGTAAAGGCAGCTAAAAAGGCAGGAAGTGAACCTGAAAAGGTTTCCTCAACAAACCTTTCGCTTCTAACAGAGTAAAACTCATTTTTTGAAATGAGCGAAGTCACCTCACCCTTTTCGTTTTTGAAAATACCCTTGTCGCAGAGTCTTTTTAAAACGGTGTAGGTGGTAGATTTCTTCCAACTAAGCTCTTCTTCACTCAATTTTGAAAGTTCGGTGGAAGAAATAGGCTCATTTTCCCAAATAATGTCGGCAAAACGGGACTCAATAGCCCCCATCTGATAGTCTTTCATATCGCACCTCCTATGGTTTACATCTTGTAGACCACTTTTATTCTACACTGTGTAGACCGATTTGTCAAGAAAAAATTAAATAAATTTTATGTTTAAAAAGATTGCCTGTCAACCAAAAGGTGCGCTTTGGTTGACAGGCAAATTTTTGCTTCATTTATTATAACGGTAATATTTTTATAATCGTAGGGGTTGGCGCTTGCGACAACCCTTGAACTCGGGACGTCAAAAATTGCCGTCCCCTACAAAAACCAACGTTACCGTAGGGAAAGCATTTATGCTTTCCGAAATTATCGGAACGGATTAATCCGTTCCCTACAAATTAAATAAACTTGTGTTTTATATACCGTTTTTATTATTTCTTATTTAAAAAAATATGTTATAATATTTATATTGTAAAAATTTTTGTTTTTTGTGTGAGGTTTTAACCTTTTTTGTTGTGTAATAAGTGAAAGGCTAAACAAAAAACCTTTCGGAAAGGAGTTTGTGTCGATGGACAACGGTGCAAGTAGCTACCGCCGTTTCCGTGACAATGGAGATGAAAGCGGACTGGCGGAAATTATAAGGGAATACCGCGACGGACTGATTTTTTACCTAAACGGTTTTGTTAATAACGTTCACGTTGCCGAGGAACTAGCTGAGGATACCTTTGTTTTACTCGGCACAAAAAAACCAAAAAACAAGGGTAATGCTTCCTTTAAGACCTGGCTTTACACAATAGGACGAAATATTGCTCTAAACTACTTAAAACGAAAGCGTAAGTTTATTGAAACCTCTATTGACGAGCACCCCAACTTAACAAGCGACCAAGAAAATCTCGAAATCAGCTTTATAAAAGAAGAGCGCAAAATAATTTTACATAGGGCGCTTAGCAAATTAACGCCTAGGTATCATCAGGTGTTATGGCTTATATATTTCGAGGATTTCAGCACTAAACAAGTAGCGCTTATTATGAAAAAATCGGTACATAGTATAGAAACCCTTGTTTACCGCGCTAGAAAATCACTTAAATCACAACTGGAAAAGGAGGGGTTTATTTATGAAGAACTATGACGAAACTATTTGTACAGTATTTAAGCGAATAGATGAATTTGAAAAGGCAAAGTCACACAAACGCAAGGTAGCGTTAAAAATCTTAATACCCGTTACCTGTGTTTGCCTTGCTACAATAATCGGTGTATTCGTATGGCAAACCCAAACAGTTAAACCAAACAGCACCTCTAATTCGAGTGCAAACAGCTCGGATAAAAGCACTTTAAACGGCATACCTGACGGTCCTATAATTTGGGATACCTCCGACGGCTCGGTCGACAGTATGGGTTACACTCGCCTAAACGAAAAAAGAATTACTCTCACTTTAAACGATGTTTTGCGCGACCAAAACAACAAAAACTCCCTGATTGCCGTTAGCGTAGGCTTTGAGCTTGATAAAAATTTCGTTTATAACGGCAAATCGTTAACCGAGTATGAGGCCGATGCCGATGAGGAGCGACTAGAATTCGACAAACTGGGCATCTTGCTGAAATTTGGAGACGAGTTAAAATACGGTGAGGATTTATATAAAGTCGGCACTCCTGATGGCTATAAATGGGCAAAGGAGCTGTACGAAAGTGTCGTCGAGGAAATTGGCAAGGATTTGTTAGATAAGTATATTGTCAACGGCGAGTTTTTAAAGGAAAAGCTTAATACCGATATTGGAAGCCAAGAACAAAACACACCTTGTAAAACAGCTTACGAAACCGCCTGTGAAGCATTCTACCAACACGCTATAGACCAAGCAATTAAACGCTTAGAGCAGCAAAGTATCAACTACGAAAGAAGGGTAGGACTGATAATTTTTGTAACCGCCGATGATTTCGACTCTGTGAAGCTTGAAAACGTGTTGTTTTACGGGTTAGCTAGTAAAGAAAAAGAGGCAGCCGATTTATTCGTATCCTTTGACGACGTTATAACAGACTAGCAGAAGATTATACCTTATTAATTATTTATAAAGGGCGACCAAACGGTCGCCCTTTATTTATTTTTCCACTATTTTAATAATTTCTGCCGCCTGTGCTTTTTCTTCGCAGTCACTCGAATCAATAAAAATTTCCTCACAGGCACGTTGCGCTGAAATTAGCTCGTTTATCGCCTTTTCTGTGGCATCGAGCAGTGTTAAATACATTTGCTTATAATCCGCCATTTTATCACCCCTTTTTTATAAAAACTTCACGCACTATTTTGTTGAATTAAACTACTTTTACACAAAATAAAAAGTGCGCCAACCAAAGTCAGCGCACCGAAAAACGCAAACCCCGATTGTCGCCAAACAAAGCTCAAATAGAAAAGGAAACCCTTGTTACCATCCGAGTGGAGTTGCGATTTTACCGAACATATATCAAATGATAACCAAAAGGGTATAATAATCCCTTTAGTAAAAATTGGTTAGTTTCCTTATTCAGCTTTGTTTGGCTTATATATTATATCACAGTTTTCAGAAAAAATAAAGTGTTTTTCGTTGTTCTTTTCTGTTTGCCGTTTATAATGCCTGTCAACTAAACCGGTCGAGAGCCTCGACACGCATTTCGCGTGCTGAGGTTCTTCTATTTTTATAGTTAAAACCTCGCGTTTCAAGTTGGTTGTAAACAACTGCACCACCCAGTTTGGTTGACAGGTAAATTTTTGCTGCATTTATTATAACGGTAATATTTTTATAATCGTAGGGGTTACCTCTTGCGACAACCCGTGAACTCGGGACGTCAAAAATTGCCGTCCCCTACAAAAACCAACGTTACCGTAGGGAAAGCGTTTATGCTTTCCGAAATTATCGGAACGGATTAATCCGTACCCTACGAATTAAATAAACTTGTGTTTTATATACCGTTTCGCTCGCGAAACACCAATTTTATTATTTATTATTTTTTGTTTAAAATGAAAAAACGGAGACAACGTTTTGTTGTCTCCGTTTGATTTTTATTAGTTCTCACACCCTGAAAACTGAACAAGGAGAAAAGGAAGGATCGAAAAAATAGGTCAAGCCCTCGGTCTATTAGTACAGCCAAGCACACGTATCACTACGCTTACACACGCTGCCTATCAACCCGGTAGTCTACCGGGGACCTTA
>JAZSCM010000049.1:0-12220 GCA_045602945.1 Acutalibacteraceae bacterium | reverse complement strand
CTTAGTTTTTTATGCCATGAAAACAGGATTTTTGCTTGATTTATACACATTTTATTCTATTTCTGTTAAAAAAGTATCCGAGGTTCACACTTTCACATGAACCTCGGATTTTTTAGACTGTTTTTTTACAGCCCCTTTGCTTTTTTAAGTTTAATCTAAGTAATAAATTACTTAAGCTCAACCTTAGCGCCAACTTCTTCGAGCTTAGCCTTGATATAAACCGCTGTCACGGTTGTTTAAACCAAAAAGATGTGGTGCCAATAAGGCCAAATATAATTATCTGCCGACCCTGCCCCTGACCACGAAATACTTTGTACCATATTGGTATGACGCCAACCGTTAGGCGTTTTAGAAAGAATCATCTCTCCGCCTATTTTATATTCTCCGTTAGTACCTTTGCCGAGTGTGTTTACAAAATAAATTTTAATAGTTTCGTCCGAATAAGATGTTATCCTATACCAGTCAAATTCAGGTAGTGGTTCTTCTGACTCAATAAATTCAAGATTTTCTATCTTTTCTTTATACATTGCCGTAAGTATTCCGTTTTTTGCCAATGCACCACCCCATATTAAAAGGGGTATTGTTAAGATTAAAATCAGTATACATACAATTATTCTTTTGGCACCTTTTTTCATATACAGCACCTCGCAGTTGCATAGATTTTTTAAATTTGCCTTAATTATACAGAAATTCCTGCGAAAAGTACAGTTACAAAATGGTTACAATTATTAATAATCTTTTAATTGCAAAAGAAAAAGGCAGTTCGTTTGAACTGCCTTTGCTTTTTTAAGTTTAATCTAAGTAATAAATTACTTAAGCTCAACCTTAGCGCCAACTTCTTCGAGCTTAGCCTTGATAGCTTCAGCGTCTTCCTTAGAAGCTGCTTCCTTAAGGGTCTTAGGAGCGCCGTCAACAAGAGCCTTTGCCTCAGCAAGACCAAGACCTGTGATTTCACGAACTGCCTTAATAACCTTAATCTTCTCTGCGCCTGCTTCAGCAAGGATAACGTCGAACTCGGTCTTCTCCTCAACTGCTGCTGCGCCTGCTGCTGGAGCTGCTACTGCTACTGCAGCTGCTGCAGATACGCCGAACTCCTCTTCTACTGCTTTAACGAGCTCAGAAAGCTCAAGAACGGTAAGAGTCTTTAACTCTTCAATCATAGCTGTAATCTTTTCAGATGCCATTTTAATTTCCTCCATTTAACATTAATTTAAGTTTAGTTTATTTTTTTAATTATTCTGCACTTTCATCAGCAGAGCCATCTTTATCAACGATAGCCTGTACAGCACGTGCAAATGCTGCGATAGGTGCCTGGAATGCGCTGAGAACTGTCGCAAGAAGAACCTCTCTGGAAGGAAGCTTAGCGAGAGCAACGATAGTATCTACATCTACTAGCTTACCATCTAAGAAGCCTGACTTAATATTGAAGTTTTCGTGTGCTTCTGCGAACTTATTGAGAATTCTTGCAGCTGCTGTGTGGTCCTCCTTAGAAAGAGCAAGAGCTGTTGTTCCCTCTAAAACTGACTTCATATCTGCAAGATCGGTACCCTCGATCGCACGGGCGAGAAGGGTGTTCTTTACAACAAAATACTCAATGCCTGCTTCACGAAGCTCCTTACGGAGTGCTGTATCGTCAGCAACGGTGGTACCCTTATAGTCAACTACTACACCGGCAACCGCACCTGAGATTTTTTCGCTAAGCTCTGCAACGAGCTGCTGCTTTTGTTCTAAAACCTTTGCGTTAGGCAAGTTTTTCACCTCCATAAGAAATAAAAAATATCTGCCCAAAGAAAAGGCAGACATGAAAAATAAAAACGTATCGTTTCGGTTTGAATTTTCACGCATACCTCGGCAGGCGTTAAACTTACGGCTTCCGCCACCTGCTGTCTTTGGATTTGCAACAAGGGAATTATACAATATAGTTTGCTCTTTGTCAAGCATTTTTTAATAAAAGTTTATTTTGGGCAATACTAAAGGTGGTGAATTTTTATGAAATACTTTGAAATTGTTATTTTTTCCTTTGCCTCTTTAATTGTTTTGTTTTTACTCACAAAGCTAATGGGCAAAAAGCAGATTTCTCAGCTAACTATGTTTGACTATATAATAGGTATAAGCATAGGCTCTATTGCCGCCGAGACCGCTACCGACCTTGAAAATCCGTTAAAGGGCTTACTTGCTATGAGCATATACGCCTTTTGTGCGTTTTTAATTTCTTTTTTTACACAAAAGTTTTTGCCCTTTCGCCGTATTATGTTCGGAAAAAGCACCTTTATAATAAAAGAGGGTAAGCTATGCTCTAAAAATCTTAAAAAAATAAATCTTGACCTTAGCGAATTTTTAATGGAGTGCCGAAATGCCGGATACTTCAATATATCCGACATAGCCTATGCTATTTCAGAGCCAAACGGAAAGATAAGCTTTCTTCCCCTTTCTGCAAAGCGCCCCGTAACGCCCGACGATTTAAAAATTGTGTCGGGCGAGGATACGCTACCCTATAACGTTATTTTGGACGGCGAAATACTTCATAACAATCTAAAATCTTTAGGCTTTAATACCGAATGGCTTTACACGTCGCTTAAAGCACAAGGCTTTCAAAGCCATAAGGACATATTTTTAGCCACCGCCGATAAAAACGGCACCCTTACAGTTTTTAAAACCCTAACAAATAAAAACCTAAATGACCCTTTTCAGTAATTTTGCATTTTTATGCATAAAAGCCTTGACAACAACTTTTATTTGGTGTATAAATTATATATATTAAATTTAAATTTACAAAGGAGTGTGCGAAATGTCTATTTTTACAAATAATTATTTTTATTATTACTTTATCAAAACGGACTGTTCGTACACTGTAAAGGCTTAAGGCTTTTAAATTGTAAGAACGGTCCGCAACTGCTTACACAAGGTGTAAGGGGTTAGCGGAATTTTTTATTTTAAAGATTTTAAAAAAGGAATGGTATTATGCTTTCAAACGAAATGTTGTCACTCGGCAAAAAGCCCTCGGTTATAAGAGAATTATTTGAATACGGTAACAAAAGGAAGGCAGAAATAGGCGCAGAGAACGTATTTGATTTTAGCCTCGGCAATCCAAGTATCCCGGCGCCCGAAATTGTAAACGAGATAATGAGCGACCTTATAAATAATAAGGACAGCATAGCACTTCACGGCTATACCTCTGCCCCCGGTGACATGGCGGTTAGAAGCAAAATAGCCGAGAACATAACTAAACGTTTCGGCTTTGAGGCAGACGCTGGACTTATTTATATGTCCTGCGGTGCGGCGGCGGCGCTTACCTCTACACTTAAAGCACTTTGCAACACAGGTGACGAGGTGTTAACACTGGCACCCTACTTCCCCGAGTACGACGTTTTCACCGCTAACGCGGGTGCTACACTTAAACCCGTAAAATGCAAAGAGGATTTTTCGGCTGACATTGATGCTATCTCCTCTGCTATAAACGAAAAAACCAAGGCTATTATTATAAACTCACCTAATAATCCAAGCGGTGCGGTTTTATCCGAAGATGATATTAAGGCTCTGTCAAAGCTTCTTAGCGATAAATCAAAAGAGATAGGCTCTACCATTTACATAATTGCAGACGAGCCATACAGAGAAATAGTTTACGATAACTGCTTTGTTCCCTTTATCCCCTGTTATTACGATAACACCATTATTTGCTATTCCTACAGTAAATCTTTATCGCTTCCGGGTGAACGTATCGGTTACGTTTTGGTAAGCCCTAAAGCAGAGAATGCTTACGACGTATTTGCCGCAGTTTGCGGAGCGGCAAGAGCAATGGGATACGTTTGTGCACCGAGTCTTTTACAGTATACCGCCGCCGCTTGTGACGGCACACCGCCAAATATCGAGCAGTATGACGTAAACAGAAAACTGCTTTATAATTCTCTTTGCGAAATGGGATATACTGCCGTAAAGCCTCAGGGTGCTTTCTATCTCTTTGTAAAGGCGCTAGAGGACGATGCGGTGCATTTTTGCGAAATGGCTAAAAAACACGAGCTGTTGCTTGTTCCCTCAAACGGCTTTGGTATTGAGGGCTACGTTAGAATTTCTTACTGCGTAACCGAGGATATGATTAAGCGCTCTCTCCCCGCATTTGAGGCGCTGTATGAAGATTATTCAAAATAAAGGAAGTGTAATACACGGTGACTATAAGCGTTAAAACCCTTTTAGGTGGCTATAATATAGAGCTCGAAAGCGGTGTTTTAGCAAGGGCTAAGGATTACATAAATCTTAACCGCAAGGTAGCTATCGTTACCGACAGCGGTGTGCCGAAAGAATATTCTGAGGTTGTTGCCAAACAGTGCAAGGAAAGTATTGTTATAACCGTTGAGCAGGGTGAAAAATCAAAGAACTTTGACAACTACTCGCTTATTTTAAAAACACTAGTTGATAACGGCTTTACAAGGAGTGACTGTGTAGTAGCCGTAGGCGGCGGTGTTATTGGTGATATGGCGGGGTTTTCTGCCGCATCTTTCATGCGAGGCATTGATTTTTATAATATTCCCACTACGCTACTGTCACAGGTTGATTCTTCTATAGGCGGTAAAACCGCTATAGATTTTTGCGGCGTTAAAAACATTGTGGGCGCTTTTTATCAGCCGAAATGTGTGCTTATAGACCCCGATACTTTAAAAACACTCCCCGAAAGACATATTTCAAACGGTCTTGCTGAAAGTATAAAAATGGCTATGACCTTTGACAAAGAACTATTCGAGCTGATTGAAACTAAAGATATTGAAGAAAATTTAAACGAAATTATCTATCGCAGTTTAAACCTAAAGAAAAACGTGGTAGAGCAAGACGAAAAGGAATCAGGTCTTAGAAAGACTCTCAATTTCGGACACACGGTAGGTCACGCAATTGAGAGTATGGGCGGCTTTGAGGATTTACTACACGGCGAATGTGTAGCACTCGGTATGACCTATTTTACAGATAAGGATATACTGCCAAGACTTAAAAACGTGCTGAAAAAAGCAAAGCTTCCCTTTGAAGTAGACGCCCCCGCTGAAAAAATCGTAGAATTAGCACGTCACGATAAAAAGAAATCGGGAGATAAAATCTCGGTAGTAACGGTAGAAAAAATAGGCGAATTTATACTAAAAGATATACCGTTCGAAGAATTTGAAGAAACGGTTAGAAAGGTTGTGAAGTTTTGAAAAACACGTTAGGCGAAAACGTTAGAGTAACGCTTTTCGGTGAGAGTCACGGCGAGGCTATCGGCACTTGTATTGACGGTTTACCCGCAGGAATTAAGGTTGACTTAGATTTTATAAATAATTTACTTACTCTTCGCCGTCCTGTCGGCGCTATTTCTACCGCAAGAAAAGAGCAAGACGAATTTAAATTTGTAAGCGGTGTTTATGATGGCTTTACAACAGGTGCGCCGATTTGCATACTTATTCCAAATAAAGACACTAAATCTAAGGATTACGATAATTTAAAATATCTTGTTCGCCCCTCCCACGCTGATTTTACCGCCTCTATAAAATACGGTGGCTTTGAGGACAAGCGCGGCGGCGGACATTTTAGCGGAAGGCTCACAGCAGCACTGGTTGCCGCCGCAGGTATAGTAATCCCTGCCCTTAATAAAAAAGGAATTTATATAGGCACTCATCTTTCCCGCTGTGCAGGTGTTGACGATAGAAATTTTGAAAACTTAGAACAAGATATCAAGACCTTAAGCACTCTGACCTTTGCCGCTTTAGATGAGGAAAAAGGCGCTAAAATGCAAGAAAACATTAAAAAGGCGGCAAGTGATAACGATAGCGTTGGCGGTATACTTGAAACCGCTGTTATAGGGCTTCCTCAAGGTTTAGGCGAGCCTTGGTTTAGCAGTATTGAGGGTGTTTTATCTAATGCTATTTTCTCAATCCCCGGAATTAAGGGAATTGAATTCGGCGCAGGATTTTCAGTTTGCGATATGAAAGGTAGCTGTGCTAACGACCCGTTTGATATTGTAGACGGCAAGGTAGTTACCACCACCAATAATTCGGGCGGTATAAACGGCGGAATTACAAACGGAATGCCTGTTATTTTCCGCTCTGCCGTGAAGCCTACACCTACTATTTCAAAGCCGCAACAAACGGTTAATATTATTACAAACACTGTAGAAACTCTGGTAGCTACAGGCAGACACGACCCGTGCATAGCACACAGAGTTCGCGTTGTGGTAGACGCTGTGACGGCGCTTACCCTTTGCGATATACTAACACAAAAATACGGTACGGATTGGTTGGTTTAAAATGGAATATGGCTTAATAGGAATGCCTTTAAAGCATAGCTTTTCAGGTATCCTACATCCTAAGCTTTTTGATTATAAGTACGAGCTTTGCGAAATAGAAAAAGAAAGCCTTGATGCCTTTTTTAAGGCAAAAGATTTTAAGGGAATAAACGTAACCATTCCCTATAAAAAAGAGGTTATGCGATACCTTGATTTTATTGACGATAAGGCTAGAGAAATCGGCGCCGTTAATACGGTTGTCAACAAAGACGGTAAATTATACGGCTACAACACCGATTTTTTAGGTCTTAAAGCCTTGCTTTTAAAAAACGGCATAGAAATCAAAGGTAAAAAGGTTTTAATTCTGGGCTCGGGCGGAACGAGTGATACTGCACTAGCTGTTGCAAGTGACCTTGGCGCCCTTGGAATTTTAAGGGTTTCAAGAAGCAGTCGTGACGGTTTTATAACCTATAGCGAGGCACAAAGCGACTACTCGGATGCCGAGATTATAATTAACGCCACACCTTGCGGAATGTATCCTAATACGGACCAAATGCCTATTGATATTTCCTCTTTTAAAAATTTAGAGGCTGTTTGCGACGTAATTTACAATCCGCTTTGCTCAAAGCTGGTGGTTGAGGCTAAAAAGCGAGGCATTAAGGCTGTAGGCGGTCTTTATATGTTAGTAGCCCAAGCGGCTGCGGCGGGTGAAAAATTTTTAAACACTTCGGTAGCGCCCGAAAAAATCGACGAGGTTTATAAAGAGCTTTTAAAGCAAAAACAAAATATCGTGCTAATCGGTATGCCATCGAGTGGCAAAACAACCGTAGGTACATCTTTAGCTTCTCTTACAGGCAAAACCTTTATTGACAGTGACGAATGTATCAAAAACATAATCGGAATGCCTATTGCAGACTATTTTAAAGAATATGGCGAAGAAAAGTTCAGAAACGTTGAAAACCGTGTTATCAAAGAATTGTCTTTAATGCAAAACGCTGTTTTATCAACAGGTGGCGGTGTTATTTTAAGGCAGGAAAATATAGATTTTTTAAAGCAAAATGGTACTGTTTTCTTCCTTGACCGACCGCTTGATTTACTGATTACTACTTCCGACCGTCCCCTTTCAAGCAATAAAGCAGACCTTAAAAAGCGGTATAACGAACGGTACGAATTATATAAAGCCTCAGCCGATATTTGTATTGACGGCTCAGGAAGTATAGAAAAGGTAGCAAAACTAATTTTTGAGGAGTTTTCAAAATGAAAATATTAGTCCTTAACGGGCCAAACCTTAATATGTTAGGTATCAGAGAACCCGATATTTACGGCAAAAACACCTATTCTGACCTTATTAATATGATAAACGAATATTGCAATCAAAATAATATAGAGGTAGAGATTTTTCAGTCTAACCACGAGGGTGTGCTTGTTGATAAAATACAAGAAGCCTACGGTAAGTTTGACGGAATCGTTATAAACCCCGCCGCGTATACGCATACAAGCGTAGCACTTCTCGATGCGCTCAAATCGGTTGGAATTCCTACCGTTGAGGTGCATATTTCAGATGTTTCTGTCCGCGAGGATTTCAGACAGGTAAGCTTTGTCCGAAACTACTGCGAAAAGACTATTTGCGGCAAAGGGTTTGACGGATATATAGAAGCCATAAAATATCTTGGTGATAAAAAATGACCGTTACTATAAAAAAATCAAGGGCTAAGGGTGTAATTACTGCGCCGCCTTCAAAAAGCGTTGCCCACAGAGCGCTTATTTGCGCCGCAAATACTAGTGGCTCACCGGTTTCCAATATCTCGTATTCCGACGATATAAATGCTACGCTTAATTGCTTAGAGGCTCTGGGTAGTAAGGTAGAAAGACACGAAAACTCGGTGTTTTTAGGCGGTTTAAACTCTAAAAACTTTAAAGAAAATACCGTGCTTTTATGTAATGAAAGCGGTAGCACACTTAGATTTATGCTGCCAATTTGTCTTTTAAGCGACAAAAAAACAACCTTAAAGGGCACAAAAAGACTGTTTGAGAGACCGCTAGGTATTTACGAAGAAATATGCCAAAATCAAGGCCTATTCTTTGAAAAGGGTGAGGACAGCGTTACAGTTTGCGGACCGTTAAAGTCGGGCGAATATGCTGTTCGCGGGGACATTTCGAGCCAGTTTATAACAGGGCTTATTTTTGCCCTCTCGCTATTAAATGAGAACAGCAAAATAACCTTAACAGGAAAAATTGAGAGTAAATCGTACATAGAAATCACGCTTAAAGCCTTAAAGGATTTTGGTGTAAAGGTAGATTTTACCGATAACGTTATCTGTATAAAGGGCGGTCAGCAGTTTAATGCAACTGATTATTTTGTTGAGGGTGACTGTTCAAACGCTGCATTTCTTGATAGCTTTAATCTCTTGGACGGCGAAGTAGAGGTTTTGGGATTAAACCCCGTCACCACGCAGGGCGACTACGTTTACAAACGCTTTTTTGAGGAGTTAAAACAGGGCGTAAAGCGGTTCGATTTATCCGATTGCCCCGATTTAGCGCCTATTATGTTTAGTATGGCGGCAGTTTTGGGCGGTGCTACCTTTACAGGCACAAAGCGGCTTAAAATAAAGGAAAGCGACCGCGCCGAAGCTATGAAAGAAGAACTTAAAAAATTCTGTATAGAAACCAAAATTTACGATAACGAGGTTGTAATTGAGGGCGGTGTTTTAAATACACCAAACGAAATTTTATGCTCTCATAACGACCACAGGATAGTTATGTCACTTGCCGTTTTATCGAGTATTACAGGCGGCATCATTTCGGGCGCCGAGGCTGTAAATAAGAGTTATCCTGACTTTTTTAGTGATATAAAGAAACTTGGATTGGAAGTAAAAATTATATGAAACTAAATAAATCCCACAACATTTTGATAGTGGGCTTAGGACTGCTTGGTGGCAGTTACGCCAAAGGGTTAAAACGGCAAGGCTTTAAGGTATCGGCTATTGATACAAATCCCCAAACCGTAGAATATGCGATAAATAATAGCATAGTGGATTTTGCCACCACCGAAATAGATACAGAGCTTATAAATAATTCGAATTTTATAATCTTTGCTCTATATCCCCACATTTTTTGCGAGTGGGTTGAACAAAACGGTAAATATTTTAAAAGCGGCACTATTCTTACCGACGTTACGGGTGTTAAGGGCGCTATAATTGATAATATAAACTCGAATTTACCTAAAGGCGTAGAGTTTATAGCGGCGCACCCTATGGCAGGTAAGGAAACCGGCGGTATTGAAAATGCCAATACCGAAATGTTTAAAAACGCTAACTACATAGTAGTACCCACCACACAAAACACCGCCGAAGCAATAGAGCTTTGCGAGGATTTAGGAAAGGTCTTAGGATTTGAAAACATTTCTCGGTTGTCGGTAGAGAAGCACGATAAGATGATTGCGTTTTTATCACAGCTAACCCACTGTATTGCGGTATCGCTTATGTGCTCAAGCGACAATCCCGACCTTGTGAAATATACGGGTGACTCGTTTAGGGATTTAACACGAATTGCCGATATAAACGACAAAATGTGGAGTGAGCTGTTTTTATGCAACAAAGAGGCTCTGCTTTTAGAGATGGAAAACTACAAAGAGGCTTTTGACAGTCTTTATGAAACCATAAAAAACGAAGACGTAAACACTATGCGCGAGATGATGAGATTGTCTACTTCCCGTCGTAAAAACTTTAACAAGAGGTAATTAAAATGAACGCAGAATTCACAAGAAAGCTACCTGTTCCACAGCAGATAAAAAGAAGGTATCCCGTAAGCGAGGAGTTAGCAGAAATAAAAGCGAAAAGGGATAAAGAAATTGCCGACGTTTTTACAGGCGCGTCTAATAAGTTCATCTTGGTTATCGGTCCTTGCTCTGCCGATAACAGCGAGGCAGTGCTTGATTACATCGGCAGACTCAAAAAAATAGACGAGCAGGTTAAGGATAAAATCATAATAATCCCCCGCATTTACACAAACAAGCCTCGTACTACGGGCTCAGGCTACAAGGGTATGCTTCATCAGCCCGACCCTGACAGAAAGCCCGATATGCTAAAGGGTATCGTAGCAATAAGAGAGCTTCATATGAATGCGCTTAAAAGTTATGGCTACACCTGTGCAGACGAGATGCTGTATCCTGAAAACCACCGCTATTTATCTGACCTTTTATCTTACGTTGCCGTGGGTGCCCGTTCGGTTGAGGACCAACAGCACCGCCTTACCGCAAGTAGCGTTTTATGCCCTGTGGGTATGAAAAATCCAACAAGCGGTGATATGAACATATTGCTTAATTCCGTAAACGCCGCTCAGCACGGACACACCTTTATCTACAGAGGCTGGGAGGTACATAGCAAGGGTAATCCTCTCGCCCACTCAATACTTAGAGGTTACACCGATTTATCGGGCAAATACGTATCAAACTATCACTACGAGGACCTTGTAAAACTCGAAGTCCTCTATCATAAAACAGGGCTCTTAAACCCCGCCGTTATAGTCGATACAAACCACGCAAATTCGGGTAAAAACTACCTTGAGCAAATACGAATCGCAAAGGACGTAGTGTACAGCCGAAACGTAAGCTCTAATATCAAGTCTATGGTAAAGGGCCTTATGATTGAAAGCTATATAGAAGACGGCGCACAAGGACCCGAAGGTCACGTATACGGCAAATCAATTACCGACGCCTGTCTTGGCTGGTCAAAGACCGAGAAGCTAATACTTGATATTGCAGATAAACTTTAATGCAAAATTAAAGAATAAATAATAAAGAAAAACAAAAAATAATAAAAATCGTGTTTCGCTTTGCGAAACGGTATAATGCATATCGCATTGCGAAGCAATATATCGACAAACTACGTAGGGGCAGGCGTTCACGACAACCCGCAAATTCGGGACGTCAAAAATTGCCGTCCCCTACATCACAATATAAATCAATAATTTGTAGGGAACGGCCTATGTGCCGTTCCGCTAAATAATAAATAACAAATAATAAAAACGGTGTTTCGCTTTGCGAAACAATATAAAAAACAACGCTTGTCAACTAAAAGGGGTGTTTTAGTTGACAAGCATCTTTTGTTTGTTAGAAATTCAATTTTATTCGGTATAAAAACAATCGTCTTTCCATTTTTGAGGATTCAAATCAATATAATTCCATATTTTTAAATAATCCTTTTCCCCACGAATTATATGATCGTGAAAGGAGCGTTGAAAAATATTTTGACCGACCTCTTTATTAACAAACCTTTTTAACGTTGAAACGGCATGTGAAATTATGCTGTTTGTAGGGGACGGCGCCCTCGACGTCCCGTTTATATTATCCACCGCCAAAATCAAATGAATATGGTTTGGCATAATAACGTATTTTTCAACCGTTATTTCAGGGATATTATTTGTCGATAAAATATATTTTTGAGCGATTTTACCCGTATCTGACAAAACAGTTTTCGGGGCGTCGTGGGCGCCGCCCCCTACGATATCACACAATATTTTTTGTTTATTATGGGTGCATATCGTTACAAAATAATATCCGTTTTGGCTGTAATCATAATCCTTTAATCTTGTTGGTTTGCGTTTTGGTAGTATTGCATTGTTATTATTCATAAGTTAATTGTTATAGGGTTTGGGGTTATCGGTCAAACCAAGAATATAATCTACCGATGTTCCGTAAAATTTTGCAAGAACAATTAAAAAGCGTGTAGGAATTTCTCTTTTGCCTGTTTCGTAATTGCTATAAACTCGTTGGTCGATATTTAATAATGCAGCAACTTCTTTTTGTACTAAATCTTTATCTTCTCTTAAATCTTTAAGTCTACGATAATACATAACATCACCTATAAACAAGTATATGTACTATCAAAAAATAGTATTGATTTTACTATCTAACGATAGTAAAATATACTCGAGGTGATAATATGGTAAAAAGAGTAGTAATTGCAGGTTGCAGAGATT
>JAZSCM010000048.1:0-66433 GCA_045602945.1 Acutalibacteraceae bacterium | reverse complement strand
TTTAAATATTTATCTCTTAATTTAATATCTAAATTTTGAAATTCGGAAACACTTTTACACTTTGAATATTTTTCTATTATTTTTTGCGCCTGCTCATCAGTAACTTTTATTACAGGTTTAGGATCAACATCTAAACACTTGTCAAATGAATTTTCGTTATTAAAACTAATAAACTGTTCTTTGTCAATCATATCGAAAACAAAATCGCTATCAATAAAATCAGACGTTTGCAAGAACTCATTATAGCTACTATATTCGTAGTTTTCTAGTTTTTTACAAAGTCCTGCTTTAATTGGATTCTGATGTATGTAGCGCAAAACCGTTAGAAAATAAGAATCGTTTTCAACAGGTTCACTTTTAAACCTATCTTGGAATAAATGTCCTACCCTTTGGTATTTTATATTATACCAGTATACAAATCGGGTTGCTATTCTTTTCATTATTTGTTCGATAGGTTCTTTTTGTTCTTGAATTAACAAGTGAATATGGTTACCCATAAGGCAATAAGCAAATATTTTAAACTCACTTATTGCCTTACTGTCTTTTAGTACCTGCAAAAATTTATTAAAATCTTCGCTGTCTTCAAATATCTGCTGTTGGTTTATTCCTCGTAGCATTATATGATATATTCCGCTCGAACTCTTTCTTCTTGCCTGTCTTGGCATTTTGCATCACCAAGATTAGTATATCATATCAGGCATATTTCGTCAAGACACAGAACCGTCCCCTGTCTTGTAGTCCCCTGTCTTGTATGTCATACTCCCTTGTGTCACTGCCCCTATTTTTCAAGGATTATTTCTAAATCTCCATCAACGAAGCCAACCGTTACAGCAAGGAAATTTTGCAATTTTAACGCATACTCTCCCTCTAATAGATATCTGTGAACATATTTTATAACAAGTTCTAGACATTCTTCCCAATCGTTCGACTTTATAGGACATAAATCCTCTCCCGTAGAAAAAATTGCATGGCAAGCCCAATCAGAATTGTTACGATCATATTCTTGCGCACCAATTAGTTGCACATCGAATTCATTGTCGCCACTCGATGCTTCATACAAATTGAAATTTACAGCATGTACTTTGGATGGAATATCTACCCCAAGATGTTTGTTTAACCATGTTTCAAAAGTCTTATATTGATTCACCTTATATAACCTCCATAATAAATTCACATGTACATAATCCATTGATTTGTCGAAACAACATCCTTTAAACCCTCAAACAAATTCAAGAATACCTCTTTATTTCCGTTTGCAATTTCATCAAAATTTTGAATCTGTTTCAACATATATTTATGATAATTATCTGTATGTCTTCCCATATGATTTTCAAGATTTTTGATATTCCATTTACCGTTCAAATTCAAGTCGTATTTGTTGGTTACTTCTTTAAATTTAGGAGTGTAAGTTTTATTCTTGTTTGATAGGAAATGATGATTTTGACCGCATCCTGCATTATGAACTAAAATGCAACTATCCCCGACAAAATAGGTATGACAATCCTCAACCTCAAAGTTAAAGACCGGGACAGGCTCGTCAAGTTCAAGCAGGTTTACACTACGAACTGTGGCTGTGCCCCAATCCTTAGTATAGACAACGTCGTCAGGTTTTAATTCAGAGGCATCTACCCAGCCCTTATCTTTCACCTGGAAAGGATGTGTCTCGGTGCATTGGATAATCTCGCCGTCTATGTTAAGCTCAACTAAACGGTCAACCGTGTTTACAGTAGTAGAAATTACGCGCTTTTCAGATGCTTCGCCTGTTATATGGTCAACACAAGGAATTACGTCGCCAACCTTAATCGTTTCAATAGCCTTTTTACCAAGTGCGGTTAGAACGGTAGTTCCTGCAACAAAGCAGAACATCGCGTTACCTGACATTGACATTGCGGCACCGGCAAAAGCACCGCTTACCATACCTGAAATAAAGCCATCCTGTGCGCCTTGCACTGCGCCCTTAATAGCACCTTTACCCATACCTTGAAGTGTTCCTTCAAGTGTACCTGTTTCTCGATAGCCCTCAACAGCACCCTGTACCGCACCTGTAGCAGCACCTGCAGCGGCACCTACGACCGCACCTATGACGGCGCCCTTGGCGGCACCGTACAGTACAGTACCGATTACACACAAAGGACCGCTGGCGGCACCTGCCGTACACACGACTGCTGCCGTGACTACCGCAACGGCGACAACTACCGCTGCTGCAATAGCAAGCTTTTTCCAGAAGGACATATCGCCTTCATCGTCTCTGCCTGCTACAGGGTTATTATTGCAGTATGCGTAAAGATTTAAGCCATTGATATCATACTTGGCATTTTCAAGAACGTCGGTGGTATCCGCACTGATAAATCTACCTGTTTCAGGATCATAATAACGGCTGTTAAGGTAATATAGTCCGGTTTCTACGTCATAATAATATCCTCGGTAACGTATCGGGTTGATATTACCAATATTATCTGCAGTATAGTTATTAACCGAAAGCACCTTGCCCCACGCATCATAGGTATAACTTGCTACTCTTACGCCTAATGAAGTGTATATCTCGGTAACATCGCCCTGAAGATTCTTGCGGAAATAATAATCTGTGCCGTTATATTCAAAGCCAATTATTCCGCTACCACCGTGATAGTAGGTAATTGTCTTTGTACCGTCGCTCTCACGTAAAATCTTGTTGCCGTTAATAGTATATACCGTATTATTTTTCTGATAACGGATTCCGTTAGCACCGTACTTAAAGGTATTGCTATCAAACTTGGCAAGTCTACGAACCTTTGTCCATTCCAGCTGATGACCAAGATAGGTAATAGGATTACCCATTGAATCGTAGGTGCAGGACTGACCGTTAAACGTATCTAATCGGTCGCGCCAGCCCTCACTCTTATAGGTATAGTTCTTAGTGTTGAGACAGGTACCTAAATTTACATCGGTACAAATATTATATTCTTTTTTGAATAAAATATTGCCGCCTACGTCATAATCCCAAACGTATGTCCTACCGTTTGCGTGGTTATCCTCGCGTTTTAGGCGGTTAAGACCGTCATAGTAATACTTAGCAATAAGTGTATTACCGCGGCTGACGGTTTCAAGATTACCAGCCTTGTCGTAAGTATAATTTAGTGTTTCAGAGCTTGCATTTGTTCCGTAAACATTACTTGACACACTAGATACCATTTCAGTCTCTATTGTTTTACCGTTGTTTAAGGTAGAAAGATATCCGTAGCTTTCATCAAACAAGGTACGTGTGCCGATCGAAAAGGTCTTACGCTGCGCTCTGCGAAGTCCGTCCTTTGTAACCTTATCGGTATATTTACCGTTAAGTGTTATACCTACAACCTCATTATCGGGATAAATTTTCCCATTCTCATTTTCCTCGTAGATAGGACTATAGGTCTGTCCGACTGCGCTATATGTGGTAGCAGTGAGGCGTTCGTTAGAATCAAATACAAAGGTATTAGTGGCAATAACAGCACCGGTTGTTACATTTGCCTCAACCACCTTAATAAGATTACCCTTATTGTCGTATGTATAATTATAACTTACTCCTCTTTCATTGTCAACAAGCTGCTTTACCTTACCAAGCGAATCATAAGTAGCGTTACTGATAGTGCGGGTTACACCGTTTTTATCAGTATAGGTACTAATTACAGGGTTGCCGAAAATATCGGTGGTCACCTTGTTTTTTTCGCCTGATGCATATACTGTTTCTGTAATATCGTTTACACCGCTTTTTTGATATGAATTTGTCAATAAAGCTGTTGATACACTACCATCGCCAACCGTTACGGACTTACTTCTTCCAAGTTGGTCAAATGCAAATCCAAAATTAAAACCATTGTGCGCAACACGAGTTAAATATCCGCGAGTATAAAAGAACTGATTCTCGTTTGTCTTATTATCTGTAACAGATGATAAAGATTTTAGATCATCGGTTGTGTCATCATAAGAATAATTATACTCTTGACCGTTAACTGCAGTTTGCTTTAAAAGGAGATTTCGTGATGTATCGTGCTCGTATGTAGTCTTTAGTTTTTGTCCGTTGAGTATATAACGAGGATCGCTTTCAGATTTCATAAAGTTTCCGTCCTCGTATACATGTTCAGAAAACATATAAGCGTTTGGAGTATCTTTGTGATAGGTTTTTCTTGTCAATTCCTTACCGTAACTATTATAAGTATATTCTATTACAAGTCCACGATAGTCTTGTGTTTTGATAACATTATGCTTGCTATCGTATTTATAATCTGTGGTAAAGTTTCGTCCGCTTTTATCAATTATTGTGGTACGAACAACATCAGAATTATCATCAATATAGTCCACGGTGGTCTGTACGCTATCCTTTTTGGTTGTCTTTGTTTTAATATCCTTAATTTCATCAAACACATTGATATAGTTGATAGGAGTTTCATCGGTTCTATATGTGTTAGTTGTAGTAGTTCCATTAGCTGTCACAAGACGAGCGTTAGTGAAATAACAAGTTCCCATATTGCGGCTATAATCAAGTTTTACAGTAACACTAATAGGGATACATCCGTTCTCTAAAACAAATGGGATAGCAGCATATTGCCAACCATCATAACCGTTATCATAATTTTCATAATACTCTTCAGTCGTGCCATCCTCATAAGCAACCTCTAAACAGAGTCTGAACCTCGCGCTAGTGTTATCAAGCTCTCCGCTAACATTGCCGGAAGCTTTTGCCCATGCAGAAGCAACAAGCATATTACCGTCCAGATTACAATCACAAAGTTCTACAGTTTGTGATAAATATTCTAAATAATCATCGGAGGTAAAACAATAAGATGCCTTTCCCGGGATATAGCTTTCCGATTCTATTGTTCCGGAACCAACCGTATCCCAATATGAAGGTGTCGTTGAAACGTTTGTTTGGGTAAAGAATCCATTTTTCAAAAGATTCTTTTCCTCAGAAGGAGCGTTATTTAGTGTTACTGATAAAGAACGATATTTACCGATTCTGCTACTTTCAAGATTATCTGTTATAGATTTATAACCTGTAAGCTCCGCTAGTGTGGACTCGCTAATTTTAGAACTATCGGCAACACTTGTCATATCCTGATATGAGCTTATTTCACGGCCGCAGGAATCAAATTTATAAACTGTTTTAACTTTGGTTCTGTCATCAACAACCGCAGTAGACTTAGCGCGGTATTCAAACGAAATTGAACCCTCAGATACAATATCGGTTGTTGTGACACTGTTGTCGGCTATAATCTTATTACCAGAGCAAGATAATTTGCTAACTCGACCGCTGTTATCATAATTTATATCGTATGTAATTCCTGTATAATCTATTACTCGTTCTAAACGGGAGTTAGTACCGTAAATAAAGCTTGTTTGAAGCACACCTTCGTTATCATAAGCCAATTCAGCTGACGGATAAGTAATTGTAACCAATTCACCCGCCGCATTATAATCATAAAGTATGGCTCGGTCATGGTCGCCGTTATCAACTATTTTTTTCAACTTACCTTGAAAATCGTAATACAATTGCGCAGAATGATTTGTTCCATCTATTACACTTGTTAACCTACCGTCTGTATATTTCAAACAGCTGACATTACCGTTATTATCTATTAACTGAATAAGTTTTCCGTTACTATTAAAGGTCATTTTATTACCTTTTTCGTCCGTCAAAACGTGCGTGGTTAAATGACCGCAAATACAATTGCACTCTTCTTTATAGGTCAAGCCTAGTCCTGCATCGTCAGTAATTTCAGCTGTTGAGTTAGTTCCTGGACTCATAAAATAATGTCTTTTTCCTTGCGCATCGGTGTATACCGCCATTATTCCGTGCTTATTAATAATTTCCAGCGTTTGCTCAACTGATAGCTTCCAACCCTTTCCGTATTTATTTGTTTCACTACCATCTTCATTTACATATTCATGTCTGTACACGTGTGAAATTGCGAGGGGAAGCTTTACCCCCTCAGCCATAACGTCACCATGAACAAATGACATTTTTCCTGTAAAGAGATTAATAGAACCTGTTCCTGACCTTCCATTTTCAAAAGTATGGAATTTTTGATGGTCAGAATACATATCTGTGCTTGAATATTCAATATACATCTTTGGTCGATAACTATAATCTGAATATAGTGAGTAAAAATCAATATAGTTTGTTAAACAACAATCGTTACAGCAGCAAGGTTCTTCACTCTTTTTCTTAATTACGATGCATCTGGATTTTTCAAAAGTTTCGTTTGGATCGTACCAATCAGATACTGTTGAAGTCATATCAATTTCAATTTCGGTATTGGAATGACGATAATGTCCTACGAGTGTATCGATAGTTGTTCCCATTCTAAGGCTACGAACATTACTCCAAGTAAATGAATCAACCGAAAGAGTTTTTCCGTCGGGATCAAATACAGGCGCTATAGTATACTCTTCTAAATTGTAGTTAGAAGATACGTATGCCTTTTGGTGTAGCAGAAGTCCTGCTTTTGTAATTTTAAAACCATCGGCAAGTTCTGGTAGACCAAAGCCAAAGTATAATCTATGAATAATTCCGGAATCGTCAATACCGATTCGTCTCGCAGTACTTGGATTTGTTACGGCAACTCTTGTTCCGTCAGATCGCAATTCCATTAATTTCAATGTGCTGTCACTATAACGAGGAATCACTACACGAGGATCAATCACAACAGGATATTCCCTTTCAGGTTCAGAAAGCCAATCAGTATCTAAAACAAGATCGAGGAAGGTTTCGTTATTACTCTTGCGGATTTCATAATGTATTTCATCACAAAACGCTTCATTTGAATCTTCCATAAAAGCAGGAGGAATTTTCATTTCAGGTAATTCCGTGCCAATTTCTTCATCATCTCGGAAAAGGAACACTGTCTTTTTATCCTCACTCAACATAGGTACAAGTCCTTTAAACTTCATCTGGAAAGAGAAAGTTTTACATTCAGGATTTTTAGAAAGAACGATTGCTTCCTTTAGACCATCTTCGGAAACATCGTATTGCAGATCGGTATCGGTATCCACCTTTTGATATTTTACCGACGGATAATTGCCAATGTCCCACGGATCTTGTTTTGGTCTTCGTGAAAAAGCAGCCATGGATTTGTTTCGGCGAGACGTATTCTTTGGGATGAACTTCCAAGAAACTTCTCTACCGTTTTTTTCAACGGTAACAAAACGACCCTCGCCGTCTTTCTTTGGCATACGAACCTTGAAGTCGTCCATAATTGTTTCATAGTCACTATCAGTTTCATTTAATTCTGATGCGATATCAATATATTTACCAGTCTTAGAATCAAGTTTATGGACAGGGTGATCATACATTACCGCCATAAAATTACCGTTTTGAAGGCGGAAATGCTTTGTGTTTTTTCCGCGCTTAGAGATGTCTTCATATAACACCTTAGATGTTGAAGGTTTCTTTTCTTGAAGAACTAGATTTTCCGCTTCAGCATCTTTAATAAAAATTTCTTTTGTTTCGTTATTCATTTATCTATTTCCTTTCATTTTAATTTTTAAATTTAATTTCCAATATTTGAGGAGCCGAATAACAATCTCCTGTAGATATTGCTATAAAATCTTTTTTGCCTTTAGGCTTTTTTAAAATTAGTCCCTCATTATAGACTAAGGTTTTCTCTGTACGGTTTGTAAACATTGATGTCACGTCAATCGTTAAATACTGACCCTGGTTATTTAAAGTTGCAACTTTTGTAGAAGCATTTACTTTTTTATTCCAAGTTGAACCAAAGCTACAAAACCTTTTCTCGGGAATAAAAACATCAACATTGTCATTACATTTGTTGAAAATAGGGATATGAAGTAACACATTCTCTATTCTTTCTGAAGTTAAATCAGGAACTTTAGAAAAATCAGGCCGTAAATATAGCCATTGCTCTCCAAACTGTTTAGTTTTCCCAATAAATCCAATAGCACCATAAACATTGTTGATATTCGGGTGTAAGCTTTCCACTGTAGTATCTTGAAAAAACTTAGGCTCATAAATATTAACCTCAAAAAGAAAAGTGCCATTTTGAATTTCACTTAAAAAAGATATATCGTAGATTTGTTCTTCTTTATTTTCATAACTCATTTGAACCGGTAAAAAATCCCCTTTTCCGTCATACGCGTATAAAGTTGATACACACAGAAAAGGTTTGAATTTCTCACTCATCACTGAAAAACAAGTTGGATGAAATCTTATGCTTTGCTGTTTAATTTCAGACTTTAATCGTAAATTTAAGCGATCCCCTTTTACAACAAATAACAACCCATTTGATGTTGGAGAAATAACAATGTTGTTTTTTGATTCGACTTCATCTTCTTGAATAGCAAAAATTTCATTAAGTGAAATAATAATCCTTCCTTCATTGGTTTCAAAAACACATCTATTTTGACAAATCGAGATTGAAGCATTTGTTCCTTTGAAGAAATAACCATTCTTAACCTTTTCAAAATTTCTACTAACCAAACTCTTGCTGTTAATGTTATAGATTGGCGTACTAAAACAATAAGCAGTTTGCCCTAACGTCTCTTTTACCATTATGAGATATCGATTACTGTTTCTAGTATCAATTAAAAAATCTTTCATTTCACGAAGATACTTGATGTCACTTAACACACTGTTACTCTGTTTTGTTTTTGTATTCATTTTTCACCTCCCAGATATCTAATAATTTACAGCTGCAAGCTCATTTTATAACTAAACCCTGACAACTAGTGTCAGGGTTAAAAATTTTTTTTAATTTTTTATGAAAATTTTTATTTTTCTTGCATCTAAAGAAAAAACAAAGAATTCGCAACATAAAATAATAGTTATTGCTTCCAGTAATAACAATAACTACTACCATTATTTAATACCGATGAATCCGTATTGCCGTTGTCTTTGATGCTGGGATTATTTTCATGTATTTCAAAAGTGTCATAAGCTAAATATGGAATTTCTTCCCGAAAAATATTTTGAGAGTTATCATTTGTTTCTGTATCCTGAAATGGTATAACAGTTAATACACATATATCCTGTTTTCCTGTTCCGTCCTGTGCCGTTACGAAAATCTTTGCTGTACCTACAGCTTTAGCAGTGACATATCCGGTTGCAGAATCAATCGTAGCAATATTTGTATCAGAACTAGTCCAATATAACAGTTTATTACTGGCATTTGACGGATTAACAGTAGCTGTAATCGTAGTGTTGGTGCCAACAGGTATTATCCGTGTATATGTGTTTATTTTAACAGAATTGACTGGTGCATTTACAATAATGTCACAACAACCGAATTTTTCGTTGCCATCCTGACTTTTGGCGGTAATACGAGCGTTTCCTATATTGACAGCTGTAATTTTACCTGTAAACGAGTTGACAGTAGCCACATTTGTATTGCTGCTTTCCCATTTTAGCTTTTTGTTTGTAGCATAAAACGGTGCTATTTCAGCCTTTAAATCGGCACTCTCACCTTTGTTAATCACTAAAACCGAATCTTTGATTCTAACCGATTCAACAAAGACCGTATCTATTATAGCAATATTAAAATATCCTTTATTTTTACCCAAGGTATTCACTTTTAAATAGTAGGTTTCATTGGCTGTTAAATAGTGTACTATCTTAAAATTAATAGACGAACCGTAATTTTGACCGCTTCGTATTTGCTTTTTATTAGAGTCATATAAATAACCTATCGTTTCAAAAGGAGCCACACTATAGATAGTATAATAAGCTGTGTTTTTTGGAGTAAATTTATACCAAATTTCAGCTTCAGGACAACAAATGTAGCCTCTTCGCCATGTTGCAATCATTAAATTATAAGCCGTTTCTATCGTGTTAGAACAACTACATTTTGTTTCTGATTTATAGTCTAAACCCACATCTTTTCTATCAGCACTTTTTAGGGAATCTAAATGTTTTTTGCCACTTGATTTCGTACTCATTAAAATCATTTCCTTTCTTTGTTATTAAAGTTTTATTTTCTGATAACTTTACCCGAGCCGTTTTTGAGAATTTCATCTAAAAGGTTAATTCGTGTTGGTATCTGATATGTAGGTAGAACGTCACTGCAAAACTCTTTAACTTCTGCGATATCAGAAAAGTCTCCTGATATATTAAGTTCTATCTGTACACCATATTTATCGTCGGTATAGCCGCACACAAAAACCTCTTTAACACGTGAATCAAGTTTTAATGTGCTTTCAATTTCCTGTGGATATATATTCATTCCCGCCCTTATAATCAAATCGTCAACGCGTCCTTTGATTTTAAGCAATCCTTCCTCATTAAACAAAGCAAGGTCACCTGTGCAGAGCCAACCGTCTTTTAAAATCTCTGTTGTTTTTTGAGGATTGTTATAATAACCCAGCATAACGTTATCACCCTTAACCCATAACACACCTATCTCATTTTCTTTGGCGGGCATACCGCTTGGTGCAACAATCTTTAAAGATACCGAACGAAGAGGTACACCCACACAGTCAGCACTTTCCTTGAACCTTTTTGGTGGCAAAAATGACACTCTGGGTGACGCCTCGGTTAATCCATAAATATGATAAATGTTCGCATTGCAAAATGCATCGGCAATATTTAAACCTGTTTCAAGGCTCATACATTCACCGCTGACAGCAATATGTAAAAGGTAATCTTTATCGGTTTTTCTTTTAAAACGCGATATCATTGAAAGCAGAGTTGGTGTTCCGCAAAAAACTGTAATTTTATAATCTTTTAACAGTTTTAGCATTAATATCGGATTAAAAGAACCTGAATAAAATCTAATTTTTGTTCCCTTAACAAGTGCTGTTAAAAATTCTCCTGTCAAGACAGCACAATGATACAGCGGTCTTGCAATTAAAATTGTATCGGAACTATCTATGCCAAAATACAAAGCTATATCAGATACGTTTGATATTATATTGCTTTCGCTTAACATTACACCCTTTGGCGTGCCCGTTGTACCCGAAGTGCACATAATTAAAGCAGGGTGCACCTCGGGCTCTTTATAAACAGAATCTTTGATATAAATGATTTCAAAATTACCGTCCTGATCGGTAATAACCGCATCGGGACTTATGGTATCTAAAATTTTATTGCAATGTAGTTCACCGTATCTTTGTGATAACGGTAACGCTGTCACTCCCGCCGCAAAACAGCTTAACAGCGCCATACTTGCCGCCATTTCAGATTGACATAAAATAGCACAGCATTTTACACCCTTTAATTCTTTTGAAAAATTTTCTGCAAAGACTATTATTTCTTCAAAAGTCATTGAAGCACTTTCTTCGCAGATTTCCTGTTGTAGATTATTTTGCATCTTGCTTTTAAGATGTTTCCAAAGTTTCATTTTCAAGCTCCTTTTCTGCTTTTTCAACAAGCAACGTTAACAGTTCTTTTTCTTCCTCCATTAATTTAAGGAGTTTCTTTTTAATTATCGGAAGCACAGAATCTCGGCGTTTCATATGATGAGAGGCATAAAGCATTCGCATAGTATCAGCCTCAGAAACTAACGAGGCGTATTGAAAACTGATTTCGCAGTTTAATTGAAAACTTTTTTCCATCTGCTTAATTCTTTCAAGCATAACCTTTTTATGCTCCCAAATAAGACGAAAAACACGTCTATCCATTCTGTGATACGGAATGGAACCATCCAACAACTTATCGAGGTACTTTGCAATATACTCATGCACAACTATACCCCTTACTCTGCCTTCGTCATTTTCCGGATACTTAATATAATTTGAATCTAAGTAATCAATAATACCCTTAAGGGCTGTCCTAGGCCAAAAATCGATTTTTTCGGATTTCGGTTTAATTGCCCATATATATGAGGGCAAACCCTGTTTGAGTATTGCATCTTTACCCTTATTAAAAGACTTTTGCGGTGTCCAGAATTTTCTATATATCCAATCCTTATCATAGGCATAAATGCAAAAAGTTTTATCTGCTTGGTTATAGCCGCAAATAGTACCGTCGTGGTTAAGGTGACGTTCTTTATAGAAGGTTTTGCCGTCTACATAATAATCATCTACCCCTGAATAATGAACATAATAACCCTCATCAATTAGGTTTCTGATAACAGGATTTACGTATCCGTTTAAAAATCTCATAGATATTTTTCTGGTTTCAAAGCACGGATTGTCAAGCCAAGAATCATCAACACGAATTTCGGGAGTTGTAAAGCCTGATAAAAATTTTCTGTTACAGGTTAAAATCATTGTCTTTGATAAGAACCAATTTCTTATAGATGGGTTCTCTTTTATACAAGCCGTAAGTATACCGCTGTGATATGTTCCATACATTGGCTCGACAAGTGGAAGTTCTGCAAATTTATTCATCGTTATCACCGCAAATGTATTTTTTAACCATATCTATAACACTTTGCACTGTAGTTAGCTCAAACGGATTCATATCCGCCTCATCAAGCTGAATATCAAATGCCTCTTCAATTTCAACCAGCATTGTTACCATCATAAGACTGTCTAGTGCAATATCTTCTTGCAAGTGAGCAGTAGTTTCAATAGAGTCAAGTCCGCTAAGTTCACATAAAATACCTTTTATCTTTTCTTCTATATTCATTTATTTATCACCCTTTCTATTTCTTTTTTTACTATGGTATAACATTCTTCTTTTGGCATTTCGGTCGATATTAATACACCATTATTAGCTTTGCAAATTTTAATATATTCATCGCGAAGCTTATACTGCAAATCCATATCAATATATCTGTCCTTTTCTTCGGGACGTCGTCGAACACGCTTTACAGCCGTTTCAACAGGAACATCAAGAAAGAACGCAACATCCGGTTTAACCATCGATTCTGCCACTTCATAAATCCATTTATCTTTTTCATATCCGCGAGCACGAAGGTTTGCAAGGCAAGAATAAAAATACCTATCACTGATTACGATTTCTCCTGCTTCAATTCGTGGCAATATAACCTTGTTAGTATGCTGAACTCTGTCGCTAGCAGCAAGAAGCGACAAGCTTCTGTAATCATAGGCATCGTGATTGGGATTATCCATGTAGGTTCTAAAAATATCAGATTCACGCACGGCGTTTGTAGGCTGCTTTGTCAAAAACACACTGTATTCTTTTTCTAAATACTCTGTTACTTTTTTAATCATCGTGGTTTTGCCACATCCATCAAGACCGCAAAAAGTAAATAAAAATCCCGATGTGGTGTTAGGTCTCATATTAAGTGATTTCATGGTCTCTCACCTCCTCTAAAAGTATTCTTCTGTCATCGGAAAAAAAGCGCTCTAATATATTTCGTTCTGTAAATATAAACTCCTTTTTTTCTTTTGGAGAAAGCACTATATGTATAAAATCTCTATCACCTTTCAAGGACTTTGTTGCAACTTCTACCGCATAAATATTTTTAAAATTAAACAATTCTGACATCTGCAACACTGCAAATGCGCACACCTTTTCCATACCGAGTTGCTCTGCTCTCGCAAATAAAAAATTAATGTATTCTTTATCTGCATCATTTAAAAACATATAAATATCGCAGTACTTGTATAGTGTCATATCTCGCTTCATTTCCACCCATGGTAGTGTTGTAGCTTCCTTGTAAAGATGACTGCACAAATGAATGAAAAAATCATCAGCCCTTAAAGTTCTAACCTTAAAATCATCTAGTTTCACTGTAACGGTGTTATTAATCATCTCCTCAAGAAGAACCGTTTCTCGAGGTTTGTAATCCAACGAGAAATTAATATCCACTTCAAAAAATTGCATCGCCGGCAGATTAACCTCTTTAATATAAGGAACTGTTTCTCCACGCGTCATTTTTGACTCAATAATTTCCTTACGTGTTGCAGGCTCAAACCTACCGTTGCGAATATTTCCTTGTTTAAACCCTGCATCAAGTAATAAGTTTCCAATTTTTGTAACGTCTGTAGGAAGCACCAATAAGTCAATATCATTAGAGGTTCTGTAGCCTTTAGGATACACCTTGCAAAGATACGCACCCTTTAACATTGCATATTTACAGGTGCTGTCTGAAAGCAAATTTTCAAGTTCTTGCATGCATTGTAAAAAGCTATTGTTTTTTTTGATATTTTGGTCATACGCTACTTTTAGAGAATTTCTAAATTCGCGATTAACCTGACCTAGCAAACCGTGTTTTTTAAGTATTCCGTATGCAATACCTTGCATACGATTAAAAAATAAATGTCCTAAAACCTCAGGAGTAGCATATTTAAGCAAATTTGCATCAAATATTTCTCCTTTAAAACTGCATAAATTTTTAAATAATTCTTTCTCAATTTCTTTCATATAATATTTCCTTTCGTTATTTTGATTTTGTATACTCCGAGATAATTAATTTAAGTACTCTGTTTTCTTCATCGTTTAGTTCGCATACTGCCTTTTCGTCTGAAAACTTAGATAGCTTATGTAATACTGATAATTCTTTTTCTGTCATATACATTCCACTCATATAGTAATTATCCATCACATATACTCCGCCATATCTGCCACACATTGTATAAATTGGTTCAGTAAGACTAAGAATTTCTATATCTCGCAAAATAGTTCTTGCGGAAACTCCGAACTCTTGCGCCAAATTTGAAATTGTCTCGTGCCTTCTGCGACATAATATGCGCATTATTTCTTTTCTTCGTTCGGTAGTTTCCAATCACACACCCTCCTTTCTTTTTCACATTTTAGAACTTAACCCTGACAACTACTGTCATAGTTAAAATAAAAATTTAAAAATAAAAAACCTGACAAATCAATGTGGTATACACATCAAATTGCCAGGTTCATAGTTTGCAGATCTTTTTTCATTTATTTCTACGCTAATTAATTTTGCCTTTCTTAGAAGCAGAATAATCTTCTTTAGGCAAAGCAGCGTTTAGTTGTTCATTTCGCTTTGTTCCATACTTTGAAATTATTAATAAATTCATTTTATCGTGTTCGCGTTTTGAAATTACACCATATTTTAGCAACGTACTATTATAATAAATCAATCTAACTAACCTACTTGTTAAAGTGTTTTGATTCAAATCAATCATTCTGCCTCTCCTTTCTGTCAACAACTATTATGACCGTTTATTAATATATTTAATCGAAATCAGATTTTTTCAAATATTTATCAACTGATTTTTGTAACGATTTATTCAATATCTTTTCGTTTTCATCAAAATAATATTTCAAATACATATTCATAAATTGTTTTTCGCACTTTAACAATTCATTAGTAATATCAAGAATATTTATCAAAACTATATATTGTGTTGCTGTTATACATATTATTGAATTGAGAAATTGTTAAAACTGTTTTTTACTAGATAACAACGAATTTAATTTTCACTGTTTTTATAAATTAATTAAAAATAATAAGCTTTAAATAGGAAATCAAAGGCAAGTTTTTCAGCTCAGAACAGATGGTAAAAAGGGTGTACAGCGCCTAGTGAGTTCGTAAAAATTCAGTCGCTTGAATATTATAAAAAATTCTATAGCTCAACTTGTTGTTAATGAACTTAGCAATCGATTATTACGTATAATCCTTAGAATAATAAATCATATTTACAGTTAACTTTAATAAATTAGTGCGTAATAAAAATCCAAACAAAAATAATTTAAAATGGAAATCATGTAAAACGCTCGGTCATAACCCGCTGTTTTTAGATCGTTTTATTTTGAAGAAACTATTATGAGAGATCTACGAAGCAAAAGAATTATCTCGACAAACAAGTGAAGAGTTATCTTATGCAAAAGCACCTTAAATTTATAGCAAATAATTATTGATTTATGCCTACGCTCGTGTTATTATAATATTATAATTTGACAACGAACAACAAGGAGATCGAAAATATGGATATATATTCCGTCCGTCAGATGATGAGGACTAAAACCATTTACGATATACCGCTACGTGTTACCTTTTATGCCCGTGTATCTTCCGAAAAGGACGAGCAGTTAAACTCTCTTGACAACCAGATTTCATATTACCGTGAGTTTATAAAGAAGAACGCTAACTGGGAGTTTGTTGAAGGATATATTGATGAAGGTCTTTCGGGTATGAGCACCAAAAAGCGTGAGAACTTCCACAATATGGTTAGTGATGCAAAGGCAGGTCTTTTCGACCTTGTCATCACAAAGGAAATCACCCGTTTTGCCCGTAACACCCTTGACAGTATTCAATACACCCGTGACCTACTTTCTTACGGTGTAGGTGTGTTTTTTCAAAATGATAATATTAACACGCTTGATGAAGACAGTGAACTTCGCTTAACGATTATGTCGGGTATTGCTCAAGACGAGTTACGTAAACTATCAAGCCGTATTAAGTTCGGTCATCAAGAGGCTATAAAGAAAAATGTTGTCCTTGGTAACAGCCGTATTTTTGGCTATCGTAAGGACAACAAAAGATTAGTTATTGACGAAAAAGAAGCAGAGATGGTTCGAGAATTATTTGAACTTTACGCAACCGACCAATATAGTATGAAGCAGATTGAGGAAATCTTCTGGAACAAAGGTTACCGCAACAACAACGGCAAGCGCATCTGCCACAGTACAATGTCTAACACCATTTCAAACCCAAAGTATAAAGGCTATTATGTGGGCAACAAGGTAAAGGTTATTGATATGTTTACCAAAAAGCAAAAGTTTTTACCACCTGAGGAATGGGTTATGTTTAAGGACGAAACCGGTGAAATCGTTCCCGCTATTGTCAGCGAAGAACTTTGGGAACAAGCCAATACAGTTCTTAGAAGACGTAGCCGTGACGTTAAGAACAGACAAAATCTGTGCAACCACCCAAATCTTTTGACTGGTAAAATGTACTGCACCCATTGTGGAAAGTTATATTACCGCAAGGATAGTAAAGACCGCAAGGGCAATGTACTTTCGCGTTGGATATGCAGTGGTAAAATCAACAACGGCACCGACTCCTGTCCCTCGTTCACCATTTACGAAGAAGAAATCAAAGAGGTGCTTTACGAGGTATTTGAGGATACCGCCGAAGATGCAAAGCTGATTATTGAAGAATATACAAATATGTATGCCGAAGTTTTATCGAAAGACAGTTCATCAGGCGAACTGCAAAAACTCAAAGACAGGCTTGATTTTTTATCAAAGAAAAAATCAAAATTGCTTGAGTACAATATTGCAGGACAAATCAGCGATAGAGATTTCGTTGAGATGAACAAACAAATTACCGATGAATCTGCAGAGGTTTACTCTGTTATTCAGGAGATTGAATATGAAATTAACTCACGCTCCGAATACAAGCAAAAGATTGAAGAGATTCGCAATATTTTGCTAAAAGCCGAAAATGAAGCAAGTCAGAATATGATTGACTCTGCATTCATAAACAGATATATTGACAAGATTTACGTGACTCCTATTGAAGAAGGCACGGTTGAAATTTCGGTAAAGATTTTCTCGGGAGAGACGGTTGAGAAACATTTGTCCACCATACGAAAACGCCATAAATCTATTAAAAATGCCGAAAAAACCGATGAAAATGAGGTTTCCGATGATGGTATTGTAGATATTGGCAGTACGGGACACACTTTTAAGAAAATGATCGAATCTTATGAAAACAGCATGAAGTAATTCTGGTATTTGATTTTTCTTAAGGCAGGGCGTCTGTCGGCATAGCCGGTGGACGCTTTGTTTTTGAAAAACACGGTATAAAATTTAGCAAAACGGAAAAAATATTAATGGCGAAGTGGGGTGAAAAAATGTTAGATAAGCTCTGTTTGATACTTTCGATAATCGGTTGCTTAAACTGGGGCCTTGTAGGTCTTTTCCAATTCGACCTTGTTGCCTGGATTTTCGGTGGCTCTGCCGCAATACTGAGCCGAATAGTTTACGTTGTAATTGCTCTTGCAGGCGTGTGGTGTATTTCCCTTCTCTTCAGAGAGCGCAACGAAACCTCGGTTACAGCACATTAATTTTAAAATCGACAGTCGAAACGGGCTGTCGATTTTATTTTTTGATTTTATTTTTCGACCTCTTTTTCTTGACCTTAAGTTTGCTTTGTAGTATAATGTTTTTTCGCAAGGAGGGATTACTTTGGAAAACACTAAAACAATAGCAGTAAATAAAAAAGCATACCATGAGTATTTTGTTTTAGAGAGCTTTGAAACGGGTATCTCTCTTGTGGGTACTGAGGTTAAATCCATCCGTCAGGGCGGAGTAAATCTTAAAGAGGCTTGGTGCAACGTTGAAAACGGAGAAATGATTATAAAGCAGATGCACATAAGCCCGTATGACCATGGCAATATTTTTAACAAGAATCCAAAGCGCGATAGGAAACTGCTTATGCATAAGCGCGAAATTATGAGGCTTTTTGGCCTTGTTAAACAGCAAGGACTAACACTGGTTCCCCTATCCCTTTATTTTAAAGGCTCTTTAGTTAAGGTACAGCTTGGTCTTTGCAGAGGTAAACAGTTGCACGACAAACGTGCGGTTGCCGCCAAGAAGGATGCTAACCGCGCTATCGACCGCGCACTAAAAGAGCAAAACAGATAACTTTTCACTTTTGCTCTTACTTCTTACCTCTTACCTCTTACTTCTTACCTCAAATACGGGGGCGTAAAGGTTTCGACAGGGACTTTGAACTTTCGGCAGCGAGCAGAGGTGCGGGACCTCTTTAAAATCCGCAAATATAAATTAAGTAACACAAATAAAGTTGCTTTAGCAGCTTAATTTAAGCTGCTCATCCGACCCCGAAGCACCACGGTCGGGCAAGGGTGTCATTTTAGTGGTGAACGTGAATACGGGCCTGCTTCTGTCCGTATCATGACTTGGAAGCTACCAAGTATAGCAGCCTGACATTTGGCGGCTATATGAGGGAATTTTAAACAAATGTCTGCGCTCGGAGATACCTAGAGGAATAGGTTTTTGGACAGGAGTTCGACTCTCCTCGCCTCCACCAGAAAACGACAAGTTTCGGCAGAAACTTGTCGTTTTCAGTTATATTCGCCTTATGGCGAGTTATATGCACCTTCGGTGCGTGATATTTGCTTCGCAAGTGATATGCCTGCGGGCGTTAGGGGCGAATATAATATCACTGAAACCGCAGGTTTCAATATCACATTTTGCGCAGCAAAATATATCACTCCGTCACAGACGGAATATCACTAAAAACCAACAATTATGTAAGAGTTCGAAGTCATACGCAAACTCATCGAAAATATCTTTTTTATCCATTGCGAAAGCGATGGTATATTGACCAATCGCAACCTTATGCTATAATAAATAAAATAAAAAATTTTCTAATTTTGGTGACATATTCCAAACTAAATATCGACTAAATAGGTGAAAGACATACCGCGCGGTGTAGATTTCGCAGAAAGGAGTAGTTATGGATGACGTAAAAATTGTTGAATTATTATTTGATCGCAATGATACTGCACTTAAGGAAATTTCGGATAAATACTGCCGACTTTATAAAAGCATTATCCGTGGAGTATTGGGCGACGAATGTGACGTTGAGGAATGCTCTAACGACCTGCTTTTAGCAGTTTGGAACACCATTCCGCCAAACAAACCCGAAAACCTATGCGCTTATATATGCAAGATTGCAAGGCGCATCGGAATTGATAGGTTAAGGCACAACACAAGGCAGAAAAGAAGCACTGAATATACGCTCTCGCTTTCAGAGCTTAACGACTGTTTACCTTCTAAGTCAACACTTGACGATACAGAACCAGACAGCGAAAAGATAACTCTAACTTTAACAGAGTTTCTAAAAAACCTTGACAGAGAATCCAGAATACTCTTTGTTCGCCGATACCTATATCTTGAATCAATCAGCGAATTATCGAAGCGGTTTGAATTGGAAGAAAATCGTATTTCGGTAAAGCTATACCGTGCGAGAAAAAAGCTTAAAAAGATACTTGTAAAGGAGGATATCAAAATATGAAAAACTCGCCTGTTGATAGATTATCTGAAAGCTTTTTAAACGTCGATCAAAAAATAATTGCCGAAGCATTAGAAATTGACGATGCTAAAAAGCTTAAACAATATATTAAACAAAAACCCGAGGAGGTAAAAAAGCCGTTTTATATTAAACCCGTATTTAAGAGAGCGACCGCTATTGCCGCCTGCCTTGCAATAGTAGCAGTAACAGCCTTCGCGCTAACAAATAAAACTAATAACGATATAAGTTCAAATAATAACGCAAATTCCGATAATATAAGCTCTAATAATATATCATCTAATAATAGCGGTGAAACAAGCAGCGGAAATAAAAAAGTGATATATGTTACAGGTGATACATCTGATGAGGAAGTTGCCTTTGGTGATAGTGTTAAAAAACTGAGCGAGAAATATATATCACAAAAGCTTCAAGAAAAAATGGATTTATATAAGGATTATACCGAAGCAGAAGTTGTTTACCGCGTAGCAGTAGAAATATTTATTGCACAAGAAGACTATAAAAAAGCAAACGATCTAACAAGTGCCGACAAGGAAGTGCAATCCCTCTTTGAACAAGTTTCTGTAGCAGAGTCGGAAGAAATAAAAGCTCAACAGGAGCTTAGTGTATTTAATGGTTTAAACAAAGGTAATGACCCTGAAACAGCAGAAAAACGCAAAGAATTAATTGCTATTCGTGATGAAAAGGAGAAATACAGAAAAGATATTTGGAGTCAGTGGTCAAATTTGCGCTATGAACTAGTAGGCAAATATTGTATGCAAGTAAGAGCAGAGCGATTAGAGTTTTTAAAACAGTTTAGCGAGCAAGAACTAGACACTTCTATATACAACGGTACACAATATTATTTTATAGATTTAACCGCACAAGAGATAAATATATTAGCGGAAAAAGGCGGATACACATTTAGATTATCTAATGAAAAACCACCGATTGTTGTAGATGATTAAAAGAACACCCCGTTTTAAACAAAATATTGTTAAAACGGGGTGCTAAAAGTGTTTAATAAACAAATAGGAGGATTGATAAGCACTAATTTAACTCAGAAGCCACAAACAAAAAGATTTTTGAAAAACAATCCGTGAATTGTTCGGGACGTCAAAAATTGTCGTCTCCTGTCTTTTTTTATATAGGTCGCGAAGCGACACCGAAATTATTCATCATTCACCATTCATTATTAATTATTCATTTGTCAAACGGCGGGAGACAAGTCCCCGCCCTACAAAATTAAATTAAAACAGCAAACAAATACCAATGCCGTGCGAAAACTCGCACGGCATTATTTATATCGTTTCGCGTAAGCGAAACACCATTTTTATTCTTTATAATTTATTCTTTAGAGATTTTTATTTTTATATCTCCCGTATCGGTGGTGATTTCGCATTTTCCGCCTGTGGTAGATTTTGGCACGTCTACTTTTCCTGTATCAGTGCTTACTATAAAGATTTTGTCAGACAGCAGAGTTCCCGTAACGTCGCCCGTATCGGTTTTAACGGTAATTTCCTTAGCGTCGCAAAGGTTTAGCGTTACGTCACCCGTTGAGCGCCAGGCAGTTAACTTTTCACTGCATTTTACGTTTTCAAGCGTAAAGTCCCCTGTATTTCCGTCGGTCACTAGGTTTTTGCATTCGGCATTTGTGAGTGTTGCCTTGCCCGTTGAAACCTTTATTTTTATATCGGTCTCGCACTTTATGTTTTTAACGTTTATCTTTCCAGTTGAGACTGTAAGGTCAAGCGAATAAGCGGTGATATTTTCTATTTTAATATCGCCTGTTGAACGCTTGATTTTAATTCCGTTTTGAACAGAGGCTAAATTTGTAACGTGACCTGTAGAGCCTTTAATATCTATGCTTTTAAAAGAAAAATCCTTTGCAATTTTTATATCGCCCGTGCTGTTTTTTACGTTTAAATCACCGTATTCACCCTGTGGAAGATACACAGTAATTTTAGTGTTTCCAAAATTTATGCCTATATGCTCATACCATTGTCTTTTATCTTCGAGTTTTATTTGGAGTGTTGTATCTAAAACGCAAACGTTATGCTTCAAATTTTCTTGTTCCTTGCAAACAACCAAAATTTTGTCATTTTCGCTCATAACAAAATCTATATCAGCCGTATCGGTTTCAATCGATAAGTTTTTAAAATTATCTGTTATTTCATGGGTGTTGGTTTGGTATTTCACGGTTGATAATTTTGTAAAATCCCATTTTAGCACAGTCATCACTCCTGTAAAAATTATAGCTCCTATAACTATCAAAGAAGCCGCAATAATAAGCCATATTTTAACGCTTTTATTCATTTTGCCTTCTCCTTTCTCAAAAGAGCATTTTTAAACCATAATACCATCTTTTTTGTTAGTATTACCGTGCCCTTGGTTGCCGCCCTGCAACCGAAGAAGCATAAAAGACCAAGACCTAAAGCTACTAAAGCAGCGCCTATCATAAAAAGTCCTGAAACGCCGTTTCCTGTAAAGGAAAAAACTGCGCCGCTAACAAGCCCTCCAAAGCCACTAGCCACTAGGGAAACAAAGACTGACCAAAGTGAAATTATAACAGCCCAAAGGGAAACATAAAGCGATAAAACGACCGCTAAAAACGCGATTAAAAGTGAAGCCCAAATCGGTGAGCCGACCGCCAAAAGCACTATTTCCCAAGCCTTTAATTTGTTTTCACGCTTTATTTTTTGTTTAACAAGTTTACTTATTGGCACCTCGGCTACTGTTTGCGATACTATATCCTCTACCCCACCTATCGAGGCTACCGCTTCCACTTCCAAAATACCCTCTTCTATTTTATCGTCTATCATTTCAGAATAAAAATCTATTCGCTCGTCAATATCCTCTTGCGGCAATCCGCTAAGAGCGTTTTTTAAAGCTTCAAGAAATTCCTGTTTATTCATTTTGCTCTCCCTCCTTGGTAACAAATTTATATATAGAGACTATTTCTTTCCAATCGCTTTTAAATTCTTCTATACGTGCAAGTCCTATATCGGTTATGTGATAATATTTTCTAAGCCTTCCGTCGTGCTCGGCAGTTCTTACCGTTAGCATTTTAGCATTTTCAAGGCGCTTTAGAATTGTATAAAGCGTTGACTCCGATAGCTCGATATACGGCTTCATATCCTTAATGATTTTGTAGCCGTATGAGTCCTCGTCCTTAATGGCGGCTAAAACGCATACGTCTAAAAGACCTCGTTTTAACTGAATATCCATACCATACCTCCCTTTGCGTAATACATCGTATCACGAAGTATGGATTTTGTCAAGCGTTTTTATAAAAAAACACGGCAGAAAGCAAACGCTTTCTGCCGTGTCAAATTTAATATTAAGCTTCTAGTGTATTTATAGTGCTTTTTCTATATGAAAGGTAGAGATTAATAAATAAAATTATGGGTGGTATAAGAACTACCAGAATTGCAAGCAGCATCAGTACACCGTTTGCGTTGCTTTCCCCCGGTCTTAACAGGTATATACCAAAACAGCGCCAAGTTTTTAAATGTTCCGAATATATAGTGTCACTTGCATATAATATACCTCTTATAGCCGCTATGGCATAGAAAGAGGTGAGCAAGGAAAAGACACCTAACAGAATTCTGCCAACCGTTGTTTTCCCGCCTGAAAATACAAGTTTTACTATAAGCCACGCTAAAAATAGAGCCACAAAGAACTGGGCGCTTGATAAGAATTCAACCGCATACGCCAGGTAATTATCGGCTATGCCAAGCTTTATTAACATAATTAAACCGCCTAAGAATAAAAACGGTATAAAACATAGGAAAAGTAATTTTTCCTTTTTAAACGATTTAAACAGGCTAAAGCCAACGCCTGACGGAAGCACAACAAAGAGACACACAGGCATTATCATCAAAGGAACGGCAACGAAAGAATTATATAAATAACCTGAAAAAGGAAGAATATAGCCGTTTGGGAAATTAAACAATTGGATGAAATTCTCTAGTGTTGGATTTCTCGGGAAGCAGGTGTACGGATACATATAAATTTCTTCTATTGGTGTAACCGCTTTTAATAGGTAAAGCACAAGTGAAAACGATACGATTAAAAAGAAAACTAGTGACAGTGAAAATGCGGTGTAACCTGCCATCTTAATACCTCTAGAGTCGGTTTTAACCCTTGCAAGAATGCGTCTTGAACCTAAGGTCGCAAAGAAAACTAATGCGCACCAAAGCATTAACATAGCTAGTCCTACAAACAAAATAGAATAGGAACAGCCGAAAGCAAATTTTACGTCTTGATAATCTTTTATTATCATATAAAGCCAATCGGCAGAGTTGTTTGCAGAGGGGTAGCCCACAGTTTCTGTCTGTATACCGCTGCCAAAACACATTAAAACGGGAATAGAGCAAACAGCAATAGCAGTGCCCGCAAAGGTATGCTTCATTTTTGCAAGAATATATGTAATTGCAAATACGGGCGCCAAACAATAAAGCCACATAATTATTATAGCTATCAGCCTTGCGTGTGACTGGGTAACGGATATTGTATCGTTAACCGAATTTTCAAGAAACATTCCGTTTATATCAAAGCTTAAAGTACCAAAAAAGTCGGGAAGCCTAGCAAAAATGCTGATTGCGGAAAATGCACTCAAAACTATAACACCGAAACGAAGCTTTAGTTTTGATATGAAAAGCGCGGGTAAAACGGCGGTTAAAAACAACAAAAGTGTAACCGCAAGGACCATAATAGCGGTATTGCCGAAAGATTTTAAAACAAGCTCGTCTTTGAAAATTTCAGCATAATTTTGAAACCATATAAATTTGGGGTATGTCATACCGTTAAAATCAGTAAGACTTAAATAAAACATATGTACTAACTGTAACAAACCAAAAGCACTTATTAAAAACACAGGTATTTGAAACAAAATACCAAGAGGCGAATTTATTTTTTTGGTTTTAAGTATGCTATCCATATTAAACCTCCTTTTTGCTATATTTTAATTTTACTATGCTTTTTATAGCGTTTCAACAACTATTTTTTATCTAATTCGAAATATTTTTTATCTAATTTTAAATTTTAAGCAAAAACACACTGCAGAAAGCAAAAAATTTCTGCAGTGTGTTAAAATTTATAAGTTTTTCAGTTTTAATTCGCTGTCGCGAATGTTATGATATGATTGTTTTTGCAAAACTTTTCATAGTTAATCGAAAACCTATTTTTTTGAAATAGTGTTGCCTTTTTTCTTGAGTGTTGTAACCGAGGAAACTAACATTCTTCTAAGTTCTATGCACTCTTTTTTCAAAGTATCAAAATCATCTTTTTCAAGGCTGTTTACTTCAAAAAGCAATTCTAACCAATAATCACTTTCATTACATTCTTTAAGCGCAATCTCTAGTTTTGAAATAAAATCTTTCATTCCTTGAGCATATTGCGCCTCATGAACATTTGCGCCAATAGAGGTGCCCGAACGAAGAAGTTGATTTACCAAAGCGGATTCAACACCGTTTTGTTTGAGTTTGCGACTAAGAAATACTACGTTTTTAGCAAAATCCTTAGATTTGGTTCTTAAAATGCTATCGGTCATACAAGCCTCCAAATTCAACTTGGCGAAGCCAATCATAACTTGCCAAAGGCAATCATAACTGATAGTTTGTTTTGCAAACAGCAACGAAAAGTTATGAGTTTAGAGTTATGAATTCGCTGTCGCGAATGTTATGATATGATTGTTTTTGCAAAACAATCATAGTTAATCGAATTTGAGTCTTACTCAAATTCGATTGTACCAACAGGCTTTGGTGTAAGGTCCATAAGCACACGGCTGATACCCTTAACCTCGCTTGTAATTCTAGCGGTAATTTTATGAAGAACTTCGTAAGGGATTTCTTCTATGGTAGCTGACATAGCGTCGGTAGTATTAACTGCACGAATAATTGCACACCAACCGTCAAGACGCTTACCGTCGATAACACCGACAGCGGTCATATCAGGAATAGCGATAAAGTACTGCCATACCTTTTCTGCTAAGCCGCAGATATCAAATTCTTCTCTTAAAATTGCATCTGCTTCTCTAAGCGCCTCTAGTCTATCTCTTGTGATAGCGCCAAGGCATCTGACACCAAGGCCTGGACCCGGGAACGGCTGACGGTATACCATAGCGTGTGGAAGACCAAGTGCCTCACCTACTACGCGAACCTCGTCTTTATAAAGGAATTTAACAGGCTCTACAAGCTCCATTTCCATATCCTCGGGAAGACCGCCAACGTTGTGGTGAGCCTTAACGCCGTCAGACTCTAATATATCAGGATAAATTGTGCCCTGTGCTAAGAAAGAAATGCCCTCAAGCTTTGCCGACTCCTCGTCAAACACCTTAATAAACTCGCCGCCTATAATCTTTCTCTTTTTCTCAGGGTCGCTAACACCAGCGAGTAGGTTTAAGAAACGGTCGGTAGCGTCAACGTAAATTAAGTTTGCATCAAGCTCTTTACCGAAAACCTCGATAACCTGTTCACTTTCGCCCTTGCGCATAAGACCGTGATTTACGTGAACGCAAACGAGTTGTTTGCCGATTGCCTTTATAAGTAAAGCTGCAACAACCGAAGAATCTACGCCGCCTGAAAGGGCAAGGAGTACCTTCTTGTCCCCTACCTGCTTACGAATTGCCTCTACCTGCTCATTGATGAACGCATTTGCAAGTTCAAAATTTGTTATTCTTTTCATATTTTCGTCGCGTAGTTCTATCGACATATTACATCCTCCAAAATGTTTTTTATTATTATACAACCATACTTTTATATTTGCAAGAAAAAATGTTGCGTTTTTTGAATATTTATTGCATAAATTTTTTACTGAAATTCTTTGAACAAGCAAAAGACAAAACAGCACCCGACAAAGCAATAAAAAGCCATGTGATAAGATTAAATCCCCAACCGTAAATATCGGCAAACAAAGCTACAACGTAGGTGGACAGTGCCGAGCCTATATAGGTACAACAATTAAGCAGACCCGAAGCGGTAGAAACCTTGCCGTATTTTTGGAAATAGGGCGGCAGCATAGTAATAAGCATTAAGTTTGCGCCGTGCATACTGCCTGTTAAAACGGCGGCGCCGATAACCGAGCCTATAGCACTGTTTCCCGAGGTTATATTTAAAAGAACGGCAAAAACAGTGCCCAAGCCGAAAAATGCGCCGCAACAGGTAAGCGGATTTTTGATAAGTTTTTTGTGAAGAATGTCAGAGCCTTGGAAGCAAAGGATAGCAAATACGGGCAACACGACACCTGTTAAAATTGACACGACGTTGCTTAAATTATAGGTTTCTGCAATATAAGAAGGCATCCAGGTTGAAACGCCGTCTTTTAGCATACCCATCAGTATAATTATAAAAAGAATTGTAATTACTAAAGGATTGAAAAAGATATTTTTTATATTGTTTCCCTTTTCGTTTTGTGTTTTAGAAACTATCTGTACACCCGTTTCAACGCTAAACTTAAGCCAAAACAAAAGCATTATAACAGCAACTGTGCCTGAAAACACAAACACGAATTTCCACGATAAAACCGATATTATTAGGGGTGCTATAAAATACGTGAGCATTGTGCCGATAGACGAGCCCCAAGAGACTTTGAGTGCTACGCTTTTATAATTGTCGGCATCAAACAGCACCGCCATCATTTTAACGATAGGCGGCCACATAAACGCCTGTGCAAATCCGTTTATACTCCAAAAAATAAGCATTGGTATATGGCTTTTGCAAAGAGGTATTAAAAAATTCATAGAGGCGGTAACCGTAAGCCCTAACGCTACTAATTTTTTAGGTGAAAATTTGTCGCCGCAGACACCGCTTACAAGCTGTCCTACGGCGTAGAATATAAAACTGCCCGTAAGCGACATTGTGAGCATACTTTTAGGTATACCCGTTTTGTCTACCATTTCAAGTATAATGGCGGCAAAGTTAATTCTGGTTAAATAGCTTACCATATATGTAAGAGAAAAAAGGACAGCTAGTGCTTTTACCTGCCTTTTATCCGTGATTTTTTGCATAATACACCTCGAAGAAGATAGATATGATAAATATACAATAAAAAGACAGCAAAAATTTTATACCATACTGTTTTTGATTGTTTCTATAATTTCCTTTTCTGCTTCTTTTCCATAGTGATAAAGCGGGAAAGTGATATTTGTTCCGTCTTTTAATTTCAAAGTGTGAAAAAAACAATCGCCCGAAATAATTTGATCGCCCTTATGAAATTTGCTCTCAACAGAACTTATTTCGTCAAACATTACGATAGTTCTTTTGAATTTTGTTATTTCGTTTTGAATTACACCTCTAGGTAAGATAATTTTGTCTGGCTCTATTATCAGATAACGGCTTTTTTCAGCAAAATAACAAGCAAAAAATATAACGCCTAACAATCCACCTAAAAATATCAATCCGATAGGCAATGCTATATCAGGTGTTTTGGCAATAGCAAGGATAATACCCACAAGAAATATTAATCCAAAAATCATAGCGGCAATTCCTAGCCGCCTTGTCGCACGAGAAGTATATTTTTTCATTTTTCGTTCTCCTTGGCGGTTCGACAAGAGGCAATTAAAAGCCTGCGGATATTACCACAGAGTTTTTCTGTGTATTGATATGTTGCTGCGTCGATTCTTTCGGTTTCATACATCAGCTTTAGCCAATAACTTGTTTCGTTGGATTCCTTCAAAGCAATCTCCAACTTTGCTACAAAATCTTTCTTGCTCTGCGCATATTGCGCTTCGTGAATATTTGCGCCAACCGATGTACCTGCTCTGGCAAGCTGATCGGTCATATAAGAACTTTTCGGCGCAGTTACTCCGTCAACAAGATTCACAATAGCAACTGCGAACTCAAAAGATAAGTCAAGCAATTTGTTTTCAGACATAAAAGCACCTTCTTTCAACAATATTATATCACAAAACGTTAGGATTTTCAATGATATATCGCTATTGCGATATGATATACGGCTTACGCCGTATGATATATTTGCAAAGCAAATATGATATAATATCCGTTCCTTCATATGCCGTAGGCATATATCATCCACCGTAGGTGGATATCATATCGAAGATATATCACCCGTTCTGCAAGGAACGGATATCATTGAAAAAAGTCACCTTTGTCAGTAGACAAAAGTGACTTTTTTCTTGGTGACCCGGACGGGATTCGAACCCGTGTTACCGCCGTGAAAGGGCGGTGTCTTAGGCCACTTGACCACCGGGCCTTAATGGTGGCTGTAATTGGATTCGAACCAATGACACTGCGGGTATGAACCGCATGCTCTAGCCAACTGAGCTATACAGCCGAATATTTTATCGCTATTTGTTGCGACCAATACATTATATATGTTATCTGGTATTTTGTCAAGCAAAAATTTACAATAAAATGAGATTTTTTTAAAATTAAAGCGGTGCTTTACGCACCGCCTCAAAATTTCCTGTTAAATTAAAGGCTTAAACAATTATCCGCGGTTAAAATTTCGGAACTAATTATATTATATCCCAAAGACGAAGCCTCATTCTTTACAAACAGCGATAGCGCCTTAGCCTCATACGGCTCAGCGTCCGACGGGGTTACGATAACGCTGGTACGTACAAAGAAGGTGCCGTCTTCATTTATTTTAACCTCGGCATCAAAATGCTCGTAAGAGGTAAATCCTCTCGGTATTATATATAGGTAGCCTTCTCTTTGTGGGAACTGGGAATTCAGTCCCGACATATCAACAATTTCTACGCCGTACATATCATACATAAAAGAGGCTACTATTCCCGATGAAATAAAATCGTCCTCTCTTGATGATAAAAGTGCAGGAACGCTGAGATTTATCATAACGTCAACGTATTCAAAATCAGCACCGTAAATATAGTTGTGGTTAAGCATATTTAAAAATCTTGCAGAATTTACCGAAAAATCGCTTTTATCTGCAACAGCTACAGGAGTTGGCTCTAACTCTTGTTCGGTCTGAGCAATAACGGGCGATGAAAAAACAGAAACACTAAATAGTGTTACACAAAGGATTAAAAGCAATATAAACCACTTGTTTTTCATATTTTCACGCCCTTTCATAATTTCTATTATCATTATACTACGTTTTTTCAAAAAATCTAGGAACAAAATGGTTACAAAATTATGACAATTTGTAACCTTTTTCTGAATTTATACACTTTCTAAAAAAATGAAAGCTACCGATATTACATTATGCACAAAATATTGCAGTATTTTGTGGTTATTACATAAAACTTTTTGAAAATTTTTGAAAAATTAGTTGTAATTGCTTAAAACTTGTGCTATACTCATTAGGTAATTAAAAATTTGACTGCACACAAAATACAATTTTGGTCTTTCAAATTAAAAGGAGTGTATCATCTTGAAACAATATTCAGAAAATCTTATCAAAAACGTAGCCTTTTTAGGACACGGAAACTCAGGTAAAACAACACTTGCAGGTTCTGTTCTTTATTACGGAAAGGCAACCGAGAGAATAGGTAAGACAACCGATGGTACTTCTCTGTTTGATTTCGACCCTGAAGAAAAGGCTAGAGGCTGTTCGGTGTCAACTGCCGTTCACGCTCTAGAGCTTAATAACGTTAAATTAAATCTTATCGACGCACCCGGACTTTTTGACTTTGCAGGCGGCGTTTGCGAGGCGCTTAGTGCGGCTGACAGCGTAGTTATTACCCTTTCGGGTAAATCGGGTCTGACCGTTGGCGCTAAACAGGCTTTTGAAAAAGCAAAGGCTCAAAACAAGAGCATCGCGTTCTTTGTAGGTAAGCTTGATTCTTCTCACGCTCATTTCTACAGAGTAATCTCGGCTTTGGTTGCAAACTACGGTTCGGTTATCTGCCCTGTTATCGTTCCCTATATAGAGGACGATGCAGTTAAGTGCTACGTTGATTTAATCTCTAACAAGGCATACGCATTTAACGGTATTGAAACCAAGGAATACAGAATGCCTGTAAGCACCGATATCGACCATATGCGCGATATGTTGCTTGAAGCTATTGCCTCGGCTGACGAGTCACTTATGGAAAAGTATTTCGAGGGTGAAGAATTCACAAGAGAAGAAATGATTGCGGGTCTTAAAGCAGGTGTATTATCGGGTGATATCTGCCCTGTTTACTGCGGTGTTCAGCAGACAGGTGACGCTATTCCGCTATTTGCTGACAGTATTGCTGAAATTTTACCATCTGCTTCAGAGGTTAAAATCAAATTAGAGGACGGCGAAATCACACCTGATTCTTCAAAAGAAAGCGCTTTGCTCGTATTTAAAACAATTGCAGACCCATTTGTTGGCAAGCTTTCATACTTTAAGGTTGTATCGGGTAAAATCACATCCGACTTAAAGCTTAAAAACAACCGCACGGGTGAAGAAGAGCGCCTATCAAAGATAATGATATTAAAGGGCGGCAAACAGGAAGATACCGCAGCACTTTCAGCAGGTGATATCGGCTCGGTTGCAAAACTCGGCAACGTACTAACGGGCGACACGCTATCTGTTAGCGGTAATATTAAGGTTATCCCTGCTCCATTCCCTGCACCTACACTTAAGATGGCAATTTATCCTGAAAAGAAGGGTGACGAAGAAAAAATTGCCGCAGGTCTTAACCGACTCGCAGAAGAAGACCCAACCATTAAGGTTAACAACGATACCGAAACCAAGGAACTTATTATTTCGGCGCTTGGCGAACAGCATATTGACATTATCGTTTCACGTCTTAAATCTAAATTCGGTGTAAACGTAGTTCTGAAATCTCCCAAAATCGCATACAGAGAGACAATCAGAAAAGCTGTTAAGGCACAAGGCAGACACAAGAAGCAATCTGGCGGTCACGGACAGTTTGGTGACGTTTGGATTGAATTCGAGCCTTGTGATAGCGACGGTCTTGTATTTGAGGAAAAGGTGTTCGGCGGTGCTGTTCCGAAGAACTTCTTCCCTGCTGTTGAAAAAGGCCTTAAAGACAGTATGCTAAAGGGTGTTTTAGCAGGTTATCCGATGGTTGGTATTAAGGCTATATTGGTTGACGGTTCTTACCACCCTGTTGACTCTTCCGAAATGGCATTTAAGATGGCGGCATCTATTGCCTTTAAAGAGGGTATCAGCAAGGCAAACCCTGTTCTTATGGAGCCTGTAGGAACTCTTACCGTTCTTGTTCCTGACGAATATCTTGGCGACGTTATAGGTGATATAAACAAGCGCCGAGGCAGAATAATCGGTATGAATCCTACCGAAAACAAGCTACAGGAAGTAACAGGCGAGGTGCCGATTTCCGAAATGACCGATTTCTCAACCGCTATGCGCTCTATAACACAAGGCACCGCAACCTTTACACTCGAATTTGCACGTTATGAAGACGTACCTGCAAATATCGCAAGTAAGGTTATAGCAGAAGCTGAAAAGGAATAAACAAAGCAAATGATAAAAGCCACCGAAATTTCGGTGGCTTTTAATTTATTTCTTCTTGTTTTTCTTGCGTTTTTTCGGCAAATCGGGGTCCTCATTTATAACCTCGGGCGGTAATTCCAAAAGTTCGGGATTTTTCATATATTTGCTAAACTTTCTAAAGGCAAGTGCAAAATACGAGCCCGAAGCAATACGCTCATCCATTACAATTCCGATAGGCATACACTTTTCGAAAACTATTTCTCCACCCTTACGCTTAGGCACCTCACGGGTGTTACCCATCGCCATAAATACGCTGGTTGTTCCAAACTCATAGCAATGGTGGTATATATGATTGGTACGAATAGATGCCAGATTTGTAATTCCGATACTGTTATGGAAAGGAAGCATATCTATAACCGATTTTGGAAGCAGAGCGTGTTTATCGGCAAATTTAATAAGGCCAACTATAACCCTTAAAAGACCAGGAAATTTTAAAACTGCCTTCATAATCTTTTCGGTGCCGTTGTCTTCAGGATTGTTACGGTTATCCTCAACGTATTTATTAATAATGTTGTTTACATCGATTATCGTATTTTCAAAATCAAAATACATTTTAGACATTGTACCGTGGTCTACCTGACCTGCTTTTAGCACTACCATAGCAACCGTAAATTCATTTCTTGAATAGGCTTTGCAGTTTACTATAAAACGGTTAAGCATAGGATATTCTGCAACAGTTCTAAGGTATGCCGCGATTATTACTGCCATGTGGCTTATATTAATACCGTCTTCCTTGCGCTTTTTGTTTATATATTCCTGCACAGGCTCAAGCGGCACGTCAATTGTTATCATATTCATAGAGTCGGTACGCTTATCCATTACGAACGACGCTATTTTATACATAGGGTCTGATACTTTAAGTAGAGTTCCGTCAGCACGGTTCATAAGTAATCCCTCCTTTAAGATATGAGTTTATTTTACCATAAACGAGCCTAAATTGCAATAATTTTTAACAAATTGTGAACAAAATTAAGAATTTGAGGAATTTTTATATTATTTAGTTTAATTATATTGAGGCTTATCTTTTTAAATTACAGTTGTTTTATAGGGTTGTATTTTTAAATTTTTTGTGATAAAATAAAGCTCGAAATTTGAGGGGAAGTGGGTGAAATTCCCACACGAGCCCGTCGCCGTGAATTGCATATTGCCCTTTGTATATTCCTGCCGTAAGGAATGAATGCCATTGGTTTTTGCCGAGAAGGTCAAAGGGTGAGCAATGAGTCGAAATACCCGAAAGTTTCGAATTGGCTAATTCTTTAAATTAAAGAGAAGTGCGAGCGCCGCTTTAAAAGCCAAAATAAAAATTAGGAGAAAAAATTATGAAAAAGACAAAAAGACTGCAGTCAATTTTTGTCTTACTTCTCTGTTTCGTGCTTATTACGGCTGTAGCACTGTTTTCAGTAGGATGTAAGACAAACGACACTACGAGCGAGAATAACTCCTCGTCACCCATTACTTCTTCGAATACCTCTTCGGAAGAAAACACGGCAAAGGTTTTAGGTGAAGGTAAGACCTCGTTCAGTTTTTCTGTTACCTATAAGGACGGAAAAACCGATTATTTCACCATTAACACCAACAAGACAACGGTTGGTGCGGCTCTTTTAGAGCTAAATCTCATCGCGGGTGAGGACAGCCAATACGGACTTTACGTTAAAACCGTAAACGGCGAAACCCTTGACTACGATACAGATAAAATGTATTGGGCTTTTTATGAAAACGACGCATATGCTCAAGCTGGTGTTGATACAACCGAGATTAAAGCAGATACCTCTTATGCCTTCAAGGCATCCAAGTAATGAAAGTTTTAAAAGAAATAATTTTATTTCCTATTTTGGCAAATATCATGCTGATATCAAAGCTGCTGATGGAATTTTTGCCAAACTGTCATCTTTTAGGTGTTTTAATAGTAACATTTACAGTAGTGTTTAGATGGAAAGCTTTAATTCCTATATACATATACGTATTTTTAAACGGCTTAGTAACAGGGTTTAACGTGTGGTGGGTGCCCTACCTTTATATATGGACTATACTTTGGGCTCTTACTATGCTACTACCCCGTTTTAAATCAGACTACGTTAATGCAGGACTTTACGTTGCCGTTTGCGGTTTGCACGGATTTTTGTTTGGAATACTCTATGCACCCGCACAAGCGTTACTGTTCGGTCTTAATTTCGAGGGTACTATCGCCTGGATTATAAAGGGTTTTCCTTTTGATATAATTCACGGAGTATCAAACCTATTACTTGGAACGCTTATATTCCCATTGACGAAAGTTCTCAAAAAAATAACAAAATAGACCTAAAAACTTAAATTTTTTGTTGACAGCAAAGAAATTTTGCAGTAAAATTCTTTGTATAAATTATAGGAGGTAAGAATTATGTTTAAATCAGCTTACTTACAGAGGGTTTACAACGACGTTGCAACCAAGAATGCAACCGAACCCGAGTTTCTACAAACAGTTAAAGAGGTTTTGGAATCATTAGAGCCTGTTATTGAGCAGGAGCCAAAATTCGAAAAGTACGGCGTTATCGAGAGAATGGTAGAGCCTGAGCGTCAGGTTAGCTTCCGTGTTTCTTGGGTAGACGATAACGGCAAGGTACAGGTTAACCGTGGCTACAGAGTACAGTTCAACTCTGCTATCGGTCCTTACAAGGGCGGTATCAGACTTCACCCATCAGTTAACGCTTCTATTATGAAGTTCCTAGGCTTCGAGCAGACCTTTAAAAACAGCCTTACAGGTCTTCCTATGGGCGGTGCTAAGGGCGGTTCTGACTTTGACCCCAGAGGCAAGAGCGAGGGCGAGGTTATGCGCTTCTGCCAGAGCTTTATGACCGAGCTTTCTAAGCACATCGGTCCTGATACCGACGTTCCTGCAGGTGACATCGGTGTTGGCGCTCGTGAGGTTGGCTTTATGTTTGGCCAGTACAAGAGACTTTGCAACGAGTTTACAGGCGTTTTAACAGGTAAGGGCCGTTCATTCGGCGGTTCTCTTATACGTCCTGAAGCTACAGGCTTCGGCGCTGTTTACTACACAGTTGAAATGCTCAAGTCCTTCGGTGATGACATTAAGGGCAAGACCTTTGCAGTTTCAGGCTTCGGTAACGTTGCTTGGGGTACTGTTAAGAAGATTACCGAGCTTGGCGGTAAGGTTGTAACCATTTCAGGTCCTGACGGTTACATATACGATAAAGACGGTGTTAGCACCGATGAAAAGATTAACTTTATGCTTGAAATGCGTGCTTCCGGTCACGATAAGGTTAAGGATTACGCAGATAAGTTCGGTGTAGAGTACTTCGAGGGCAAACGTCCTTGGGAGCAGAAGGTTGATATCGTTATGCCTTGTGCTACTCAGAATGAGGTTGGTATTGAGGACGCTAAGAACATAGTTGCTAACGGTATTAAGTACTACGTTGAGGTTGCTAATATGCCTACTACCGAAGAGGCTATGACATACCTTAAGGAAAACGGTCTTGTTATCGCTCCTTCTAAGGCAGTAAACGCAGGCGGCGTTGCAGTATCAGGTCTTGAAATGAGCCAGAACTCAATGCGTTACAGCTGGACTGCTGAAGAGGTTGATGCAAAGCTTAAGCAGATTATGACCGACATCTACAAGAGCTCATATGAGGCTGCTGAGAAGTACGGCATGAAGGGTGACCTTGTTGCAGGTGCAAATATTGCAGGCTTTATTAAGGTTGCAGACGCTATGATTGCTCAGGGCATTGCATACTAATACCTATTAAAATTTTTATAACCCACTGTTCGTTTTAGAATAGTGGGTTATTTTTTTATGTTTTGGTAAAACTAAATTAAAAAAGTTTTAAGGAGTAGTATATGAAAATAGCGTTTTTTGATACAAAGCCGTATGACGTAGCTTCTTTTGAGGCTTACAAAAATGATAATATTAAATTTAAATTCTATGAAACAAAACTAAATTCCGATACGGTAAGTCTAGCCCGTGGCTGTGATGCGGTTTGCGTTTTTGTAAACGATACCGTGAACCGCGAGGTTATTGATGCGCTTTGCGATTTGGGTGTCAGAGTTTTAGCGCTTCGCTGTGCGGGATATAATAACGTTGACGTTAAATACGCATTCGGAAAAATCCATATTCTGCACGTTCCTGCCTATTCGCCCTACGCGGTAGCCGAACACGCTATGGCAATGCTGCTTACTTCTATTCGCCGAATCCACAAAGCGTATATCAGAACAAAGGATTTTAATTTCAGCCTTTCGGGTCTTACAGGCTTTGACCTGCACGGAAAAACGGTAGGAATCATTGGCACAGGTAAAATTGGAAGAGTGTTTATTGATATCTGCAAGGGCTTTGGTATGAATATACTAGCCTACGATAAATACCCGTTAGAAAACGCATATTTTGAATATACCGACCTTGAAACGTTACTAGAAAACAGCGATATTATTTCTCTTCACTGTCCTCTAAACGAGGAAACCCATCATATTATATGCAAAGAAACTCTAGACAAACTTAAAAAAGGTGTTGTAATAATAAACACCTCGCGCGGTGCTCTGATAGACACCGAAGCCCTACTCGACGGCATTAAATCACGCAAAATCGGTGCCGCCTGTCTTGACGTTTACGAGGAAGAATCCGACTTTTTCTTTGAGGATTTTTCAGGGCATATTGTGGACGACGATACACTGGCACGTCTTATTTCAATGCCCAATGTAATCGTTACCTCACATCAAGCCTTTTTGACAAACGAAGCGCTCGATAATATAGCCGAAACCACAATAAACAACCTCTTAAGTTTTTTTGAAAAGGGTAGCTGTGAAAACGAACTATGTTTTAAATGCGGCAAAATTGCGGGGTGTAAGGCGCACGGAATAGGAAAATGCTTTTAAAGACTACTTTATTCTGCCGAAATAATCCTTGAGTCCTTGAAAATCGGCATTGTTATCGTAAACGAATTTAGTAGGATAGTTAAAGACAAAATAATCGTAATCGTGGATATATTCGTGGGCAGTAAAAAGTCCCTCAAGGTCGTGATTTTTCATAGACTCGTCCCAAAGCGATAGTGCTTCGTTTAATGCTTGTTTAGTTTGATTATCATTAACCGTGTCTATTAAAAATCTAAGTCTTTGGCTTACAAAGCTATAGGTCGTATCCTGTGTTTCATAGTTTGCTATAGGGTCGATATACTTTTCGCCGCTTAATAGATAATCCCAATAAACGCTATCCTTTTCTTTAAGCAGAGAAACCTTGCTTATAAGCAAAGCTTCCACGCTATAGTGTGCATCTCTGATTTTCTTTTTAATTATTTTTTGATGCTCTGCGTCATCAAAGCCTACAAGTGCATTAGTCTGTTTTTTCTTGCAATACTCATCATCTGGCAATTCAAGGTTTGAATCGTGAAGATAAAATCTTCTGCTTGTAAAGGCTAACATTTTGGTATAGGTTTCGTTAGATATAAGGTAATGATACTCTTTGCCATCTTTAATAATTGCAACCTTTGAAGCTGAATCAAACGAATCGTTGCACATTTTTATTGTTAAAACGTTTTCTCCCTTTAAATCATAAAAATCAAATGCCCAATAGGTGTTTTGGGTATTGAACTCGTCAAAGCGGTCAGGCTCTCCCCAATAGGTGTAGGACAGCAAGGTTATAAACTTAGTTACCTTTTCTTGTTCCTCTATTAAATATTCCTTTTGAGATTTGCTCATATAACTTGTAGCCTTAATCTTTGAAATGTCACTTGGGAAAAGCTCAGAAATATTGTCTGCAGGGGTGTTATTTAAAAGTTTTTTTGCATCAACAAAAAATTCCTTTATTGTTTTTACAATAGGCTCCCTCACCTCTTTTACCGTACAGGCAACACCAGTCAGAGATATTATAACGGCTAAAACAATTACAGCCGCACGTTTACCTGCGGTATTAACAAGTCGGCGAAAGCCCTTTTGAGATTTTATAAGCTTTGCAATTTTATCCTCAAATTCAGCGGAAAAATTATGATACTTAATAGGATAGCACTCACAGTTTGCCTCAACAAACGCCTCTTTTAAAAGTGATTTATTATTCATAAAGCACCTCCGAAAGCATTGAAACTAAAATTTTCTTTCCGCGTACCAACTGCATTTTAACCGTCTTTTCCTTTCGGTTTAAAAGCTTTGCCGTTTGCCTTATTGATAAATCGTTTACAAAATGCAGATATAAAACCTCATTATAGGGCGGTTTTAACTCTTTTATGACAGCAAGTATCTTTTTATATTCAAGGTCCACTAGCAATTGTTCGAGTAAATCTTTGCTGTAAGCTACATCCTCGCTTATACTCTCTTGTGCGTTTTTATGATCCGTCCTCAAAAAATCAAGAGCAGTGTTTTTAGTTATAATAATTAAAAACGAGGCTGTTTGCTTAGAATTAATATCCTCTATTTTTTTAATATTCTGCGCTATCTTTACAAAAGCCGTATGCAAAACGTCTTCTGCATCGTGGCGGTTTAAAACGATACTAAACGCACAGGAAAACAAAGTATTCCTGTATTTATAATATATTTTTTCAAATTTTTCCTGCTCGTCACTTTCAAGCGGCACGGTATTTAAAATAAAAAAAAGCAATTAAAACTCCCCTTTCCTAAATAATGTAACGATTAAGAAATACAAAAGGATTACAATATTCATAATATATAAAATATAGCACCCCGTCAATCTTTAAAATTCTTGCTTTTTTAAAAATTTTATATTATTATATTAATAATTAAGCACTTTGGAGGGGACTATAATGGCTAAAAGACGTTCAAAAAGACAACAGGCGATTTTAAGACGCCGAATATTTATATGTTCTGCCCTTGCGGTTATTTTAGCATTACTTGTCGGAATATTCTGCCTTGTAGGCAATATTATAAAGGTTTTGAATAAGGAAGATATCTCTGGTATAGGCACATCTTCAAAGGACAACCCTTCCTCCTCGCAAACCACTACAGAACCGTACGTTGTTTCCTCTGCTAAGGTTGTAAACACAGGTGATATTCTTGTTCACTCAACCGTTTTAGACGGCGCTAAAACGGGCAGCGGCGAATACGATTTTTCTGCCTTCTTCGGCTCGGTTTCATCTTATTTTAAAGAGTCCGATTTAGCGGTTATAAACTTAGAAGTAGCGCTTGGCGGTACAGCGGCTAAATATTCAGGCTACCCTGTTTTCAATACACCCGACTCTTTGGCAGACGTTATGAAAAGCGCGGGAATTAATTTAGTACTAACCTCTAACAACCACTGCTACGATATGGGGCTTTCGGGACTAAAGCGTACCGCTAGTGTGTTAAAATCCAAAAATCTTGATTTCATAGGCACTAAGGAAAAAGAGTCTGACCCTTCATATCTTGTTAAAAATGTAAACGGCATTAAGATAGGCATTACAAACTTCACCTATTCTACTATGAGTTCAAGCGGTGTGCTCTCAATTAACGGCAGAAACGTAGCAAGTGAGGGAAACAGCCTTATTAACACCTTTTGCTACAATAATTTAAATACCTTCTATTCACAAGCAGAACAAATGATAGCCGATATGAAAAAGGACGGCGCCGAGGCTATTGTTTTCTATATGCACTGGGGCAACGAATATCAGCTAAAGCAAAACACCTATCAGGACACCATCTCTCAAAAACTTTGCAATTTAGGGGTTGACGTTATAGTCGGCGGTCACCCCCACGTTATTCAGCCGATGAAATTATTACATTCCGAGGATAGCCAAAACACCTCGGTTTGCATATACTCTACAGGAAACGCTATTTCAAATCAAAGGCAAGAGCTTATGGATAGCTGTCCGTCAGGTCACACAGAGGACGGTGTGCTGTTTTACTACACCTTTGATAAATATAATAACGGCGACGTTGTTTTATCGGGCGTTGACGTAATACCCACCTGGGTTAATAAGTATAAAGGTGGCTCGGGATACCAGTATACAATGTATCCGCTCGAAACCGCAAATAGCGGCGCGGCTCTCGGTCTTGATGCTACGGCTAGTAAAAAAGCCGCCGCCTCTTATGAGCGCACCAAGGCAATCCTAGCCGCAGGGCTTACCGAATGTCAAACAGCGCTCGGCTGTGACGTGCGTTTTAAATAATTTTTCGAGGTTTTAAATGTTTAATAAAGCAAATATCAAATTAATAGCGCTTGACCTTGACGGCACACTCACCCAACACAAGCAACCGATAGAAAAAGAAAATTTCGAAGCTCTTAAAAGGCTTAGTGAAAAATACAGTATAGTTATGGCGGGTGCGGGTCTGCCCGATAGAATTTTTAACCAAATAGGAAGACTTCCCTTTGATATAGTTGGAAATTACGGTCTGCAATATGCAAAATATAACAGCGACACAAAAAATATAGATATAATTTGGAACTTAACCTTTGATTTAAATAAGCAAGAAATACTAGAAAAAATCGACGTTTTAAGACAAAGACACGGCTTTACCGAAATTATAGGAGATAGCTTTTACGTTTATCCGTCGGGTTGCTTTACAGTATCGCTTCTAGGTCTTAATGCACCGCTTGAAACAAAGCTTCAATTCGACCCCGATAAAAAAATACGACGGGGTATCTACAAGGACGTTTGCGATATCTTTTCAGACTATAACGTGTTTTTAGGCGGCTCCTCTTCTTTTGATATGGTGCCAAAGCCTTATAACAAATATCACGCGATTGACGTCTACTGCAAGGAAAAAGGCATTGCACACAGCGAGGTTTTGTTCATCGGTGACGATTACGGCCTTGGCGGAAACGACGAGTCGGTGTATCTATCCGATATGAATTTCCTTTGTATTGATAACTACAAAGACTTCGCAAATTTAGTTAAAACCAAACTTCTTTAAACTAAAAAATCCTGTAAGGAAACTCCTTACAGGATTTTTGTTATTGTTGTATTATTAACTCTCTTTAATCTGTATAACACAGAAAACCGACTTTGTGTATTACATTGACAAATTTGTAGGGGAGGGTCTCTGCGCCCTCCCGAAAGCAACGAAAAAACAACGGGAGGGCACGGAGACCCTCCCCTACGATATGTTGTTAAGTTTAGTTCAAATAATACAAGAGAACCGTCCCCTTGTCTCCCCCTCACACCTCTATTAAATCATAACACATGGATACAGTCCCTTGTGCTAAAGAATCTTTCGTTATTCTTCTGTTATTGACTGATAGTCGCTTTCTTCTGCCTTAATCTTTTCTTGTCTTTGAAGTCTTAGACGTTTTATTATTCCGACGAGCATTACTGTAGCTAGTGCTGTGAATGCGGCTATTGCAAACACAATTAAGAGAATATATACAGCGTCTATCGGCTGTTTATTCTGAGCCTTGATTTCAAAGCCTGACATAAGGTCTAGTATTTCATCACTTGCCGACGGCTTTGAGGTAATAAAAGTAAGATGATAAAAATCTCCGCCGACAACCGTTATATACTGGCTTGAATAATAGGTATCTCCGTTAGAGCTTTTCTCGGTGCTACTTAAAACAATATAAACCGCATCGTTTTGAGTGTAGATTTCGTAAGTGTCAGTGCTCATTTCCAAAAGCGACGTTGCAAAGCTTTTAAGCGCCTCATCGTCCAGACGAGAGGTATCACCCGTTAACGCCGATAAATCGTTAGAGTATACCGATATACTAAACTGCGTTTTTCGGTCCTCACTTATAGAAAAATATTCTATTCCCTTGTTATCGAAAATGCTTTCTACCTCTTGTTTAGTAATACCTAGTTTATTAGCAAGAGCGTCCTTTTTGCCGTCCTTATACGCACCGACAAAACCGTCGGGACTGTCAAAGGTAAAGTTACTGCTTTTTGCAAACGCACTTATATTAAAGATAAAAAGTAATGCCAGTATTACTGCAAAAACTTGTCGTTTCAAGTTATCACTCCATTAAATTAATCCGTTTTGCTTTTTAGCGGCGGTCAGAGTATTTTGCATAAGCATAGCAATAGTCATAGGTCCTACACCGCCGGGAACAGGGGTTATAAAGGATGCCTTTTCACTCACACCTTCAAAGTCAACGTCACCGCAAAGCTTACCGTCAAAGCGGTTCATACCAACGTCCACAACTACTGCGCCGTCCTTTACCATATCGGCGGTTACAAATTTAGCCTTGCCGACAGCGGCTACCAATATATCAGCCTCTTTGCAAACCTCTTTAAGATTTTTCGTTCTTGAATGGCAGGTTGTAACTGTACCGTTTTTATGGAGAAGCAACATACTCATAGGCTTACCAACTATATTTGAACGGCCTATAACAACACAGAGTTTACCCTCTGCCTCAATATTATAATATTTAAGAAGCTCCATAACACCTGCAGGTGTACAGGGAACAAAATCATAATCGCCAATCATTATTTTGCCCACGTTTGACGGATGGAATGCATCAACGTCCTTTTTAGGATCTATTGCGTTTATAACGGTTTTTTCGTCTAAATGCTTCGGTAACGGCAACTGACAAAGAATACCGTTTATGCTGTCCTCATTATTTAAAGTTTCAACAAGTGCTAAAAGTTCCTCTTGGGTTGCAGTAGCAGGAAGAAGATACTCGTGGGATACAATGCCTAAATCCTCACAAGCCTTTTTCTTGTTGGCAACGTAGATTTTAGAAGCGGGGTCCTCACCTACTAATATTACTGCAAGTCCTACGCTTATACCCTTCTCTTTTAGCTCTGCTACACCCTCGGCTACTCTTTGCTTTACAGCCGCAGATACTAATTTACCGTCAATTATCTTGCTCATTTTCTATCTCCTCTATATTTTCTACAACAATTTCCTGTGACTCTCCCTCTTCGCCGAACAAAGCAACGTATTCGGTTTGTTTAGGTTTCTTTTTATTGCGAATATAAACGATTAAAAATGCGGCGCCTATACATATTGCCGCTGATAAAACCGCTGAAACTCTTATGTTTCCTATCATAAGGCTATCGGTTCTAAGTAGTTCGTTAAACGCTCTGCCGAAGCCGTACCAAACGCAGTACATAAGCGCTATTTCACCGTTAAAGTTTCTCTTTTTGCTCAGTTTATGTAACACGAAAAAGCCTACGATACACCAAATCGACTCATATAAAAAACACGGATGCGCAAGAGCGTTTGGGTTATAGCCCTTTTGTGTAAACTCTAAAACAACGTTTTCACTTGTCATTCCCCAGAAGCTGCTTCCCGTAGGTCCTCCGAAAGCCTCTTGGTTTATAAAGTTACCCCATCTGCCAATGCCCTGACCGATGAGAAAACCGATAGACGCTAAATCGAACATAGAAAAAACGTTTACTTTTCGAACGCGGCACATTATAAAGCCGAAAACTGCCGCACCGATTACGCCGCCGTAGATTGCAAGGCCCGAAAAGCCCTGACCGTTTAGTCTGAAAAAGTCTTTAAAGAAATTGCCCTTTATATCGTCAAAAAGAAGATAATAAGCACGGGCGCAAAGGATAGCAAGAGGTGTAGTAACCAGCGCTACGTCTAGCATACGGTCAACGTTAATTCCTAATCTATCGGCGTTTCTATAGCCGTAAACAAGCGCTAACATAAAGCCTGTGGCTATTATAATTCCGTACCAATAAACCGACCAGCCCGAGCCTACCGGTATTGTAAAGGCTACGGGGTCAAGGTGCAAATGTATACCAAAAATAGTAACGTCCATATTATTCTACCTCGCTTTGTTTAGGTAATATAACCGATAATACCGAGTTTTCGTCGCAGAAAACGTCAAGACGTTTCATAACGTCGTCGTAGCTTGCGGCTTTCAAAAGCTTTATCTCTTCGAAAATATCGTAACCGAAAACTGCACTCTCAACCAGTTGCATTGTCATACCGTCAACACTGTTAAAGCGGCGGATTGCATCGCCGTACATTCCGCATTTAACGGCCGAAAACAGCTTTTTATCTATACCGTTTTCTCTAAGACGCTTAATTTCATCCTTAATAGCCATTTCTACTGCCTTAGGGTCCTTAGATTCACCCTCAAATATTACTGCGGCATAGCCGTTTCCGTTAAAATATTCGGCTGAAAATTCGTCGTTTATAAGTCCGCGATTAATTAAATCGGCATATAAAGGTGACGCTTCACCGCATATAATTTCAAGAAGCAAGGACACGCAAACCTTGGATTTCAGTCTTCTAAACGGTGTATCTATCTTTTGCTTAAAGCCTAAGCAGAACATTGGGATATTTACTTCAAGGCGCTGTTCAACATAATTACTTACAACGTCTTGAGGCTCTGTGAAGGTGCCTCTTACAATTTCCTTTTTGTCTTCTGAAAAGTCAGCCTCTTTAACCTTTTTGATAACCTTATCCGCATCAACGTTACCAACTATGCAGATAAACATATTGGACGGATGGTAAAAGGTGTTGTAGCACTTATAAAGCAAATCGCTGTTGATTTCAGCAATAGACTCTACAGTACCCGCAATGTCAATTCTGACAGGATGCACGTGGTACATATTGTAAAGCATATTGAACATAACGCGCCAAGCGGGACTATCGTCATACATCCTGATTTCCTGACCGATTATTCCCTGCTCTTTTCTAACAGTTTCCTCGGTAAAATAAGGGTGTCTTACAAAATCGAGAAGTATATCAAAGTTTTCATAAAAGTTATTCGAACAGGAAAAGAGATAACAGGTGCGGTCAAACGAAGTAAAGGCATTTGCCGATGCACCCGTTTTAGCAAAACGTGTAAAGGCGTCGCCGTCCTCACTCTCAAAAAGCTTGTGCTCAAGATAATGCGCTATTCCCTCGGGAACGTTAATCATTTCGCCGTTCTCGTCTGCAAAGCTTGTATCAATAGAGCCGTATTTCGTGCCGAAAATGGCATAAGCCGAGCTGTACTGAGGCTTTTCCATAACGTAGACCTCTAGTCCCGACGGATGAACTGCCTTTACGTAGCTCTCGCCCAAAGTGCTTTCAAAGCATTCCTTTCTCATACTATTTAACCTCCTTTGGCAGTAAACGGTAAACAGTGTGAAGTGAAACAGTTTTAGCCGCCGCAATAATCTGCTCTTTTGTAATTGTGGCTATCTTGTCGGCTGTTTCGTCGGGAGATACGAAATTTCCCGATATAGCTTTTACCGAATACCAGCTATCAAGAAGCTCCTGAGAATCGTTATAGGTTCTGAGCGAATCTGCTATTCCCTTTAGAGATGATTCGTATTCAAAATCGGTAAACTCACCGTTTTTAACAATTTCAAGTTGATTTAAAATTTCCTTTTGCGCCTTATCAACGTTTGCTTCCTCGACGCCGCTGTCAACCGTTAAAAGTCCTTTTATTCTAACCGACGAAGCGGCACAGTAATAGCAAAGGCTTAATTTTTCTCTAACGTTTGTGAAAAGTCTTGAATAGGGCGCACCGCCGAAAATATCGGTCATAACAAGAGCGGGAAGCTGAGCGTCTTCACCCTTAGCCTTCTCCATTGAAAAGCCCATAACAAGCTTACCCTGAGCCACGTCAAGACGCTCGGTAACGGTATTTACCTTTTGGGCTTGTTTAGTAGGCTCGGTTTTACCCATAACCGTAACGTCTTTGCGTTGAATACTCGAAAACCTATTTGAAATTCCATCAAAAAAGCCTACAGGCAGTGCATTTGAAACAACGTCTACAAAGCAGTATGCGGATATAAGCATATTTTCCCAAGCGGCAAAAAGCTCTTGTCCTGTGATTTTTTCTACCTGCTCTACAGTTCCGCACTTAGAAAGACCGTAAGGCTCGTTTTTATACATTTCTTCAATAAGCCTTTGCTTTGCGTATATACGCTTTTCACTCATTTCGCCCTGTATATGCTCGATAGCCTTGCGTTTCTCGCGCTCTACGTCCGCATCTAAAAATGCGCCGTTTTCTACGTTAGGCTCAAAGATTAGTTCGCTAAGAAGCTCGCAAGCCTCAAAGGTTAGGCTCTCATCGTCAAGCGTATATTTATCGCCTATAACCGAAACTGCCATTTTAAGCATTTGATAGTCGCCTATCTTTTCTGATGAGGCAGAAAGGGTTGCGCCGTAGAGACGGCTTAGCTTTAAATTGAGTTTTGAAAAATCAGGATATTTCTTGCTGCTGGTTGTTAGCATAAACGGAAGCAGCGCATTTACTGCAACCGTTTCTTTTTTTAGCGGTAAGAAAAAGTTAAATGAAATAAGGGTGGTGTTAAATCGGTTGTTTTTAACAAATAGTCCGTCCACACCGTTTGATAACGCAATTTTGTTCGCTGACACAAAATACCTCCGCATAGAATATAATTACATTTAATTCATTATACCACAAGTTTTGTGCATTTAACAACTATTAAATTATATTTTTATCAGAAATATTATATTTTTTTGGTTGATTTAATGTTTGTAATTTGGTATAATGCTTTAAACATTTAAACTTATTGGAAAAGCGGCGATAACGGTGCAAGAGAAAAAGGATTATTTAGAGCATCGAAGACGGGTGCGTGAGGGATTTTTGAATACCGGTTTTAATTCCCGAACTCAACCCTATTTAGTGCTTGAAATGTTGCTCTTTTACAGTATACCCAGAATTGATACCAAGCCTATTGCTAAAAACTTAATTAAGAAATTCAAGACCTTAAACGGTGTTTTTTCCGCAAGTATAGATGAGCTTTTGAAGGTCCAAGGTATAGGTCCTGCGTCTGCGACGCAAATTAAACTCATCGGCGATATTTTAAATATCTGCAACAGTGAGAAAAACGCTCTGATAGCCGACTTTGTTTCAACCGACGATATAGGCAACTTTTTACTTGGCGAATATCTTTTTATTTCGGTTGAAAAATTCAGTGTGCTTTGTCTTGATACTATGGGCACGAAATTATCCTTTGATTTTATTTCAGAGGGCGATACCCATTCTGTCGGTATATCGGCAAGAGATATAGTTGAAATAGCAATTAAAAATAAGGCGACAAGCATAGTTTTATGCCATAACCACCCAAGCGGAATAGCGCTTCCCAGTCCCGTAGATGCTAAGATAACACAAATGATAGTCGATACACTCCGCCCTATCGGTATCAGGGTGTTCGACCATATTATAATTGCTAATAACGATTACGTTTCTATGTCACAAAGCCGCGATTATTGCGATATTTTTAACTACAAATAGTAAAATATTTTTATAATAAAATAAATAAACTTGACATTAGGACCTAATAATAATATAATTATGTTTAATGTTGTGTTCCACTTAAAATATAAAAAGCTAAAAGGTGGTTATTAAAAATGGTTAAGCCTATAAAAATAACTGATGACGGTCTTAAAAAATTACAAGCAGAGCTTGAAAATTTAAAAACCAACGGCCGCGCAGATATTGCCGAAAAAATTAAGGTAGCAAGAGGCTACGGCGACTTATCCGAAAACAGCGAATATGACGAGGCTAAAAACGAGCAGGCTAAAATTGAGGCTAGAATTGCCGAGCTTGAGGCTATGCTTAAGAACGTTGAAATAATTTCAGACATTAAGGGTGCTACTAAAACCGTTATGGTCGGCGTTAAGGTAAAGGTATACGACGTTGAGTTTGACGAGGAATGTGAATACCGTATAGTAGGCTCCACAGAAGCAGACCCTCTAAACAATAAAATTTCCGATGAGTCCCCTGTAGGCAGAGCTTTAATGGGCAAAAAGGTCGGCGACAAGGTTACAGCCGAGGCTCCTGCAGGCGAAATTAAACTAGAGATTTTAGCTATTTCAAAATAATTTCGTAAGGGCAGTTAATACTGCCCTGTTTTTCTTAAAAGAAAGGATGTTTTAAATGGGCGAAAACAAGAATGTACCCGCAGTTGAACAGGATTTAAACGAACTGTTAAAGGTAAGACGTGAAAAGCTTTCTGCTTTAAAGGAAAGCGGAAACGACCCCTTTATTAAAACAAAATACGACGTAGACGCTAACGCTTCGGATATTAAAGCAGATTATGAGGGCTTTGAGGGCAAAACCGTATCTATTGCAGGTAGAATTATCACCAAGCGCGTTATGGGTAAGGCAAGCTTTGTAAACCTTCGCGACGGTTACGGCGATATTCAGCTTTACGTTAAGCGTGACGATGTTGGCGAGGAAATTTACGCCGCATTCAAAAAATGGGATATCGGTGATATCATCGGTGTTAAGGGCTTTGTTTTCAAAACCCAGACAGGCGAAATTTCTATTCACTTAAACCACATTGAGCTTCTTTCTAAATCCTTGATTCCGCTTCCTGAAAAGTTCCACGGCTTAAAGGATAACGACCTTCGTTTCCGTCAAAGATACGTTGACTTAATTGTTAATCCAAACGTTAAGAAAAACTTTGAAATCCGTTCAAAGTTTATTAAGTTTATGCGTAACTACCTTGATAATATGGATTACATTGAGGTTGAAACTCCTGTACTTAACACCATTGCGGGTGGCGCTTCTGCCCGTCCGTTTATCACGCACCATAACACCCTCAATCTTAATATGTATATGAGAATTGCTACAGAGCTTCCTCTAAAGCGCCTAATCGTCGGCGGTATGAACAGGGTTTATGAAATCGGCAGAATTTTCAGAAACGAGGGTATGGACCCTAAGCACAACCCCGAATTTACAAGCATTGAGCTTTATCAGGCTTACGCAGATTTCCACGATATGATGGATATAGCCGAAGGTATTATTTCGGGCGCCGCTATGGAAATTCACGGAACCTATGAGGTTGAATGGCTTGGCGAAAAGATAGATTTAACACCAGGTTGGCGCAGACTTACTATGGTTGATGCTGTTAAGGAATACGCAGGTATCGACTTTGGCGCTATCTCAGACGATGCCGAGGCAGTTGCCGCCGCAGAAAAGATAGGCGTAGAACTGGCAGAAACCGCAGACAAGACCTGGGGTAACGCTCTTTACGCTTGTTTTGACCAGAGAGTTGAAGAAAAACTAATACAGCCTACCTTTATTACAATGTATCCTGTTGAGGTTTCTCCTCTTACCAAGGCTTCGCCCGAGGACCCTCGCCTAACCGAGCGCTTTGAACTGTTTGTTTGTCATTCAGAACTTGCAAACGCATATTCAGAGCTTAACGACCCGATTGTTCAGCGTGAGCGCTTTGAAAAGCAGCTTGAGCTTCGTGACCGTGGCGACGACGAGGCAGAAATGCTAGACGAGGACTTCCTGACCGCTATGGAATACGGTATGCCACCTACAGGCGGTATGGGTATCGGTGTTGACCGTGCAGTAATGCTGCTCACAGGCGCCGACACCATAAGAGAAGTAATCCTCTTCCCCACTATGAAACCGTTAGATTAATAACTTTTTGTAACCCAAGATATCTTTTGGCATCTTGGGTTATTTTGGTATTTGAAGAGATTTTAAATTAAATTTCAAAAAAGCAATTTTTATCAACCATGCTGTTTGTAATTGTGCTATACTTATATTATGGAACGTACACAAATAAAATTAGTAATTGATTATATTGAAAAACATCTCAAAGAAGAACTCAACAATAAAACACTTGCTCAAATTTCAAGTTATTCAGAATACCATTTTATAAGAATTTTTCGTAAATATGTAGGACTAACACCTGCGGACTATATACGAAAAAGGAGAATATCGGAGATAGTGCGCCGTGTGGGAGAAAGAAACCGTTCAATGTCAGAAATAGCTTTTGAATACGGTTTTAATTCTAAAGAAAACTTTACTCGTGCATTTAAAAATGAGCATAATATTCTCCCTAGCGAGTGGAAAACAGCAAATTGCAGTTTAAGATTGTTTGCACCATTCACATTTGAATCTTATGCTTCGAAACCAACAGTGTCAATGCAATATTTCGAAGGATTCACCCTCGTTGCATATCCTTTTGACGATAAATCACCCCCGAATTGTTGGAACAAATACAATGCGAAAAAACTATCCCTTAAGTTATCAGGCGGAAAAACGGTTGAAGATTTTGGCGCAATGATATGGGATACTGAAAAAGGATACCTTCTTTATCACATTGGAATAAAAGAAAATGATGCTAAAGGTGATATCGCAAACACATTAAAGCTTAAAATCAACGGTGGTTTATACGCTGTATTTGAGACACCTTCCTCTTCTCAACATGATTTTGTAAGCACTATTCGAAATACGTGGGATTGGATTTATCAAGTTTGGCTTCCAAATAATGAATATCGAAAAGCTTTAGGTTTTGAGTTAGAAAGTTATGTGGAAAGTAGCAGAAAATATACAGAACGAATATACATACCAATTGAAAAGGAGTAGATAAATATGGCAGAAATCATCAAAGTATTTAAAGAGGAGATTCCTTCACTAAGGTTTATTGGAAAGAAGTATGATAACTTCGGGCATTGGGGTGAATGGTGGCAAAATGGATGGTTCGATTTGCTTGAAAGCACAATGGGTGGTACCGATAAAATTCTTTCTGTTTGGGAAAATGGCGGCGGTTATATAGGCGTTGAAAGAAGAGCGGAAGGACAACCGTTTGAATATTACATAGGTATGCTTACACCGGAAGGCACACCAATCCCTGATGGATTTATCCACATTGATTTCAAAAATTTGAATTTAGGCACTTGTTGGATTTATGGCAAGGAAAATGAAGTACATAACACAAGCTCTTGCAAACAAAAACTTGCTGAAAACGGTATGAAAATATGGGAAGATGAAAACGGCGCAGTTTGGTCATTTGAAAACTGTCTATGTCCTCGTTATACAACACCCGACGATAACGGTAACATTATCCTTGACTATTGCTATTTCATAAGCAAGTAACCCTATGCCCCACAATAAAACCGTTAGATTAAAATTTAACACCCTAGACTTTTTAAGGTCTAGGGTGTTGTTATATTATTTTGAATTGGACTATAATTTAATTTTCTTTAATCTAAAGCGGGATGATCAGGTAACGATTGCCATTCGTTTGTTGTTTCTAATATCTCATGGATAGCTTTACAGGTTGAAAGAAATTTTTGTCCTTTTTCATTTTCCGCTTCATAGACATAGGCGATTTTTTCTGCTTTAATGGTTTTCTCTTTTTCTCCTTTTCGAACAGTTAAAATCAATGTCATAGGGGGTTTGGATTTTTTACCGTTCTCGTGAGGATCGTATATATCAGGATATGAATTTAAATCTAGTTGTTTAATATGACTGTAAATAAGTTCTTTTTGTTCTGTTGTCAATTCATAATAAGTTGTATAATCTTCAGTTTCTGAGCCTGTAAAGGTTTTGACCATTTTTCCCGTTGTACTGTCATACGAATTAGTAGACTCGGCACCCCAAGTTAAAGAAAACGAAAAATCTTCGGGCACTTGCTCAGGCAAAGAAATGTTATTACATCCTGCAAAAGATAAAATAAATACCAAAACTAAAACTAATGCCATTAACTTTTTCATACAATCACTCTCCTGTAAATTGAGCTTTATTTAGTTTAAAAGGTTGGCGCTATCCCCTTGCCGTTCTCTTAATCTTTCTTAGTTTGTTTTTCTAAATAAGCATACAATTCTTGCATTTCGGTTTCTGAGCAATCAATTGTGAAACTGGAGATTTCTTTTGTTTCCGAATAAATCAGAATTGATTTTTTATGATGCAGACTAATATTGTAATTGTTGCCGATAAAAATTTGGTAATCCCCTGAGCAATTGCAGGGCTTATTTTCTACGGTTTTCCCTTCGATTACATTTGCTAATTCTTCAAAAAAGGAAGTATCCTCAATTTCAATTTTTATTTTCTCGGAATTAAATGATGATGGTTTATAAGTACAAATAATTTCAGGTGTGTTTTCGGGTTTGTTAATATGAACCGTGCCCATTTTTATATCAATCATATTTCTACAAACCGTTTTACTCATTCCACATATTGAGCATTTTTTAACACCTGTATATTTATTAAGATTTTGTATTTCTTCAAAAGTGTGTTCGCAGGTCTTGACCGTTTCGGTTTGTTTTATTTCACTTGCCAGCTCTGACATAAAGGTATAAAGCTCTTGGCTGTTAATATAATACCAAGCTTTTGTCTTGCCTTTTTTATTGAGAACTGTTACCACAAGTTTGGTGACAAAATCATTTACATTTAACTTAGTTCCATCGCTTAAATCTATATATATTCCAAATTGAGGTGTCATACCCTCACCATTTGCTTTGCCATCATATTCTGCGGCGTTATACAGTTTAATAAATTCGGCTTTTTGTTCCTCACTTAACTCTGAAATTTTACTGGCTTCACTCCAAATGTTTATTTTTTCAATACTGCTTTGGTCGAGCTTTTTAATTTCACCGCAAGAAGCCATTAATGACATACATAAAATTATAATTAAAAATATAGAAAAGACCGCTTTTTTATTCATAAATTTTCTCCTTTTGTTGCATTTTAAAAAATAAACATTTACTCTTCAACCATTCCATTTTGTTTTCGAAGTGCCTTTAATTTATCTATACACTCATTAATCATAGAATCTTTATTTGAAACTTCATAGAAGCTTATTTCTTTTTCCTTGTCTACTTGATAAATACCTTCTCTAAATCCCGCTGTTCGTAAGTGGCCATACCCACTAGATTCTTTCTCATTATTTTTATAACCAAAAATTATATATTCTTTATCAGGTTCTAACTTGATCATATCTTCCATACAAAACAACACATGCTTTGATTCGTTTTGTTGAAATACATATGGCGAAGCTTGTGCAGCAATATAGCATTTCTCAACTATTTCAACGTTATCACCTCTATTTATATTTAGCGCATCACCTAAATAATAAATCTCTTCAACTATTACCTTTGTTAGCAAATATGACGAGGAATCTATTGCTTTTGCAGTAGGATAACCGTTTTTATCTATTACAACATCATCATATTCCATTAACCCAAAATTATCATTTAAATCAGGTAACATATAGTATTGAAGCACGTTTTTATACTTATCCGTTACTTTAATTTTAAAAACAAATCCATATTCATTTTCTAAAGTTTGACTTCTTAACTCATCTACAGAAAGAATACCATGATTGTTCCCCTGAATTATTTTTTCATAATCCATAATGTTTTTTAAATCCATACAGTTTTTCTGTACATTGGTATTAGATTGATTTGAATTTTCGCTAAAAAAATTGGTAGCACCAATTATCGAAAAGGTTAAAACCAAAACAAAACACGCCGCTACCGTTGCAATTCGATAAAAAGGCATAACCCTTCTCTTTGGGTTTTCAACTATCGGTATTTGCGTTACGTCGGCATTTTCAATTTTATTCCAATAATCAGGGACAGGCGCGTTATAAATATTCTTGATTTCTTTTTCAATATCAGCTTTTTTAAGTTTCATAATCAAGCGTTTCTCCTTGTTTTATTTTATAAGATGTTTTTTAAGCTTTTTGAGTGAATAAGCATATTTCCAACGGACCTGTTCATATGGCATATTAAGTATTTTAGCAATATCGTAATGCTTTAAATCAGCAAATATGCGAAGACACACTATCTCCCTTTCGTCTGATTTAAGAAAATCGAGCAGTGTTAAATCGTCCGATGCTAAAAAATCAGCGCTTGTATCAGATACGTGATAGGCTTCTTCAATATCAACGGTTTTAAGTCTGTTCCTTAATTCAGATATTGCCAGATTGCGAACAATTGAAAAGATCCACGCCCTAGGCCTTAATTTCGGGCGGTAGGTTTGAGCATTAGTCATAATTCGCAAAAAAGTTTCCTGTGCAATATCCTCGGCTGATACAGGGGATTTTACGATTGACAGAGCAAATTTATAGACAGGAACTCTCAATTCGTCATATAGACTTTTTAAGGCTGTCATATCGCCGTTTGCTGTTTTTTTAATAAACTCTTCCATATTTTTATCGGTCATTGTGTTGGAACTATACATTATTTCACCTCCATCTTATATTTATATAACGCACAAGCTAACGCTTTTGGAGAAAAAGTTAACATTATTTGTAAAAAAACAATGAAAGACAGAGGACCCCACTGTCTTTCTCTGTGTAAACTCTTATCTCATTGAGATAGCATCATTCTTATTATTTCCATACCATCCTGCGCAGAAGTGAAGAAGTATCCATATGAGTTGGACATATAACAGTTATACTTGCTTTTTTGACACTCTAATTCAATGAATTTATCAGCTTTGATGTCAAACATAAGCGGTTTATGATCTTGTCCACCAGTTAATCCAAATAAAATCACGTTTCCGTCTGTTACGGTCTTCGCCATATAAACGCAATCTTTTGTAACCAATAATTGAGAAATATTGTTATTATTGTAAATTTGAACGCCATTACAATTGTTATAATCATTACCATCACTATCTAATAAATTTGTTATAACTATACTACCGTTTTTACCCACTGAAATTGCTTTACATGAATTATTAATGAAACTTAATACATTCGTTATCTCTTTGTTTTTATACAAACAAACATCTGAATTCACTTTATCTTTATTAAGTTCTTGCCATATAATTCCGTCATCTGTTTTCATAGGCCGCTTAGCCATCTCTTTCACAAGACTTATTTCGCCCGTCTTGGCATTGTAGCTATAAAGATTAACTTGATAAATTTGATCTTTTATGCCAACGACATCATCAAAATAAACCATATCGCCATCTATTACAGGATTACTCCAGTTCCACGCATAGACTTTACCTGTTTCAGCATCTATGGCATTGCTAAAGAAAGTTTTATTTGTTTTTTCCTCTATGTTGTAAATATTTAGTCTTGTTTTGCACCAATTGGATTTATCTAAGCTTTCTTTCCAAACAATATAATCCTCTGAAACCACTAGACCTCCACCTTGATTACCTATAGGTATATCTATTAGTTTTTCATAAGTGTTATCTTCTATATTTACTCTTCCAATTTCACCCATGGTATTTGCGATTTCATCTGACCTGCAATAATAACCGTACTTATCATCCATATACATAAAATACGTTATTTCATTTCCGCTAGAATCTTTAACGTCTATTTTAAAGGTATCAAAGTTTATATTTGCATCCTTTGATGACACCTTTTGTTTGAGATAATAATAATTATCGTCTTGTGCTAATATATCTGAGTTTGTAATACCGTTATAGTTATTATCGGAAAAATCTAATAATTCATCTTTTGAACTCTGCGAAACGTTTTCACCGTTTGCTGAACTTAATGTATCACTACCTTTTTGCTTATCGCACGAACAAAGAACAAAAAGAATGCAAACACTGATAATTAAACATAATATTTTCTTCATAGGGTTTCCTCCTTTTAAAAACCGTGGGGGTTTTTTATATTTTTTATAATATATTATTCAAAACGTCCTTTCCCCACCATTTTACCGTTATCAATTAAAGCAAATTTTTTACCCTCAAACTCCTCTGTCGGTTTTGCCGAAACAAACGCAATTTTACATTTGCGCCAAAGACAGGGGACAGTCCCCTGTCTTTCTAAGCGTTAGTGTAAGAACTGTGAGTAAAATTTTTTTCATTTTGCTACCTCCGTCTTTTTTGAAGATGAAAATTTACCGCATTTCTCCCTCTTTTATTTTACAATACCGCCTTTTATTTTTCAATTTTCATCTTTTATCTAATTTGCAATATTTTTTATCTAATTTGCAATTTAGAGTAAAAAACACTGTTTTGCATACAAAAATCCCTCGAAGGCAAAGCCTCGAGGGATTAAATTATTTTATTTCTTGTTCTAAAGAGTCAAACTCAGGTGTATTGAAAAACTCACCCAAAGTAATCTCAAATGCATCACACAGTTTTTTGATTGTAACGCTTCCGGGGTTTTTGCTCTCTCCGTTCAAAATGCTTTTGATCGTAGACTGTGGAACCGCCGCTAAATTACTTAGCCCATTAGGAGTAATTCCGCGTTCCTTACACAACTTTCGAATACGGTATGCAATTGTCTGTGCAGTATCCACGCGACCCACCTCCAAATGATTTATCACTAATATAATAACCCAAAGAAAAAATTTTTATTAGTGATTGTTCACTAATTGAGAAAAATATGTTATAATAGTGATAAATCACTATCGGAGGTATATTTATGTCCACCTGTACTTTTTTTGGTCATAGCGATTGCTACGACTTGAATTCGAAAATTCTTTATATTGCTATAGAGGAGGTTATAGCAAAAGGTGTTGACACTTTCTACATAGGACACCAAGGTCATTTTGATAATATGGTAATTGAATGTTTGAGAGAGTTTAAAAAAATTCATCCGCAAATTTCATTTTTTGTGGTACTTGCATATTTACCGACTAATACCTCACTTCTTTACGACCCATATCACGACTGCAGTATATATCCTGAAGGCTTAGAAATAGGACCACCTAGATTTGCTATTGAGAGACGAAATAAATGGATGATAGAAAGATCAACTTATTGTATATGCTGTATCAATCACGCGTGGGGTGGTGCATATAAGTTTACAAAACGAGCTAAAGGAAAAGGTCTAATTATAATCAATTTAGGTATTTTGGAAATATAAATGAAGGACACCCCAGACCATTGTAAAAATGTTCTGGGGTGTTTTTAAAAGAAAACTATTAGTTTTACTTATTTATCACTTTTTTACACCAAGTACGTTTATTGCATTTTGGGCATTTCAGGTAGCGTGTTGTTCCCATATGCATAGCGTTAAGAGCTTGCTTATAGGTCGGCACTATTTCATAACCGCAATTTTTACACTTATAGGCGCCAACACTAACTTCGAGCTTTAAAGCATAGAAACACGGTATTAAAAATACAATTACTAGCGCTATAACTGTAACTAACTGCCATACACCCTCGGGCATTAAAAGTGCGACGGTAAGGACACCTGCAAGTAGACCTAGTATGCTTATAATCATCATTATCCACATAGAAGTCCATATCGTTTTATTTTTGTGTTCTATTTCTTTTGCCATTTGAAGCAAAATCTGCTCGTTTTTGATGTTTTTGTTTTCCATACTAATTTTCTCCCCACTCAGTAAATCGTTTACGGTGATTTTGAGAACCTGACATAACTCTAACATAATTGACGAATCGGGTAACGCCTTGCCTCGCTCCCACTTAGACACCGCTTTATCTGTGATGTTTAATTTTTCTGCCAACTGCATTTGTGTTAGATTTACGTTTTTTCTGCACTCGGCAATAAATTTTCCGATTTTAATTTGGTCCATAAGGTGCCTCCTTTCGCTTTAAGTATATAAAGTAAACCGAATAAAATACACCTACCGTTAGTTTAGTGAGGAGATATAAACCAACGGTAGAGTCGAGAATACATCATTAATTAAATTATACCACAAAAATTTGTTTTTTTCAATCCGCCGTTTTCTTTTAATTATCATAAGTAAACTTTTATATTGACAAGCATACTATAATATGCTATATTAAACTCAATATATTAAATTCGTTATATTAAGAAAGTGAGGTGAGCTATATGACAGAGAAGAGTCTGCATATTACAAATGTTTCGGTCAATGTAATCTACTACAAAAACATGACCCAGTCATTCATCGCTGCAGCTATACGGGAGAAGTCTGCCCATTTTTGCCGATATAGCTGTACCTCAAGTGCAATTTTGTGATTTTTTTCGTTTCACATAGCATTTTCGGACAGCATCGGCTGTCCGTTTTTTGTTGCCGTCATATGTGAAACTAAGCGTTTTTAACATCCTTATTATTGACACAACATATATACGGAAACACCGGCAGAGCTTCGCCCGTTTTTTTAGGGGCACAAGTCTGTCGGTGTTTTTTGTTGTTCAATATTTTCGGAGGAATTTGTACTATGCGTATTATAAAAATCACAGAATTATCCCTCGATTTTGTGGGAAAATCTATTTTTAACAAAGCAGAATTGTTGGTTAAAGATGAGGATCATGTTGGATTGGTCGGTCCAAACGGTTGCGGAAAATCCACCTTTCTGAAAATTCTACTTGGTGAAGTTATTCCGGATCAGTGGAAGCTTGAAAGCATACCAAATCTGCGCATCGGATATCTGGATCAATATGCCGACCTTTCGGATGTTGGAACTGTATCCGAATATCTGCACAAGGTTTTCTATGAGCTATATGTAAAAAACGATGAAGTCACAAAAATCTATGAATCAATATCAAAGCTTACAGAAAAAGAACAGATGCGTGCCGTAATTCGTGCTCAGGATATTATTGATTATCTTAATAAGCACGAATTTGAGCAAATTGACAAAAAGATTGATTCGGTACTTGCAGGACTTGGCTTTACAGAAACGGATAAAAACAAGCAGGTCTCAGAACTTTCGGGAGGAATGAAAACAAAACTAATCCTTGCAAAACTTCTGCTGACTGAACACGACCTATTAATTCTTGACGAACCGACAAACTTTTTAGATATCGGGTATATTGCTTGGCTCGGTGAATACTTAAATCGGTATAAAGGAGCATTTATAGTAATTTCACACGACAGGGCTTTTCTTAATAAAATAACAAACAAAATTGTTGAGATTGCTAATCGAAAACTGAAGGTGTATAACGGAAATTATGATTATTATCTCCGTGAAAAAGAAATTAGAGAAGCAGAACAGGAAAAGCAGTATGTTGCTCAAGAAAAATTTATTGCTAAAGCAAAGGATAGAATTGCACAGGAAGTGGGAACAGGAATTTCTTCCAGTAAATCTACTTGGCTGAAAAAAATGCTTGCCACATTAGAAAAAATTGAAAAGCCAGATGAAATTATAAAAACGGAATTTGTTTTTCAACACACCAAAGGTGCAACAAATAATATTCTTTCGGCAAAGTCACTATCTGTAGGTTACAACGGGATTTCTATTCTTCCAACCATATCTTTAGATGTACAGCGAGGTGATAAGATTGTATTTCGAGGATTTAACGGTATAGGTAAAACGACATTGTTGAAAACACTGTACGGTGATCTTCCCCCTGTAAACGGAAGCGTAGAATACGGCGAAAGAATCCAAAGTGTGTTTTTGCGGCAGGAAGAAGATTACGAGACTAACTTCTCCCATTTTGATAAACACGAACGAAAAGTTCTCGGTGTAAAGCGGGGAAAGAAACGAGAGATTACCGTAATTGAGTTTGCAAAGGAATACTACCCCGAAAAATCGCAAAAAGAACTGCAGTCTGCTATGTTTTCTTGCGGACTAAACGGAAAACACTTTTTCAACGCTGTTCGCACCCTGTCAGGCGGTGAGATGATGAAACTAAGGCTCTGCCTTGCTATGCTGAAGCCTGTTAATCTCATCATTCTGGATGAACCGACAAATCATCTTGATATGTATTCTAAAGAGGTTCTTATGCACTCACTGGAAGAGTTCCCGGGAACCGTACTTATGACAACTCACGATGTCAACGCAGATATTTCGTGGGCAACAAAAATTATCAATCTGGAGGATTTATTTGTATGAAAAACTTTTTCATATGTAAAGCAGTTTTTTCTATTTCCAATATGGACAGTGAATATACATATGTATAAGATTACAATTGCAGAAAAAATCAAACAGTATCGTAATAAAAAAAGATTAACACAAAAGGAATTCGGCAAACTTATAGGCGTATCGGCACAAGCAGTATGTAAATGGGAACAAAATACTTGCTATCCCGATATTTTCTTCCTGCCGCATCTCGCTAGAATATTAGAATGTTCAACAGATGATTTCTTTAAAAAATACTGATACAGCGATAAAGATATAATTAAAACGGAAAGATAAATCACGATGTTAAAAGCGGTCTATTAAAACTAGACCGCTTTTGTTAATATCAATTCTTTATTTCGGGGAATACGGTAACACGGAGTTTGCAAAGACCGAATGGGTAGAGGGTGATTTTGTCGCTCTCGCCGTCGGTTTCGGGATTTTCGGGGAATCTTGAGGTGAACACGAAATTGCCTGTTAGTATCTTTGGCGGAAGTTCGTCGGTATGTCCCTCCCATAAAACGTGGACAACCGTGTCTCTCTTATCATAATCCCAATTCTTAACTTTTATACCTGTGAGTTCGATTTTCGGTAAATCCTCACAAAGACTCCACTGTGCCGCTGTGCCTTCTACGAACTTAACTTCGGTATCAGGGTCAATACCGTAATTCCAGTCGCTCTCGGCATAGATATTGTATGCAGGGAAATCCTTGCTTGAACGCACTTCTTCGGTATCTATTTCACGTCTTGTCTTAATACCTAGTGCATAGGTTAAAGGACCGCGTGAGAACCAAATGCCGTTATCTTGGAAATGCTTTTCAATTTCCTGTGCAAACTCTAGCTCAATTTCGGTTTCCTTTTCTATATTAAGGGTTATAAACGAATTTTCTGCTACAGCGTTTACACACTCGCCGTTTACTTTAAGTGTTACGCCCTTTGACCAAGCAGGAACACGGATTTTAAAGGTAAACGCATGGTCGGTATTTACGTTATACTTAACGTTTGCGGTGAATGGGAAATTGGTTTTTTGCTCAATCTCAATACCGTTATAGTTTAGTGTACCCTCGCCGAAAAGCGTAGAATAAATTACACCCTCGCTATCGGTGAAATACTGACGGTATATATAGTTTGGCATAAAGCGGTTGCAGTTACCGGGGCAACAAGCAACACCAGGATTTGGGCGGTAGCTCATCCATTTATCGCCGCAGTGAATGCTTTCGTTTCGATTTGAAAATTTATCTGCTATTACCTGATTAACGCTTGAAAAATACTGAAGTCCTTTAAAATCTTCAAGTACCGAGCCTACACCTGCATTGAAAACGCACTTTTCAATTTTATCCATATAGTCGATATCGCCCGTAACCGCGAACATATAGCCCAGCCACCAGGTAAAGTCGGTTACGTCGCAGGTTTCATATGGCTCCATATAATCGTTGCTCTTGGTAAATTCGCTGCTGCTGATACAGCCTGAGGGCAACATAAAGAACTCTATAGCTTTTTTATAGGCAGCTTTTGAAACGCTTAAATAGTATTCATTGCCTGTAAATCTATAAAGAATGGCGCCGAGCTTTGCATACTCGTTATAAGAAACACCGTGGGTATGAGGCTTCTTATCGCTTAATAATACCTTATCACTCCAATCCTCTTCGGATTTTTCGTTGTATTTCTTATACCAATATTCTGCTAAATCAAGGAGTGCCTTATCGCCTGTTTCAGCGTATGCCCAAAGCATAATTTCAACGTTATATACGTCACGCTGAACCGAAAAGTCAATTCCTGCTTCGAGGTAATGTCTTTTTATAGCGTCTACTATCTTTCTATCCTTTGTATACTCGTATAGAGCCATACAAGCTCTAAAAAATACCACGTGTGCCCACTGGTTACAACCGTCAGGTAAAACCTTTTTCATAAATAGGGGTCCTAAAAAGCCGTCGGTATCAGGTTTTTCTAATACGGCGTATATTATTCCCTTTGCTTTTTCTATAGCGGCCTTGTCGTCTATTAAAATTGCAGTTCTTACAAAACCGTCGAGCCAATAGCCGTTTTGCTCATAAACCCACCATTTAGGGCTATCGGTTGTGCTTAAAAATTCCTCGCCCCACTTTGGTGATTCAAAGGGATAACCTGCCTCGCTGATATGACCTGTAAGGCCTTTCATCTGAGTTTTCAGATACTCTTCGAGTATACCCTTAGGCTTTACGCTTCCTATAGGTAGTGGAGAAAACGTTTTGCTTAACATAATGTAACGCTCCTATTCTTTTATGTATTTTATATATTCAACCGTTGAATGTTCTTCGGTTCTTTTACACAACGTTTTTTTTGATTATAGCATATCTTTTTTTAAAATTAAAGGTCTTAAAGGGGAAATTTTTGACTTTAATTATTTCGTTTTTGACTTAACTGTTTTATTTTTAAAAGAAAAAATTCAATGCATTGAATTTAAAAAACCACTATGATATAATAATAAAACGTAAAGAGGTGCTTATGATGAAAACTGAAAAAAATATTTTAATAGCGTTCCTTTTAAACCTGTTCTTTTCCGTTTTTGAATTTATAGGCGGCATATTTACAGGCAGCGTTGCTATTATTTCTGATGCTGTACACGATATGGGTGACGCCGCAAGTATCGGTATATCATATTTTCTTGAAAAGAAAAGCAGAAAAAAGCCTGACGATATATACACCTACGGCTATTTAAGATACTCTGTTATCGGCAGTGTTATTACCACCTTAATTCTTTTGTTCGGCTCGGTTGCGGTAATATACAACGCAGTTTTAAGAATACTCGAGCCTACAGCAATAGACTATGACAAAATGATCATTTTTGCCGTCATCGGAGTTGTCGTTAATTTCTGCGCCGCTTATTTCACCCGTGAGGGAGATTCGCTTAACCAAAAGGCTGTTAATCTGCACTTGCTTGAAGACGTGCTTGGTTGGGCTGTCGTTTTGGTTGGCGCTATAGTTATGTACTTTACCGATTTTCGCCTTATTGACCCTATAATGTCTATAGGTGTGGCGGTGTTTATACTTATAAATGCTACCAAAAATCTAAAACAAGCGCTAGATGTATTTCTTGAAAAAACTCCCCACGGCATTAGTGTTGCACAAATTAAAGAACATATAATTGAGCTTGACGGTGTAATCGACGTCCACCATATTCACGTTTGGAGTATCGACGGTCAAACTAATTTTGCCACTATGCACGTTGTAACAAATGCCGATTCCCACTCATTAAAAGAAAACATCCGCCAAGAATTGTCAGAGCACGGCATCTCCCACGCAACACTGGAGTTTGAGGCAGAAAACGAGCATTGCCACCACGAATGCTGTGATATAGAATTCAAAGCACCTTCAGGTCATCATCACCACCATCACCATTAAATTTATATTTTATATCCCAAATCAGATTATAAAACTAAAAAGTGCACAAGAAGCTTGTTTTTATACTTCTTGTGCACTGTGTTTTTTAATCTTCTTCCAGCAATTTAGACGGGGGTATATTAAGAACCTGTGAAATTTTAAACAAAGTTTCTAGAGACACGCCTCGTACCGTTCCTATTCCCTCAACCTGTCCTACAAAGTTTACGCTTTTATCAATAAGCTCTGCGAACGTTTCTTGGGTGTAAACTGCCTCCTTATACTTGGTTCAAATTGAAGCACACGACCTTAATTTAAATTTATTTGTTTGAATTAAATGTTCTAATCATCTGCATTACCGCATTTTTCTGCTCTACTGTCAGGCTGACCCATGAATTAAATAATTCCTTTATTTCCGGAGTCATTTCTACCATATCACCCTCTGCAAAAAATTGAGAAATCGTAATACCGAAACCTTTACAAATGGCTTCTAAGGTACTTATTGAAGGCAAAGTATTTCTTCTGAAAATATTAGCAAGAGTAGATTCAGACAACCCACACTCTTTAGAAAGACGATACTCCGTCCAACCTCGCTCGTTTAATAATTGTCGAAGTCTTTTATGTGTATCCATGATCTCTCCACCTTTCATAACTATATATTACCGCCAAACTTAACGGTTTTATACACAACACTTGTAACGTTTGTACCGTTATGTTAAACTGTAATATATAATATTTTGAAAGGAACTGATTAACTGTGTTAAATGATCGTACTGCCTGTTTTTTCGGTCACAGGCATATAGAAGAAACCGAAGAACTTAAAAACAATTTATATTACGTTATCGAAAATCTAATTATAGAGAAAAATGTCAACACATTTCTTTTCGGTAGCAAGAGTGCTTTTGACAACCTTTGTCACGAAATTGTAACAGAACTAAAGGATCAAAAATACCCTGACATAAAAAGAATTTTTATAAGGGCGGAATATCCTTATATAAACGAGGATTATGAAAGATATTTGTTGCAGTTTTATGAAGACAGTTATTATCCCGAAACACTTTTAGGCGCTAACAGGGCGGTTTACGTTAAAAGAAACTATTTGATGATAGATAAAAGTAAGTATTGTGTTATTTTTTATAACGAAAATTTTGCACCCACAAAGCGAAAAAGCGGAACAAAAATAGCGCTGGATTATGCCTTAAAAAAGAAAAAGGAAATTATACATATTACATCTTAAATTTTAGCTTTAATTGTTTGGTTTTTACTATTGATACATTAGAAAAATTGTGATATACTGTTAAATAATGTATTTCAAATTAAAAAAGGAGTTATCATTATGAGCGTTGATATGACTAAATGGCAGGAAATTGCTAAGCAGAACATACACTCTCGCCCTGAAGGTACAGGCCGTATGGCAGGTAAGATTACTATTGTTACAGGTGCGGCACAAGGCTTCGGTAAAGGTATTGCCGAAGAGCTTTACAAGGAGGGCGCTACCATTGTTATCGCTGATATGAATCAGTCTTTAGCAGAAGAGGTAGCAAAGGAATTAGGCAGCCGCGCTGTTGCTATTCCCGTTAACGTATCGGATGAAGAAAGCGTTGCCGCTCTTGTTGCTCAGACTGTTGAAAAATTCGGCGGTCTTGATATGATGGTTGCAAACGCAGGTGTTGTTCGTTCAGGACCTATCGCTACCTTTGAAAAGAAGGATATGGATTTTGTAACCGCTATTAACTACACAGGTCTTTTCCTTTGCTGCAAGTATGCCGCTATTATTATGCAAGCACAGCACGAGGCAGACAAGGACGCTATGTTCGATATTATCGCTATGTCTTCTAAGTCAGGTCTTGAGGGCTCTAACAAGAACTTCGCTTATGCAGGTTCAAAGTTTGGCGCTATAGGTTTAGTTCAGAGCTTTGCACTGGAGCTTTGCGAATACAACATTAAGGTTAACGCTATCTGCCCCGGCAACTACCTTGACGGACCTCTTTGGACCGACCCTGAAAAAGGACTTTTCGTTCAGTATCTAAACGCAGGTAAGGTACCGGGTGCTAAGACGGTTGAGGACGTTAAGCGCTTCTATGAGGCAAAGGTACCGCTAAACAGAGGTTGTTTGCCTGTTGACGTTGCACGTGCCGTTATGTACTGTATGGAGCAGACCTATGAAACAGGTCAGGCTATCCCTGTTACAGGCGGTCAGGTAATGTTAAATTAAGGGTAACACTATGATAGATATTGCTATATTAAACAAACTAAACGCACCTACTAAAGAGGAAAGACTTAATAATCTTAAAGAGGTTTTAAAGGATACTGTCTTTCCCGAGGCTGTAAAGGAATACGTAAACAACCATATTCACACTACGTATTCTTTCTCCCCCTACTCACCTACCGCCGCTGTTTATGCGGCTAGAATGGAGGGCCTTTGCACCGCAGGCATTATAGACCACGACTCTATTTCGGGCGCTAAGGAATTTTTAGAGGCGGCAGAAATTATAGATATGCCTGTGACTATCGGTATGGAATGCAGAGTTTCTATGGCGGGTACACCACTCGAAAAGCTTCGCACCAACAACCCCGACCAAATAGGTGTTAGCTATATGACCATTCAGGGTGTGCCTCACGATAAAATAGACCGCTTAACCGAGTTTTTTAAGCCTTTCAGACAGGCTCGTCACGAAAGAAACCGCAAGATGATTGCAAAAATAAATGAAATTATTGACGGTGTTTCTCTAGATTACGACCTTGACGTTTTACCGCTATCCGAGGCAAACGACGGCGGCGGTGTTACCGAACGTCATCTTATGTACGCTTTGGCTAAAAAGCTCACTTCCCTTGTCGGCAAGGGCGAAAGTATGGTAGCAAAGCTAGGTGATATGGGTGTAGCTTTATCCGATAAGCAAAAGGCTTTAATGCTTAATACCGAGTACGCTTTTTATGAGTATGACCTTTTAGGTATTTTAAAGAGCGCATTCGTGCCCAAAATTTACATTGACGCTACCGACGAATGTCCAAAACTTCGCGACGTTGTAGCCATTTGTAAAGAGGTCGATGCTTTTCTTTGCTACGCTTATTTAGGTGACGTTGTAGACTCGGTTACAGGCGACAAAAAGGCGCAAAAGTTTGAGGACGATTACCTAGACGAACTTTTCGTCTGCCTTAAAAACGAGGGTGTAAGTGCGCTAACCTATATGCCTACAAGAAACACTCCCGAGCAATTAAGTAGGGTTAGAAGTCTTTGTGAGCAATACGATATGTTCCAGGTTTCAGGCGAAGATATAAATTCCCCCCGACAGAGCTTTATAATTCGCGCAATGGAAAATCCAATGTTTGCAAATTTAATCGACGCTACTTGGAAGTTAATCGAGCACGAAAATAAATAGATATAATTTAAGGGCGACCGTTGCGAGACTTCTCATAAGGAAGTCTCGCAGTTTTATTCGCCTTGCGGCGAGTTCTATTGCTTCGCAGTGATATTCGGCTTATGCCGAGTGGTATTTGCTTCGCAAGTTTTGTAGGCGAATAAAATAACACTGAAACCGTA
>JAZSCM010000047.1:0-76219 GCA_045602945.1 Acutalibacteraceae bacterium | reverse complement strand
GTTAAAACCATCAGCAAAATCGAGGTTTAATGGTCCAGCGTTTGGTGTTGTTTCTTCAGCAAAAACGCCAAAACCTGCTGTTAGAGAAGCTGCGATGATTAATGCACCAACAACTAATGCTAACACTTTTTTAATAGTTGTTTTTTTCATGTTTTTTCCTCCTTAGAATTTTTATGTAAAACAACAATTATTTACGATAGTATTTTAGCACAAAAAGGCAAATAAAACAATACTTTTTTACGTTAAAAAGTCAATTTGTTTAAATAATATAATTATTTTTTTATTATTTGTGCAATCTGCTAACAAGATTGTGCTTTTTTATACAAAACAATAAGCAAGTAAACCAAAACTTTAGTTTACTTGCCTATATAAATTTTAAAATTTGTTAAAACTGAATATCTTCCTCATCACCAAAATCCTCAAAGGAATCACATTCTAAATAATCGCCTTTGATTCTATTCTTGTTCATAATCTTATCAACTATAACCAAAATACCGATTATAGCGGCTACAGCGGTAATAAAAATTCCTAAAAACTTAAAAAAGCCTTTCATAATACCCATTCCTTTCATTTGTTCCTTAATATTATTATACTAAATTCGAAAAATTTGTCAACATAAAACTACATAAATAAACATAAAATTTATTCCTTTTATAACACGGTCACATTGTAGAATACTATGCTAAGGTTTTTAGACTGCATACTGAATTTAATAGGTAAACCTGACGGAGAAAATACAAACTCGTATCCCTCACCTGAAAACTCATCTTCAACAACACAGTTTTCACCGTCTTTTAAGGGTAATTGCTTATCACTTAAATCGGATAAAATGCTGTGGACCATAATAATTGGATTATTGCCTGTAAATTCTTGGTCATTATACGTATACTTCAAGTCTTTATACTCTGCTACCGTTTCGAATTTGTTAAGTTTCAGCTTCATGCCTTTTATTTGTTCGGGCGAATTGACATCAGCCGTCATACAACCGCCGTTATCAATTGTGACTGACAGGTCATAGTTTGTCTCACCGTAAGCCACCTTTAAATCGAACTCTATCCCCTTTGTGACAAAAGAAACTGTTTTTTGGGACTTACAGCCGCTAAACAGCAAACAAAACATAAGTATAACCAGAGCCGCTTTTTTCAAAGCATATAACCGCCTTTTCTTAGCTCGTCAATAATATCGGTGGGCAAAAGTGCAGACTGGCTTATAACTTTAGTTGCGTTATTGGCCGCCTCGCCGTGAAGATAAACAGACGCGAGCGCTGATGTTAGCGGAGAATAGCCTTGAGATAGCAGTGACACTATCATACCTGCAAGTACGTCACCGCTACCCGAAACCGCAAGTCCCGAATTGCCCGTTGTGTTAATAAATACTCTGCCGTCGGGTGAAGCAATAACAGTATTGGCACCCTTTAGCACAACTATACATTGATACATAGCAGAAAACGCGTTAGCATAATACACTCGGTTTCGCTCTATCTCCTCAACACTTTTGCGGATAAGCCGTGACATCTCTTTAGGATGCGGTGTTATTATTGTCGGAGCTTTAGTCTTTTGTAATATACTTATGTCTAGAGAGAGTGCATTTATGCCGTCGGCATCAATAACGGTTGGTATTGTTGTCAGCCGTAGTGCTTTTTTCACCAAGCTGAACGCTTCGGCACCAGAACCTAAGCCACAGCCGATAAGTAATGCATTGCTCTTTAAAAGCTCTCTGGCCAATAATTCATCGGTTATTACGGGTGCGCCCATAAGAGAAGTGGAAACAGGGATTGTAACCGCTTCGGGAACTGAGCTTGTAAAAGCAGTATAGTTTTTATCGCATACAAAGGCTCTGCACATACCGACACCTAAGGAATACGCGCCCCGAACTGCCAAAATTTCCGCACCGCACATACCGTAGCTTCCCGCTATAAAAAGCGCCGTGCCAAAGGTACCCTTATGGCTGTTTTTAGGCCGCTTTTTAAAGACGGGCTTTGGATTTATAAGATAACTGTATTCCTGTGGCTTAACGTCTATATCCAAAACCTCGTACTCGCCGCAATAATCGGAACTTTGCGGCATCACAAAGCAGGGTTTTAGCGCTATAAACGTAGCCGTAAAGTCGGCTTTAAAAACCGTTTTCGAAATAAACTCTGCATCCGCATCGGCACCGCTTGGGATATCAACCGACACCTTTATCGCTTCACAAATATTCATAAGCTTAACGGTATTTGCAGCGGCACCTTCTAATTCGCGGCTAAGACCGATACCAAAAAGCGCGTCTATTAAAATATCACAGCTGGAGGGTATCTCGGGTAAAACCTTTACTTTTTCTATGACGTTTAAATAAGGCATTGCCGTTTCGGTGTCTGGCAGTCCTAACGGAAACACAAGACTTACCTCTGCGCCGAGGTGTTTAAGGCGAGAAGCGATAACAAGACCGTCTCCCCCGTTATTGCCCTTTCCGCACACAACGGTTATTTTAGCGCCTATTACTTTATATCTCTTGGCTATACAATCTGCAAAGGCATTACCCGCTTTAAACATCAAACTGCTTAAAGAAAGGGCGCCGTCTTTTACGGCGCCCTGTTCAGCCGCAATTATTTGAGATTTTTTAAGTATCTTCATAAGCGACGTTTTCTCCATTTTAAATTCAGTCCTTAAAAGCAGAGTTTGCTACAAATCTCGGCAAGGATTTAACTATAGCACCCTTTATCTTTTTATTAGGTGCAAACACTATCATCATTTTTCCCTTGCCCTGCTTTGCCACTACCATTTTATATGCTTCGGGGTCGTTAGGGTTACAAGCGATAACCACGTTATCAAAGCCTACAGCCTGTGCGTGCGGATTATATTTTTCTATAACGTCTATCTCTGATATTTCAAAACTTGCCATTCTTTTTCTTGAGCTTTTTGCAATAATTTTATCAATATCGAGCGTTCCGTTGGTTACAATATATTCATACTCAACGTAAAGCATTGCAGATAGCTTATATGCGCCGAAAATTACACCTGCCATAAGCACAAACACTATAAGTCCTAAAAAGCCGACAAGAAAAATAAATATCGCAATTGACAGCGCTAATGCCAATATCCAAATACCTACTATTTTTAACGTGGATTTGCTGTCAATACCAATAGGAACTATCTGTTCGAAAAAAGTATCCATTTTAAAACTCCCTAACACATATTTTTTTATAACTTGCAATATATATTATTTTAGTATATAATTGTTAAAAATGCAAGAACAAAAGGAGGTAATTGTATGAAAATTAAAGAAAGTTTTGTTTTAGTACGCAGAGACGGTCAAAACTTCGTTGAATGCACCGACAAAAACAACACCTTTTTTAACACTTCCCTATCACTTAACACCTCCGCGGCATTTCTTTTCAGGCAGCTAAAGAAAAAACCTCAATCAAAAGAAGATTTGCTTAAAGCTCTTCTTGATATGTTTGATATTTCAACAGTTCTTGCTCTTAACGATATAGATATGTTTATTAAAATATTAGGAAAGAATGGAATTTTAGAGGAATGAAAAAGGAAAATAACTCGTTAACGCTAAAATGGATATACGCTCGAAGCAAAAAAACCTTGCCGCTTGTGATTTTAATAGCATTTTTAAATTCGGCTGTATCGGTTTTGCTTATCCTTTTAGCAAAATTTTCGAAGGACATTATAAATGCGGGTGTTGAAAAGGTTACAAGCAAAATTATTCTTTGCGGTGTGTTTTTGTTTGCCTCGGCACTTTTAGAAATAATTCTAAACGCTTTAATTTCTATGCTAAACGTAAGAGCAAACGGAAAACTTGTTATTTCGCTTAGAAACTATATGTTTTCGTCGGTTCTACATAAAAAATATCCAAAGGTGTTTGACCACCATTCAGGCGACCTTTTAAACCGCTTTACCTCTGATATTGATCAGGTGGTTTCGGGCGCTGTCGGTCTTATTCCTATTCTTTGCTCTATAATCACAAAGATAATAGTCGGTATCGGTGCGCTATTACTTGAAAATTATATTTTTGCGCTTATAGTACTATTGCTCGGCTTTCTTCTCCCCCTTCTTGGCAGACAAATCAGCAAAAAATACAAATATCTGCACAAGGAGGTTAACAGGACCGAGGGTAAATCACGCTCGTTTTTACAGGAAAGCTTTGCAAACATAGTTGTTATTAAAACCTTTGTTAGCGAAGCGCCCATTCTTAAAAAGCTCAACGAGTATATGAAGGAAAATCTGAAACTTAAACTCAAACGAAATCTCTATTCGGTTATTGTTACTTTTTGTCTTTCTTCATTTTTTACTTTGGGTTACTATCTTGTGCTTGTTTGGGGTGCTACTCAGATAGCATTGGGTGCTATAAGCTACGGTGTGCTTTACTATTACCTGCAGTTAATTTCCATTTTAAGAGCACCGCTTCAAAACGTTTCGGGTATCCTGCCTCAGTATTATGCAATGTTAGCTTCCGCCGAGCGACTTATGGACCTTGAAAACATCGAAAAAGAAAACGAGCCGCTACTAGAGGACAAGCTAAACGCTTTAAAATCCGATTTTAAGCAGATTGAAATTAAAGACGTAGCCTTCTCTTACGGCGGCGAGGATATTTTAAAGAATTCCACCTTGAACATTGAAAGAAATAAAATTACCGCCATAACGGGTGAATCAGGCAGCGGTAAAAGCACGTTGTTTAAGCTGTTTTTAGGTCTCTATGAAGCAAGTGAAGGCTCTCTTACCTTCAACGGCACAACACCAATTGACGCTTCTACAAGGGCAATGTTCTCATACGTTCCTCAGGGCAATATGATTTTATCCTTCTCAATTAAGGATAACCTAACCCTTTGCGATAACACTATTACCGACGAGGAAATTAAAAAAGCTACCGTTGCGGCAGATATTTATGACTTTATAATGACACTCCCCGACGGGTTTGACACAGTATTGTCAGAGCGAGGTGCCGGTCTTTCTGAAGGACAAATCCAAAGAATTTCGATAGCAAGAGCGCTTCTTTTTGATGCACCCATTCTCTTGCTTGACGAATCGACCTCAGCACTTGACGAGCAGACCGAAACCACCGTGCTTACAAACATTAAGAATATGACCGATAAGACGGTTATATTTATAACTCACCGCGGCACGTCTATTTCGGTGTGCGATAGTATTATTCACGTCGAGGACAAGAAGTTTGTTAAAATAAAATAATTGTTATAAATATAAAGAAAGCGGACAGTGTGAACTGTCCGCTTAAATTATTTGTTTTGGAAATTAAGCCTTGCCAACAGAACCGAAGAGTTCCATCTTTTCCTTAACGGTGTCCTTAATAGCCTGAACGCCGTCAGCTAAAAGCTTTCTTGGGTCAAAGCCCTTGCCAACTAAATCCTTGCCCTCTTCAATGTACTTACGGGTAGCTGCTGTGAATGCTAACTGGCACTCGGTGTTAACGTTAATCTTAGAAACGCCGAGAGAGATAGCCTTCTTAATCATATCAGCAGGGATACCTGTGCCGCCGTGGAGAACGAGTGGCATATCGCCTGTAAGCTGCTGAATAGCATCGAGAGTCTCAAAGCTTAAACCGCCCCAGTTTGCAGGATACTTACCGTGAATGTTACCGATACCTGCGGCTAACATTGTAACGCCTAAATCAGCGATCATCTTGCATTCCTTAGGATCAGCAACCTCGCCGCCGCCGATAACGCCGTCTTCTTCGCCGCCGATAGCGCCAACCTCAGCCTCTAAGGAGAGACCTAATTTATTACAGGTTTCAACAAGTTCCTTAGTCTTTTCAATATTTTCTTCGATTGGGTAGTGTGAACCGTCAAACATTACAGAAGAAAATCCTGCTTCGATACACTTCTTAGCTGCTTCATAGCTACCGTGGTCAAGATGGATAGCAACAGGAACGGTGATACCGAGTTCGTTAATCATACCCTTTACCATACCAACTACTGTGGTGTAGCCGCACATATACTTACCTGCGCCCTCAGATACACCGAGAATTACAGGGGAGTTTAACTCCTGAGCAGTTTGAAGAATAGCCTTGGTCCATTCAAGATTGTTAATGTTGAACTGACCTACAGCGTACTTGCCGGCTTTTGCTTTTGTAAGCATTTCTTTTGCAGAAACTAACATTTTAATTTCCTCCATTTGTAATAAAATTTTCTTAGACTATTATATACCAATGTTTTGGTAAAATCAAGTCCATTTATACAAGTTTTTATTCCTTGACTTATATTGTTTTTTATTGTAGAATGGTGTGGTTGGAATTTTAAGATAAAATAGAGGTAAGTTATGAAAAAGAGGTTTTTTTGTTTTTTACTAGCTGTGGCTATGGTTTTTTCTATGTCAGGTTGCGGCAAAAATAGTGATGCTTCAAGCAGTTCTTCTAAACCGCAAAGCAGCACCGCAACTTCTTCTCAGACAACTTCGCAAACCAATTCGCAGGATACTTCGTCCGACAATGTATCTTCCGATACGCCTTCGTCCTCACAGACACCTGTAAACAGCAATACGTCGTCTAACACGTCATCGGGCAATACTTCATATTCTCCCGGTACTCCGCCTACCAATCCACCGAAGTATACCGAGATAAATTACGCATATTCGTCCAACATAGATATAGACGATAATATATTTATGGATTCACTGGTATACACAGGCTACAATATAGAAAAGCACAGAGCCGACGGTCTTATGTGGATTTACGTTTTAGCCTCTCAAAAGCGTGGCAAAGGTTGGCTTTCGCAAATAGGCTATCAGGGTTACGCTATGGGCTATGAAACCACTGCTGACGGAAAGCCTAATATTGACCTGTTTGTTAAAAAGGGCGGTCTTGTTTGCGCTACCTATGTAAACTACGTTTATTTTAACTATCTGCCAAACGTTGCAGGAATTGATACCTCTTTCCTTACTAAACCCGCAATTTATTACAAAGCAGAACAATGGCGCAAGGCGGCGCTTGATTGGGTTGCTAAGGGCTATTCTAAAACAATAGGCTTTACCGCCTCAAAGACAAGTGCGGGATTTATAGATTTCCGTCCTGAAGCAGAAATACCTATCGGTTCAATTTTGCTTTTCTGCGATGCAAAAAACAAAGCCGACTACGGCTCACACGTTTGCGTATATGCAGGATATAAGAACAACAACCATTGGGTATACCACGTCGGCAACGAAAACGGCCCTGAATTTTGCTCGGTTGAGCGTATGCACTTCGGTCCCGACCCACAGTGGCCGATATACGTAATCACCCCACCGCTGAACATTAGATTTGCGGCTTGTCTTGATTTAACGCTCACAGACCAAAACGGCAAGGGCATTAGTGGTGTTACCTTTAAGGCTACTAAGAAAAACACAGGCAAAGAATATACCGTTGGCACCACAGACGCTTCGGGCAAATTAAAGCTTGAAGGTATGCCGTTTGGCGATTATACGCTGACTCATACCGTTCCTAAAGGATACACAAGCAGTCAGTCAAGCATTTCTATAACACTAAAAAGCGATAACAACGGACTTAATACATTTAAAATAACCGATAAGAAAAACTAAGTAAAAAAGCACATTATCTTGATCGATAGTGTGCTTTTTGTTTTCAACTCACGGTTGAAAAAACTCGTTTGAGTAGCTATTGTCAATATACTTTGATAATGATATCATATAAGTACAAGGTCGGCGCCGCCTTATTAATTTGGAGGTATAACTATGAATATTGGAAATAAAATTAAAGAATTAAGAAAGCAACGTGGTATTACTCAAGAACAGTTGGCAGAAAGTATAGGTGTTTCTTTTCAAGCTGTTAGTAAATGGGAAAACAATATTGCCCTGCCCGATATCACACTTGCGCCATCTTTGGCAAGTTATTTTGGCGTATCTATGGACATTCTTTTTGATTTCAATTTAAAGGAAGTTGAGGATAAAGCGTTTGCCATTGCCAAAGAAAGCTGGAAATATCGTAGTTCCGATTGGGAGAAGGCACGAAACATTATAGATGACGGGTTAAAAAAATACCCTGACAATGATATCCTTTTAATCAATCGACTTTATGTTATGAATTACGATGAAACTCCTGATGAGGTTATCTCAATAGCATCTAAAATTTTTGATCTTTCAAAAGATGAAGCAACGAGATATGATGCGTGTCAATTTTTGGCATACGCCTACAAAGCAAAGAACGATTTTGAAAGTGCAGAGAAAGCAATCAATATAATTCCTGACATTCGTTTCTCAAATCAAAGACTCAAAGCAGACATATTACAAGGAAAAGCAAAATGGGTTGCAGCATATCAAGAATTCAATGAAGTTATGTATGGACTAATGTTTATCACTTATAGGTTAGCTGAAAGTTGCTCTGAAAGAGGCGAATATAAAGAGGCTTTGGAATATTATGAAAACGCTTTACGCGTACTTGATATCTATCAGGCAAAGGAAGGTTGGTATGGTTTCCGCGAGGGCTTTAATAAGGAAATTTCAGAAATAAAAGAAAAGTTGCAATAAATATTGATTTTACGTTTAGAAAGTTACGCTTTTATCAGCAGTATATTATAAAAGGCTGTCTTAATAAAGGTAATTTGCACAAACTCTGCCACCCTCCGCCGAGGGTGCGGGTGTCCGGTGGACACCTCTGCATAGCAGAAGCACCGACCGAGGCGGAAGCCGAGACGGTGGCACAACGTAGCCGTGACAGAGGGAGAGAAAAGGTGAAAATCCTATAAATAGCGTAGTTTTTTTCTCTCCCTCAGTCTCGTTTCACTCGACAGCTCCCTCGTCAGAGGGAGCTAAAGATGATTGCTATCCCGTCAAAATGTGCGTTTTTATCTTAATGAGACAGTCCCTTTGTTTTTTAACAGCTTTATCCTTTTAACTTTTCCATTTCCTTTTCAACATCTGATTTAAAGGTTTCCCACTCGTCCTCGTGTTCCACGAAATAAAGCGGACAGTATTTACCCGTAACGTCATAATGCCTTATAATATTTTCTTTTTTAAGGTCTGAATTATCACACAACCAAGCGGTGAGTTTAACTAAGGAAGCGTAGGTTTCTTGATTAAACTTGCCCGTTGCGTCAGGATGGCAAACCTCTATAGAAATAGTATCCTTATTTCTGTGGTTACTGGCGGCTGATACCTCGTCTATCGGCAGACACTGTATGATTTCACCGTCGAGTCCCACCACAAAATGCGAACAAACAGTGGTTGTAAACTTATTGAAATAGTCTCTGTTGTTCTGCGCCGTGCTTGTGGGATTGCCCGTATAATGAATTACTATATCCTTGATTTCTTTAAGCTCTTTACCCTTACGAGCCGTTATGTTGGTTATCATTTGAACGTCAACGTAGTCAGGCGCGGTAAGGGTTTTAACGTTTAGAGCTTTATTAGTGTTAATTATTGAAATATCCTTATTGAAAAAATAGTTAATAGCCTTTATTGAGCCGAATATTAAACCAAAAATAATTAAAACGAGTATAGTCCATCTGAAAATCAGTTTATATATTCTAATACGTTTTCTTTTTTGGCGCTGTGCCAAAATTTCTTGTTCTCTTAGTTCCACTTTTATCACCCTGCAACTTTTTCAAAGGTTAGTTTTGCTTTAAAAAGGTCACCGTCTATAGATATTTCAAAAATGCCGTCTTGAAGCTCAACAAAGCTTTTAGCAATTGAAAGACCTAATCCGCTTCCCTCGGTATTTCTTGAACGGTCGCCTCTTACAAAGCGCTCGGTAAGTTCTTTTGAAGAAATATTAAGCGGAGAAGCAGAAATATTTTTAAAGGTAACCAAAACACTACTCTCGGTTTCTTCAAGGCTTAAATACACCCTTGTATGAGGCTGAGCGTATTTGCAAATGTTACCGAGAAGATTATCAAAAACCCTCCAAAGCTTTTGCCCGTCGGCTAAAATTATGCAGTTTTGACAATTGAAATTTAAAACTACTTCGAGCTCTGCCGCTTTTAGCTTTTCATCGTATTCGCCGAGTGCCTGTGTCAAGAGAACGTATACGTTACTAGGCTCTTTTCTGATTTCAAGATTACCCGTTTGCGCTTTTGAAACCTCAACTAAATCTTCGGTAAGTCTTTTAAGGCGAAGCGAATGCTTTTGCAGTATCTCGGCATACTCGCCGATTTTCTCATTATCAGTCTGCTCTTTTTTAATCAGGTCAGCATAATTAATAATTGAGGTAAGCGGGGTTTTAATATCGTGAGATACGTTGGTTATAAGCTCGGTTTTGAGCCTTTCACTACGCACCTTTTCATTAACGGCAGACGAAATATTATCGTTTATGCTGTTAAGGTTGTCTGCGAAGTCTTTAATTTCGCCGAACATATATCTTTCATCTATTTGGTATTCAAGGTCGCCCTCTGCAATGGTTTTAATGCCCTTTTTTATTTCCTTAAATCCGATTGCATATACCAAAATAGGAACTGTAGCTAGGGCGTTTATCATAGTAACCGAGAAAAACTGCATATCGGTATCGAAACGGAAATAAACGATAGCCAGTATATCAAAAATACAAACCATAGCTATATAAAGCGCACATTTTATAACAAGGGGAATTTTTATAAGGATAAACACAAACAATTTTAAAGCCTTTTTAAGTATTAATAAAATAATTTTTGATACCTTAAAAATAACGGTGTTTTCAAATGGATTTGTTGCCTTTATTCTTGTAGCAAAGCTTAGTAAGAACGCAAAAAGGCATATATAGGATACAGTATAGAGGCCTATAAAATATGCTGTAGCCAAAAGCCAACCGTCTACGAAATCAATTAAAGAAATGCAAAAAAGAACTATAACTACAAAAATCGCAAAATATAAATCAAGCGGAATTTTATCTGCAAAGTTAAGACATATTTCTTTTTGTCTTTTGGTGTGACCTGCCGCACTAAAGGAAAATACCGTTAAAAATATTGTAAGAATTATTGACACTATCAGTAAAAACGGCATAGCATAGCGCATTGAATAGCCTGTTTTTGTAAGGCTATAAAGCACAAAGAAGCGGTCGGTAAATTCCATCTTTTGCGGTATAAAAACCGTAACCTTTATAAGCTGTTTTTCTACACGTTTAACAATCACGTTGTTATCTGTAGCAAAAACCTTTTGGGTGCCGTTATAGGAATAATAAACCTCGTCTTCGGTATATATATTGCCGTCTGCATCTGCAAATCTTTCTATATAATAATCACCCGAAACCTTGGCAATAACCTTCTCGTTATTATAATTTGAAAAGAGTTTTTCACCACTTCCGTCTACAACCTCAAGCTTTACGTTTTTATCCTTGTAATAATACTCGGCATTTTTATAAAGGTATCTGTTATATGCGTGATTTAATTCACTTTCGGCGGCTCCCACCATAACCGACTCGTATATACTGTCCTTACTTCTTGTATAAAAATCGTAATATACCATAAAGCCGATACTAACGGCGCTTACAATAGTTAACATGATAGTAAAATATAATAAAACAAATGATAAAATTTTTGCCCAAAGGGCTGATTTTAGTTTATCCATACCTATTTCACCGCCTCAAACTTATATCCTCTAGCCCATACAACCTTTATGTATTTAGGCTCTGCGGGGTTAACCTCGATTTTTTCTCTTAAATGTCTTATATGCACGGCAATTACGCCCTCTGCCGCAAAGCCGTTTTCGTTTCTGATGCTTTCGTAAATTTCCTTTTGAGATAACACCATTCCCACGTTTTGCATAAGCAATTTAAGTATGTTGTATTCGGTAGGGGTTAGCGAAATAGCTATTCCGTCAACCTTTACTATTTTAGCCTTATCGTTAAGCTCTACTCCGCCTATTGATATTATATCGTTAGAAATACTGTTTTGGTCAACGCCGAGTTTTGTATATCGTCTTATCTGTGAGCGAACTCTTGCTATTAGCTCTATAGGGTTAAAGGGCTTTGTAACGTAATCGTCTGCTCCTACATTTAGACCTAAGACCTTATCACTATCCTCAGATTTAGCGGTTAAAAGTATTATTGGCATATTATGTTTTTCTCTTATTTTTAGCATTGCCTCAATACCGTCACAAACAGGCATCATAATATCCATTATGATAAGATGAAGTTGTACGCTATCTGCTATAACCTGAGCCTGTTCGCCGTTAGATGCCGACAAAACATTATAGCCCTCTGCTTCAAGATATATTTTAATGGCAGAAACTATATCCTTTTCATCGTCACACACAAGTATATTGTACATAAAGCTCATCCCCTTTTGATATTTAAAGTATAGCAGAAAACTTTTTAAGATAAAAGGGGGTAAATTATTAAGGTTTTATTAACAAATCAGCAAAAGAAAAAGAGCTTCCCAAATGGGAAGCTCTTATAAGTTTTAAGAATTAAGAATAAAATTATTCGTTAATCTTGGTAACAACACCGGAACCAACGGTTCTGCCGCCTTCACGGATAGCGAAACGTAAGCCCTCTTCAATAGCGATTGGAGTGATGAGCTCAACGTCCATCTCTACGTTATCGCCAGGCATACACATTTCTGTGCCTGCAGGAAGAGATACAATACCGGTAACGTCGGTAGTTCTGAAGTAGAACTGTGGACGATAGTTGTTGAAGAATGGAGTATGACGGCCGCCTTCTTCCTTGTTCAGTACGTAAACCTGACCACGGAACTTGGTGTGTGGGTTGATAGAGCCTGGCTTACAGAGAACCTGACCACGCTCAACTTCGTCACGGCTTACGCCACGGAGAAGTGCACCAACGTTGTCGCCTGCCTCACAGTAATCAAGAGTCTTACGGAACATTTCCATAGAAGTAACAACGGTCTTCTTTCTCTCGTCGGTAAGACCGATGATTTCAACTTCGTCACCTGCGTGTAACTGACCACGCTCAACACGGCCGGTAACAACGGTACCACGACCGGAAATGGTCATAACGTCCTCAACAGGCATAAGGAATGGCATATCAGCCTTACGGTCTGGAGTTGGGATATAGCTGTCAACTGCGTCCATAAGCTCAGCGATTGGAGCGTATACAGGATCAGAAGGATCAGAAGATGCAGAATCGAGCGCCTGGAAAGCAGAACCCTTAACGATAGGAGTATCGTCGCCTGGGAACTCGTACTTATCAAGAGTCTCACGGATTTCCATCTCAACGAGCTCGAGAAGCTCTTCATCGTCAACAAGGTCAGTCTTGTTCATGAATACAACGATGTATGGAACGCCAACCTGACGAGCGAGAAGTAAGTGCTCCTTGGTCTGAGCCATAGGACCGTCTGTAGAAGCGATAACGAGGATAGCACCGTCCATCTGAGCAGCACCGGTGATCATGTTCTTAACATAGTCAGCGTGTCCTGGGCAGTCAACGTGTGCGTAGTGACGAGCGTCTGTCTCGTACCCATCGTGAGCGGTATTAATTGTAATACCACGCTCTCTCTCTTCAGGAGCCTTATCGATGTTTGAATAATCCTCGAATGATGCCTGACCCTTTAGAGAAAGGTATTTTGTAATTGCAGCAGTAAGAGTGGTCTTACCATGGTCAACGTGACCGATTGTACCAATGTTAACATGGGGCTTGTTTCTTTCAAATTTTGCCTTTGCCATTGTGATTTTCCTCCTTAAATATCGTGTTAATTATCACATAACATAGTTTAACAAAAAATACTTAAAATTTCAAGTATAATTTATATTTTTATTAATCTTTCTTCGCTCTTGAAGAAATAATCTTTTCAGCGATGCTCTTTGGAACTTCCTTATAACCGTCCGGTTCCATTACGTACTGGCCACGGCCCTGTGTCTTGGAACGAAGGTCGGTAGCGTAACCGAACATATCGCCGAGAGGTACTCTAGCGTTAATCTGCTTAACACCTGCACGGTCCTCAAAGCCCTGAATCTCACCACGGCGGGAGTTAAGGTCACCGATAACGTCGCCCATATATTCTTCTGGAACGAGGACGGTTACCTTCATAATAGGCTCTAAGAGTGCTGGGTCAGCAATACGGCAAGCCTCTTTGAATGCCATAGAACCGGCAATCTTAAACGCCATTTCAGAGGAGTCAACCTCGTGATATGAACCGTCATAGAGGGTTACCTTAACGTCAACTACAGGATAACCTGCAAGAACACCTGCTTGTAATGCGCCCTGAATACCGTTATCAACCGCAGGAATGTATTCCTTAGGAACGGTACCGCCTGTTACGGCGTTGATGAATTCATAGCCCTTACCTGTCTCGTTAGGCTCAACAATGATCTTAACGTGACCGTACTGACCTGAACCACCTGACTGACGCTTATACTTGGTTTCGTGGTCAACCTTCTTGCGAATGCTTTCTTTGTAAGCAACCTGAGGTGCACCAACGTTAGCCTCAACCTTAAATTCACGAAGGAGACGGTCAACGATAATCTCAAGGTGTAACTCACCCATACCAGCGATAATGGTCTGACCGGTTTCTTCGTCTGTGTAAGCCTTGAATGTTGGGTCTTCTTCTGCAAGTTTTGCAAGAGATAAGCCCATCTTTTCCTGACCAGCCTTGGTCTTAGGCTCAATAGCTACACGGATAACAGGCTCAGGGAAGTTCATAGATTCAAGGATAATAGGATTCTTCTCGTCGCAAAGAGTGTCACCTGTTGTGGTGTTCTTTAGACCAACCGCAGCAGCGATATCACCTGAGTAAACGGTTTCAATCTCTTCTCTGTGGTTAGCGTGCATCTGAAGAATACGGCCTATTCTCTCTCTGTTCTGCTTAACAGAGTTGTAAACGCCTGTACCTGCGTCAAGTGTACCTGAATATACACGGAAGAAGCAAATCTTACCTACGAATGGGTCGGTAGCAATCTTGAATGCTAAAGCTGAGAATGGCTCTGTATCGCAAGAATGTCTAACTTCCTCTTCCTCGGTATCAGGGTTTACACCCTTGATAGCTTCAACGTCGGTAGGAGCAGGCATATAAGCTACAACAGCGTCAAGTAATGGCTGAACGCCCTTGTTTCTGTAAGAAGTACCGCAGCAGATAGGAACCATTGTGTTGTTAATGGTAGACTTGCGGATAATCTTCTTAATCTGCTCTACTGTAGGCTCTTCGCCTTCAAAATATTTTTCCATAAGCTCTTCATCTTGCTCAACAACGTGCTCGATGAGTTCTGTACGGTACTTGTTAGCGAGTTCAAGCATATCCTCAGGGATAGCTTCATCTCTAACGTCTTTACCAAGGTCATCATAGTAAACGATAGCCTTCATTTCAACTAGGTCGATGATGCCCTTGAAGGTGTCCTCAGAGCCGATTGGCAACTGAATCGGAACACCGTTGCAATTAAATCTGTCCTTAACCATGCTAAGAACACGGTAGAAATCGGCACCCATAATATCCATCTTATTAACGTAGATCATACGGGGAACCTTATATTCGTCAGCCTGACGCCATACGGTTTCAGACTGTGGCTCAACACCACCCTTTGCACATAAAACGGTAACAGAACCGTCAAGTACACGAAGTGAACGCTGAACTTCAACTGTAAAGTCAACGTGTCCTGGGGTGTCGATTATATTGATACGATGGTCTTTCCAGAAACATGTGGTAGCAGCAGAAGTAATGGTAATACCTCTCTCCTGCTCTTGCTCCATCCAGTCCATAGTTGACGCGCCATCATGAGTTTCACCTAACTTACGGTTAATACCTGTATAGAAAAGGATACGCTCTGTTGTGGTAGTCTTACCAGCGTCAATGTGAGCCATAATACCAATATTTCTTGTCATTTCAAGTGATACTTTTCTTGGCATTTTAACCTCCATCCGCTTTTTAAGCGGTCATTCGCATTGACAGAATATTACCATCTGTAGTGAGCAAAAGCCTTGTTTGCTTCTGCTGTTCTGTGCATTTCTTCGCGTCTCTTAACGGAGTTACCTAAACCGTTAACAGCATCTAAAATTTCAGCTGCGAGACGCTCCTTCATTGTACGCTCGTTACGAGCACGGCTAAACATAGTTAACCAACGCAGAGCTAGTGTCTGCTTTCTTTCCGGACGAACCTCAAATGGAACCTGATAGGTGGCACCACCCTTACGAACTGCCTTACATTCGAGCTGTGGCATAATGTTTTCCATAGCTGCATCGAAAGCTTCTAGTGGGTCCTTTCCGGTCTTTTCACTGATAATGTCGAAAGCACCGTAAACTATCTTCTGGGCTACACCCTTCTTACCGTCAAGCATAATGTTGTTTATAAGACGGGTAACCTTCTTTGAATTGTAGATAGGATCCGGCAATACATCACGTTTTGCAATAAAGCCTCTTCTTGGCACTTTACTTCCCTCCTTCATAGTGATGATATCATAGGTACTCGAGTTTTTGAATTCCCCGTAGAACCAAAGCCAAGGCGAATATAATAGTATATATAAACGCCGCTGTGGTATATACAGCAGAGATTCTTTAGTTTTAATTACTTCTTCGCACCTGCTTTTGGTCTCTTTGCTCCATATTTGGAACGGGACTGCATTCTGTTTGCAACGCCCTGTGTATCAAGGGTACCTCTTACGATGTGGTAACGCACACCAGGAAGATCCTTAACACGACCGCCACGGATAAGAACAACGCTGTGCTCCTGAAGATTGTGGCCTATACCCGGAATGTAAGCAGAAACTTCGATTCCGTTTGATAGACGTACTCTCGCGATTTTACGGAGTGCAGAGTTAGGTTTCTTAGGTGTAGAGGTTTTAACAGCAGTGCAAACGCCACGCTTTTGAGGTGAATCGTTATCGGTTAAACGACGATCCATAGAGTTAAAGCCCTTAAGCAAAGCAGGAGCCTTAGCCTTCTTCTCAATTGTCTGACGACCGTTGCGAACTAACTGGTTAAAGGTTGGCACTATTCCATTTCTCCTTTCTTTTAAATTTTTGCATACGAAAATACACGCATTTTCACACGCTAAAATATAATATCACCAAAATTTGCATTTGTCAACAAAAAAATTAAAAATCGGCCCTTAATTTATAAGGACCGATTATATTATTCGTTATATAAGGTAAATTATGCTAATTTCTTTAAAGAACTATCTTGGTTTCCTTGTTTGACATAGCGTACGGACGGTATTTAACACCTGCGCTGTCAAACATTCTTTTTGAAGCCTTAACCGAATCGGTATCAGAGTATTTATCCTCGTAATAAATTACTTCCTTAACACCCGACTGGATAAGTGCCTTAGCACATTCGTTGCAAGGGAAAAGCGTGGTATAGCAGATAGCGCCCTTTACAGAGCCGCTATGTGCGTTAAGTATTGCGTTAAGCTCGGCGTGGCATACGTATAAGTATTTGGAGTCAAGGCCCTCTGCCCTCTCCCAAGGATACACGTCGTCACTACAGCAATGCGGCATACCGTTATAGCCTACCGATACGATTTTATTTTCATTATCAACTATACAGGCACCTACCTGTGTAGATGGGTCCTTGCTTCGCTTTGCAGACATTAAAGCAATACCCATAAAATATTCATCCCACGTTAAATACTCGGCGCGTTTCATAATTTTTACCTCCAAGTTCTTAATACACATATATTATAGTATAAGTTAATTCATTTTACAATCTTTTTCTTTGAGTAGGAAAATTGCTGTGAGCAACATTATAATCGGGAAGATACAGCAAACTAAAAAGCCTGTGTTTAAATCGGTAGCGTCGGCTACGGCGCCCAAAATCCAAGGGCCTGTTGAACAGCCTGTATCACCGAACAAGGCGCAAACGCTGAAAAGTCTGGTGCCACCGTTTTCAAATCGGGAGGCAGCAAGAGAAATTGTACCCGGCCAAGCGATACTTACCGAAAATCCGCATACAGCACAGGCAAGGAGTGAAAAAACAGGCATTTTGCAAACCGCAACTGCAAAATAACAGATAAAGCACAATATACTGTTAGCAATTGTAACCTTACGGTAGGAAAATCTGCAAAGATACTTTGCATAAATTATTCTGCCGCTACCCATTAAAATAGCAAACGCGAATGGACCTGCAAGGTCGCCTATCGTTTTAGAAACACCTAAAGCATTTTGAGCAAAAACCGATGCCCATTCCGACATTGCAATCTCGTTAGCACCCGCACACAGCATAAAAATAGCAAAGCATACAAACTCTCTTGTTTTAAAAATAGAGAGTGAGCCTTTATCCCCTTTCTGTTTTTGCGGCTCTACTACAGGCACCCTCATAAAGAAAAACATATTAAAAAAGGGTATTATTGCCCACAAAAGCGGAATAAAGCGCCAATCAGAAAACCCTAAAAGCTTTACAAGAAGTGTGGTTAGCACTACGGTTAGCGCTTGTCCCCAACAGTAAAAGGAATGTAAAAAAGCCATGTTTGCGGTTTTATTATCCTGTGGGATAAGCTCCATAATAGGACTCATTACAACCTCGATAATACCGCTGCTAAAAGCATAAATTACTACCGATATTACCACGGCAGAATAAAAGTCACTCATAACGCTCGGTAATACGTATAAGAGCACAAGTCCTAAAGAGGCTAAGAAGTGACAGGCTATGGCGCTTCCTTTGTAGCCTATAAGCTTTACTATATAAGGTGTTAGAAAGTCTGCTAATATTTGTATTGCAAAGTTTATAAATAAAAGTCTGCCGAGCTGTTCATAGGAAAGTCCGTAATCCTTTTGGAAGATTATAAAAAGAATAGGCAGAAAGTTATTTATGATTGCCTGAACGGTAAGTCCCGTATAACAGGCAAGTTTGGTTTTTTTATAGGAAACGCTCATCCGTTAATTGCCTCTATAAGAGTAAGCAGTTGGTCGGGGGTATTAAGTAAAAATCTGCTGCCTGATTTTTTAAGCTCGTCGGCCGAGCGAAATCCCCAAAGCACACCTACGGGCAAAGCGCCGCAGTTTAAGGCTGTGAGCATATCAACACCCGAATCGCCGACAAATATACATTCATCCGAATTAACGTCTAGCTTATCTATTACTATAAATGCAGGTTCAGGGTCGGGCTTTGTGGGTATTCCCTCTCGCTTACCTAATATGTAATCAAACGTATCATCTAAAAAAAGTTTCTTTGAAAGAAGGTCGGTCATATCCTGTGCCTTGTTGGTTACAACCGCCAACTTCATTCCCTTTTGCCTTAATTTACGTAATAGTGACTCTATTCCCTCGTACAAAACCGTTTCATCGGCAAAGTGCTTTGAATAATAATCCAAAAAATCTTTTAAAACCTTTAACTCGGTTTCTTCATTTCTATCACTTTCGGGAAGAGATTTGTGGATTAAATTTCTCATTCCCCCGCCCACCTTTAGTTTATAGCTTTCAAGCTCATGGGTGGGATAATTATATTTTTCAAGTATACAGTTTACGGAATTGCCTAAATCGTTTAACGTATTAGCCAACGTACCGTCCAAATCAAAAAGCACTGCTTTAATCATAAAACACCTCTAAGAAAAAAGTCCCGAGATGCCTATTGGCGTTCCCGAGACCTTTGATTTCCGTCTTTAATTAGATAGCTCTGGTTACTTTGCCTGAGCGTAAGCAACGGGTGCAGGCGTTAATTCTACGTGGAGAACCGTTGACGATAGCCTTTACCCTCTTAACATTTGGCTTCCAAGTTCTGTTGGAGCGTCTGTGTGAGTGGGAAACCTTAATTCCGAAAGAAATTTCTTTGTTGCAGATATCACATTTTGCCATAGTCTGCACCTCCTTTTCAAGTAAACCGACCCATGTCGGTCGCATAGCAAAAGATATAATAGCATAAATAAAACGATAATGCAAGTATTTTTTTGCAAAATAGTATAATTTTTTTAAACTGCCGCTATTTTAGTCGTTTTCGGCTCTCTTTGGACGTAGCATTAAATCGGCAACAACCGTATCAATAGACTTATTTTCATACAAAACGTTATAACAGGTTTCGATAATAGGAAGCTCTACCGAATGTTTAATTGCTAATTTATGAGCCATGAGAGCTGCATAGTAGCCTTCGACTGTGCCAACCTCTTCTAAAGCCGTCTTTGTATCAACACCTGTGCCCACCTTAAAGCCAAAGCGGTTGTTACGGCTGTGCTGTGAGGTACAGGTAACCACCAAGTCACCAATACCCGCAAGACCCGCAAGGGTTAACACGTCGGCCCCCATAGCAACTCCCAGTCTTGCCATCTCGGCAAGGCCTCTGGTGATTAGCGCCGCTTTTGAATTATCGCCAAGACCTAAACCGTCACACATACCTGCGCATATTGCTATTACGTTTTTAAGTGCGCCGCCTAGCTCTACGCCGATAATATCGTTTGAGGTGTATATTCTTAAAAACTGATTTGAGAGCAATTCCTGTACCTTTATAGATGCCGCTTCGTCCTTAGAGGCGGCAACAAGTGAGGTTGGTATTCTTCTTGCAACCTCTTCGGCGTGTGAGGGACCCGAAAGTGCTACAATAGAAGCGTCAGGCAGTTCACTTTCAATTACCTCGGAAAGTCTTAAAAGGCTATCCTTTTCAAAGCCCTTTGAAACGTTAACTACAATACCGTAGTTTTTAAATTCCTTTAGTCTTTTAGCGGTTGCTCTGATAGCGGTAGAGGGTGTTGCGATAATAGTAATATCCGAACCCTCAACACAGGATAGGTCGGTGGTTATATTAATCTGTTCGGGTATGGTAACACCCTTTAAAAGTTTTTCATTTGTACGAAGGGTAGAAAGCATTTGCACTTCTTCGGCAAACGGTGACCACAAGGTTACGTTGTGTCCCGAATCAAATGCGGTAATTCCAAGTGCCGTACCCCAGCCGCCTGAACCTAAAATTGTAATTTTAGCCATATTATTTCCTCTTTACAGTAAATCTTTTTTCTTCTCCTTTGAGAAGTCGCTTTATATTGGCACTGTGCTTTACAAAAACGATAATTCCCATTATAACACACATTATAATTTGCGGAAGCTTAGCAGCACTATCGCTTGTGAAAATGCAAGACATAACAACTACCGTAACGGTAGCCATAAGTGAACTCAAGGATACTATTCTAATCAAAAGTAAGCCTAACGCAAAAACTCCAAGACCCGTTGCTATCGCTATAGGACAGCAAACTAAGAATATACCGACACTTGTAGCAACACCCTTACCGCCCTTAAATCCGAAGAAAAGCGGAAAGATATGACCTAGCATACAGGCTACACCGCAAATATACGCACCGTAAATAGGCTCTGCCCATATAGCATCCGTATTTTCTGCAATATACTGAAATATAAGCTCACCCGCTTTACAGGCAACAAAGCCCTTAAGCGCATCGCAAACAAAGGTTAAAATACCGGGGAACAAACCCACCGAGCGCATAACGTTGGTAGTTCCTGCATTTCCGCTACCCTTTGAGCGAACGTCCTCCTTTGAGAAGGCTCTTGAAAAGATAACGGCAAAGCTTATACTACCTATAAGATACGCTACAAAAACTGTAATAATGCCTAGCAGAGTCATTACTTTTCTCCTCTCTCTCTTATCACAAACCTCACGGGTGTACCCTCAAGGCCAAAGGTTGAACGTATCTGATTTTCAAGATAGCGCTGATACGAAAAATGGAAAAGGTCTGCCCTGTTGCAGAAGCAAACAAAGGTAGGCGGACAGGTTGAAGCCTGTGTCATATAATAAATTCTAAGTCTTTTACCTTTGTCTGTCGGAGGTTGCACTCTAGCCGTTGCATCTGCCAAAATATCATTGAGTTTTCCTGTTGATATTCTCATAGTATTCTGGGAATATACGTATTTTATAAGCTCAAACAAACGGTCGATACGCTGACCTGTTTTTGCCGATATAAATATAATAGGTGCAAACGGCATAAACGAAAAGTCGTTCATAAGTTTTTTACGGTATTTATCCATTGTTGTACCGTCTTTTTCAACGATATCCCATTTGTTAACAACAATTATACAAGCCTTACCCTGTTCGAGTGCTATACCCGCAACCTTAGAATCTTGCTCGGTAAAGCCGTCAACACCGTCAATCATAATAACGCAAACGTTAGAGCGTTCTACCGCCATTTTAGCACGCATTACGCTGTATTTTTCAATTTTATCCTCTACCCTGCTCTGCCTTCTAAGACCTGCGGTATCAATAAAATTAAATACACCGTATTCGTTTTCAACTTTAGTATCTATAGCATCTCTTGTAGTACCCGCTATATTTGATACAATCGAGCGCTCCTCACCCGAAATTTTATTAACAAGTGACGATTTACCCGCATTCGGCTTACCGATTACGGCAACGTTTATAACGTCGCTCTCGTCATCGGCATCATCGTCGTCTGGAAGATACTCAAAAACCGCATCAAGCAAATCGCCCGTGCCGTGACCGTGCACCGAAGAAACTGCGATAGGGTCGCCGAGTCCTAAATTATAAAACTCATAAAACTCGGCAGGGATATTGCCTATGGTATCGCATTTGTTAACGCAAAGTACTATCGGCTTTCCACTTCGCTGCAGCATAGATGCAATCTCCATATCGGTAGCGGTAACGCCTGTTTTTAAATCGGTAACAAATACTATTACATTTGCCGTATCAATGGCAAGTTGTGCTTGCGAGCGCATACCCGCGAGTATTATATCGTCGGTTTTAGGCTCTATACCGCCTGTGTCAATAAGCATTATCTTTCTGCCAAGCCATTCAGCATCGCCGAAAATTCGGTCTCTTGTAACACCGGGCGTATCGTCAACTATAGATAAGCGCTGACCTATAAGTTTATTAAAAAGGGTTGATTTACCAACGTTTGGTCTTCCTACAACCGCTACTACAGGTTTTGCCATTTAACTTCTCCTTTCAAGTAAGGAACTTAATTTCCAAGAATTGCATCGGTAAGACTATATCCGTCACAGTCTACAACCGTTATTTTCACCTTTAGTTTTTCGGACAGTTCTTCTACGGTTACACTGTCTAAAAACATATCCCGTTCTTTTCTGAGCATTGAGGACGGAATAAGAAGTTCGCTTCCTAAATTCTTGTCCTTTAACTGCTCGTATATATCGGTAGCAGTAACAAGACCTGCAACCGTTATTCTCTCACCAAAGAATTTGTTTTTTATGCCGTAAACGTCACATTTTAGCCCCTTATTCTTTTTTGAGCAAAGGTCTGCTACGTAATCAATAAGAGGCTTTGCGGCAACACCCGTGGCAAGTGATATATGGCGGTCTGTATTTGTTTGCTCTATATCTTCAAGCGCCGACTCTGCTTCGGATTTTAAAAGCGCCCAAAGACCTACACCGTTTTCAAGCTGTAAAAAATCTCCGTAATAAGAGGCTTCGGGGATTTCTCTTTCGGACAAAAGATAAAATTCATCGGCGGCATAAATTCTACGCTCACTGTATCTTTCTATACATTTATTCCCTGCTTTATCAATTATATCTATAACTGCACCGGCACTTTGCTTATCAAAGGGCTTTAACGGCTCTAAGCCTTCACGATATTTTGTAAGACCTACAGGCACCGCTGCTATACATTCCACGTTTTGAAGTGCGGATAAATCATTTAGCGTACGCTCTAGTTCTTGGCCGTCATTAAAGTCGGGGCACAAAACAAGCTGACAGTTGATTTTAATACCCGCCTCGTTTAAGCGCGGTATTATTTCGAGCACCTTACCCGCATTTTTATTTTTCATCATTCTGACGCGAAGCTCGGGGTTTGTTGTGTGCACTGAAATATTTATAGGGCTTATGTGCATTTTTATTATTCTGTTTATTTCGTGCTCTGATATATTGGTAAGGGTTATATAATTGCCGAACAAAAAGGAAAGACGCGAATCGTCATCCTTAAAATAAAGGCTATCGCGAAGACCTTTGGGTAATTGGTCTATAAAACAAAAAATGCACTTGTTTTTACAGGAGTGTTTTTGGTCCATAAGATAACTGCTGAATTCAAGACCTATCTCCTCATATTCGTCCTTTTTAATCTTTACTTTTCGGGTCTTTCCGTTTTTATCAATTACCTCTAAAACGAGTTTCGAGTTATTCTGATAAAAGCGATAGTCCAGCACGTCGATTATCTGCTCACCGTTTATAGAAACTAAGGTTTCGCCCGAAAGAATTTTAGCTTTCGCGGCGGCACTGCCCTTTTGCACAAAGTCAATAATAACCGACATAATTCACCCCGTAAAACTTTTTGCATAGTAATACATTTTATATTATATATAATATTTACCAAAAAAACAAGAGGAGGAATAAAAAATTCCTCCTCTAGCTTTAAAAAATAAAATTACTCTTCTACCTTAACTACCTCGCGGCCATTGTACTTACCACATGAAGGGCAAAGTCTGTGAGGACGCTTATAGTTGCCGCAAGATGCACATCTTACGAGTGCAGGAGCCTCGAGCTTCCAAAGGTTATTTCTTCTCTTGTCTCTTCTAGCTTTTGATGTTTTTCTCTTTGGTACTGCCATTATCAGCACCTCCTTAAAATAATGGTTATTAAAACTTAGTAAATATAATTTTTAATCCTCTAACAGTTCTTTAAGCTTTGCAAGTCTAGGGTCTATTTCCCTATGGTCACACGAACAGTTGCCCTCATTTAAGTTCTTTCCACACTTTAGACAAATACCTTTGCATGTCTCTTTACAAAGATGTTTGGTGGGAAAACTTAAGAATACCTCGGAAAATATGAGCTCGTCCACATCAAGCTTCATATCGGGCACCGTTATAATCGTATCGCTCTGCTCACCTTCTATAGATGTAGCAAGCTGTCTTTCAAGCTCAAAGACGCATCTGGATACCGTTTCGACACTGCATCGGTCACAAGGGGCAGAATAATCATAAGCTACGTTAAGCTTCAAATTTACCACGTCCGCCTTATTGAACACACTGCCAATAACCTTTACAGGCTCCTTTACAGGAAAATTTCCGTAATATTCGGTATCGCTCATATCAAGCTCTATATTGATATCCTGCGATTTCACCCTTCCGGAAAATAAACCTTTAAGGTCGAGTATCATAAGAACACCTCTTATTAGCGCAATGTCACAACGATAATTATATAATTACAGTGCTGTTTTGTCAAGACAAAATTTAGAAATAATTGCTTATTTGGTTACTATAAATCAAGAATTCGAATTTTTATCACGCGATTTTTAACTTTAAGCGCAATTTATCGCTTATCATTGCTATAAATTCACTGTTGGTTGGTTTTCCGCGCTCGTTTTGGATTGTAAATCCAAAATAGGAATCGAGCATATCAACGTCGCCCCTATCCCACGCAACCTCTATTGCGTGACGGATAGCGCGTTCCACCCTTGACGACGTTGTTTTATACTTTTTGGCTACCGCGGGATATAAAAGTTTGGTAACCGAATTTATAATTTCTGGCTCTTTAACCGAAAGAATTATTGCTTCTCTCAAATAATGATAGCCTTTTATATGTGCAGGTACACCGATTTGATGTATTATTTCGGTTATCATAACCTCAAGTCCTACGTCGGTAACAACGTTGTCCTTTATAAGCATTGGGCTTTGTTCGTTCTTCCAACCCGACAACTGAATTATACGTTTTGCCATAACGTCCATATCAAACGGCTTTAAAAAATAATAACTGGCTCCCGCATTAAGCGTTTCACGTTCAAGCCGCTGATTGTCAAAGCTTGACATTGTCATAACCATTGGGCGCTGCTTTTCTTCCATTTCACTTATTTCGGCAAGTACCCCTAAAACGTCGAGATTAGGCATAAAAACGTCGGATATAATTACGTCAGGCTTATATGTTTTTATCGCCTCTAATACTCTTCTGCCATCCTTTTCGCAAAGGCTCACGTCCATACCGTAGCTTTTAAGCGCGTTTGAAAGGGCATGTCCTAATTCGGTTGTGTCGTCTGCGATGATTACTTTTAATTTCTTTTCCATAATTTTCCTCCTAAATTTCTTTGGTGTTGAATATATTACCATATAATTCCTCAAATTTCAAGCATTTTGTGAGAATTTTTCCTGTTTTTTATCGCATTTTGTAGAAAAATTCTATTTTTTACAACATTTATATTATTCCTTTGACTTTTTTCGTCTAATTGTGTATAATATAAGGTATAAAAATTTTCAAGACACATTGGAGGTGAAAACATGAAAAAGTTTTTTGAAGAATTTAAAGCATTTGCCCTTAGAGGCAACGTTATAGACCTAGCAGTTGGTATTATAATCGGTAGTGCATTCACAGCTATAGTTACTTCTTTTACCGCTAATTTTATTCAACCTATTTTAGATCTTGCAACGGGTGCTCGTAAAAACTTCTTCACTTGGGGAGAGATAGCAGGATATTTATCAAGCTTCGGCTCTGCTATCGTAAACTTTTTAATTATTGCCTTTGTATTATTCCTTATGATTAAAGGCATAAACGCTCTTTTGGCGGCAGGAGAAAAAAAGAAAAAGGCAGAAGCAGCAAATACTCCTCCTACCACAAAGGTTTGTCCTTTCTGCAAAAGCGAAATCGCAATAGACGCTGTTCGTTGTGCACACTGCACTTCAGAACTACAGTAAAAGACATAAAAACACGCCTGCAAGTTTCCTTGCAGGCGATATTTTTTGTTTAATTACTTATTTAATGCTATAACGTTTGCAACAAGTGCTAAAACGAAGAATGCTACTGCAACGTACTTTGTGATACGAGCAAGCTTAGCATCAGCTGTGCGAGCCTTGTTCTTAGAAAGGAATGTATCAGCACCGCCCGAAATCGCGCCGTTGATACCTGCACGATGGCCCTGCTGGAAAAGAACAACCGCAATTATTAATAAAGAAATAAGTATTACTAAAACTCCTACAACTATCTCATACCATGCCATATAAAAAACCTCCAAAATATTTTAAAAGATACTATCTCATTTCAAGTAAGGTATATAATACCACATATATTTTAAATTTGCAACAATTTTTTTAAAAATTTTATTTTTCATTTGCTTTACAGCCGCAACCGCCGAAAAGCATATCAATATTAAGGGTACGCTCGTCCTCATCCTTTATAAATCCTAGCCTTTTAAAAAGCTCTTTCGGTGCGGTGGAGGAGTATCTGGCGTCCATAGCACTTCGCTCGGCGGCTACGTGCAATGCGCTTCTTAGTACGCCGTCGGCTAACATTATATCATTTTGCGGTTCGAGGTTTAATATGCAAATTCCCTTTTCATCTAGATAATAAAGGCAAAAGCCTATCTCCTCTCCGCCGCACTCGGCTGTAACAAAGCCTGATTTTTCGGTATATTGGAAATTGTTATCTGCAAATCTTTGTTTGATTTTTTCTTTACATCTACAAGGAAGAACGGTTATCATCAGTCTTCCCCCTTAGGTTTTGTTGAAACGTTTTGCAGTCTTTGAAGCTCTCGCTCGTTGAGTTCACGCCAATCGCCTTGTTTTAGCATACCAAGTTTTACACCTGCAATTTCGGTACGTTTAAGTCTTAAAACTTCAAGCTTCACCGCTTCGCACATTCTTCTTATCTGACGGTTTATTCCCTCATGGATAATAAAGCATAAAACCGTTCTGTCTGCTTTTCTCTCCATTACAAAAACGTCGCAAGGCTGTGTTAGTTTATCATCGAGCTTAATACCCGAAGCCATCTTATCTATCTGCTCGTCGGTAACGGTGCCTTTAACGGTTACTCTATAGGTTTTGTTTACCTGTGCAGATGGGTGGGTTAAAGAATTTGCGAGTTCACCGTCATTAGTCATAATAAGGAGTCCCTCGGAATTGCGGTCGAGTCTGCCTACGGGGTATACCTTTGTGCCCACGTTTTTAACAAGGTCGCTGACACATTTTCGGTCAAGCTCATCCTTCATAGTAGTAACAAAGCCCCTCGGCTTATGTAACATTATATATACCTTCTCGGTAACCGCTACCACGTTTTTACCGTTTACGCTTACCTTATCTCTTTTAGGGTCTACCTTATCGCCTAACGAGGCTATTCTGCCGTTAATTCTAACCCTGCCGTTTTCAATTAACTCCTCTGCCTTTCTGCGAGAAGCGATACCGCATTGTGATAAATGCTTTTGAAGCCTTATTTTGTTATCCTTCATTTTTTCTCCTAAATGCTTTGAAGCATAAATTTCAAAAGTTCTGTTATTTTACCAAGTGTATTTTGCTTTGTTTGTTTTATATTAATAGGTGAGGTAATATCGTCTGCTAAAATTAACTCATCCGATAAATAGTAATAAACCTTGCCTATTTTGTCACCTTTATTTACAGGTGCATATACGAATTCGGGCGCCACAACCTCTGCCCTTAAATTTTCGGTTTCTTTAAGCGAAAACCTTTTTGAAGAAATTTCAAGTTCTATAAAATTTTCATTTCCGTTTTGAACGGGTATTTTGATTTTGGTTTGCTTTGGAGTAATATCTACGGTTTGCAAAGCCGCTAAACCTAAATCGAGTAATGCTCGGTGGTCTGCCCAATCGTTAGGGTCGTTAAGCGTTACGGCAATTACGTATTTTCCGTCCTTTTTAGAGGCTGAAACCAAGCATCTTCCCGATTTTTTGGTATAGCCTGTTTTAACACCTATTACGTCGTCATAAGCCTTTAAAAGCTTATTATGATTTGTAAGGGTTCTTCTGTACGGCGGGTTGCCGTAACAAAGCGTTGCCGATTCGGCTTTTGCCGCACTTGCAAAGTTTTCATTTTGAAGAGCGTATTTTGTAATTAGAGCTAGTTCATAAGCAGTTGTATAGTGCTCGTTTCCGTCGAGTCCCGACGGTGTTTCAAAATGTGTGTCTTTAAGGCCCATTTCTTGCGCCTTATTATTCATAAGCTTTACAAATTCATTAACTGAGCCTGACAAGGCTATAGCCGTAGTATTTGCCGCATCGTTGCCCGAGGCTAACATCATACCGTATAAAAGGTCGTGATATGATACGGTGTCGCCTATTTGCAATCCCATAGAAGAGCCCTCAACCGTAACCATTTCTTTTGTGGTTACTATCGTTTCATTAAGGTCGGCATTTTCACAAAGCAACAGCGCTGTCATTATCTTGGTTGTACTAGCCATCGGTAATCGCTCGTTTGCATTGCGGGAAAAGAGAATTTCTCCCGTATCTCCGTTTAAAACTACCGCCGCCTTGGCTGATATGGCATCTGCTTTTATATTAAGATTTAAAACTAATAAAAATGCAAATAAAACCGCTAATATTTTTTTCACAATTACCACCCATAAATTTTATGTCGGGTGGCTTTTGTTTTATAACCGAAGCGGTTATTTATCCTGCGGTGTATCCTTTTTAAAAAGGGATACTATTTTATCTACAAGCTCGGGCGCCATATTTATAGCCTTATCAAGAGTATCCATCTGGTTATATACAGGCATCATATGAACGTTGTCACCCTTAACGGCAATAAATGCTATAGGAGTGATTGTAACACCCGCACCGCCGCCACCGCCGAAAACCTTGGTGGCTGTTTTGCTTGGAAAATCACTGCCGCCGGTAGCAAGTCCGAAGGCCACCTTAGAAACAGGGATTAATGTCACTGCATCTAAAACGATAGGTGTGCCAACTATTGTATCGGCATCGACCATAGTGCGAAGATGCTCCATTGTAGAATCAATTACATTGCTAACGTTATTCTCGCTCATAATTCTCACAATCCTTAAAGTTATTACTAGTATTATTCTGCGCTAAAAATCGGCGCAGATTCCTCAATTTCAAGTTGTTCGCCAATATCGTTGCTCATTTCAGGCTCTTGGGGTAAGGGTGGCAACTCACTTAAATCCGAAATACTAAAGCAACGAAGGAAGTTTTTGGTAGTACCGTATAAAAGCGGTCTTCCCGGAAGCTCTAATCTTCCGCGTTCTTCAATAAGCTCTTTTTCAAGAAGCGTGGTTATAACACCCGAACAGTCAACACCTCTTACCTGCTCGATAAAAGCCTTGGTAACGGGCTGATTGTAGGCTATAACTGCCAGTACCTCAAGCGCCGCAGAGGAAAGCGGAGCCTTGCGCTTTATATCAAACGCTTTTTTAATATATTCTGCATAAATTTCGTTGGTTGCAAGTTGATAGGTGTTTTCAAGTCTTAAAAGTGTAAGACCGCTGTTTTGCTCGTTTAGTCGCTCACCTAAGGCTTCGGCTGCCTCTACTATCTTTTCGGGCTTAAGGTCGAAAACGAGCGCCAAACGGTCAATACTCATCGGCTCACCCGAAGCAAAGAGCACTGCCTCTAAAGCCTTTATACTTTGTTCTTTATTCATTTTTTGTGCTCCTTTATAAGTTTGATTTCGGCATCGTCTGAATTTCCTGTTATTTCAATTCTGTTTGCCTTGCAAAGCTCTAAAACCGCTAAAAACGTGGCTACTAATTCCGAACGGCTTTTAGCACCGCTGTAGAGGTGACTGAGCTTTCCCTTGCCGCTTTTTAAAAGATTTCGCATAACGTAGACTATCTTTGTTGATACGGCAACTATCTTTTTTGCCACTATTTTAGTAAAGGGTGTCACAGGAGGCGGAAGTCTTCTTTGTCCCCTGCCAACCGCAGAAAGATATGCGGTAAAAAGGCAGTCGGGAGTGTGAATAAGCTCATAGGTTTTGGGTGCTTCATAAGGCTCGGGATTTTTTACAAATCGGTTAAAACCGCCTGTGAGTTTTGCTAACTTTTCAGCCTGTTCTCTGCAGGTCTTGTACTCTATAAGCTCACCCGTAAGCTCTTGCTTTAAGCGTTCAACCTCTTCGTGTTGCGGCAAAAGACTTACGGTTTTCATATAGATTAGCCTTGATGCCATTTGAAGAAACTCACTGGCAACTTCCATTTCCTGCTGCTTGAACTTTTCTATTTGCTCGAGATACTGTTCAATAAGCACCGAAAGCTTGATATCATAAATATTCAGTTTATTTCGTGCTATTAGCTGTAAAAGCAAATCAAGGGGACCCTCGAAGCTTTCAAGCGTGTAGGACAGCGTAGTCTCCATAAATTTTCCTCACTTAAAAAATAGAAAAGATTAGGTCTATAAGATTCATAAACAGGTCAAGTATCGCACCGGTTGCGGTATTAATAGGGCCGCTCAAAATACCTGTTAAAATAAGCGCTAAAACAACGTAGAACAAAATTCTTTCATACTGCATTAGCTTGTAATAAAGTCTGTTTGGTAAAAATGCAGAAAGAAGTCTTGAACCGTCAAGTGGTGGGATAGGGATTAGATTGAACACGGCAAGACCTACGTTTATGTCAGCGATGTAAAAAAGAAAACTGCATATAAATAAGACCAGCGTGGTCGTACTGTTTACAAAGGTTAGCACCGCGCCTAAAATAAACAGCGAAATAAAGGCAACGACAAGGTTTGATACAGGTCCTGCCAACGCTGTCAGCGCCATATCCCATTTAGGATTTTTAAAATTTCTTGTGTTAATATTTACAGGCTTTGCCCAACCTACACCGCAAAGAAGAATACTAAGCGCACCTATATAGTCAATGTGTGCAAAAGGATTTAAGGTAAGTCTTCCCTGATATCTCGGTGTTGGGTCGCCAAGTCTTGTGGCTGAGTATGCGTGCGCCCATTCGTGAACAGGTAGCGTTAAAAATATTACAACGATAGAAGAAAGAATGTATGCTACAACGTCATACAAACTAAATTCGCCTCGTAATGCGTCTATTAACAAGAAACACCACTCCAAATTACATATTTAGTATATTATATATCATTGACAAGAAAATTACAAGCAAAACATATTGTACTTTAACAACCAATCCGTTCAACTCGAAACCTATAAAACTTCCCTGTTTTTTAGTTCGTTCAATAAATATTTTTAAAACTTATTCACTTTTTAATACAATCTATTGATTTTTCTTCGAGTTTTTGCTATAATAACAACTAATAGCAATGACGAGAAAGAGTAAGCGACTGAAACTTTTCAGAGAATCCCATCATCTTTAGATGTGCTGTGAATGGGTAAAGCGAATTTTGCCGAACATGGTCTTTGAGCTGCGTACCGAGCCTTTAAGGTTAGGCTGCGCCGGTTTCGCCCGTAATAGCGATAGAGTTTCGATAGATCATTTCCTATCCGAACTTGATAAGGCTTGTTATCGTGAGAAACAAGTGAATTAGGGTGGTAACACGTGAGTTTTTCGCTCTCGTCCCTTGTACTTTGTACGGGGGTGAGAGCGTTTTTATTTTGCATATTTTTTGCACAGTGACTTTAAGTGTTACAACTATAAGAAATGAGGTATAAACAATGAAAAATATTATTGTAGGTGGAGCATGGCCGTATGCCAACGGCTCACTCCACATAGGGCATATAGCCGCTCTTCTTCCGGGCGACGTTATTGCCCGTTATTACAGAGCAAAAGGAAACCGTGTGTTTTATATTTCGGGTAGTGACTGCCACGGTACGCCGATTACTGTTAGAGCCAAACAGGAAAATTCAACACCCGAGGCAATCAGTGAATATTATCACAACGAATTTTGCGAAGTGTTCGAGAAATTCGGTTTTTCGTACGACCTGTATACCAAGACGTCAGATCCAAGGCATAAAAAATTCGTTTTAGAATTTCACAAAAAACTATACAACAGTGATTATATAGAAGAAAGAACTGTAAAACAGGCTTTTTGTCCCACTTGCAAAAAGGTGCTCACCGATAGATTGGTAGTTGGTACTTGCCCTGTCTGTAGTTCTGCAACCCGCGCAGACCAGTGCGATGCCTGTGGTGAGGTATTAGACGCCGATGCCGTTATAGATGCAAAATGTGCAGATTGCGGTACACGGCTAACTTTCGGCGAAACAACGCAATTGTTTTTGCAAATATCTAAGCTTAAAAATGAACTCTGTGATTTTCTAAACACCCATCCGTATTGGCGTAAAAATGCTATTGCATTCACAAAAAGATATATAGACCAGGGACTCAAAGACCGCGCAATAACACGCGATCTTGACTGGGGAATCGACGTTCCCAAAGTGGGATACGAGGATAAGAAAATCTATATATGGGCAGAGAATGTCCTTGGCTATTTGTCAGCCACATCTATTCTGTGTGAACAAAGAGGAATTGATTTCAAAGACGTATATGGAGAAGCTAAAAGCCGTCACTATTACGTGCACGGCAAGGACAATATACCTTTCCACACGATTATTTTACCCTCTCTTTTGTTAGCTCAAGGAGACGGACTTCATTTACCCGACGACATTATTTCAAGCGAATACATTACTCTTGAGGGAAGAAAAATCTCTACCAGTCAAAATTGGGCTGTTTGGGCTAAAGATCTTGCAAATGAATATAATGCGGATTCTATAAGGTATTTCTTCATCGCAAACGGTCCCGAAAAACGAGACACCGATTTTTCCTTTAGAGAATTTAAAAAACAAAACAATTCCGAGCTGGTAGGTGCTTGGGGCAACTTTGTAAACCGCACACTTGCCTTTGCGGTAAAATACCTCAACGGTGAGATATCAAGTGTTACAGTCGATGCCGATATCATTCATCGTGTGAAGCTACTTTACGATTCTGTTGGTTCAAAAATAGAAAAAGGTGCTTTCAGAGAGGCACTTGAAGATATTTTTGAAGCCGTCCGCTTCGGCAACACATACTATGATGCAAAGCAACCGTGGAAAACAAGGGTTGATAATATTGATGAGTGTAAGAAAACCATCGCAGTATGCACTTATTTGATTGCAAATATTGCTAACCTCTTACACCCGTTCCTACCCTTTTCGTCGCAAAAGCTATCCCAGTGGCTAGGCACTACTTTACAATGGAAAGAACAAGTAGTATCGGTTAATAAAATTGAGGCTGATATTTCAATACTCTTTTCAAAAATCGAATAAAGATAGAAAATCCCGACCAGATGGAGAGACTTTGTAAAGAAGTTGTCTCTCTCGGTTTATGTCTTTGAAAAAACTGAGGCACCTTCCTTACGGATGGTGCCTCAATTGTCGGGATTTTGTGTTTTAGTTTTCAGTTTTTAAAAGCTTGTATTTAAACTCGGCGCCGCATTCTATGGGTGCTTTAAGTGATAATGCGTAAAGGTCGGTTGCTCTTTGTTCAATTTGAAAGACCTTTTGGGAAGCCTCGTCTAGCTCTTTAATAGCAGAAACCTTGGTTATAACTGGTGTATCGGCAGAAATGTTTTTAAGTATCGCTTCACCGTTTTTAGAAAAGCCTAAAACCCTGGTATATGGCGGTTTTGTCATAAAGAATTCATTTGTAAGCCCCAGCGCCGCGGATAGCACTAAACGGCGGACTCTAGCTAACGTATAGCGCTTTGATTTAATCATAGAATAAAGCTCTTCAAGGCTTGTAGCAACCCTAACCGAGAAAAACAGTTTATTCTCTATTCCCTCGCTGATATCTGGAAGATTTTTAAAATCCTCTATAGTTTTTTGCCTTAATATTGCAAGAATTGCGGTTTCAATTCTATTTATATCCGAAACAAAATCGGGCCCGATAAATCCTCGAAGGGCTATCGGCATAAAGCGTTCTGCATAGCCTAAATCATTATCTTTAAGTTTTCCTCTTATAAATGATGAGGATACCAAATTATCGCTTATCTGCTCGCTGTCGTGCATAGCGCCTTTTCTCTTTATGCAGTTAAAATCTATATCTAAATTTAAAGTTTTTGCCGCCATAATATACTCTAGCCCTAGGTTATCGTTGGGTGAATTTAAAATGCTCTCGTCAGCACCTAAAGCTATAGCCGCTTTTTGTCTGGCAGATGCAAAGGTTACTCCGTTTTTTACTTCTTCTTTTACAAGGCTTGAAAAATCATCAGACAGCAAAATATCGGCTGTTTTTTTAAGCCTTTCTATATCCCCACATTCACTGCCGAATATAATTTGGTCACAACCTAAAGAGTTTAGCTGTGAAACACCGCCGAGGGCAAAATTTTGCGCCGTTGACATAGACCACAAAACAGGAAGCTCAACAACTATATCCGCGCCGCAAATTAAAGCTGCTTCTGCGCGTTTTATTTTAGGTATTATTGCGGTATCTCCGCGCTGAACAAAATTACCGCTTATTACTACTGCAACGGTGTTACCGCCTTTTTTCGCAGTATCTATAAGCAGTTTATGACCGCTGTGAAGCGGATTAAATTCGGCTATAATACCTACTAGAGCCATTTTGCACTCCCCTTTTGTAAAAAATACTTGAAAAATTTACTGAAATAATATATTATATATAGGTTAGTGTGGATTATGATGTTTACTTTATCATAAATCTTAACACACAATCACATTTTTTTCAATATAAAAAGATTTTGGGGGAAATTTAAAATGAAAATTTTCGTAGTTAACGCAGGTAGCTCGACACTTAAGTATCAGGTTATTGATATGGCTGACGAGTCGCTTGTATGTAAAGGCATTTGTGACCGTATCGGTGCTACCGACGGTTCTATCGGTGTTATCACCCACAAGACACCTGACGGTAAGGTTTACAAGGCTGAAACTCCAATGCCTACTCATTCAGAGGCTTTCGAAAGCGTTGTTTACGCTTTAACCAAGAGTGACGCTAAGGTTATGGACTCTTTTGACGAGATTGCCGCTATTGGTCACCGTATAGTACAGGGCGGTAGCATTTTCTCAGGCTCTTGCTTGATTAATCCTACAGTTATCGACCAGATTGAAGAATTAGGCGAGTTAGCTCCTCTACATAACCCTGCACACGTTTTAGCAATCCGCGCTTGTGTAAAGACCTTTGGCGATAAGATGCCACAGGTAGCAGTATTTGATACCTCTTTCCACCAGACCTTAGAGCCACGTGCTTATATGTACGGCTTACCATACAAGTATTATGAGAAGTACGGTGTTCGTAAATACGGCGCACACGGTACCTCACACAAGTACGTTAGCGACCGTTGTGCCGCACTTGAAAACAAGGACAAGAAGGACCTTAAGATTGTTACCTGTCACTTAGGCAGCGGTTGTTCAATTTCAGCCGTTAAAAACGGCGTTTGCTATGATACCTCAATGGGCTTTACCCCACTTGACGGCTTTATGATGGGCACACGTACAGGTACACTTGACCCATCCGTACTTACCTATCTTGCTAAAAAAGAGGGTTGGACACCTGACGATATTAACCGCATCTGCAACAAGGAATCAGGCGTTCTCGGTATTTCAGAGCTTACCAACGATAACCGTGACCTAGTTGATGCAGCAGCTGCAGGTAACAAGAAGGCTGCTTTAGCACTCGATATGCAGACCTATCAGATAATCAAGTTTATCGGCTCTTATATTGCCGCTATGAACGGTGTTGACGCAATTGTATTCGCAGGCGGTATCGGTGAAAACAACCCTGAGCTTCGTCAGGACATTTGCGACAGCTTCACATACTTAGGCGTTAAGCTTGACGATGCTAAGAACCACGTTCGCGGTGAAGAGATTAAGATTTCAACAGCTGATTCAGGCGTTGCAGTTTACGTTATTCCTACAAACGAGGAACTGGCAATCGCACGTGATACAAAGGACATCGTATCAGCACTCTAATTTGGAGAGATTTTAATGAATATAGCTCAAATTAAAGAGAAAATATTAAACGACGGTTACCAAAAGGATTTTTCAATGCTCTACACCGACCCAGAGGTTGCTAAAAAGCGCTATATTGATGCACTTGATGAGTTTAAAAAACTTTACGGTGACCGCGATAATATCCGCTTATTTTCAGCCCCCGGCAGAACCGAGGTCGGTGGCAATCACACCGACCATCAGCACGGTATGGTGTTAGCGGGTAGTGTTGACCTTGACGTTATCGCAATTGTAAGCGAAAACGCTACTAAAACTGTAAGAATTAAGTCTGCGGGTTATCCGATGGACGAAATTGATATTACCGATTTATCTGCAAACCCCGAGGAAAAAGGCAAAGCCTCGGCGCTAATTCGCGGTGTTTGTGCCGCATTTAGCAACAACGGCTACAAGCTCGGCGGCTTTGACGCATATACTACCTCAAACGTTTTAAAGGGCTCAGGTCTTTCCTCCTCTGCCGCTTTTGAGGTTTTGGTTTCAAACATTGTAAACGGTCTTTTCAATAACAATGCCGTTGATGCTTTGACAATTGCTAAATACTCACAGTTTGCAGAGCGCGAATTTTTCGGTAAGCCCTGCGGTCTGCTTGACCAGATGGCAAGTTCTGTCGGCGGTTTCACATTTGCAGACTTCTGCGACCCTTCAAACCCCGAGGTTAAAAAAATAGAACTTGATATTGCAAAATCAGGTTGTACCCTTTGCGTTGTTGATACAGGCGGTAACCACGCTAATCTAACACAGGATTATGCCGACGTTACTATCGAGTGTAAGGCTGTAAGTAATGCTTTAGGCGTCGAGTTTTTAAGAGATGCCGATGAGAGTGAGTTTTACAAAAATTTAGCCGATATCCGTAAATCCTGCGGTGACAGAGCAGCCCTTAGAGCTTTCCATTTCTTTAATGAAAACGCAAGAGTTGAAAAACAGAAAAAGGCTTTAGAACAGGCTGATTTTAGCACCTTCTTTAAACTTGTTAACGCTTCGGGCGACTCATCCTACAAGTATTTGCAAAACCTGTATCCTACCTCTAATCCTTCAGAGCAGGGACTTTGTTTAGCATTAGCGCTTACTTCTAATTTCTTAGACGGCGAGGGTGCCAGTAGAGTTCACGGAGGCGGTTTTGCAGGAACTATTCAGTGCTACGTACCGAATGAAAAACTAGCCGATTACAAGCAGATGATAGAGGCAGTTTTTGGTAAAAACAGTTGTGTTCCGCTTAAAATCCGTCCTGTTGGCGGTTATGAGCTAATCTAATTAAATTTTATTTTGCCGCAGACTTGGTCTGCGGCTTTTTTATTAAATTTATATTTATATTTTAGTATATAAAAATTTAAAGTGCTAATAATATACTCGGTGATAAGATATGAAAGGTATATTAAAAGCATTTTTTACAAGTATTGTTTGTTCGGCGGTTTTTTTAGCGGCGGCATACGTTTATCTTAATATGGAGGTAAAAAGCGAAAAAACCGAGGCTAAGGATTATTCGGTGCCATACACGCAAAGCAGTCCTGACGATTGCGGTGTTTTAGTGGCATTTCCCGACAAAAGCGGTTGCTTAATCTATTTTGATTTTACAAATTCCTCAATAACGGCACTGTTTTGTAATGACGTTGACACAGTACAAAAGCAGTATAAGGGCTATTCGGTAGATTATAATCTTGAAGCCGACTATAATCTGCTTAGCGGTATAATAGACCGTTGCGGCGGAATTGACCTTGATATTACCGAAAGTGTATTAAGGTATACAGGGCTTCAGATAACCGATATACTCTCAACAAAGGTAGACACAAGCACCATACGTGTGCTTATAGCAAAAGCCGTATTTAAGGCGATTAGTGAAAACGGCATCGATTCTGAGCTTTTGGTTTACGTTATAGAAAACAGTAACACCGACTTAACAGTTCCTGTATGTCTTAACTGGCACGAATATTTAAAAGATATGTGCCAAAACGCCACGGTTATAAATTAGATATAAACGACAGTTTTTTAGACTGTCGTTTATTTTTTTGCAAGCAGTCATTGACAACGGGAGATTTACAAATTATAATATAATGGAGTATATATATTTATTTAATATTACCCTATTTTTTGGAGGGATTAGTTTGAGTAATATAATTGAATTATTCGGCAGTAACGTTTTTAACGATTCGGTTATGAAGGAAAGACTCACACCTGAGGTTTATTCTCTTATTAAGGATGCCGTTTCAAAGGGAAGGAGTATCGACAGCAGTATTGCCGATACGGTTGCCGCCGCTATGAAGGAATGGGCAATAGAAAAGGGTGCTACCCACTTTTCTCATTGGTTCCAACCGATGATGGGCATCACAGCCGAAAAACACGATAGCTTTATAGCACCTACGGGTGACGGACATATTATTATGGAATTTTCGGGCAAGGAGCTTATAAAGGGTGAGCCTGACGCTTCCTCTTTTCCCTCAGGCGGTCTTAGAGCCACCTTTGAGGCCAGAGGCTACACCGCTTGGGACCCTAGCTCTTATGCCTTTATAAAGGACAATACTCTATGTATTCCTACTGCCTTTTGTTCCTACGGCGGTGAGGCGCTTGACCAAAAAACTCCTTTGCTTCGCAGTATGGAGGCTATAAACAAGCAGTCGCTTCGTATCGTTCACCTTTTGGGTATGGACGACGTTAAGAGTATGACCACCACGGTAGGTCCTGAACAGGAATACTTCCTAATAGACAGCGAAATGCACAAAAACCGTCCCGACCTAATCTTTTGCGGAAGAACACTTCTTGGCGCTAAGCCACCAAAGGGTCAGGAAATGGACGACCATTATTTTGGTGTTATAAAGCCAAGAGTTTTAAGCTTTATGAAGGACCTTGACAAAGAGCTTTGGAAGCTGGGTGTTCTTGCTAAAACCGAGCACAACGAGGCGGCTCCTGCTCAGCATGAGTTAGCGCCTGTTTTCACCACAACCAATATTGCGGCTGACCACAATCAGCTCACTATGGAAATGATGAAAAAATTAGCGCTAAAGCACGGGCTTGTTTGCCTTTTACACGAAAAGCCTTTCGAGGGTGTTAACGGAAGCGGTAAGCACAACAACTGGTCGCTTTCAACCGACACGGGTATAAATCTGTTAAAGGCAGGTAAAACACCGAGTGATAACATTTTATTCTTGCTAACTCTTGCCGCTGTTATAAAGGCGGTGGACGAGCATCAGGATTTACTTAGAATTTCGGTAGCATCTGCAGGTAACGACCACCGTTTAGGTGAGGACGAGGCTCCGCCCGCTATTGTTTCGATATATCTCGGCGATGAGCTTAATTCTATTCTTGAGGATATTGAAAACGGTGTTCACCACGACGATGCACGTAAGGTCAAGATGAACGTGGGTACCGACGTTATCCCCGCTTTCCGCAAGGATAATACCGACCGCAACCGCACCTCACCTTTTGCATTTACGGGTAACAAGTTTGAATTCAGAATGTTAGGCTCTGCCTCATCTATTTCTGATACAAATACAATGATTAATACCATAGTTGCAGACGCATTCAGTATTTTCGCCGATAGACTTGAAAAGGCTACCGACGTAAAATCTGAGGTTATGGAAATAATCAGAGAAACCATAAAAACACACAAGCGTATTATTTTCGACGGTGACGGTTATTCTGCCGCTTGGCGCGAAGAGGCTGAAAAGCGCGGTCTTTTAAATCTTAAGAGCACGGTTGACGCTATCCCCTATCTTACCAAAGAGGAAAACATTAAGTTGTTTGAAAAACACGGCGTATTAAACCGCACCGAGCTTTACTGCAGAGCCGATATAGCACTCGAAAACTACTGCAAGACGGTACATATCGAAGCGCTGACCTTAATTGAAATGTTAAATCGTGATATTATTCCTGCTATAAGCGAATATTCCTTATTCCTTTGCAAGTGTGCTGAGCGTAAAATCAGTTTGCTCGGCAAAAATGCAAACCCTGTTGAAAAGCATACACTTACAAAGCTTAATGAATATAGCGAGGCGCTTTATAACAATCTAAACCTTTTAGAGCGCGAGGTAGAAAATGCCGCTCTTTGTGAAAAAGCAGAGCAAAAAGCTGCCTTATATCACGATAAAGTGTTAACCTTAATGAATACTCTTAGAGAGGCTTCGGACAATGCTGAAACGATAGTTTCAAGGGACTATTGGCCATATCCTTCCTACGGCGATTTACTGTTTAAGGTGTAAGACAAAACAAAAATGACCTTCGAACGAGACTTCCCTTTGTGAAGTCTCGCGACGAAGGTCATTTTTCATATAGTTTCAAACTAATGTTGTATATTACTTATGGTCTGCTTCCTTGCTGACAACCCTAGGTATCTTAAACGCATCAGGGTCGGTTGAGAAATAAATATCGGTTGCGTGGTTATAAAATCCCCAAAGTCCTTCGCCTAGGTAGAAGGATTTAGCAGGACTCAGACCGCCAACGTGTTTAATTCTTGTATTATACTCTGCACCCGCATGAACCGCCGCCTGTGTAATCAAGAACTTCGGGAATTACAACAACCATAGGTGGAATGTAACCTAGTTTTACCCAGTTGTTGAAATTAGATAAAAGCCTTTCCTTAAAGCTTTTTACACTACCCTGACCGTGTATCATAATAATGGTTGGATAGTTACCCTTAGCTTTTGGTGTGAAGTAGTAACCTACACACTCGTCGTTTAACTCGTAACGAACTAGCTCGTGGTCATACACATCCTCTGTTGATGGGGTAAATTGTGGTTTTTCAACATTATCCGGTATTACGGGAACGCTTGGAACAGGAGATTTATCCACAACCTCCTCTATAGAAGAATTGTTTTCTTGACTGGACTTATCGTTTGTGTTGTCTTTAGCGCAAGAAGTAAGGGATAGCAGTAAAGCCAATGTTAATAAAACTGATACTATTCTTTTCATAAAATCACCCTTTAAATTATAATACAATCGACTTAATATATCAATTTAAACTAAAAAATGCATTTAACAATGCGTTTTTAGTCGATAATTATAATCGATTGCGTCGCAGGAATTGCAATTTCTGCAAAGACACACTCATTTTTTATTATTTCTTTAGAATTTTTTGCGTCCTCAACGTTTTTAAACACTCCAAAAACACTGGGACCGCTACCCGTAAGGCAAACGCCTATGGCACCGTTTTTAAGTAGCAGTTGCTTTTCATATTTTACATCGCAAACCGTTTCAAAATCATTAGACAAATTATTTGCAATTTGTTCTATAGCACCCTGCTTTAAAAGTTTAACAAAGTTTTCGGTGTTAGGACTCCTCGCACCGATTTGGTCTAATCTTCTATACATATCGGCAGTAGATAGCTTGTTGCCTTTTTTTATAATAAGTAAAGCGCCGCTTACAAAGTCAGGACAATCTGATATATCCTCTCCTATTCCCTTAACACGCTTTGTTCCTCCGAAAAGGCAAAAAGGCACGTCGGCACCGACAGACTTAGCAACAGCACACAATTGCTCATCGGACAGGTTTGTTTTATAAATCTTATCAAGTGCTATAATCACACCTGCGGCATCTGCACTTCCGCCGCCCATTCCTGCGGCGTCGGGAATATGCTTTTCTATATAAATATCAGCGCCGCCGATAATACCTGTAAAATCAAAAAATGATTTCGCGGCTTTAAAGGCTATGTTTTTTTCACCGTTTAATTCTTTTTTTGAACAGTCTACCGATATTTTAATAGATTTTCGAACTGTAAGCTCGTCCGCTACCGATACCGATTGCATTATAGAATCAATATTATGATAACCGTCTTCCCTTTTAGAAGTTATATCAAGGGTGAGGTTAATTTTAGCGTTACATAAAAGCTTAATTTTATCCATATTATCACCCTAATTATATATGTTATGATGGTATCCGTAGGTTCCCGGTGTTATCGCTTCAAAACGAAATCCCATCTCTACCAGTCCCTCTATCATAAGGGGCAATGCCTCAGCTGTAGTCTTCTTAGCGGAATTATCGTGCATTAAAACACATATACTGCTTTTACCTTTAGCCTGTGTTAAAACATTGTTTGCTAAAACCTCTTTAGGAATATTGTTTGCATCAGCGTCACATGAGTTTACGTTCCAATCGTAATATGAATAACCCATCTCGGTAACCTTTTTTGTAAGCTCGGTCATAATTCCCTTATTATAGTTTGAACTGATTGTATTACTCGAGCCGCCTGGGAACCTCATTATTTGACTTTTAACGCCTGTGAGATTGCATACTAAGTTAGAAATAGCCTCAAGGTCGGTAAAATAAGCCTCTTGGCTTGTATATATTTGGTCGTAGCGGTGAGAGTTTGTATGTAGGCCTATAGCATGGCCCTGCTCGTAAATATTTCTGATATAGGAGTTTGTACCTGTGCCCGTAACAAAAAAGGTTGCCTTGATATTATATTTTTTAAGTGTGTTCAAAATTAAGAGGGTGTTATTTGAAGGACCGTCATCAAAAGTTAAATAGCATACGCCCGGCATCATTTCTTTTTGCTCTGCAGGAGTAAGAGAAAGACGTCTGATGATTTCTTCGGTGCGAAGCTTAGCTTGTTCAGATGCCTCAGCCTCAGCTGCCGCCTGCTCTCTGGCGGCAAGCTCGGCCAACTCACTTCTTAAACTGCTGTTTTCATCCTCTAGTGCATTTTTCTCGCTTTCAAGACGATTGTTTTTCTTGTTTGCAGATTCCAGTTCACTTTTAAGGCTGCTTTCGTTTTTCTTATAATTTTCGATTTCTTCTGAATAACTGGCGGCTGTTTGTGATACACTTTTAGCATCCGCCGTTTCATTTATCAAAAGTGAACCCGTAATTATTAAAGACACCAAGAGCACGATTATTATTGATAAAAAAAGAATATTTTCTTTTCTTTTTAAAGAAATCACATATATCCCCCCCTTTTTTTACAAACTATTATAACACCTTTTTTAAAAATAATCTAGTATAATTATATTACAAATAGTTACAAATTTGCTTTTAAAATTAAAGATTGATTTTAATAGTGATAAATGGTATAATATTATTGTAAATTTTAAATTTCGGAGGAATTAACTTGAGCAAAATTATAATTTCAAGCGATAGCACAGCCGACTTAAGTAAAGAATTAAAAGAACGTTATGATATTAAAATTATCCCTCTTGGCGTAACTCTCGGCACCGATGTTTTCCGTGACGGTATCGATATTACGCCTGACGAGATATACGAGCATCACAAGAAAACGGGTGAGCTTCCAAAGACTACCGCCGCAAACGTTGGCGAATGTGAGGATTTCTTCTCAGAACTCACCAAGGACGGCGATACTGTTATACACTTCACCTTAAGTGCTGAAATGTCGTCTACCTACAATAACACAAATATTGCCGCATCAGATTTCGAAAACGTTTACGTTGTAGATACCAGAAACCTTTCCACCGGCGGCGGTTTGTTAGTTGTTGCGGCGGCTGAAATGGCAAAAAACGGTGTGGATGCAAAAACTATCGCAGATACCTGCCGTGACCTTGCCAAAAACGTTAGCGCTTCCTTTGTAATAGATAGTCTTGATTATCTTTATAAGGGTGGCAGATGTTCCGCTCTTTCGGTGCTCGGCGCTAATCTTTTAAAATTAAAGCCCTGTATTGAGGTTAAAAACGGCTCTATGGGTGTTGGCAAGAAATACAGAGGTAAATTCAAGGACGTTCTCAGCACCTACGTAGACGACGTTTTAGCAGATAAGGAAAATATCGTTGAAGACCGTGTTTTTGTTACCCACGCAGGTTGCGACCAAGACGTAGTTGACCTAGTTGTAGAAAAGGTAAAGGCTTCGGGAATCTTTAAAGAAGTTTTAGTAACCAGAGCAGGCTGTACCATTTCTTCACACTGCGGCAGAAATACTCTAGGCGTTCTCTTTATCAAAAAAACGCCTATTGCTTAAATTAAACAATTGATAACCGTCAAATCAAAAAAGATTTGGCGGTTATTTTTTTACGTTTTTATTGATTTTTTTATTCTATTATTGTATACTATAATCAGAAAGTGTGCCAAATGGCACAACTTTAAGGGAGGGATAATATGACCGACCGTCTATTAAAAGGCTTGTCTGTTGCCCAAATAGAAAAGGTCAAAGAATATTTTGAAACGCCCGCGTCCTTTTCAAAGGATGATGAGCTTTATAAGATAGGCTATATCGGTGTTTTGCTTGAAGGCAGGGCAACCGTAAAACGAAACAATAGCGACGGCGCTTCTATATCGGTTAGAAATATAGCGGCGGGTGAAATATTCGGCTCGGTTTCTATTTTCGGAGATTGGAAGGACGGGCTTAGCAGTATAACTGCACAGTCTAAAGGCTTAATATGCTATATTTGTGAAGAAAAGTTTAAATCTTTACTGTTTGCTTTTCCGCAGGTCTCATTAAATTATATTGCATTTCTTTCCGACCGACTAAGATTTTTAAACACTAATCTTGATATATTTACAGCCAACAGCACCGAAGCTAAGCTTTACAAATTTCTTTCCTCCCTTGCAGACGAGCAAGGATACGCAGACCTTACTATTAATATGTCCGAGTTAGCGCATAGATTAAACGTCGGTCGCTCAAGTCTTTACAGAGATATAGACTCTCTGACACAAAAAGGATTAATAACACGTCAAAATAACGTGTTTATTATAAATAGAATTTAAAAAGGAGTTTTTAAAAATGAAAAAATTATTATCCATTGTTGCAATTGTTTTAAGTATTACTATGCTGTTTAGCCTTGCAGGCTGCGGCAATAACGATACCGCTTCTAATATTTCTTCCGAGAATACATCTTCCGAAGAATACAAAGCCGTAGATATGCACGTTGCTTGTCTTAAAGGCCCTACGGGTGTTGGTATGGCAAAGTTAATGGACAATGCAAAACTTAACAAAACCGCCAATAACTACACCTTTACAGTTGCCACCGCGGCTGACGAAATCAGCGGCAAAATTATAAACGGTGAGATAAATATTGCATCCGTTCCCACAAACCTTGCCGCAAAGCTTCACCAAAAAACAGGCGGTAAAATTACAATGTTAGCTGTTAATACACTAGGTGTTTTATCTTTTCTTTCAAGTGACGAAAGCGTTAAAACCATGGCTGATTTAAAGGGTAAAACCATATATTCAGCAGGTGAAGGCTCTAATCCTGAATATATTTTGAAGTATATTTTAAAGCAGAATAACATTGACCCCGAAAAAGACGTTACAATTAAGTTTGTAGCAACAGGCGAACAGCTTTCTGCCGCTATGATTTCAGGTCAAGCTACGGTTGCTATGGTTCCGGAGCCTGCCGCTACCACAGTTCTTACAAAGAAGGACACCGTTAAGAGAATTTTTACAGTAAACGACGAATGGGAAAAGGTTTCTGACAGTAAACTTATGATGGGTTGCGTTGTAGCGCTTGATTCCTATATTGAAAACAACAAAGACGCTGTTGACAAATTCTTAGAGGAATATAAGGCATCTATTGAATTTGCAAATCAAAATATTGACGATACCGCAGCATTTTGTGAAACCTACGGTATAGTTCCAAGTAAAGCTATAGCTAAGGCGGCAATACCCACCTGTAACGTAAAATATGTTGATAAAAACGATATGAAGACCTCTATTAAAGGCTACTTTGAGGTTCTTTTAAGCTTCGATGCGCAGTCTATAGGCGGCAAATTACCTGCTGATAAATTCTACTACAATGCTGAATAAAAAACTTTTTTTTAAAAAATTCAGTAAGGGATTAATAGCTTTACTGTTTTGGATAGCGGTTTGGCAAATAACAAGTATGCTTTTAGATGACAGTTTAAAGCTATTTCTTCCCTCGCCTTTTGCGGTTGTAAAACGCTGGTTTGAAATTATCTTACAGCCTGTTTATTTAAAGGCAACAGCGTTTACGCTTCTTAGAATAATCACAGGCTTCATTTTGGGTGGCGCATTAGGAATTGCTCTGGGAATTCTTACTAATCTTTCAAAGCTAACCTATATACTGCTCGCCCCTGCGCTTAAAATTATAAGAGCAGTACCCGTAGTTTCATTTATAATACTGGCATTTCTTTTTATGAGTACCGACTTACTACCGTTATTTATATCTTTTTTAATGGTCGTACCTTTGGTTTGGCAAGCAACCCACGACGGAATAGAAAACGCCGACAAACAGCTTTGTGAAATGGGAAAGGTTTTTGGGCTTAGCAAAATTAAGATTCTGTTTAAAATCCGTTTGCCGCTTAAGTTTCCGCAAATAATATCCTCTCTTGTAAGCGGACTGGGTTATTCTTGGAAGTCAGGCGTTGCCGCAGAGGTTATTTGCACACCCGAAGCTTCCCTCGGTCACGAAATATTCAGAGGCAAATTTAATCTTGATTATGAATCGGTTTATGCAGTAACGCTGACAGTTGTGCTTTTAAGCCTTATTATCGAAATCCTCTTTAGAGAAATCTCTAAACGATATATTAAGGGGGGTGCCGTGTAATGCTACAGCTTAAAAACGTTAGCTTCTCATATCAGGATAGGTTAGTGCTCGATAATTTTTCTCTTGAGGTAAAAAACGGTGAATGCGTGTGCTTAAGAGGCGATTCGGGTTGCGGTAAGACCACTGTGGCAAGACTATTATTAGGTCTTGAAAAAGCCACCGAAGGCACCGTTTTAGCACCCCAAAAAATATCCTGTGTTTTCCAAGAGGACAGACTTCTAAATCATCTGACGCTTCAAAAGAATATATTTTTAGTGCTACCTAAAGAAAAACAGGAGTTTGCACTGCACCTGTCAGAAAAATTGGGACTAAAGGATAGCCTTCATCTTAAAGCTAACGAGCTTAGCGGCGGTATGAAGCGCAGAGTGGCAATTATCAAGGCTATAGCTTACGGCGGCGACGCACTGATTTTAGACGAAGCCTTTAACGGACTTGATACTCAAAACAAAATAAAGTTAGCAGATATTATCAAACAGGAATTCATCTTAAAAAATAAGCCTGTTTTAATGATTACTCATATACAAGAGGATGCTAATCTTTTAGATGCAAAAATAATAAACTTTACTAAATGACTAATTCTAAAACAAATTGCACCCTAGGAATTTTAAATATTCCTAGGGTGCATATTTATCTTATTTTATATTTACCACTCTTTATCGTTTTTTTCGGCTTCAATCGGTTCATTAAAGGTGAAATTCAACTTTGATTCTTCCATTTTACAATTCTCATCATCAGATAAGAAAAGTCCGTCTTGGTCTATTTTATCGGTGTTAGTAAGACGTGACACAAGTACCACAACCAATACTGCAATACAAATAATTGCTACGGCTATTAATATTATAACCGTCTTGCCTGTAGGGTTCATATTGGCAAATTTTTCAAAAACGTTATCATCCTTTGGAACGTCTACTTTATCTGAAACGTTTGCTTGGAGGGTGAAATCAGGTGCTCTTTGAATGGTGGATTTAAGAGAGTCAAAGCGGTAAAAACCGTGAGCGCCGTCTGCATAGCAATATAAAACGTAAAAGTCCTTCAAACGTGAATCTTCAGAACGGAAAGCGGCTACCGCCCCTCCCGTAATACTCATAGTGTCTTTGTACCAGCCATCCGGTGCAAAACCCTCGGGCATATCGGCTATAATATAAAGCTTACCGTTTACCTCAATATAGCGAAGTCTTCTATGCTCTGCATTTTCATCCGTGTAATAAAGCGCCGCATCAGAGCCGTCCTCAAGTGTTGTATAATAGAGTATATATTTGCCGCCGGGTTCAGCTAAAGCGCCAACCTGCACGTCATTTATCTGTGTTGTTGTTGCAGAAAAGCTTTCGGGAACAGGCATAGAGGTTATATCCTGCATAACCTTTCTGGTTGTACCCTCTGCGGTTATAAGTAGCGGGTCTGTATCATCCGGTTCGGGCGGCTGACCTTGTTCTTCAGCCAGTCTCGTAATTACCAAATTGTAACTTTTCTTGGCGCCGCTTAAAGCTGTTACAGTTATAGTTCTTTTGTTATCGCCTACATTTAAGTTTATTGTTCCTGCACCCACAAGTGTAGCACCTGCATCGGCAACACCTGCCGTTATGGTTACCTTATCGGTTGCAAACGGCACCGTTACGGTATAGCTTGTAGTATTGGAGTTGAATTTAGGGGAAAGTGTGCCGCCGCTTACCTTTAGTGACGCTAAATTTGCGTTATCAGAAGGTGTGGGGGGAGTTGGCGGCTCGGAGGTAGTAGGATTTTTTACGTTGATAAAATATCCTGTACTTGCACTATGCTTGGTAAGGTTAAAATCGGCACAAAAACCGCTGAACGAAAAATTACATTTACCCTCGGCAATAGTTTTAAATTTAACGCTAACGTCAACCTTGGTTTCACCCGAAAGAGCCTCGGCTATTTTAACCGAGTTGCCCTGATTTGCACCGCCGCCCGAAACATACTGAACAATAGTATTGTCATAGTTTAAAGCGCCTTCAATCGAGTAAACCGCTACACCCGCATCAAATTTAATTGTAACCGTTATCTCTTCGCCGACAGTAAAATCGGTTTTGCTTGGAGAAAAGTGGGTTGTAGCACTAGCGGCGGCTGTATTAAACGAAAAGATTGAAGCCACCAAGATAGCAATAAGAACAAAAGAAAATGTTATTTTTAACACTTTTTTCATATTTAATTCTCCTTTTTTACTCTATAACTCTAAGTCCCAATATATGAAGACGAACTGCCGCAAGGTCTATACCGTCCACCACACCGTCACCGTTAACGTCGGCGGCTAAAAATTCTTCATCCGTAAATTTTCTAAGGCCTAATATATGCAAACGAACTGCCGCTAAATCTATACCGTCTATATTACCGTCGCCGTTAGCATCGCCCTTTTTAACCGTAGGTGTTGGTGGCTCAGGTTCAGGTTCAGGCTCAGGCTCAGGTTCGGGCTCAGGCTCAGGTTCGGGTTCAGGCTCGGGTTCGGGTTCAGGCTCTGGCTCGGGCTCTGGCTCTGGCTCGGGTGTAACCGTTTCTCCAACCGTCACACTTAAAACACACGGCTTTGTTGCATTGACCGCTATCCTGTAATCATTGGTGTAGCCGGTCTCAGCCTTAACCGATATTATACATTCGTTTGTTCCCTCAACAAGCTGATAGGTTTCGGGTGTAATTATTGCAGCACCGTCGGGCACCTTAACGCTAATAGTTGTATCCCCTGCTACTATTAAGCTATATCGTTGAATAAACATATTGAAAGCGGGAGAAAGATTTTCTACCTTCATTTCGGTTAAATAGAAGTTATTTTGCTTGTTATCCTCTACAGGCTTTTGTACAGCAGTTTCAGGCATATCCTTAAAAACAGGAATTCTAAAGGTTAGCGTGATATTTTCATTGCCGATTTCTGCATAGCCCTCTTTGAGTCTTAAGGCGTTGTTATAAGCATCAAAAATACTTTGTGCATACTGATGCCAAATGTTTGTCGGATATTTATTTACAAAGTTGAAATTTTTGTAATAGAAGGTGTCCTGTCCTTCGTTTATATAACCGTCAGCATAGGTTTGGGCACCGCCAAGTATCGCTTTTTCTCTTGTATCCCATCCGTTTTCCTTAGCCTGTTTAAGACCGGAGGCTATAACATCTGCCGTTGTATTTCCCGAAGCACCGATATTAAAGAAGTTATAATAACCCTCATATCCCGGATAGGTACCCGATATAAGCGAGCTGGTACCCGAAGGTCCTTGTTCAACCAATATGGTAGCGGCTAGAACCAATGGGCTAACACCTGTTGACTCGGCAGCCGCCATAATATTATTTATATAGGCATCGGGGTTTTCATCATAGCCTTTCTCAAGAAAGCTTCCCTCAACCGCGGTTTTAACCATTTCTGCTGTTTGGGTAGGATTATAGGACTGCTGTACAAACATAAACGCGCTGTCGTGGGTTAAGAAATTTCTCGGGTCTAAATAATAAGCAATTATAGATTTAGAAGCCGATATCCAACCACCGTTATTGTTAATGTATGTACCGTTTTGCCAGTTGTATGCACCTTCGTGCATCGAATACCAAGAACTGCCGTTTGATGCCGTAACCTGTTTTCTTTGAGCCGTAGTAAACTGAATGTTAACTGCTTCTTCAAAGGTAATATTTAAATTATCAGGCAGGAAGGTAGATTTAGGGTAAATCGCCTGAAGCTGTTTTAGAGCCTCGCGATAGCTTTCGGGGAAATTTTCAAAATTTTCATCACTGGGCTTTGGTACTATATAAACGTAAAATCCGTAAACAAAGCCTTCGGTACCGTCCTCTCTTTTGATTTTATACCAAGTAGTTCCGTGGCCCTGTTCGGCTTCGTTACCCTCTACGGTTTCAAGAACTGTTACTCTTTCATTATGATTAAGGCTTAACAAACGCTGTGACGTGGAAGAAGCCTCGCTTCTTAGACCTACGTTTGTTCCTGTGATGATTCCCTCTTGTGTTTCGGCAAACACCTTAAGGCCCTGCATTAACAGGGCTGACAACAAAACGGTTATGGCAAGCACTATACTGCATAATCTTTTGTATTTTGACATACCGCGACTCCTTGTTTAAAAATTGACCGCATTTTCACTACTAACAATTATACTATTATTAGTACTTTATGTCAACCGAAAAGGAATAATTAAACTGTAGAAAATTTTTGAAGAAATTACTCTTTTTGGACACTTTAATATCATTGTTCAACCAAATAGGTTGACAAATACTTAAATTTAGCGTTATAATGGTTGCAACTGTTAAAATATTTTGGAAGTGATGTATTGAGCATTTTGCTGACTATTATAAAAGTTTTAAATGCAATTACCGATACGATAACCTACATTTATAAGTATCGTAATATCTATAAAATTTTAGGTGTCTTTTGCACCAGAAAATTCAAAGAGGCTAAAAACTTTCATAAGTATGCAATTTTAATTGCCGCTAGAAATGAAGAAGCCGTAATTGTCAAACTGATTGACAGTATAAAAAAGCAAAACTATCCTGAGGATAAGCTTTCTATTTTCGTTGTTGCCGATAACTGCACCGATAATACTGCAGAAGTTGCAAGAAACGCAGGTGCTGTTTGCTACGAAAGATTTGATACAAAGCGTAAAACCAAAGGCTTTGCGCTACAGTACCTTGTTGAGTGTATCAGAAAAGACTATGGCATTGAGGCTTTTGAGGGTTACTGTATTTTTGATGCGGACAACCTTCTTGACAAAAACTTTATGGCGAGAATGAACGATTCCTTTGATGCGGGTGAAAAGATAATCACCTCTTACCGTAACACCAAAAACTTTGCTGATAACTGGATTAGCGCTTCGTATGCTATACATTGGCTAAGAACTGTGCGAAATGAACACAGAGCACGTTCGCTTATGCATTTAGCAACTAGAATTCAGGGTACGGGCTTTCTTTTTGCCAACGAGATAATTCGTGACGGTTGGAATTATACAAGCCTTACCGAAGACCGTGCATTTTGCGCCGATGCGGTAGCAAGAGGCTATAAAATTTCATACAACCACGATGCAATATTTTACGACGAACAACCGACGAGCATAAGAATTGCTATGCGACAGCGTATCAGATGGGCAAAGGGCCATCTTCAAGCACTCGCAGAGACAGGACCGTCACTTTTTTGGCACATATTCGTAACGAATGGTATGGCGAACAAGGACTTTGCTACAGGCAAGGTACGTGAGGCTTCAAAGGGCAGAAAATTGTTTAACAATTTAAGGCTCAGATTTATGAGCTTTGATATGTTAACGGTTGTTTTCCCGAACTCCTTGGTTTACACTCTTAAAAAGATTATTGTATTTTTACTAAGAGTAGCCTTAGTACTTATGGGCGGTATTTATATAACCGAAAACTATGCGCCCAAATTTTTGCAAAAAATTTTTGAATGGTTTGGTATTTCGCCGCTTAACAGCGCGGGTGCTAATGCTATCGGACTTTTGGCACTTTTCTTTGTAGCGTGGACGTTAAACTCATATTTCAAAGCCATTTTTACCGCCGTTTACGTCTTTATAATCGAACATAAACGAATTAAAAAAATGAAGCTTTATAAAAAAATATGGTTTTCCCTCACCTTCCCGATATTTGACCTTATAGGCAAACTTTCAATGCTTATTGCAATGTTTATGAAGGTTGAATGGAAGGAAATACCGCACAACGTTGCAGTTGATATTTCAGATTTAGAAGAATAGCAAAAAACCGTTTCAAGATACCTCTTGAAACGGCTTTTTTTATTTTGCTATAACGGTATATTCTCTACTGTTTAGAGTTATTACGTTGTTTAAAGGCGCTTTACCAAAAGAGTTTTTGAAGCCTTTTATTTCATTTGGCAAATTAATCTCCTCTGTGTGTCCGCTTACGTTTACAGCAATAAAGCAAACGTTTTTCTCATTCTTTCTAAGATATGCTATAATACCCTGCTTAATTAAAACGGGGATATACTCTGTACCGCTAAACGCCTTAGAATTAACCCTAAAATTGCCCAAATCTTTATAAAATTCAAGCAACTCCGCGTTTTCTTCACCCCAAGGATAGAAGCCTCTGCAAAACGGGTCAAGAAAGCCTTGCATACCTGCCTCGTCACCATAGTATAGCGACGGAACACCAGGCAGAGTATACTGAATAACTACTGCAGGTTTTAAAAGCGACAACGCGTTGTTATACTCATATTCATTAAGGCAGTTTTCCGACTGCCACTGCCTATCCCCTACAAACTGATCGTATTTTGCCAAACGGTTTAATATTCTTGCAGTATCGTGTGTGCCTATATGATTCATGAGAAGTTTTATAGCGCACTCGGGATAGTTTTCGAGTATATCCAAAACCGTATTGTTAAGTTTATATGAGTCGCCTGTGCAAACAAAATCAATTATGGCGTTGCAAAAAGGATAATTCATAACCGAATCGAGTTGTTTGCCTCTTAAAAAGCGGCGGCGCTTACCGTAGCTTATTTTATTAGAGGCATCCTCCCAAACTTCACCTAGAAGGAAGGCGTCACTCTTCTCGGTTTTAAGGCACTCTCTTACTTTATCTAAAAAGTTATCGGGAAGTTCGTCGGCAACGTCGAGTCTAAAGCCCCGAGCACCAAGTTTTAACCATTTTCTGATAACACCGTTTTTGCCTGTTATAAACTCTGTAAACTCTGCGTTATCTTCGTTTACCTCGGGTAGACTCGGCACTCCCCACCAAGCAGAATATCCGCAATCGTAATCACCGAATGAGTACCAACCGCTGTATTGGTCGTTCGGATTATTAAACGCACCGCCATCGCCATATCTGCGGTATTTATTAAAATAAATACTATCGTCACCCGTATGGGAAAATACACCGTCAAGTATAATAGAAATGCCCTTTTCTTTAGCGGTTTTACAAAGGCTCTTAAAATCTTCCTCTGTACCTAAAGATGCGTCTATCTTCATATAGTCTGCAGTGTTGTATCTATGGTTTGAATGTGCCTCAAAAATAGGATTTAAATATATGCAGCTTACACCGAGCGACTTAATGTAATCAAGTTTTTGTTCAATACCTTTAAGGTCACCGCAGTAGTAATCGTTACCGAGACTGCAAATTCCGTTTTTTTGTCTGTGCTCGGGTTGTTTTTTGGTGTCGGTTACAATAAATCTATCCTCGGGTACATTTTGCTTTTCTTGCCCTGAATTAAAAAAGCGGTCAGGGAAAATTTGATATATTATACCGCCCGACAGCCAATCAGGTGTTGTAAAATCTTTATCGTAAACCGTTTTTTGCCATTTTGTAACGTTACCCTCACTAATTACAATTCCCAAAGAGGTTTCTGTTTTGGATACAAAAAACTGTCCGTAGGCGCTTTCGTATCTAAAATAATACCAATAAAGGTCTTCCGAAAGGTTAACCTCGCAGTCGAAAAACTGATAGTCCTCTATCCACTCTTTAGGCTCTAGCTTTATCTCCTTTAAATACCCATTGTCGCTTTCAATACAAACAAAGGCGCTGTACACTACCGCATCTTTATGTAAAAGCAGTCTAAGCCTCAGGGTTTCCCCCGAGGCTATAGCACCGATATTATTTGTATATAAAGGATTTCTTGAATCAAAAGGATAATAATTCATAAATTACTCAACAGGCTTTATATGCCAAATATTATTTGCATAGTCATCAATTGAACGGTCAGCCGCAAAGATGCCCGATTTTGCAATATTTTGGAGTGACATCTTGTTCCAAAGAATTTTGTCGTTATAAAGCGCGGTTGCCTTCTTTTGTGCAGAAGAATAGTCTGCGAAATCGGCAAGTGCCATATAATGATCTACGTTTTTAAGTGTGTTATAAACGTTATCGAAGCGTTTACCGTCAATGCCGTTGCCGATAAAATCAAGAGCCGCTTTAAGCTCTAAATTATTATTATAATAAGGCGCAGGACTGTAACCTGACTTTTGAAGCTTTAACACTTCGGGTGTGCGCATACCGAAAATAATGATATTATCGTCGCCCACAGCCTCGTGAATTTCAACGTTAGCGCCGTCCTCGGTGCCGAGTGTTATAGCACCGTTCATCATAAACTTCATATTGCCCGTACCGCTGGCCTCAGTAGACGCTAAAGATATCTGTTCGCTGATTTCTGCAGCAGGAATCATAAGCTCAGCTAACGTTACCCTATAATCCTCAAGATAAACAACACGCAGTTTATCGTTAACCGCACGGTCGTTATTTATAACCTTTGCTATCTTATAAATCATCTGAATTATCTCTTTAGCAAAGAGATAGCCCGATGCCGCCTTGGCGCCGAAAACATAGGTTTTGGGTGTAAACGGAGCGTTTGGATTGTTTTTAAGATATAAATATTCGGATACGATGTTTAAAGCGTTTAAGTGCTGTCTTTTATACTCGTGAAGGCGCTTAACCTGCATATCAACAATAGCATCAGGGTCCATTGTGATACCGCAGTAATCCTTAATATAGTTTGAAAGGCGAACCTTGTTTGAACGCTTGATTTCGGATAAACGGTTTAATACTGTCTCATCATCTTTAAAGCTTAGTAGTTTTTCAAGCTCTGACGCGTCCTTTATAAATCCGTCGCCTATTAGCTCGGTGATAAGTTTAGTTAGTTCTGGGTTTGCCTGACACAGCCATCTGCGGTGTGCAATACCGTTAGTAACGTTTGTAAACTTATTTGGCGTTAATTTATAATAATCGTTAAATAACTCGTCAACAATTATCTTGCTGTGAAGTCTTGATACACCGTTTACAGTATGACAAGCCGCAACACAAAGATTAGCCATACGCACCAGTCCATTTTGAACTATTGCTAATTTTTCTGCTAATTTAAAGTCACCCGTTGTGTCAATAATATGCTGACGGTAACGTTTATCAATTTCGCAAACTATCTGATAAATTCTAGGAAGTCTTTCCTTAAATAGACCTACCTGCCAACACTCAAGCGCTTCTGACATAATGGTATGGTTTGTATAGGCTACCGTTCTTGTAACCAAATCCCAAGCCTTATCCCAAGAATAACCACACTCGTCAAGAAGCAATCTCATAAGCTCGGGGATAGAAAGTGTCGGATGGGTATCGTTAATATGCACCGCAACCTTTTCAGGAAGATTGTCAAGGGTGTTATACTTTCTCATATGACGGGCTAAAATATCCTGAATAGATGCAGAAACTAAGAAATACTGCTGACGAAGACGTAGTGATTTGCCCTCGGGATGATTGTCCTCAGGGTATAAAACCTTAGAAATAGCCTCAGCGGTAGCGCGTTGCTCAAGCGCTCTTACATAGTCGCCCTGATTAAATGCGCTCATATTAAATTCCTGACATTCAGCACTCCAAAGACGTAAAACGTTTACAGTCTTTCCGTCCTTACCCGCAACCATAAGGTCATACGGTACTGCGCGGACGGTCTGATAATCCTTATGCTCAACGTGGTGATAGTTATTGTCCCACCATTCGTCTATATAGCCATCAAAATTAACGTCAACAGCAGAGGAAGCACGTTGTTCAAGCCATACACTGCCACCCGGTAGCCAAAAGTCAGGCATTTCGGTCTGCCAACCGTCAACCAATTTTTGACGGAAGATACCAAGCTCATATTTTATGCAATAGCCCATAGCACTGTAGCCACCCGAAGATAGACCGTCAAGGAAACAAGCGGCAAGACGACCGAGACCTCCGTTGCCAAGACCTGCATCAGGCTCGAAATCATAAAGCTTATCAAGTTTTACCTTGTATTTGGCAAGAGCCTTTTGCATAGTATCGGTAAGGTCTAGATTATAAAGGGTATTTTTAAGCGATCTACCCATTAAAAACTCCATACTAAGATAGTAGACGGTTTTAGCCTCTTGCTCGTTTACAGCATTTCTAAAACCTGCTCTGCGCTTACTCATAATTTCAAGCAGCACCAAAACACAGGCCTTGTAGAAAATTTCGTCCGAAGCCTGTTCAGGTGTAACGCCGAAATTGTGAGAAAGCTTAGTTTCAAGCATTGAAGCCAGTGAACTTGCGGTATATTTACTCATATTTTTCACCCTTAAAATTTAAAAGATTAATAAATATATTATTTACCCTTATATAATACATTATTCCGACACGCTTTTCAAGTGTTATCTGTAACTTAAATTTGGTTATTTTTTGTATATTTTGCATAATTAGGTTTATTATTTACATACGCTTAAAAATTTTATTAGTAAAAAGATACAAATATAACACCGTTTATAAAACAAACAAGCCCGTATCAAAATAATACGGGCTTTAAATTATTTGATTTTTCGAGCTTCCAAATAATAGCGTTTATCTGCGGCGTGTCCCATAGAAAACGTTTTACGAGGCAATGAGCCGTCCTGCTTAACAGCGGCAAAAAGCTCCTCTTTTTTCATACCGTCAAACAAAAAGCCTATTGTATTTTCCTTTTTTGAAAGCTTAATAAGTGCATCGGTGCCGTGAATATAGTCAACCTCTATACCCTTTTTATCTGCTAAATACTCGTCAAGGAAGGTCTGCAAAGTTCCAACCGCTAATTTAGCTTTGGGCTTTACGGATATTTTTCTTGTATTCTGACCGAAATAACAGTCAAAGCTTTGAGCATCGGCGCCCTCATATTCGCCGCCGCAATACTCAATAAAAGCGTTCATTAGGGTATCAGGTTCTATGCCAAATACAACACGGTAGATAGGCTCAAACTCAAGCGCAGGAGAATGAATATTTACAAACTCGGTAAGCGCATAACGGTTAAGCTCTGTTTTGTTCAGATTATAGCACTCTTTTGCCGTTGCAAGTGAGTGATTACCGTCACCAACGCAAAGGGTGAGTCCGTTATTTTTATCTGATAACGCCTGTAAGCCGTCGGTTATATCCTTTACGGTTTGGTCGTCTAAAAGATATCCTGTGATATGTCCGCCGCCCAGCATTAACTCGAAATCATAAAGCTTTGTAAAGTTATCCTTTTTATCGGCAAGAGGCTCTATTATCTGCTTTTTATCGTCGTCAATCAGCAGCATAATATGAGGAAGCTCGAGCGGTGCATCCTTTCTTATCTCTACACGGGGAGGTATTCTGCTGATAACGGTTTTTTCGGTGGCTCTGATAGCTGTTGTACTGCCCTCGGCATAATCGTACTGCTCAAGGTCGCATTTACCGATAATGCCTTGGCGGATAATACCGTCCGACTGCAGTCTCTCAACGTATATCATACTGTTTTTATACTCTTTAAAAATGCCCTTATTTATGTAGTCTGCCATATTGGCATTGATATCGTTTATCTTATCACTATTATCGGGCTTTAAATAACACTCAGGGAGTATTAAATTAAGTGTAGATGGGTTATTTGCTATAAGTTTTGCCGCTTTTTCCCAGTATTCAGGCTCTGAGGTAAACTGGTCACAGGCTATAACCGACCAATTTTCAAGCTCTAAATTGGGCAAAAGAATATCTGCGGGTAAAAAACATGGGGTATTTTTCATAAGGACTCCTTTAAGATTTACTCAAATCTTGCAAAATATATTGATTTAACGCTATCCTCTGAAGGATTTATATAAACCGTTATTTTATTTCTCTTATCCTCTTCAAAAAGGAAATAATCCAGGTAATATTCGTCAGGCGATACCGCATAAAAATGCGAGGGTGCGCCAAGGCACTCGATAACGTCGGTTATCGCAGAGTTGTTGCTAACGCCGTTTACCCAAAAATCTCCGTAAACACTGTCAGGATTTTCAACCTTGTTTTCAGGAATTATAAACTTAACTATGTTGCATTTCTTTAGTGATTTTGAGGATTTAGCAGAGTTATAGAAAACACCGATTAATTCGGTACCAAATTCGTTTTTAAAACGCACCTGCTGATACTTACCTGCCAAGATGGTAGAGTCGGCGGTGATTTCGTTTTCTTCGATTAAGGTCCAATCCTTTTCCTGCATTTCCTTGTAAGAAATGGGCACGGTCAGTTCACTGCCCGAATAGGTTATTTTAAATTTGTATTTTTTGCCTAAATAAATGTCGGCATAATTTTCAACGTCATATATGCTTATGTCAACGTAGGTTGGCATAATTTGGTCTTCTGATTTAATTTCGGGAATTTTAATATTTGTATAGTCAGGCTTACTAACGCTGTCGGTTGAAGAAGAATTATCTTCTGATTTATCTACCTTGGAACAACCGGCAAACGATAGCGCTATGCTCACTACCATTATAATTGCTACTATTCTTTTAAATTTCACAATATCTACCTCCCATAATATTTTATCATTAAATTCAAAAAAATTCAACAAATCAATCGAAAACAAATTTTACGTCTTGCGCTATTGTTTGTTTAAGCTCATCGGGTGAACTAAATTTCTTTTCTTCTCTTATAAATTTTATAAAGCGCAAATCAACGGTATCACCGTAGATTTCACCCGAAAAATTTTCTATATAGGTTTCACAAAAAACCTTATCGGTTAAAAAGGTAGGACGGTGTCCTATATTAGTGATTGCCCTGTAGGTTTTAGAGTTTATTGTAACCCTTGTTTCATACACGCCAAAAAGCGGCAGGGTTAACTCGTCGGGAAAAGCTTGATTTATAGTTGGAAAGCCTAGAGTTCTGCCCCTCTTGTCGCCGTTTACAACCTCAGCCTTAAAGCCGAAATTATACCCTAACATTTTGTTGGCTTCACCTATTTTTCCAAGTGAGATTTTTTCTCTTATAAGTGTTGAGGAAACAGGGATTTTGTCTATCTCAACACATTCTAAAACAGATAGTTCTATCTTATGCTTTTTGCAATACTCACCCAAAAGCGCCGTATCGCCATCCGCATTTTTTCCAAAGTGATAATTATATCCACAGCATATAAGCGACGGATTATATTCTTCCCTTATTCTATCGAGAAAATCTATGGGAGAAATATCCTTAACGCTGTTAAATTCAAGCATTACGGTATTAGTTACACCCAAAGTTTCAAGACGGCGAATTCTATCCTCGCTTATCATCAGAGCCTTTGTTTTTCCGTCAAAATATGCCCTCGGTGCTTTTTTGAAGGTTACGGCGGTAACACAGTAGCCTTTTGCCTTTTCTATTACGGCTTTATGTCCTAAATGGACACCGTCGAAAGTGCCAAGCACTACCGCGTTTTTCATAAACTCACTTCCCTAATACTGATTTATAACACACTTTATACCTATTTGTTTATTCTCGTTATCTGCAAAGCCCAGTCCTAAAAACAGACTGCCAAACTTTACACGAACAAGCTCACCCTCGCTAAAATCGGAGTTTTTTAGTCTATCGTAGGCTAAAGCGCCGCCGTTTGAAAAACGGGTTGCCTGTTTTTCGGTAACACTAATTTCCCTAAAATGCTTAACTGCTACCTCTTCGCTTAAAAGATAAGAGGTTATGTTATCCTTATCTATACTGTCAAGCGGTATGCAACCGTCCAGCGTAAAGCCTGAAGCACTCGTTCTTATCAGTGAAGAAAGTGTTGCACCGCAGCCTAAACGCTCGCCGATATCACGGGCTAGAGAACGGATATAGGTGCCCTTTGAAACACAAAAATCCACAACAAATTCACAATCACTTTTACGTTCTACTAGTTTTGCAGAATATACCGTAATATTCCTTTGGGGAATTTCTGTTTCTATTCCTTTACGGGCTAGTTCGTAAAGATGAACACCGTTCTGCCTTATGGCACTGTAAATCGGCGGTGTTTGCTTAATTTCGCCTGTAAATTCTTTAAGTACCGCTTCAAAGGAATCGGTTGAAACCTTCACTTCATTCTTTGATATAACGTTTCCTGTAATATCACAGGTATCGGTTACGGTTCCTAGAAGAATGGTAGCCCTATACTCTTTATCTGCATCTAACAGATAACTCGACAGTGCAGTTGCTCTGCCTATTAAGATAGGCAATACACCTGTAGCCATAGGGTCTAGCGTTCCCGTATGGCCTACCCTTTTTTCTCCGCTTTTGCGTCTTATATCGGCAACCGCCTTAAAGGAGGTTATACCGCAAGGCTTATCAATTAGCAAAAGTCCTTGCATTTTAAATCTCCATTGCCTCTTTAACGGCAGAAAGTATGAGCGCTTTAACCTCGTGTAGCGTTCCCTCAACCGTAGCACCTGCGGCGCCCTTGTGACCGCCGCCGCCTAGCTTTTTACAAATCTCGGAAGCATCGAGCGGTGGATAGGTTCTAAGAGAAACTTTAAAACTGTTATCGCCTACCTGCTTTAAGGTAACACCTGCTTTTACACCCTCTACGCTACGCGAAATAACCGCAATTCCCTCAAGGTCTGTACCCGAGCAACCTGTTTTGGTCTGCATTTCTTCGGTAACAGAAAGGATTATGCACCTATCGTCAAAGTGATATTCGGCGGTGTCAAGCACCATTCTTTCAAGCTCTAAAAGCTTCTTTGACTTGGTATCAAACATAATTCTTGTTATCTCTTCGGCGTTTATATCGTATTCATAAAGACCTGCGGCAATCATATGTGTTTTGGCCGTAACGTTAGAATACTTAAAGCAGCCCGTATCGGTAGCGATACCTGTATACAGCGCTTTGGCGGTTTTAACGTTTATATTAACCTTTAAAGCCATTAATAGCTCATATATTATTTCACAGGTAGCCGATGCGGTGGCATCTAAATATAAAAACTTTGAAAATTCGGTACTGGAAATATGGTGGTCGATAGAAAGGTCAACCTTATCACCGAACTCCTCTTCTAAAGCACCCAAAAGTCTTTTATCGGCAACGTCAACCGATATTACAGTAGCTTCTTGTCTATCAATGTAATCGGTTTCGGTAACAAAATAATCGTATTTACTCGGTATTACGTCGGGGCAAAGGACAACCGCCTGTTTGCCTCTTTCTTTAAGACCGTAGTAAAGCGCGTATGCCGCACCTAAAGTATCACCGTCAGGAGAAGCGTGGGTAAGTATAATATATTTATCGTGCTTTTTAAGAAATGAAGCCGTACGGCGCAAGGATAATCTCTTGCAACCGTTTTGTTCGGTTTTCATAACAATTAATACCCCCTTGGTATTTTTAATCCTTATCCTCTGTAAAGGATTCAATAATGCGCGAAATGTGGGCGCTGTTTTCAATAGAATCGTCGGCTATAAAACGAAGCTCAGGAACCTTTCTTAGCTTCATTCTTTTGCCGAGTTCTCGCCTTAGATACCCTGAAGCGCTCTTGTTCAGCACCTTAACAGAGGTTTCGGTTACCTCCTTGCCCTCTATAGCACTAACGTAAGCCGTAGCGTAGGACATATCGCCCGAAACGTCTAACTTTACAATGCTAAGAAGTTTGCTAACCCTTGGGTCCTTTATCTCTTTTAAGAGTTCAGAAAGACAAAGCTTAACGTCAGAGGTAACGCGATTTATTTTATATCCTGCCATTAATCTCTATACTCCTCCATAATAAAGGCTTCGAATACGTCCCCGTCCTTAATGTCAGAGAACTTATCAAGACCTATACCACATTCGTAGCCCTGTGCTACTTCCTTTACGTCATCCTTAAAACGTCTGAGTGATGAAATTGCATCCTCGCAGATAACGATACCGTCGCGCACAACACGAATCTTACAAGCTCTTGTTACCTTGCCGTTTGTGATATAGCAACCTGCTATGGTGCCAACGTTTGAAATCTTATAGGTGTTACGAACCTCTGCCGTACCCAAAATGTTTTCACGGTATTTAGGCGCTAACATACCCTTCATAGCTGCCTCGATTTCTTCGATACAGTCATAAATTACACGGTACATACGAACGTCTACACCGTCACGCTCTGCAGCGGCTGCTGCTACAGCGTCAGGTCTTACATTAAAGCCTACTATAATAGCACCTGAGGTTTGAGCGAGCATTACGTCTGACTCGTTAACGGCACCAACACCGCCGTGAATAACGTTAACTCTAACCTCATCGTTTGAAAGCTTTACAAGGCTATCCTTTACAGCCTCAACACTACCCTGAACGTCTGCCTTAACTATAATATTAAGGTCCTTAAGGTCGCCAACCGATAGCTGTGAGAATAGGTTATCAAGGGTTACCTTTTGTGCCGAGCCTAACTGCTCGTTCTTAATCTTTTCTTTACGCTGTTCAACAAGCTCACGCGCTAGTCTTTCGTCCGATACGGCGTCAAAGCTATCACCTGCACTTGGAGTTTCAGCAAGACCTGTAATCTCAACAGGAACAGAAGGACCTGCCGCCTTTACCTGTTTGCCGTTTTCGTCGGTCATAAGACGAACTCTACCTACTGCAGTACCTGCGACAATAATATCGCCTGTTTTTAGGGTACCGTTTTGAACGAGCAACGTAGCAACAGGACCTCTACCCTTATCAAGACGGGCTTCAACTACTACACCCTTTGCTCTTCTGTCAGGGTTTGCCTTAAGCTCTAGCATTTCAGCAACAAGAAGAATATTTTCGAGAAGGTCGTCAATACCCATATGAGCCTTAGCAGATACAGGAACGCAGATTATATCGCCGCCCCACTGCTCAGGAACGAGTGAATGTTCGGTAAGCTGCTGTAAAATACGGTCCGGGTTTGCCTCTGGCTTATCCATCTTATTTATTGCAACTATAATCTGAACGTTAGCCGCCTTTGCGTGATTTATAGCCTCTATTGTTTGTGGCATAATACCGTCGTCAGCCGCTACTACAAGCACTGCGATATCGGTAGCCATAGCGCCGCGCTGACGCATAGCGGTAAATGCGGCGTGTCCCGGTGTATCAAGGAAGGTTATATCCTGACCGTGACAGTTAACCCTATAAGCACCGATATGCTGTGTTATACCGCCTGCCTCGGTGTTTGTAACCGCGGTGTTTCTGATAGCGTCAAGAAGTGAGGTTTTACCATGGTCAACGTGGCCCATAACAACAACGATAGGACTTCTGGGCTTTAGGTTTTCTGCGGTATCCTCTGTAACATCCATAATCTTTTCTTCTATGGTAACTACCACTGCACGCTGGATTTTAGCGCCCATTTCGGTCACTACGATTTCAGCGGTATCATAGTCGATAACCTGATTTACGGTTGCCATCATACCAAGCTTTAATAGGTTTTTTATAACCTCGGAAGCAGTTTTCTTAAGCGCTGCTGCGAGTTCACCTACTGTAATTTCGTCACCTACTGTTACGGTGATAGGTGTCTTCTTAATGCGCTCTAATTGCATACGTCGAAGCTTATCTGCCTCGGTTTCACGCTTAGCGCCCTGAGGACGACGGTAATCCTGAGATTTCTGCTTAATCTTCTGCTTACGTGTGAAGTTATCCTTCATGGTACTTGCAGGAGCTATGCTCTCATACTTTTCGTTATATTTATCAATATTTACGTTTACAGTTCTTGTATCAACGTATTTAAGCTGAGCAGGACCGCGGTTTGGAGCCTCGCCGCCCTTTTTCTCCTTCTTAGGAGGAGCAACAAGCGGTCCGTCGTATGGCTTTTCCTCACGACGAGGTTGTTCAGGCTTTTTGTTTTCCTTTTTAGGCTGCTCTTCCTTTTTTGGAGCCTCTTTTTTAGGTTGTTCCTTCTTAGGTGCTTCCTTCTTTACTACCGAAGCGGGAGAAGATTTCTTTTCAGGTTTCTTTTCCTCTTTTATTTCCTTCTTTTCCTCTTTCTCCTGAGGCTTTGCGGCAGCCGCCTTTAACTGCTCGAGAATAGCCAACTGGTCTGCAAGTTGCTTATTCTTTCTATCCTCTTGCTCCTTAGCCGCCTTCTTACGAGCCTCTTCACCCGTTGCAAAATACTCGTCAAAGCTCTTAACGGCATTTTGCTTGGTAATAAGGCTAAATACCAAGCCTATTTCATACTCGTTTAATGCTGCACCCGATTTCTTTTCTTCACCCGTTGCAGCGGTGATTAAAGATATTAATTCTTTGGTAGCAATTCCAAAGTCCTTTGCAAGTTCACTAATTTTATATTTATTTGTCATCAGCATTTACTCCTATCAACCTACATTTTTAATCCCGTCGGCAAACGAATCATCGTTAACCGATACGGCGCCGCAACTTCTTCCTACGGCATTGCTTAATTCGGCAATCCCAATCTCTTGTAAGACAAGATATGGGGTATTATATTTCTCTGCGTGAAATTTAAGTTCCTTTTGACTTTTTGCGGATATGTCGGAAGCTAAAATCAAAAGCTTTGTTTTGTTCTTTTGCATAGCTTCAAGACAAGCGGCTTGGCCGTATACCAGTTTCCCCGCCTTTGACGCAAAGCCTAACAGGGTTAATATTTTATTGTTCAAGCTGTTTTAAAGCCTCCCTTAATGCTTCGTATACCTCGTTATCTATATTAGTTTCAAAGGCACGTGACAAAGCATTGGCTTTTTGGGCTTTTTGGAGGCATTCCACACATCTGCAGATATATGCGCCTCTGCCCGAAATTTTGCCGGTGGTGTCAATCACTATTTCACCGTCAGGCTTTTTAACAATTCGTATAAGCTCAAGCTTTGGTTTTTTCTCTCTACAGCCTGTGCACATACGAAGCGGTATTTTTTTAGTAGTCAAAGGTTTTTTCTCCCTTCACGCTTTATATTAATTATTCACCGAAAAATCCGCTTTCAGGATGAATATCTATCTTCCAGCCTGTAAGCTTAGCGGCAAGGCGAACGTTATGGCCTTTATTGCCGATTGCAAGAGACAACTGTGATTCAGGAACCAACACCTTGCAAACCTTAGGCTCGGTGCTCTCGATTTCAACCGAAACAACCTTTGCAGGTGATAATGCTTCTGCAACAAAAGTAGCAGGGTCATCACTATATTTAATAATATCAATCTTTTCGCCGCCGAGTTCTTCAACAATCTTGTTAACACGGCTACCCTTAGGACCAATACAAGCGCCTATTGCATCTATCTCGGGGTTTTCAGATGCAACCGCTAACTTGGTACGAAGACCTGCCTGACGTGAAATTCCCTTAATTTCGATTATACCCTCAAATATTTCGGGAACCTCGGTTTCGAAAAGACGTTTTACAAGACCGGGATGTGTACGGGATAACATAACACGCGGTCCCTTTTCGGTTTCCTTGATACCTGCGATATAAACCTTGATATGATCGCCCTCGCAGAGCACCTCGTCGGGAACCTGTTCTATCTTAGGAAGTGTAGCCTCGCTATGACCGATTAAGAGAATTGCGTTACCTGTTTTTGGGTCAATTCTCTGAATTATAGCCGTTACAAGCTCACGGCTATGGCTCTTAAATTCAGCAATGCTCTGTCCCTTTTCAGCCTCTCTAACACCCTGACGGAAGTTGTTTTTTGAGTTTTGAGCTACTATTCTGCCAAACTTCTTAGGGTCAAGCTTAATGTCTATAAAGCCCTGCTCGATAGCCTTAGGGTCTATTTCGGCTGCTTCTTCTTTTGAAATTTGCGTAAATTTATTTTCAACGGTATCTACTATTTCTTTTCTGGCATAAACCAAGAAAAGCTCTTTTTCGGCATCGATATGGCAGGATACTATATCGTTACCGCCGAAATCCTTACGAGCCGCTACTATAATAGCTTCTGCTATCTTATCGGCTATAAACTCTTTTGGAATTCCCTTTTCCTGCTCCATGAGAGCAAGAGCCTCAAAAAACTCCTTATTGTCCTTCTTTTCCTTTGCTGTCATTCTAGTCTTTGCCATTTTATTACTACCTCCATATTTAAAAAGAAACTAAATTAACTTATTTATAAATCCATTAGGATTGCTTTTGCAACATCTGTTTTCTTAAGTGTCATATCACCGTTTTCGGTTTCAAGGTAAACGTTACCGTCAAAGTCCTTTAAAACACCCTCAATTTGCTTATTACCGTCAATCGCTTTAAATAACTTTACTTTAATTTTTCTGCCCACCATAGCGGCAAAATGCTCGTTTCGGGACAGTTCACGCTCAAGACCGCAAGAGCAAACCTCAAGAAAATACGACTCTTTAATAGGGTCAGCCTCGTCGATTACGGGGTCGATAGCGTGGGAAACCGCTGTGCAGTCATCAATATTAATGCCTTCGGGCTTATCAATAAATATTCTAAGATATTTAGATGCGCCCTCCTTTACAAAGGCAACGTCCCAAAGCGTTACGCCCTGCGCCTCAACAGTATCCTTTACGAGCGCAAAAATTTTTTCGGTTATTTGACTCAAAACTGTCACTCCTTAAAATCAGTAAAGCGGTAAACAAAAGTGAGTGGGTTTCCCCACTCACCTTTCTTAGCATACTTTCTTCTAAAGCATTATATCACAACAAAACAATAAAATCAAGTATTTTTTAAAATTTATTCTTCTTCACCTTTATATGAATTTACATATATAGTAACACCTACATTTGTGTTTACCTTTGTGCCGTATGTAGGAGTCTGCTTTATAACAACGTCAGGATTTTTACTTGTATCGTATTTTTCCTCTACGATGATATTTTCATAAATAAAGCCTTGTTTCAAAAGCTCTAGGATTGCTTCGTCCTTGGTTTGACCTATAACGTTAGCAATCTTAATTTCCTTAGGTCCTAAGCTTATTATAAGTTCTATCTTAGTGCCCTTTACAACAGATGAACCCGCATTTATAGACTGTGCACTGATAGTGCCTCTTGCTTTATCCGAATATTCCTGACCCTTTATCTCAAAGGTAAAGTTCTCATATTCGTCCTTTAGCACGTCTTCAAGCTGTGAAAAATACATTCCTTTAAGCTCGGGCACCTTGTAATGCTTAGTTAACTGCACGTCAGCACCGGGGTCCATTGTGCCTATTGATTCAAACTGCGGCATTGAGGTAGACGGTGTTTTGTTTTGCTCTTTTTCAGGGAAGAGTTTATCCTTAAACATAAACACTGCCACTGCACCTATAAGCAAGAAAATCAGCGCTGTACAAGCGGCAGAAACAAATACATACTTTGCACTTGATACGCCTTTCTCAGCCTTTTCAGCCTTTTTGCGAACCTTTGCGGCTATCTTTGTATCAGAGCTTATTTCTTTAGCAAGTTCGGCTTCTCTTGCCGCCTTGCGAGCCTCAGCCGCCTTGCGAACGCTATCCTGTGTTTCGCCGTAAACAAGTTCATTCTTAAACGCTTCAACGGTTGAAGTTCTGTTTTCAGGCAGCACCTGTAATCCGTTGGCTAAAGCTACAAGCACCTGACGGGGAAGTTCATCGGCAAACTTTGACGGAATGGTCATACCGTCATTCTCAATTCGCTCGTCAGCCTTTGGAGGAATCATACCGATAAGTGTTCTGAAAAGTGTTGCAGAAAGACCGTAAACGTCGGTATGTGCGCCAACCTCTAAATTTGTATCGGCATACTGCTCAGCGGCGGCAAAGCCGTCAAAAAGCTCAGGCTCAATATCGTTTTCCATACAGCGAGTGCTGTTTACACAAAGGTTTGATAATCTAAGCTTTGCATCGCGACCTACTATAATAGTTTCGGGCGATATTGCGAAATGGTATATACGCTGTTCGTTAAGCGCAATTATCGTATCAATAAGCGGTAAAAACAACGGTCTTGCCTGTTCCCATTTAAGCGTCTTACCGTTACGCTCTAAAAAGTCTGCAAGGGTTATACCGTTTACTCTGTCTAAAGCGGCGTAGCAGGTGCCGTTTTCCTCGAAAGCGCTATACACCTCGGGAATTGCCTGAAGCTGTATATCAATAAGTGTGCGGTTGATTTCAAGAAATTCCATCAGACCTTCGTTGAAAGCAAATTCGCATCCCGGCACGATTGATACGGTCCTATCAGGATTTCTCTTTGATGCACCCTTTGGCAAATATTCTTTTACGTCTACTACCTTTTCTTCTTTAATATCGTAGGCGATATAGGTAATGCCTTCGCTGTTTTTAGCAATTGCCTTTCCGATTAAAAATCTTTCTGCTAAGATGTGCTTAACAGGTAAAGCGTCCTGCGGATTTTGTGTCGTTTGGTCAAAGCCGCAAACAGGACAAATTTTTTCGCCTTCGTTATTTCCCATACACATAGGACAAAGTTTCTCGGTATCTATCATAAGTAACCTCCGAATTTTAAACATATAATAGGTAAATAATTCGACACGTTATTTTACCATATATTTGCGGAATTTACAAGTATTATTTAGATAAACTCGAATTTTCCATCCAGTATAAACAGTATTACAAAGGTTGCAAGTGCTATTACTAAAAGTGAAACTGCTGCAATTAAAACAAAGCTTTTTTTGTCTGCCGATTTATTTCCCGAAATGATTAGTCCCATCTTTTTGAACACACTGCAAACGGGTTTATATATAAGCATTGTTATAGCGGCATTAACAATACCCTTTACAAGATTAAAGGGCAAAAGAAGTGTTGGAAGCATATCTATAACCGCCTGTCTTGGCATGTGCATATAAAAAGGTGTTATAAAAATATTTGCCAGCAGCATAATTGCTGTCATAACAAAAACTGCAAAAATACTGCCTATAACGGCACCTGACAGCGTACGCTTATAACGGTAGAAAAGACCGCAAACCGAGGCAAAAGCGGCGCTCGATAAAAAGTTCATTATAAGACCGTATACACCCGTATCGCTAACCGATAAGAATTCTATAACCGATACTATCGCCGCACAGGCAAGAGCATAAATAGGGCCGTATAAGAAGCCTATTACCGCTAAGACTGCATCCTTAAAATCAAAGGTTAAAAAATTCACCTTAAATCTGAATAAGAATACGCAAAGGAATGCAACGGCGCAAAGTATTGCCGCAACCGTTATTTTTTTAAGCTCTGTTCTTTGTTTCATAAATAACACCTCAAAAAAATGCCCCCTGATTTTCAGGGGGCAAACTTAAAATTTTAAAAATTTAAAGCTTTAACTTCTCTTATCCGGACTTTAACCGTCGGCTTTGGAATTTCACCAAATCAACCAAAAAGGCTCGCGGGCTTTACCGCCGGTGGAGAATTTCACTCCGCCCTGAAGTTTTATAATATTATATGCTTTTGTTTTAGTTTAGTTAATCTTTCCGTAAAGAGGGATATCGGTATCTCTCTTAGGCTCTCTGGTTGGAGCAGTAGCTACGGTGTTTGACTTTCTGTCATTACCTCTAGCATTTCTATTGTTGCGAGAACCTTTGTGATTTCTATTATTTCTGGAAGGTGCGGTTGCTTCCTTGCCTTCAGGATAAATTACAACCTTTCTGGCTGTACCTGAACCTATAGAATTTGATACAACGCCTTCAATACCCTGAACTGCGGTGTGGATAATTCTGCGCTCATAAGGATTCATAGGCTCAAGTGCTCTGCTTCTGCCGTTTTGTTTTACCTGAGCTGAAACCTTTTCAGCAAGTGCTATTAAGGTCTGCTCTCTCTTTTCGCGGTAGTTGCCGATATTAACGGTTACCTTAAAGTATCCGCCGCCGTTATTAGCGGCAAGGCTTGAAAGATACTGTAATGCATCAAGTGTTTCGCCTCTGCGGCCGATAACAACGCCAAGGCCCTCACCGTCAAGCACTATAACTGCAGAATTTTCGTTTTCGATTGCCTTTACTGTAATATTCTCACAGCCAAGACCTGAAAGAATTTCTTTAAGGTAGGCTATAGCTCTGCCTGTGTTGCTATCCTTTGCTATTAAAGACTCGTCAACAGCCTTTGAATAATCAATAGCCTCAAAAACTGCTTCGGTCTTTACAGTAGTTTCCTTTTTGGGTTGCTTTTGTACCTGCTGCGGTTGCTTTGGTGTAACCTGTGCTTTTTCTTTTTTTACTTCCTTCTTTTTAGGAACAGGTTTTTGTTTTGCAGGCTTTACGTCGGGTAATTCGATATACGCTCTAACCTCTGCCTGACATCCGCCAAAAATACCTAAAACCTTTTTCTTGCTTTGTGTTATAATTTCAAACTGCACGTCATCATCTATAGCGGCGCCAAGATTTATACGGGCATTTTCCTGTGCCTCGGTTATATCTGCACCAAAGCCTCTTGCTTCTCTAATCAAAATAATATCCTCCTGAGGTTAAACATTATTGTTCTACACCTTTAAATTTTTCAAGCTGCTTGATTTCATAATCAGCCTCTACAGCTAATTCTTTTGCACGTGTTGCAGCCAGTAATCTCTGCGGGCCGTAGAACACCTGAACGGCCGACTGTAAAAGTCCGCCTATAAGTGAAGAACAAATCCAATAAAATCCTACACCGCCCGGTAAACCGAAGCCGATAAACAGGGTAATTATCGGGAAAAGAAGCATCATACCTGCCATACTCGGTGCATCAGGATTGTTCTTCTTGTTGATTTTCATAGATATTACGCTTGTTAAAATCTGCGAAAGGAAGGCACCTATCGGGATAAACCAAAGCGCTTCAAAGGTCTTGAAATCAATGCTGAATTTTGGAGTTCTGGTAAGGTCAATACCAAAAAGCTTATAGTTTATTTGGGTCTGGTCATCCTTAGCCTTTATAGCCAAATAATCGTCTTTAATCTTATCGTACTGCTCTTTGGTTAAAATCTTTTCGATAAGCTTATCGTCTTCATCACGGATAATACGAATAACACCAAGCTCATTGTTAGACCTGGTATTGCTTGTAAGACCGTATTCCTTATTTAAAGAATTATAAAGCTTTTTATCAGCTTCCACTTCAGATTTTGAAAGCTCACTCATTCTTGTAGAAATTGCGGTGTTAACGTTGGTCACTTTATCATGGTCTGCACCCGCCATATAGGTAAGCGGAGACATAATAAGATAATAAATGCTCAAAAGTAGAAGCATACGAACAAGCATTGGCAGACAGCCGCCAGACATCGACACGCCTTCCTCTTGGTAAAGCTGCTGCATAGCGGTGTTGTATTTTTGCTTATCGTCACCGTAACGCTTTTTAAGTTCGTCAAGCTTTGGCTTAATTCTTGTCTGCTGAACGGTAGATTTCTGACTCTTAATAGTGAGCGGGATAATTAACAAATTTATAAACAGAGTAAATAATAAAACGGATACTGCAAAGTTTCCGTCAAAGATACCTGCTATAAAACGCATAACGTAGCCTAACGGTATATTTATATAATTAAATAACCACTGCATATCTTTTCACCCTTTCGGTGTTGTTTTTAATTTTTCTTTTTAGGTACAGGGTCGTATCCGCCCTTGCAAAGCGGATTACACCGAAGTATTCGCCAAAAGGCTAACGCACAGCCCTTTATACAGCCGTGAATTTTTATAGCCTCTATAGCGTAGGCAGAACAAGTGGGTGTAAACCTACAACACGCAATCTTATGCGGAGAAATGTGTTTTCTGTAAAACTCAATCATTCTTATAAGCAAACTACTTATCGGTCTCATCTTCACACCATAGTCCTGCATTTTTAAGTTGCTTTTTTAAATAAACAGCAACGTCGGTACTTTTTACCGTTAAAATTTTTGTTCTAGCAACAATAACAAAATCATTACCGGGCTTGATATTTTGAGCGCACGTTCTAAACGCCGCCCTTATAACACGCTTCGCGCGGTTGCGCTCTACCGCACCGCCTAACTTTTTAGACACGGTAATTCCGAGGCGCAACCTATTCTTTCTTCCCTTCGCCGAATATATAACACACATCGGCGCTATAAAAGAAGTACCCTTACGGTATATACGCCTAAAATCGTAATTTTCCTTTAGGCTTTCGATTTGCTGCATAGCCTTCCTCCCATTTAAGACAAAATGCCAAATAAAAGGAAAAGCCACGTGGAAGTGGCTTTTAGTAAGTTAACTGCTTTCTTCCCTTTGCTCTACGACGGGCAAGCACCTTTCTGCCGTTTGCAGTTGCCATTCTCTTTAAGAAACCGTGCTCTTTTTTACGGTGAAGCTTCTTAGGCTGATATGTTCTTTTCATTATTCTAAACCTCCCTTTAGGACATCTTGCAGTTGCATTGAAAAAATAAATTATTACTCAATACACAACCTATCAGTATAGAATTATAACCTATAACCGCCCAAAATGTCAACACAAATTATTAAAAATATAATCTTTTTTTAAAATTAATCAAGGCTTTATCAAAAAGCATACTGCATTTTTTACACTACTCATAGAAAAAAGTGGGTTTTTGGTGATATTTTTTACTTTTAGTCGCATATTGGGTTGCAGATATTAAAAAAGAATAGTATAATAGTTATGTATATCCTTTATATAGGGGCTGTAGTTTATTATGTATGAAAATATAATGATTGTTATTCCCAGTCTTAATCCCGACCAAAAACTGTGTGAAACTATAAGAAATCTCAAAGAAGCAGGTTTTTCAAACTTTTTGGTTGTAAACGACGGCAGCGACGAGAAGTATCTTGATTTCTTCCCAAAGGACGAGGATATTATCCTTTGGCACCACCGCGTTAATCGAGGCAAGGGTGCCGCGCTTAAAACTGCCTTTAGATACATAAAAGACAATCTGCCCTCTATTGAGGGTATTATAACGGTTGACTCGGACGGTCAGCACAAGGCTTCTGACGTTATAAAATGCGCTAACGCACTAGACGTCACAAAAGAGGCTTGTGTACTCGGCTGCAGAGATTTTTCTATGCCGCACGTTCCAAGGCGCAGCCGTTTCGGAAACAAAACCACCTCGCTTATATTCCGTTTGCTTTGCGGAATGAAAATCTCGGACACCCAAACGGGACTTCGCGCATTTTCAAGTAAACTTTTACCGCTTCTTTGCGATATTAAGGGTGATAGATTTGAATATGAGACCAATATGTTGCTTAAGTTCAAATCAAACGGCGTAGAGTTTAGCGAGGTTAAAATAGAAACGGTTTATATCGAGCAAAACCGCTCTTCGCATTTTCGCGCCATACGTGACTCGTTGCGTGTTTACCGATTTATTTTAGCGTACGTATTAAGCTCGGCAATTTCTTTTGTTGCCGATATATCAATTTTCTATCTTTTAGCAAAGCTTTTAGGCGGTGTTTTAGGTACCTCGGCTGAGCTTGTTGCAACTGTTGGCGCCAGAATTGTTTCATCGCTTTTAAATTTCACCATAAACAAGAAAACGGTATTTTCAAGCCGCGCTCCGCTTTTTAAAACCTTAGTCAGATATTACACCCTTGCCATTGTGCAAATGGGACTGTCTGCTCTACTGGTTACAGGCTTTACATATTTATTAAAGCTTGAAGCCGAGGGTGCTACGCTTGTTAAAATAATAGTTGATACCGTTCTTTTCTTTATAAGCTACCGAATTCAGCAAAACTGGGTTTTTGCCGACAAAAACTCTAAAAAGATTAAACGAAAAAAACTAGGTGCGGGCAAAATAATCGGTCGTTCGATGCTTAGTGTTTTTACAGCACTTTTGCTGGTTGTTGCTTTGGTCGTGGGCAGTTGCTTTGTTATATGCTACGGCCCTAGCCCAACGCTTCGCGATATGCTTGTAATTTCGGCAAAGCAGGCCAGTGCTACCAAATGGGCACCCGGTCTTTTCCTGTCAGAAGAAAAGGTTAATGAAATTATAGAAAAAAGCAAAGAAATAAACGTTGACACAATAGACTCCTTAGACTTTTCTGCTGAGGCAGACGAATGGGACAACGCTGTTGACGGAATGCAGTATATAAGCGTTAGAAAACCAAAATTCAAGGCGTATATACTTCTTGTTAAGGATGCTTCACGTGTTAAGGTTGGTGTTTCCAGTGACGATTTTGAAACCTCGGTTCAGGGCGAAAGAATATTTGAAATAGCCCAAAAGTACAACGCTGTAGCCACCATAAACGGCGGTGAATTTTTAGACGAAGGCGGTATGGGTACGGGTGCCAGACCTATGGGACTTACCTATTCTGACGGTGAAATTGTTTGGAATGATAACCTAACCCGTACCTTTATGGGTTTTGATAAAAACAATAAGCTTATATGCAAAAATTCTATGAGTGAAGCCGAGGCACAAAAGCTTGGTATTCGTGATGGTGTATGCTTCCAAAACGGCAACCTGCTTATCGACCACGAGGGCGAAAAGGTAAACCTTTATTACAGCGATAAAAACACGGGCACGGCACAGCGCACCGCTATAGCACAGCGTACAGACGGCACCGTTATTTTACTTGTGACCGACGGTCGAAGCGCTGACAGTATCGGTGCTACGAGAAACGACGTCATCGACCTTCTTGTTGAATACGGCGCCGTTACGGCGGGTATGCTTGACGGCGGCTCGTCGGCTATGATGTACTATAAGGATTTTTACAAAAAATATCCTACCGATACCTCTGAATTCGACGAATACCAAAAGCAAGGTCTTGTTAACCGATACAAAGCCTTTACCAAACCCCGCCGAATACCCACCTACTTTATTGTTACAGGAGAATAAAAATGAAATCTAAGTTTTATAAAATTTATTTCTCTGTTATTTGTGTCTTTGTTTTGTTGATTGTTGCTTTCCTGTTTTTCCTTGGCAGTTGGCTTAAAGGCTTCGAGGCAACCCAACCCGAAACTATAGTCAACTCTATAATTGAGGACTATCTTAAAAGTGATGATTTTTATAAAATAACCGATATTACCACACTGAACGTTTCGCCCTATGAATCAGAAGAGAACGTCAATGAATTTATTGCAGAGTCGGTAAAGGGCAAAAAATTAACCGCCTCCTCTACCGCATCGAAAATCGAGGGCTGTGACGTTGCGTATACTATTAAAGCAGACGATAAAAAACTACTCACCGTTTATTTTAAAAAGACGGCCGACTCATCTCAGATGTTTAATAGATATGAAATTATGTCAGCATCCTTTGACTCATCGCTTTTTAAAAGCGTTACCATAACCATGCCGCAAGAATGCGACGTAAAGATAAACGGTATTTATCTTAAAAAAGAAAATATTAAAACCTTATCACTTCCCGAAATTCCGCAAAAGTATAAAACCGAAGATCTTAAGACCGATTCTTTTGTTACGGTTGATAAACTTTTATCCGATGAGCCTATTATAGAGGCTAGTCAAAATGAAGTTAAGCTAGAGATTTTCAAAAAGGATAATCAGTACCGCGTGGCTGATTATATTGACGATAATTTAAGTGACAGGCTATCCGCCTTTGCAGTAGACGCATCTAAAACGTATTCTTCCTATATGCAGTTAGACGCTAAACTTGCGGATATAAATAAATACTTTGCAACCGATACAGAGTTTTATACCAATTTAAAAACAAGCCTTGTAATTTTTGCGTTAGACCACGAAAGTTTTAGTTTTGAGGACGTAAAGGTTCATTCTATTCATAAATTTTCAGATAACCTTTACTCCTGTCACGTTTCGCTGACACAGGTGCTGGTGCGTAACGGAAACGACTACCGCGATTATTACAATAAAAACGTTTTTATCTACGTAAACGGCGATAAAATGTCGGTTATAAATCTACAAAGTACCGAGGAAAAATAAAATTTAGGGCAGTCACTTTTTGGTGTCTGCCCAACTTTTTTATAACGTAACACTTGAAAAAAATTTTTTATATGATATAATAATGTGTAGTGAATGGTTACTTTTTCACTCTTCACTATTACTTATTACTTCAATTTCGGGGGTGTAGCTCACCTGGGAGAGCGCTTGAATGGCATTCAAGAGGTAGTCGGTTCGATCCCGATCATCTCCACCAAAAAGAACGAAGCCGCAGCTTCGTTCTTTTTATTTCAGAATACGTTATAAGAATTTTACACT
>JAZSCM010000046.1:0-41366 GCA_045602945.1 Acutalibacteraceae bacterium | reverse complement strand
CTTCGCTGATGAATAATGAATAATTGATTTATGTTATAGTTTTTGCTATAATATAGGAAAAGGCGGTGCTTTAAATGAAAGAAAATTTACTTATAGATAAATCTATTGCTTTTGCGGCAAGAATAGTAAAACTGCATCAGCATTTAATTAAAAATAAAAAGAAACAGTAATATCAAAACAAATAGTTCGCAGTGGTACAAGTATAGGCGCAAATATAAACGAAGCAAATTATGGGCAAAGTAAAGCGGATTTTATTTCTAAAATGCACATAGCATTAAAAGAAACTGCTGAAACAGAGTATTGGATTAAATTGCTTTATATGTCTGAATACATCGATGACAAAATGAATAATTCTCTACTAGATGATTGTCTTGAAATAAAACGAATTCTTATTGCTTCCATCAACACCGCAAAGGAGAACATAAAATGAAAAAGATTGCCAATGGAATGTCTTTTATAAATGATGAAACAGCAATTGGTAAATGGAAATATTTTGATATTATTAAAACAAGAGACGATTTCAATCCTAGCGCAACCGTAAATCCCGAATCAAACAAAGGATTTAAAGAAATATTTTTTTTACCAGATGGCGAAAAGTATTGGATATTTGAAGGGTGGACAAAAGGATATTTGCTCATTCATTACGGTGGTGATGAGCCTATACTGTGTTATAAATACAGCATTGAAAATATCGACAATGTTTTTTATATGTTTATTGAAATTAAAGAAGATGATGTCACTTATATCGAAGTTTTAAAAAAAGTTTCAAGCAAACGCTTTAAACTTTCAGAAATTGGTCGAAGAGAAAATATAGATATACTTTTTGTATCCGATGACAAAATAATTGGTGATTGGTATGCGGTTGGTTTTGTTGAAAACATAGCTGATTTTCGAGGTGATATTCAACCTAATGAAAATTTTTGGCTTAGAAAAATTACATTTAAATCAAATGGTGATGTTATACGGAAATATAGCGATGAAGAATGGCATGATAAATGGTCAAAAGGAGTTTTACTAGACTTAAACAAATTAACCGTTTCTCAATACACCTTTTTAAAAATAGACGGTACAGAATATATGTTTTTAGAGTGGAAAATGGGGAATTACGTATTTGGCGGTATGCCGCCAAATTATTATATCTTCGCAAGAAAAAACATGTAGTGGTTCGAACACATAGGTCTAATTTTATATTTACTTCTAATTCGTACATCCTTTTCAAAAAGAAAGCATCAACCCTTGTGGTTGGTGCTTTTCTTTTTTATTTGTATTTTAGGGATTCGAACAAGCAAACATCAGTAAACCAACGGTTGACAAAGTATATTAACCATCTCTTTACATTTTGCCAAATATATGCCATAATATAATCGGTTCCGGAACAATAACTTTTTGGAGGTATTTGATATGTCAAATCTAAAGATTGGCGAAAAAATTAAAGCAAAAAGAAGAGACCGCAATCTGACACAAGAAGAAGTTGCCAACATGCTTGGCATAAGCAAAGCCGCGGTTAGCAAGTGGGAAAATGAAGAAAGTTACCCTGATATAACTATGCTTCCACAAATAGCCCGATTGTTCCACATAACAATGGACGAGCTTTTCGATTATACTCTTGAGCCAAAACCATTAGTTATTGTTAATGAATATCATTTCGCATTCTCCTTTGATATTGTAGATAAACAAATTTTAAATTATGGTGTTGTTAAAGAATGTGGAGTTCATAAAGTTGGTGATACGTGGGAAGTACGAGTTGCTTTCGTATCTAACCAAGAGAATTTCCCATATATATTGCAAAAACACATTAAGCCTGGCGTACTTATTGACGGTTACAGTGTAAGACTCGCAGATGGCAAGATTATAGATGATGACAAACCGAACAAACATTATGTATGCAGTGAGAAAGTTTGGGAGTACAAAATTGGCAATCATAAATATTTACGGTCCATGCTTAAGGAGCAAGTGGATATGGGCTTGATTGAAGAGGATGATTTTTTCTAATTTTTACATAATATTCGAATAAAAACGCTTTGTCACAAAGCAAAAAAAGAGAGAACTTTACGGAAAATCCGTATTGTTCTCTCTATGTTTTGAATAGTTATTTAGATTTTCTCTGCAACCTCGAAAATCTTTGCAGGAAGGTCTGCTTCGTCGCAGGAAACGGTGAATAGGAACTCAACGTCCTCAATCTTGTTAATTCTCTCGAAGAAGGCTGCGAGCTCATCATAATCGCGTGTACCGATACGAAGTGTAGCGTCACCGCAGATGTGTGTAATGTCGTGGTTACCCGCCTTGATACCTGCTAGGAAACCGTAATATTCGTCATAACCGCTGATTCCGCAAGCGTCAGCATCTATAAGACGAGCCTTATGTGTAACGGAGAAGGTAAGTGTATCGCCCTTTTCGATGCATACAACGTTGCCAAGACTAGCTTCTGCAGCCGCATTTACTAGGTCTACTAACCTCTTGGTTTTACCCGAACCTCTTTTTCCGATGATGAGTTTAATCATTTAAAACAACTCCTTTATATTAATACCGCTTTTAGCGGTTTTTTACCTTGTTAGTTTTTTGAAAGTCTGGCTTCAAGCTCTGCCTTTTGAGCCTCATAGCCCGGTTTACCTAGGAGAGCAAACATATTCTTCTTATAGCTTTCAACACCCGGTTGGTCAAACGGATTTACGCCTAACATATAACCCGAAATTGCACAGCCCTTTTCGAAGAAGTATACAAGTCTTCCCAGGTGCTCCTCGTCTGCCTTATCAAGAGCGATAACGAAGTTTGGCACACCGCCGTCGGTATGTGCTAAAACTGTGCCCTCAAATGCCTTTTCGTTAACGTAAGACATGGTTTTACCTGCGAGGAAGTTAAGACCGTCACCGTCGTTCTCTTCCTTTTCGATAACGATATCGTCGCCGTTGTCAGCAATGGTAACAACGGTTTCAAACATAATTCTTGTGCCGTCCTGAACGAACTGACCTAAAGAGTGAAGGTCGGTAGAGAAGGTAACTGATGCAGGGAAAAGACCCTTGTTATCCTTGCCCTCGCTCTCGCCGTAAAGCTGCTTGAACCATTCAGCCATCATTGTAAAGCGTGGCTCGTATGAAACGAGAAGCTCTATTGCCTTACCCTTGCGGTAGAACGCGTTTCTCATAGCGGCATACTGATAGCATGGGTTTTTATCCATATCAGGCTCGTTATAATCCTTAGCAGCAGCCTGAGCACCTGCCATTAGCTTATCAATATCGGCACCTGCGGCGGCAATAGGTAACAGACCTACTGCTGTGAGCACTGAAAATCTGCCGCCAACGTCATCCGGCACTACGAAGGTTTCATAACCCTTTTCGTCTGCTAATTTCTTTAGTGTACCTCTAGCCTTATCGGTGGTGCAGTAGATACGCTTTGCAGCCTCTTCCTCACCGTATTTTTCTTCTAAATACTTTCTGAATACTCTAAAAGCAATTGCGGGCTCGGTTGTAGTACCCGACTTTGAAATGATGTTAACCGATACTCTTTTACCCTCGCAAAGCTTTAAAAGGTCTGCAAGGTTTGAACCGCTTATACTGTTGCCTGTAAAGTAAATTTCGGGAACACCGTTTCTAAGAGAATTATAGTAAGGTCCTCTTAAAAACTCAATAGCGGCACGAGCGCCGAGATATGAACCGCCGATACCGATTACAACTAAAACGTCGGTATCCTCTTTAATTTTAGCGGCAGCCTTTTTTATTCTTGCGAACTCTTCCTTGTCATAATCAAAGGGAAGGTCTACCCAACCTAAAAAGTCGTTTCCGAGGCCGTTTCTGTTATTTACTAAATCGTGAGCCGCACTCACTTGACTTTTAAGACCTACAAGGTCATTTTCTCTTATAAACTGCTTTGCATAAGAGGTGTTAAACTTAAGTGCCATTTAATAACTTCCTTCTTTTGTTTTTATAGTTTTATTTTACAGTATTTTACTTTGCATTGCAAGTGTTTTTTATACAACCTTCATAAGTTTTTTATAATTTTTACTCCTAAGCCCGAAACGTAGCCGAGATAAGCCAACCAAGAGCAGATTTAAAGGTTAGTCTTTTAACGTCCGACTCGGCGGTAATATCAACCGCACCTATTTCCTCGTCACCTAAATAAACGCTGATACTACCTATCTTATCGCCCTTTTTTATAGGTGCCGTAACGGTGTCACTGAGATTTGTTTTTGTGGTGATATTATCCTTATCGGCTTTTTGGCTTAAAATATTAATTGTGCCTTTGCACTCGGCTTTAACGAGTCTTTCTTCGCCCTTTAAAACGTTTACGTAGGTGTCCTTTTCTATTTTCGGGCTATATTCTTTAAAGCTATAGTTTGCAAAGCCGTAGTCAAGCAGTTTTTTAGCGCCACTGAAACGCTCTGCCGACGTGCTGCCACCCATAACGACGGCGACCAGCTCCATGCCGTCACGCTCGGCTGTAGCCGAAACACAGTAACCCGCACCCGAGGTAGTACCCGTTTTAAGACCTGTGGCACCGCTGTAATAACGAATTAATTTATTGGTGTTTACAAGTTCACTCTCTCCGCCGCGCAGAGAATCCATCCAAACGGTTGAATAGTTTTTAATAAGCGGATGCTTTATAAGTTCACACGACATAATGGCAATATCGTATGCTGTTGTAAGGTGCCCTTCGGCATCAAGTCCCGTGCAATTTACAAAGTGGGTATTGTTCATTCCAAGGCTCTTGGCCTTCTCATTCATCATAGCAACAAACCCTTCTTCGCTACCCGCAATAGCCTCGCCGAGTGCTACCGTAGCATCGTTTGCCGAGGCTATAACCGTAGCCTTTAAAAGCTCGTCGACCGTCATGGTTTCCCCAGGCTCTAACCAAATCTGAGAGCCGCCCATACTAGACGCGTGTTCAGAAGCGGTTATAACGTCTTCAAGTGACATATCTCCCCTGTCTATTGCCTCCATAATAAGTAACAGCGCCATTATTTTGGTAATAGATGCGGGCGGAAGCTTTTCTGACGAATTATCCTCGTATAGCACCTGACCTGTGTGCACCTCTAAGAGCACTACCGATTTTGCCGATATTTCAAGGCGGTTTCCTATTGCGGCATTAGTTACAGAGCTGTCTATCGGCACCGCAATATCGGAAAGGTCCTCCCCTGCCGCCACCCTTATTGCGCTACTTTTTAAAGTAAAGACCTCAAAAAGAAATAAAAAACTAAGAATAAATGATAAAAATTTTCTAAAAAACAAAACGCACACCTCCTAAATTAAGATATGCGTTAATTTAAAATAAAATGTTAAAGTAAAAACGACAACAAAAGGGATAATAAGCAGAGTATAAAGAGAAGCGTCTTTCTGTGTTTTATTTTAAAGGGTGACAAAAGATATTCACAGGATAAAATACAAAGCGCACTCTTTAAAAAATTAAGCGTTAAAATTATAAAATAGGCAAAGCCGTCAAGCCTTGTAAACAACGTGCCGAGCGAAAAGGTGCTAACAGCAAAGGAATACGGAAAAGCCATTTCACCGGAATAATTTTCACCGAAAACAAGCACCGAATTTGCAACCACCAAGGTTAAAAGAAGGGCACCGACGCCAATTCCTAAAACCATGCTTTTTAAAAATTCCTCCTTGTTTCCTCCCTTTTTTTGAAAGGGAAGGATTTCAGATGAAAATACGAAGATTATGACAATATATTTTGCTACGGTCTTGAAAAAACTGCCGCTGAATTTTGGTCTTGACACAAGTGATAGTTCGAGATTTTTAAACGAAATAACGGCTAGTACAATAATCAGTACTGCTACCGCTAAAAAGCCTAACAAGGTGAACTTTTTAACGGCATCGCCGCCGCAAACCGCCGCATAAAAAACGAGTATAAAAAACGTCGACAAAATCAATAAGACGGGTGTTTTTGTGAGGACTGCCAGTGAAAAATACTCGGCTACGGTGTGAAAACTCTTAGCGCAAAGGTATAGGACAAAGACGCCAAGGAGTAGCGAAACGGTCTTTTTTAAAATCCCGTTATATATACTTATCTTACTCACTAACCTTATAAAAATAATATATATCGGAAGACCTATCAAAAAGGCAAAAATCACTGCCGCTATAGGACTTTTATCGTTTGCGGCAGGTAGCGTTACCGCCGCCGTGCTAAGCACCGAAATTGCGGCGGCGCAAACGGTATGAAAATCAAGTTTTTGGCTTTTAAACAAATTAAGACTCCCCTAAAATAACGGTTTTGTCAATAACCGCCTCGTCATCCTTTAGTTTTAAGAACGGAAGCTTAACACCTTTATTTTTATAAAGCTCCCTTTTTATCATAAACAGTTTATTTTGAAAGGCTTGGTCGTTGTTTTTAATAAGCTCGATAACGTCATATCCGCCCTGACGGTAAATTTCGCCCGACTGCAGAAGAAAATCATAGGCATTTTCGGTGCAAAAGAAATTAAGCGATAAATTTATATCGTTTTTCTGCTCTGCAAAATTCAAAAAGGTTAAAATATCACTTTTTTTAAGCGTGTTGCCAAGTGAGGCGCCGACGCAATGTTCAAGGATTAAAGGCTTGACGGTTTTTTGGCGCAGTTTTTTATATGCCTTCTCTATATTTTTAGCTTTTGCAAAAACAGTTTCACAGTCAACCTCGCCCTCGGTATTCGGAAGCACCGTTTGTACCGATATCTTTATCTCATCGCCCTCGCGGTCAATTCCTATTAATGCGACTACCAGTCCGCCATTAGTTTCCCTATACCCTACACAACCGCAAAGACCAATACAGATAATTCCCGATATAAAAAAGACAAGTATTTTTTCAATCATTTTTATCCCTTCGTTTAAGTCTTGTTTTATTGGCGTTAAATATGGGACGCTGCTCCATTTTACTCCACGGCGCTCGTATTATAGTATCCTTAAAGGTATTAAACATAGGCGATGCCAAAAACGGCTGTGTGTCAACACCGAAGGATTTAAGCGAGAGCGAAAAGAGTACAAAAAGAGAAAAGCCGATTATATATCCGTAAAGACCTAAGAAGGCGCTAAGAAGCACCAAAACAAATCTAAGATAAAACACCACGCTGCGAAGTCGCGGTATCATAAGACCTGCTATACCGCTTAGCGCTACTGCTATTAGCATTGGAGCGCTTACGATTTTAGCCTCTACCGCGGCTTGTCCCACAACAAGACCTCCCACGATACTTAGCGCAAAGCCTTGGCTTTGAGGGGTTCTGAGTCCCGTTTCCTTTAATATTTCAAAAACTAAAATCAACAATATGCACTCGGTAACGCTACTCATGGGCACACCTTCTCTTAGCGCCGATACCGAGAGCATAAAATTGGTGGGTAAAAGCCCTAGATGATGTGTCAGTAGTGCCACGAAAACGGCGGGTACGCTAACCGCTAAAAAGAAGCAGACGTACCGCATCATTCGACTAGCCGAGGCTATTAGATAGTTTACGTAATAGTCCTCGTCCGACTGAAAGTTTTCGGAAAAAAGATAGGGAACAGTAAGCACTACGGGTGTGCCGTCAACCACAATTGCTATTTTGCCCTCTAAGAGTCTTGCCGCTACTATATCAGGTCGCTCGGTGGTGCCCATTGTTTTAAGAAGTGACGCATCTTTGCCGTTTATAAGCTCGGCTATATAGTTGCTGTCGAGTATGCCGTCAATGTCAATAGAGGCAATTCGTTTTTTAAGCTCTTTGAGTACGCCCTTGTCGGCAAGACTTCCTAGATAGCATATAAAAACTATCGTTTCGGTACGTCTGCCGACACGTTGCAGCTCAACACAAAGGTCGGGTGTTAAAAGTTTTCTTCTGATTAGTGCAATATTAAGCAGTGCCGCCTCATCAAATCCCTCTCGCGGACCCTTTAGCACACGCTCGTCACTAGGCTCGGTAACGCCTCGCGTTCGCCAACCCTTTGTGTTTATTACAAGCACGGTTTTATCAGACTCTACCATTAAAACGGTATCGCCGTATAATACACCTCTTATTGCGGCATCAAGAGTAGTAGCCTCACTTACCTCACCCGCAAAAAGAATTTTTGAAGATACGTTTTTAGAATTCACCTTATCCGCTTTAATCTCAGCAAGGACTAAGGGCTTTATTACCGATTCGTTAAGTATTTCTGAATTTACCATGCCGTCCATATAGAAAACCGAAGCCCTGTACCCAGTATCCCCTATATTAACCGTTCGGTTTCTAAGTATTGCATCATTTTTAAAAATGTCTTTGAACAGTTTAATATTCATATCAAGATTACCTGAAAATTCCTTTTCTTTGTAATCCTTTGTCATATATTCCATTTTTTCACGACCCTTTAAAGTGTACAAATATATTGTTACTGAAAAAGGCTTTAAAATTCAAAATTTATTTATGATGAAACTATGTTATCATACTCTCTGGCAATGGTGTACCAGGTAAGCGGACCTACGCTTCCCGTTACGTTTATCCCAAAAAGGCGCTGAAAGGCTTCAACCGACTCGCGCGTCTGAGTGCCAAAATACCCCGTAACGCTAACTGCAGGTATTTCGGGAATAACCTCGGATATGCGTGACAGATAGGTCTGTAAATCGGTTACGTTTTGCCCTTCCATACCCTCACTTAAAAAATAACCTGGATATAACTTTGCTAAATTTCCCGAATAGCCCTCGGGCAGAGTAGCCACCGAGCTTATATATATATCGTTTAAAAGCTCCCACGTTGCAACGTCGGTCTCGCCCGTGGTATTTAAGCCGTAATACTCCTGAAACTGCCTTACCGCATTTTCGGTGGTTTGGTCATATATTCCGTTTATCGGTATTACGTTAAACTGTGGGTTTAAATATGCGATTACGTTAAGATAGTACTGCAGTGAACGAACCTCAAAGCCTGTAGAACCCAGTCCCAGTCTTAGCGCAAAGGGCACCCTTACCTCCGATAACGTCAGGCCCTCCGAGCGAAGCTCAGAAAGGCTTTTGACCCCCGCAAAATACTGCTTTATTCTATACCAGGTAGCCTTATCCACTCTGCCTGTAGGATTTAGGTTGAAAATTTCCTGAAAGGCTTTTACAGCCGCTTCGGTATCGGGACCGAAAATACCGTCCTCTCTTGCAATTTTCGGTATTGCAGGATAGTTATTAGATATCCTGTTTAGTTCTGTTTGTATCGTCTTTACTGCGTTTGAAGCATCGCCTATTTCGAGTTCTGCACCGGGATAGGATTCTGTTACGTCCTCAACAGGCGCATTTTCTACTATTCCTATATCGTTTCCGTAATAGCGTGTCAGTATCTCAAAGGGTGTAAGCCCCGCGTTTGCTAAATCTACCGTTCCCCATTGCGAAAGACCTGCACACTTAGAGGTGGTGCCGTTGCAGAATTTTGCCGCAAGCGGCTCAATACTTCCCTGCCTTACTATGTAATTGTTGAAAATCTCGTCTACAATTCTGCTGATATTTTCAAAAACCTCGCCGTTTTCGGTATAGGCTTGGTCTATGGCGGTGGTGTTGGTTATGTCAAAATCATATCCCCTTGACCTGTAATATTCATTGTAAACCCTGTTTAGCGCAAAGGAAATTATTGCATATATATTCGCCCTTAATGCGTTTTCGGGCCAGGTAGGATAGATTTCGCTTGATGCTACGTTTTTTATATAATCGACAAACGGCACCGTTACGTTTCTGGCGGGTGAAGCGGCAGGTCCTAGGTGCACGGTTATGTTGGTTGGTATAACGGGTGTAAGCTCAGGCATATTTTTTCTCCTTACAGATTGAATTTGGGCATTTCATCTACTATTATTGGCTTATCTTTATCCCCGTAGGTGCTAAGGCTGGTTATATCCATATTTTGCAGCGTTGTAACACCAGAAAAAATCGGTATATTAAGATTTAACTGTCTTGCGTATTGGTCGGCTGATACTGCAACGTTGTAAAGACTGTAGGGTATTGCCTTAAGCGCTCCTGTGTCGGCTTGTTCGGATAGCGCTTTTTCCTTTGTAGGTAATAAAAACGTCCCCGTTTTGCCCGAAGAATCGGTAACGTCCTCTGCTATAATTTCATAATTTTCGGGTGTTCCCGTAAATATTGTTACCTTGGCGTCGGGTACTCCTTTAATACCTCTTAGCGTTGTAACCGAAACTATTAAGCCACCGTTTGAGTTTAAATTTTGGTCCATATTAATCCCCCTTTTACTGTTCAAAACATTATATGCCGTATTCCCGTTTTAAATGAAATTCTTTATTGTAATAAATTATAAAATATGATATAATATTTTAAATGGTCGAAATTTGTCGTTTCGATATAAACAGTATAATTTTAATATATATTCTAATAGTTTATTTTTCCTAAAAGGTGGGTATATGAGAGATTTTTTTGTAAAGAATAAGTTTTTAATTATAATAGCTTGCTGTTTCATTTTTTTAGTGGGCGCAACCTTTGCCGCTTTTTTGCTTTTGGATAAAAACGATACCAATAAGCCTGTAGACAACAGTAGCATTTTGTCATCCTCTAATATAGAGAGTCAAACCTCGTCGGAGGATGAAAGCAGCACCCCGTCTGTTCCCCAAGAGAAGCTTCTTGTCCTTTCAACTCCGCAAAGTCTGACCGTCACCGTGACCACCCCAAAAATTTCCTTTGCAGGAAGCTCTGACCCTGAGCAGCCGCTTTTACTCAACGGAAGCGAAGTAACAAGAGACGAGGACGGCAACTTTGCACTTGATAAGGATTTAAACGAAGGCCTTAACGTTTTTACCTTCGAGCACAAGGGCGAAACTAAGGTTTATAATATTACGTATAAATACGTTATAATCGAAAGCTGTTCTCCTTCTAAAAATACTACGCTTGACGCAGGTACTACCTTCAGCGTTGGCGTTAGCGCAAGAAAAAATTCAACCGTTACCGCAACCTTTAACGGCAAAACCATAACGCTAACAGAAATAGAGGATGCAAACGTTTCGAATATTGTTTCAGAATTTGCTACCTTTAGCGGCGAATTTACGTTGCCGACGCGCAATGAAACCAATCTAAATCTAGGCGTTGTTACCTTTAATGCCATACTAAACGGCAAGACCGATACCGCAAAATCGGGAATTATTACCTGTAAGCGAGATACCGTGCTTGATACTATGCAGTACGTTGCCGAGGTTGTAGCATATTCGGCAGAAACCTTTGACGGTAATACCACCGACGATATGTCAAGGCCTACCAACAGTTATTTACCTCAGGGTACTGTCGATTATTGCGATACCCGTATTGTAGTTGATTCTAAAACAGGCAAAAAATATTATAAGCTTCGTTGCGGAAAAAGAATTTATATAGAGAAAAACGACGTACCAAACGGAACGGTTACTGTGTCAAAGCGCTATCAGGACACGCTTCCCGACCATAACGAATTATCGGTTAAGTCCTTTACACAGTCGGGCAGACACACCGTTTTAACACTCAACACCGATTGGAAGGCGCCGTTTACGGTAGAGCTTAAAAACCAAAATTATACAAACCCCGCTATTCAGGATTACACCATAACCGACACCACCTATGAATACCTTGAAATCAAATTTTGTTATGCTACAAAGTTTGACGGTAAAATAAACGTTTCTAACGGCAATCCGCTGTTTAAATCCTATCAGCTTTCCTCTGACGGAACGAATTACACCTTAAGGCTTTATCTAAAGGAAAAAGGTAAGTTTTACGGTTGGGACTGTGAATACGATAAAAACGGAAATCTTGTTTTCTACTTTTTACATCCTGCTAAGGTAAGTTATGCTGATAACGATTTCAGCACCAACCTTAGCGGTGTTAAAATATTCATTGACGTAGGTCACGGCGGCCGCGACCCCGGTGCTTCGTCTTACGTTCCAAACGGTTACTCAGAGGCAAACAGAAATTTGGAACTTGCTAAAAAGCTCCAGAAAAACCTTGAGAATTTGGGCGCTACGGTTAAATTATCCCGCACCACCGATATAGAGGTTTCGTCCGATACAAGATGCAGAATGCTAAAAGACTTTAAGCCTGACCTTGCTATAGCCATTCATCACGATAGCAATAACGTATCAAGCCTTAACGGACACGGAACCTTCTATTCTACGCCGTTTTCATTTGATGCCGCAACGCTTATTAATACCCGCATATCACAAACAGGAATTTATAATAAAATATGGCCTATCAAATGGCATTACTTCTATTTAGCCAGAATGACCACCTGTCCCGTGGTGCTTCTCGAAAACGGATATATGTCAAATCAGTTTGACTACAGCCACATTTCCGACGATAAAAAGAACGCTAAAAAAGCCAATGCGATAACTCAGGGTATAGTGGATTATTTTAATCTGCTTAGAGTGGAAAATTAAAAAAAGACAGCCAAAACTCAAACGAGTTTTGGCTGTCTTGATTTATAGAAATTCATTTGTTTTTCATATGCTTCTTTATTGCTTCAAAGGATTTGTCGCTTATAACGTGTTCTATTTCACAAGCATCCTTAGAGGCGGTTTGCTCATCGACACCGAGCATTGTTAATGCTTGTGACAGCACAGTATGTCGCTCATATATTTTTCGGGCTATAAAAAGACCGTCTTTGGTCAGCGTAATATATCCGTTATCATCTATAACAATATAGTTATCGTTTTTTAATCTGCCTACTGCTCTGCTGACACTGGGTTTTGAAAAGCCCATATAATCGGCTATATCAATTGAACGAACCTCGCTTTTTTGATTTGATAGCGTATAAATCGTTTCAAGATACATCTCGCCTGAAGGTTTGAGTGACATAAACTTTGCCTCCAAATAAATTCCTTTTTTATAGAATAACATAAATATCTATAAAAATCAAATATTATAATAATAAAATTTGTCTTTCGAAAATTTGTTAAAAAAGGTCTTGACAAAAAGGAAAAAAATAACTATAATATACCAAGGTTAGCCGTGGCTAACTAGTTTTTAGAAATCGAAGTTAGCCGTGGCTAACTAAACCAATTTAACAAAAACGGTGGTAACTGGTATGACTTTAAGAGAAGCAGAAGAAGGAAAAGAATACATTATTCAGCAAATTAACACAAATGACGAAGAATTAAACGCATTTTTGTTTTCTCTTGGCTGTTACAGCGGAGAAGCCATCACCGTGATTGCACAACGCAAAGGCGGTTGCACCGTTTCTATTAAGGATGCAAGATACAATATAGATACATATTTAGCCGAAGCTATAATCGTTTAATTAGAAATATAACGTTTGCTGTTATTTTTTTAATCTTTCGGTTAGCCGCGGCTAACCGATGCTCATACAACTTTCACGAAGAGGAGAATTTTAAATGAAAATTGCTTTAACAGGTAACCCAAATTCAGGCAAAACCACAATGTTCAATGCGTTGACAGGCTCTAACGAAAAGGTCGGAAACTGGGCAGGTGTTACGGTAGACAAAAAAGAACACTCCGTCAAGAAAATATATACGGGCGGTGAACAGATTGTGGCTGTAGACCTTCCCGGCGCATATTCTATGTCACCCTTTACAAGCGAGGAAAGTATCACAAGCTCTTACGTTAAAAACAAAAATCCCGACGTTATTATTAATATAGTTGATGCTGATAATTTAAGCCGTAGCCTTTTCTTTACTACCCAGATTTTAGAACTGGGTATTCCTGTTGTTGTGGCTCTTAATAAAAGTGATATGCTAAATAAAAAAGGAAATAAAATCGACGTAGAAGCTCTATCTGTTAAACTCGGTTGTCCTGTTATAAAAACCGTTTCAACCGCGGCGGACGGATTAAAAGAACTTATCAAAACAGCAATAACTCAATTAAACAAAGAGCAGTCTGCACCTTACATACAACAAAATATTGACTTAACCGACAAAGTTCAGGTCGAAGCCGCAGACCGTAAGAGGTTTAATTTTGTAAATAAAATTGTAAAAGAAGTTGAAACCCGCAAGGTTCTCACCAAGGATAAAAACATCGGTGATAAAATTGATGCGGTGCTCACAAATAAATGGCTAGGTATTCCTATTTTTGCCGCTGTAATGTTTCTTGTGTTCTATATTTCACAAACCACACTCGGCACATGGATTGCTGAAGGTGTAGAAATCGGAGATACCTTTATTCCTGGTCTTGTTCCATTACTTGAAATGTTCCAAGAGTTTATCGGCGGACTTACCCAAAACGCCAACCCTCTGCTTTCGGCTATCCTTGTTGACGGCGTTATCGGCGGTGTGGTAGCTGTTGTAGGCTTCCTGCCTTTAGTTATGGTAATGTACTTCCTCATTGCGTTACTCGAAGATTGCGGATATATGTCCCGTGCCGCCGTTGTATTAGACCCTATTTTCAAAAAGGTAGGTCTTTCGGGTAAATCGGTTATCCCATTTGTTATAACCGTTGGCTGTGCGGTACCGGGTATTATGGCAAGTCGCACCATTCGTAACGAGCGTGAGCGCAGAGCAACTGCAATGCTAGCCCCCTTTATGCCTTGCGGCGCAAAAATACCCGTAATAGCCCTTTTTGCAGGTGCATTTTTTGAGGATGCCTGGTGGGTTAGTGCGCTTATGTACTTTTCAGGTATTGCCCTTATTTTTCTCGGCGCTTTGCTTATAAATGCTATCACGGGTTACCGCGCAAGAAAGTCTTTCTTTATAATTGAACTCCCCGAATACAAGATTCCTTCCTTGTGGGGCGCATTTAAGTCTATGTGCTCTCGTGGTTGGGCGTATATCGTAAAGGCGGCAACAATAATTCTTCTCTGTAATATGGCAGTACAGCTTATGCAGACGTTTACTTGGAACTTTACCGTTGCCGAGAGTGCTAATTCTTCAATACTCGCCTTAATTGCTTCACCCTTTGCATATTTACTATTGCCAATTGTGGGCGTTCTTTCTTGGCAGTTGGCGGCGGCAACAATTACAGGCTTTATTGCGAAAGAAAACGTTGTCGGCACACTTGCCGTCTGTTTTGTAGGTCTTGAAAATCTTATTGATACCGAGGAACTAGCATTAATGGAAGGTGCGGGCAGTGAGGTTGCAGGTATTATGGCGATTACAAAGGTTGCTGCACTCAGCTACTTAATGTTTAACCTCTATACTCCCCCTTGCTTTGCGGCTATCGGTGCTATGAACGCAGAAATGAAGAGTACAAAATGGCTTTTAGGCGGTATCGGACTTCAGCTCTCGGTAGGTTATACCGTAGCATATATTGTTTACACTCTCGGCTCTCTTATTGTGGGCGATACTCTTAATATCACAGCCGCCGTTTCAGGTTTTATTGCCGTGGCTGTTATGGTATTTATTGTAATTCTTTTAATTATTAACGCAAACAAAAAACTAAAATCCGAATACGTACTTAAAGGTGCAAAATAAATTTCAAGTTAGGATTATTTATATGGAAAATGTTATTGTTATTTTGATATTAGTTGCAGTATCAATAGGTATTATACTGTATCTTATACGCGCCAAAAGAAAAGGACAAAAATGTATTGGTTGTCCCTATGCTAAGCAATGCAATAGTAACTGCAACTGCAAACCCTCTTAAATAAAACACACTTTTGCAAATCAAAACAGCCGAGCATAAAGGTTGATGTTCTTATCGGAGAATTTAAATAACGGGTATGGGCATATCCCGACAGCATTTGTATTACAAACGCGAAACTGGCGATAAAAACAGAGGAGAGAGTTATGCGGAAACCAATTCCGTAAAACTCTCTCTTTTCTGCTTTATATGAGTGATATTCTTTGCTAACGCAAAGAGTGATATTTTTGCTGTGCAAAAGTGATATTGAAGCCTACGCCTTCAGTGATATTCTATTCGCCGAATAACTCGCATAGCGAATATCACTTGGACGAAGTCCAAATATCACTGCGGAGCAATATCACTCGCCGCAGGCGAATAGAACTGGCGTGTTATCCTTAACGGAGAACACGCCAAACGCTCGGCTGTTTATATGTTCTGTTTTTAAAATGCTTCAACGCCTAAGTAGGTAAGGATTGCCAGTATAATTCCCGCTGTGACTACACCTGAGAATATAGACGGCACCGCTTTTTTAAGCCTCATATCAAGCATTGCGGCGATTAGCGCACCCGTCCACGCGCCTGTGCCCGGGAAAGGAATGGCTACGAATATGAAAAGTCCCCAAAAGGCGTATTTTTGAACCGTCTCCGCCTTTGACATAGCCCTGTTTTCGAGCTTTGTTATCATACCGTCAAGTTTTGGCATATGCCTTCTTATAAACGCAAACACCTTTTTAATGAAAAGTATTATAAACGGTACGGGTAACATATTACCTATTATTGCAACCGCTACTATAAGAAGCAGACCTAAAAGTCCGTCTTCCTCCCTGTAACCAAGCGGCACGGCGCCGCGAAGCTCAATTATGGGAACTATGGATACCAAAAAGGTAAGTACCAGTCTGCCTAAAAAACTTTTCCACAAAAAATCAAGCATAATATCCCCCTAGCTAAATATTTGAAGCGGGACCAAAAATCTGCTCAATATATGCAGCATAATCTATACCCTTACTATACGGTATATAAACCATCAGATAAAGTAAAACCACAATTATCAAGCTCAAAATAACCAGTGTTAAAATTATTAAAAGATTTGATTTTGGCAGAGGTTTGAAGTCTTCGTCCTCATCGTCTATATCATAATCATACTCGCAGTCCTCTTCAGAAACAAAAAGACTATCCTTTTCGGAGGGCACGTAATTTTTAGCATAATCTGCCGTCTTTTGAGGAGAAACGCGCTGAGGGTCAATATACATCTCTATCTCGTGCGGTGCTTCCCCTTTTTCTTCAGATTTTAACTGTTCTTCCTCCTGTAAATCTATAGGAGTGTCACTTTGCTCTGTCACCTCATTGATTTCTTCTAAAGTTTCGGTTTCTTGTGCCTCGCAAGACTCTTCAACCTGCACTTCTTCCACCGCTTCAGGCTGGTTGGATACAGAGGATATATCCTCGTATTCTACCTTGCTCTCATCCTGCTTAATTTCCTCAGCTATTTCTTGCTCTTGAGTTTCAGACTGCTCCTCTAAAGGAGGTGGCACAGGTTGCAACTTTGCTTCATTATGGGCAAGTGCATTTTCAGGCAGACAGCTTAATTCATATACGTACTGATGAATAAGATTATTCATTATAGTTTTTCTTATGCTCTTGTTTTCGCTTAAAACGACAATTGCCTGAGGTCCGCTTTCTATTATACAACCGCCAAATAAACCGTCGGGTGTTACAAGCGGAATAGAGCCTTCGATAACGCTTATACTACCGTCATAATTTATACCGTAAGCAGCGTTATCTATAACCTCTGTTGATTTACCGATTGCTGTGCTGACAATATTGATAAGTCCGTTTTCATCAAAAAGCGGACCGCAAAGAATCATAACCTTGCTTCTTGAAACCGCTTTAGCCAGAGCCTTAACAAGAGATTTTCTATCCTTTGCATTTTCTTTTAAAAGTCGCATATGACAGCAACCGCAGAGATTGAATTCCATTTCAAAATCTGAGGGAGAAAGGTAATATATTACATCCACCTTAATATTTTGCTGCATTTTTCTTCCTCCTTAGATATTATTCTATAAATGAGTATTGTATTCCGTTTATTGCTCTTTCAATAAGAGCATCGATATCGAGATTTTGCTCTGCTTTTTCGCATTGACCCTTTTTAGGTCTTGTGTGAGGATGCTTTGGCGTAAACACCGTACAGCAATCCTCAAACGGCAAAATTGAGGTTTCGAAGGCGTCAATCTTTTTAGAAATTACCACGATTTCCTCTTTGTCCATACCAATCAGCGGACGCATAACAGGCATAGTACACACCTCATCGGTAACTGCAAGGGCGGGTAGCGTCTGACTTGCTACCTGACCTAAGCTCTCGCCCGTTATCAGAGCCATGCAACCGTCACGCTCTGCTACGATACAGGAAATTCTCATCATCATTCTTCGCATAATAAGTGTGAAGAAATCCTCAGGACAGTTTTTGCCTATTTCCTCTTGTATCTCGGTAAAAGGTACGATAGCAAGTTTTATGGTACCGCTGTATCTCGCCACCTTTGAAAGCAGAGTTTTAACCTTTTGCTCGGCTCGGATACTTGTATACGGAGGACTTGCAAAGTGAATGGCGTTAAGCACAACGCCTCTTTTTGCCATAGTCCACGCCGCAACGGGACTGTCAATACCGCCTGAAATCAGTATTGCAGCTCTGCCTGCAGTACCGATAGGCAAACCGCCAGCGCCCTTTATCTGCCCTGCTCTGACGTATGCGCCAAAGTCTCTTACCTCGGCAGTTACAACTACGTCGGGATTATGCACGTCAACCTTTAAATGCGGATGTTTTGTGAGTATCGCGCCGCCAAGCTCTCTGCAAATTTCGGGTGACTTATAAGGGAAACTTTTATCTGCACGTTTAGCCTCAACCTTAAAGCTTTTTGCGTTTTTAAGCGTATCCTCTAAATACTCGGGAGCCTTTTTCAGTATGTCCTCTAACGTTTTTTCACAAACAACGGCGCGGCTGAACGCGGCAATACCGAAAATGAGGGATACACGCTCGAGCGCCTCGTTAAAATCAAAGTTATCGTCTTGCGGCTCTATATATATCGTTGACTGAGCCTTGCGGATTTTAACCTCACCTAATGGCTTTAGTCTTCTTTTTATACTGCTTATCATCTTATCCTCAAAGGTGCTTCGGTTTAGACCTTTTAAGGATAATTCGCCGTCTTTTATAAGTATAATTTCTTTCATTAGTTTGCCTTTCTAAGCTTATCCTTAGCCTCTTTTAGCGCGACTATTAGCCTATCAATATCCTCTTTTGTGTTATAGCGTGAAAAACTAAGTCTTAAAGCAGAGTCAACACGCTCTTTTTTAAGGTTCATTTCTCTCAGCACGTAGCTTCCCTGCCCCTTAGCACAGGCACTGCCCGAGGACACGAAAATATTTTTGCTTTCAAGAAAGTGAAGCAAGGTTTCGGAGCGATAGCCCAAAACCGAAATATTAAGTATAAAGGGGAGTGCATCACCTAGCGAATTTATAACTACGTTATCAAGGGATAACAATTTTTCCCTTGCATAAGAATTCAAAGCCTTAATGTCTTCAAGCTCTTTAACGATAGGCGGCAGTGCCTTTACAGCGGCACCAAACGAGCTTATCAGCGGCACACTCTCGGTTCCCGAGCGCATACCCTTTTCCTGACCGCCGCCTATAATATAAGGCTTTATGGTGACTCCTTTTTTAACGTACAAAAGTCCTATTCCTTTAACGCCGTGGATTTTATGGGCACTTGCAGTAAACAAATCAACGCCTAAATTTTTAAGGTCAATAGGCATTTTGCCAAATGCTTGAACACCGTCACAATGTATAAGTGCCGGAGCATTTTTTTGCTTTACAGCCGAAACCGCCGCCGAAATCGGCTGAATAGCACCTGTTTCGTTGTTTACAAGCATAATGCTTACAAGTATAGTCTTGTCATTTACGGCGTTATTTATATCCTCTGCTTTAACCTTTCCGTCACTGTCAGGCTTTAGGTAAATTACCTCAAAGCCCTCCGCCTCCAAGGCTTTCATAGGCTCTAACACAGACGGATGCTCGATAGCGGTTGTAACTATTCGGTTACCCCTTTTTGCACGGCTTTTTACAGCGCCGAAAATTGCGGTGTTGTTACCCTCGGTGCCGCTTCCTGTGAATATTAGCTCATCCTCGCGGCATTTAAGCGCCGAAGATATTATCTGTCTTGCACTAGAAGTCAAGTTTTCAGCCTCGAAGCCTAACGTGTGAAGCGACGAAGGATTTCCCCAAAAACTTTTTAGTGCAGTATTTACCGCGTCGATAACTTCAGCGCACGGTTTGGTTGTTGAACTGTTGTCAAGATAAACTACATCGGTCAAATTTTCGCACATCCTACATAACCTTATACGTATACATAATTTATTATACAATATTAACATCAAATTGACAATAGCAAAATATACTTTTTGGGAATTTTTTGCGTTGAAAATTATGGCTTTTGCTATTGCAGATTTAAAAGTTTAATAGTATAATATATATACCATATTTTAAAATCACAGGAGTAATAAAATGTTTAAAAAGTTAACCGCGCTATTAGTTGTATTTATATTATTTTTATCGGCTTGTTCATCATCAGAGCAACCTGTTATAAATGAAGTTTCTTCGGACAACGAGCCTTCTTCCTCGACACCGTCCGAGTCAAAGCCGCTAACCGCCGTAAATCCGCTGACAGGCGAGGACAATTTGGCGCTCGGCAAGGATAAGGACCGCCCCGTTGCTGTTATGATAAACAATTTAAGTATTGCACAAAAGGTACAAGCAGGCGTTGCCGCCGCCGATATAGTATACGAAACCGAGGTTGAGGGCGGTATAACACGTCTTATGGCTGTATATCAGGACATAACCAAGGTTGCACAAATCGGTTCTGTGCGCTCGGCAAGATATCCTTACGTTGATTTAGCGCTGGGCCACGACGCTATCTACGTTCATTGCGGTGAGGACCCTACTTATTGCAGACCGCACCTTAACGATATTAACCACCTTTCAATTGATTCCGATATAAAAGGCGCTAAGAGAATTCCGAATGGACTGGCTAGTGAGCACACGCTATACGCTTTAGGCTCTGACCTTTGGAGTACGCTTGTTTCAAAATTCAGAAGCGAGAAAAAGGATTTATCACCTTGGCAAAACTTTGCACAGGATAAAAACAGCATAGCACTGGCAGACGGTAATGCTAAGAAGGTTACGGTTTACCTTTCGTCAAACTCTCAGTGCGAATTCACCCTTGATAACGACACTAAAACCTACGTGCGTTCAATCAAAGGCACCGTAAGAAAGGACCACGTAACAGGCGAAAGCACCAAAATTACCAACCTGTTTGTCCTTAACACCACCATCACAAACTATCCTGATAATTATCACCGCAAGGTAGCGCTCGAAGGCGGCGAGGGTTACTACATAACCAACGGCACCTACGAAAAAATCAAATGGACTAAGGGTGCAGCTCAAAACGGCTTTAAATTTACCGACGTAGCGGGAAATGAAATCAAACTTAATCCCGGTAAATCCTGGGTTTGTCTGATTGATAAATCAAGAACTGAGCCTGTATTTGAATAATATTTACGGAAAATCTATAGGGGGATATTTATGATAGAGAAGAGTATTAGAAAGCTTATATGTTACGGACTCGAAAAAAAGTTATTTCATAAGCGTGACGAAATATACGTAACCAACCGTATATTAGAAGCGCTGGGACTTGACAGTATCGAGTGTGACGAGTGTTTTGCGGACGTTGACCTCGAAAGCACTTTGAAAGAGATTTTAGACTATGCAACCGACAAGGGAATAATAGACGAGGGTATCACCGCGCGCGACCTGTTTGACACAAAGCTAATGGGTCTTATTCTCCCTCCCCCATCCGTAGTAACCGATAAATTTTACGAGCTTTACAAGGAGTCACCCGAAAAAGCTACCGATTATTACTATAATCTCAGCTGTGACAGTGACTATATCCGCCGCTACCGTATAAAAAAGGATATGAAGTGGACTACCGACACCGACTACGGTACGCTCGATATCACAATCAACCTTTCAAAGCCCGAAAAAGACCCAAAGGCTATTGCCGCCGCAAAGTTAGCGGCTCAGTCGGGCTATCCTAAATGTCTTCTTTGTAAGGAATGTGAGGGTTATGCGGGCAGAATTAACTTCCCTGCAAGACAAAACCACCGCGTAATCCCCGTTACGATTAACAACAGCGATTGGTGTTTCCAATACTCCCCTTACGTTTACTATAACGAACATTGTATCGTTTTCAATGCCCTACATACCCCTATGGCTATAAACACAGCCACCTTTAGAAAGCTTTTTGACTTTGTAAAGCAGTTCCCCCACTATTTTGTAGGCTCTAATGCCGATTTACCTATAGTTGGCGGCTCAATTCTCAGTCACGACCATTTTCAAGGCGGTCACTATACCTTTGCAATGGCTAAAGCACCTATTGAAACTGCGCTTTCCTTTGACGGCTTTGCCGACGTTAGCGCAGGTATTGTTAAATGGCCGATGTCGGTTATAAGACTATCTGCTACAAGCGCCGAGCGCATAATAGAACTAGCCGACAAAATTCTATCCTCTTGGCGCACTTATTCGGATGAAACGGTTGGTATTTTTGCCGAGACCGACGGTGAGCCGCACAACACTATCACACCTATCGCCCGTAAAAACGGTGATAACTACGAGCTAGATTTAGTTCTTAGAAACAACATAACTACCGACGAGCATCCTCTCGGTGTTTTCCACCCACACGCAGAGCTTCACCATATAAAGAAAGAAAACATCGGTCTTATCGAGGTTATGGGCCTTGCCGTTTTACCCGCAAGATTAAAGCAAGAGTTGTTAGACCTTGCCGCCGCTATTATAAACGGCGAGGATATTACTGCTAACGAAAATCTTTCAAAACACGCCGACTGGGTAAAAGAAATTAAGCAAAAATATCCTGATATTAATGAAACTAACGTGGATAATATTTTAAAGACCGAAACAGGTCTTGTATTCTCAAAGGTTTTAGAGCACGCAGGCGTATTCAAGCGAAACGCTGAGGGTATATCCGCATTTATTAAGTTCTCAAAGAGTGTGAAATAATGCTAACAAACTTTTTAAACGTTTTAGTTCAGGTTGCAATTTTGCTCATTTTAATAACTCTGGGCTTTCTACTAACTAAATCCAAACTTTTAAACGAGCAGGGTGCCAAGGGTATGACCAACGTGGTTTTATACCTTGTTATTCCTTGCGTTATGATTAATTCCTTTTCAAAGTATTCGTATAGCAAGGATACGGTTAAGGTTTTACTGCTAGGCCTTTTAATTGCCCTTTTACTGCACGGACTGTTTATTGCAATAACCCTTATTTTCTTAAAAGACAAGGATATAGCCACCTCGCGTGTAATCCGATTCGGCGCAGTTTTTTCAAACTGCGGATTTATGTCCTTGCCGCTTCAAGAGGCAATCCTTGGCGAATCGGGGCTGTTTTTAGGCGTTATCTACGTTGCAATCTTTAATCTTGCAAGTTGGACCTACGGCTTAGTGCTTATCAGCGGCGATAAAAAACAGTTAAGCCTTAAAAAGCTTGTAACCAACCCAGGTATTATCGGATTTTTATTAGGACTAATCCTTTTCTTTGTTTCGGCAACGTTGCCACAGGTTATATCAAAACCTATCGAGTATATCTCGGCGCTGAATACACCGCTTCCGATGCTGATAATCGGTTATTATATCGCAAACTCAAAGCTGCTCCAAGCTGTAAAAAACAAAAAATGTATGCTTTGCGTTGCATTTAAATTGGTTATTATCCCCGCAGCTTCCCTAGCGCTTATGTACCTTTGCGGCGTGCGCGGTGATATGCTGATAGCCATGACCATTGCTTCTTCAGCACCTATAGCTACTATGACCACAATGTTTTCAGAAAAATTCGGTGCTAACACAAAGCTTTCGGCTTCGGCTGTATCTATAAGCACCGTGCTATCCCTTATCACAATGCCGATTATAATAACTATAGCGCAAATGATAGCGTATTAATTAAATATTCCTCATTCGCCCTCCTTGTCTAAAGTAGGGTGGCGCGGCAAAGCCGTGACGGAAGGATTTTCAACTGCAATCAGTGTTAAAAAGAGAAAAGCGTTCCTTGTTGAAATGTTCTTTGCGGACATTTCTACAAGGGAGGCTGGATTTTTGCAAAGCAAAAAGGCTGGGGGATTGTAAAGTGCAAAGAACCAACAATCCCTCCGTCAAAAATCAAAGATTTTTGCCACCTCCCTTTGCACAAGGGAGGCTTTTTATTTTGTCTCATACCGTAACAAGCGGGGAACTTGTGCGATAGCTCCACTTGTTAGGAGAACCTAAAAAACTTTAAACCGTCTCAAAAGAAGTGATATTGTGAGACAGGTCTCACAGTGATATTTTTGATAAATCAAAAGTGATATTAAACCCTGCGGGTTTAGTGATATTCTATTCGCCCGTAAACTTGGCGTCGCCAAATAACACTCGGCTTAAAGCCCGAATAACACTGCGTAGCAATATAACTCGCCGGCAGGCGAATAGAGTTGTAGAAATGTTCTTAGCGAACATTTCTACAAGGGGGCCTTTTTTCTGTCCTTTAGGATATAACCCATAACTCACAGGTTTTTGTTTACTTAAAAATTAAATGTTTCACCTTTGACAAGAAAGGACGAAGAATCTTTTTCCAAAAGTAGCGGAAAGGATAGCTTAGAATTATATATTTAGTATAAAGCTTGTACCCTTTACTTGTTTTACAATTTATATACTTTCCGTCACGGTAAAACTCTTTTAAAATTCCAACTATATCCTCTTTTTTAACGTGGGTTTCGGTGAAATAATTATTATCACCGCGAATAATCAAAGCTCCGTTTTTTATTTTAACTATTCTATGAAGCGTATAGGTGTTATTAGCACCGGGGTATGCCACCACGTCGCCTTTTTTTAACTCACCGCAAACCCGCTCGATAACAACGATATCTCTATGCTGTCTTAACATAGGGCGCATACTGGCGCCTGACGTTAAAACCGACGTTTCAGCCTTTTCTTTTAACGCTTCATAGACGCTGTTTAAATCCGAATTTTGATTATCCATTGATAATGCCATTTTCTTTTAATGTATTGGTAAATTCAGTAACGGTTTCGAGTGCTTCTTCCATATTAGACTCAGGATGCTTTTTAAGTAACTCCTGTGCAATTTCCTCGGCAGTTACGTCATTTTTTAATATCTCTAAAATTTCAGCACCGATATCATTCATTTTAAGAAATCCGCCGAATTGTTCCATACCGTCACCAACAGGCACCGCAACCATATTATCTGCTACCTGATTTATTATAAATTCATATTTTAGTTTCATACGTTTCACCTTTAAAATTTATTTACCTATTAATTTTAACACATAATGCAATAACTGTCAAATAAATAAAATTCAAGTTTATTTTGCATTTTGCATTTTGCATTTTGCATTAAATATGGTCTCATAGGCTATTTCTGCCGCTTGCGGTTCCATATTGCAATGTATCTTCCAAAGACTGCAGCAGGATAAAAGACGGTCTATTAACTGCATAGTGTTCATAACTGCAACAGGGTCTTTTGGCATATAAACCTGATTAAAGATAAGCTTTATTACGTCTTCCTTTTTTACAGGCTCTACAAAGTTTGTCTTGCTTCGCTCGATAAAGCATATATGCTTTAGGGGTGTTCTCATATTACAGCCTAAACGCTCTTTGCCGTTCCAAGGTGTGCCGTATGCATACGGAGTTTCAGGCTCATCAGCAAAAAAACGCACAATTGGCTTATCCCCGTTTACAACCACCATTTTATCGCCTAGTAATTGTTGCCATAAATTCATGTGGGTAGTTTTACCGGTTCCGCTATGCGCCGCAAAAGCAACACCCACACCGCCAACATCAAAACAAGCGCTATGCAGAACAAAGGCGTTATGTAACGGCAGCCATTCTGCAAGTTTGCGATGCATTGCTGCCATTTCGATGTTTCCGTTCGAAAAGTTTACATCCCACTTTTCCGCTTCGTGTTTATACTCTATTTCAGAAAGAGAAAAAGTTACATCATAATCCTTAACCGTCGTCTCATAATCTTTGCTATATACACCCAACGTATTATACTTTCTATTCAACTCAATATGAAAATCAGCCAGTTTATAAATCAATATTTTCACATCTTTTCATTAAGTTTTATCCTAAAGAAATTGTATTTTTTCGTATTCAGATCTTCCTTCTATTGTATCTATATAAACAATTCTACCATTCCACTCAGGATGCTTTTCTTTAAATACACACAACGTATTACGCAAATAATCGCTATCAACACGAGATAAGCCTGAATCTTTCGGATTTCGTAATAAATTATTAATTTTCAAATAAATACCAGGGTATTTAGAAATTAAATCAGCAAATTTTTCTATTTCCTCTAGACTAACATCATTATAGCACACATGGGTTGTAATCACCTTTACACCAGGTGTGTGAGTGCCATAATACATTGTTTTTTGGGTATTTTCCCAACAAAGTTCACCCTTTTTAATGTTGGCCGTTCGCATGCATTCTTCCTTGCTTAATCCTTTAAGGGAAATGCCTAAAACATCTATAAGTCCTGCATCTAACAGTTCCTTTACCTTTTCGGGATTAGAACCGTTTGTATCTAAAAACACCGTTCCGCCCAATTTTTTTACAATTCCAATGTCTCTTTTTACATTCGGATTTAGTGTAGGTTCACCGCCTGTGAATTTGAAGTTTTTGCTTTTTTGTATCAACCTCATTACCATAGCGGTAAAAGTAACCTCATCATATTCACTATATTCATGAAATCTGTTGAAATCCTGCACACAAAACTTACAACGATAGTTGCATCGCATATATAAAATACCATGTGAATTATGCTCAATGTCATAACCTTCAGTTCTTCTTGCTTTTGGCGCAAAAGCGCATTCAACGATACAATAACTCATTTAACTCTCCTTTGCAAAACTGGTATATTTATCATATGCTCTTTTTAACTGATGCTTTAACCTAGTTAATATTAGACGTCGGTAAGCGTTATCGCAGACCATTGGATGTGGACATTTTTTCAATCTAAAACAGTCAATATAATTAAAGCAGTGTGCACAATTTGGCAATTCATCGTCTTTTATTTTCCAAGCGTTTATGATATCAAGATTTATGTCATCCGTATCTAAAGCGCCCCATGGTTTTTCGTTCAAATCGTGTGGGCATTTATAAAACAAACCGTCTGCCGAAACTACGATTGCATTATCATTTTCCGGCATACAAGCGTTTAAATTAAAATTTAGTTTTAATTTGTTGACTTTGGTAATACCAAGCTCGATACAGTAATTTTCAAATTTAATTAATTCATCAATTAGCAACTCACGCTGCTCGTCGGTTCTTTCTTTCCTTCTATATGCGCAAGAATCATAAAGCGGATACGCATAAACATGGAAATTTTTATACTCCCCATATCGTGTTTTTAGGTAATCTGCCAATTGGTATAGATTATTAATGTTATGAAAATCGAAATTAACTCTTACACAAACAATGATATCGGCTTTCAGAAGTTTTTCTATATTATCAGTGACAACACGAAAAGGGCTGATATTACTAACATTCTTATAATTCTTACATCGGTTATAAACATCTTCAGTTCCGTCCAAAGTAATCTGCAAAGACTTCAAATTCCAAAGATTCTTTGCCTTTTCAATCATTTTAGATGTAAATAAAAAGCCATTTGTAATCATTTTAGATCTATAAGTAATATTGTTGCACTTTAATTTTTTTGTAATAACATCAATAACAGAATGGTTATAAAGCGGTTCTCCACCAAACCATTCTATCACGACGTTTTTGTTATCAGTTTTTTCGATAATGCGATCAGCCAGTTTTTCAGCAATTTCTAGTGTCATATGCTTATGTTTCATACCGGCTTCAAAACAATAAAAACATCGCGCATTACAATCGGTTGTTGTGAACACTTCATAAAAATCCATTTTGTTTTTTGGGGTCATTTTCTTGAAAACATTTAAAATTTGATCGATAAGTTTTTTATCGTCAAAGCATTCAGGTACCAAAAACCAATGTTCAATCAAATAATCGAAAACATTGTCATTAGATTGAACAGCAATAAGCTCACGTGTAGCATTATTATAATACAAAGTGATATTTTTATATTCTGTGACAACAACAGCAGAAAAAAAACGATATTTTAAATTTTTATTTACTTTTTGCTTACCTATTAAGGCAAAAATAGCCGAATTGGCACGTGCAATGACTTCCATAGTATTCACCAAACAAAAAAATTTTAAAAAAACCAGTGGCGGCGATTGCCACCACTGGCTTTGTTAGATGCCAAACACTTAAAATTATTCAAGTGGATCTGGAGTTCCCTGAGAAGAACACTCTGGTGGAGTTACAGGGGAAGCAGTAATAACATCAATAGCATCGAACTTTACGATATCTAATATAGCCTTCATTTTTTCAACCCTTTCATTAAAATATTTAAGTAATAAAATTACTTACAAGGATAAAAATTACTTGTTAAAATGAGCGTTTGCAGAATCACCAAAGCGAATCAAAGCTTCAGTAATCTCGCCTTCAGTAGCGTCACCAACTTTTGAAGCTGCATAATACTCAAGGCTATAGTATACGATATACTGAACAGCGTCGTCGTCAGCAGCATATAAAGTTACAGTTACTTCTTGACGCATCTGAGAAGCGTGGAGTTCAGAGAAGTCGATATACACAGCACCTGATGGAGTAACTCTAAAGTCGCTACCGGTAAAACGCATGTGCTGCTCAGCACCATCTGCATCAATATAATCAACTATAACATAAATTGAAGTTGTGTCAGCAATGTTAGTTCTATTAGTATCATTATTTGTAATTAAGAAATTCATTTCTGCACGGCTTTCAAAAGAAGCTGCAACGCTGTTAAAACGATAACGATCTTTCTTGTTATCTGTTCTTCTGTTGTTTGTTAAAGTAACATCATTTGTGCTGCCTGAATATGAATTGAATGTATCGTTAGCAGTATTAGCAGGATTTGCTGTGTTGTAACCAAAACGATTCTGAGCAATGGTACCATAGTTAAGTAGATCCATAATCAAAGTCTTTTCAGTTGCTTCAACAGATGTTTTTGCTAAAGTTGAAGCAGCATAAGTTACGAAGCTGTAGTTACCTACTTTACGTGAATACCATGCACCGTCTTTATAAACGATAATCTGACGCGCAACGTTATCATTAAGTTCTTTTGCTGCTAATGGGAAGACCATAGCAATATTAGAAGTAATCTGACCGTTTTCAGTTAAATCTGATATATACTCAACCTTAACTATAGCGTCACCGCCCTCGTCATCATTGTTATCTTTAGTAAGAATAGCAAAAGACTTAGACTGGTCAACACCGCTCCAATTTGCAGCAGTAGTAGAGAATAGGAACTTTAAGATAGTTTCAGACTTGTATTCTGCAACAGCAGAAGCGAACTTGAATGTATCATCATATAACACTTCTTCGGTGTATTCCTCGGCACAGTCACTACAAAGATATGTAATAGAACCATTTGCTCCGCCCTGGATTGGAGCAACGTGTGAAACATATGTAATGTTTACATGCTCACATATCGGATCTTCTGGCTCTTCAGAACCACCATTATCAATGTCAGCTAAGCAGTAGTCACAAACGTTGTCAGCATCTTCGTCAATGTGGTCTTCGTTCTCGATAAGAACGGTAGCGTCTTCACAGTCACAAACACCGTTGTGGGTGCCGTCGCCATTGTCAACATACTCTACAACGTCGCACTCGTGTGGGAGAGCATCAACGGTAGGAATTACTTCCTCAACATAGCCGTTTGCATCAACGCCATCGAATACTAAGAAAGACTCTGGAACTTCTGCAGAACCAGCATCAGCAGCCTGAATCTTTGTGAGAGCTATGTAATAACGCTCTACTTCAACTAACTCCTCTAGTGGAACAGAAACAACAGCTTCTGTAACGAGGCTGATATCATAAGCTTCTGTAGGAGCTACAAGAAGGGCAAGAACGCCATCTTCAAAGATTGGATTTGCAGAAAATGCACGGCCCTCTTCGGTTGTAACAGTAATGTTCTCCTCATCTACAGCATAGCCCTCGATATCTACGTTAAGGTAAGATACCATAAAGCCTGTTTCAGAAGTAACGGTAATAGTTAAAACGCCTTCATCATAAGAAAGTGAATAACTATTAGGGGAATCAGCCATTGCGCTTAGGCACATTGCAGGACAAATAACGATTGCAATTGCCAAAACAATAGCTACGAGCTTGGGAAATTTTCTCATTGTAAAAACTCCTAACCGGCGTAGCGCCGTAAAATTTTTCGTGTTACTGATAACACATTTTAAAAAAACGATATCAAACCGCTATTATGCGGTTTGCTTTATTATAGCACCCGACATTTTAAAAATCAAGACTTTTTTATAAAAAATATGCAAATTTTATAAAAAATTTTTCGACAAAACAAAACTATAGGCAAAAGTGTACAACACCATATATCTTATATTGTTGAGTATTTACAAGAGTGCGTTATTTTCGTTTTTGAACACGAAAAATTTTGGAATTTTGAAGATACACATTATATATAAATGCAAAATGCAAAGTGCAAAATGCAAAATTTAATATACCGTTTCGCTATGCGAAACACCGATTTTATTATTTATTATTGATTATTTAAAAATGCTTCGGCTTCGAATAAAACTAAAAACACGCTTCGAAGAAGCGTTCTACTTAGATTTGATAGTTTTAAGCGAAGAAATCAGCATTCTGCGTATTGCTCCACAGTCATTGTGTAAAGACTTATAAACATCCTCGCCCATACAATTTGTTTCAAAGAGAAGTTGTAACCAATATTCCGTTTCATAGCATTCTTTTTGTGCTATTTCAAGTTTAGAGATAAAGTCGTTTGAACTTTGCGCATATTGTGCCTCATGCAAATTTGCACCTATCGAGGTTGCAGAACGAAGAAGCTGATTTATCAAAACTGTTTCTTTACGGTTGTTTTTCATCTCTCGGCAAAGATAAACAACAGCTTTTGCAAATTCTTTTGATTTATCTCTCAATATACTATCTGCCAAAACTACCACACCTCTAATTTTCAGTGATATTCCAACTTCGTTGGAGTGATATTATTGCCAAAAGCAATAGTGTTATTGAAATCTTGCGATTTCAGTGGTATTTTATTTGCATAAAACTGCCGCAAGGCAATACCACTTGGACAAAGTCCAAATATCACTGCGAAGCAATATAACTTGCGAAGCAAATAAAACTAAAAACCCGCTCCGAAGAAGCTTTTTTTTTATGTTGGCATCTACTTATTTTCCCGGGCAGCTGCCCGCCAAGTATCTTCAGCGCAAGTGAGCTTAACTTCCGTGTTCGGAATGGGAACGGGTGGACCCTCACCGCAATCAACACCAACTATTTCGTTATCTTTTCGGACAACGATGCTATTATATCACCGAGCGAATAGTTTGTCAAGCACTTTTTTGAAAAAATTTAAAATATTTTTTTGGCTACAAAAATTGCCCTTTCGCTAGTGCTGCTTAGCGGCTCAAAGCTCATATCGTCGAATATTGCCTCTACACTAAATCCCGCATTTTGAAGCAAGGCAGTCAGTTCTTCTTCCGAATAAGCCCTTTCCTCTATAAACTGCTCACACCTATTATATATATTGTCTTTTTCTCTTTTGAAAAAATCAAGTGTTATTTCGGTTAAATACTCGTCCTCGAAATACTCGTTTTGCCAAACACAGTAAAGATTATCCTCTTCTAAAACAAAGGTATTGTTTCCCAAAACCTCTTTATGTTTATATAAGGTGTTAACGTCGAACACGAAAAGACAGTCAGGCTCTAAAAAAAGCGACACCTTTTTAAACGCTTCTTTCAAGACGTTTATATCGGTTATGTGGTTAATGCTGTCCATACAGCAAACTGCACCGTCCACCGTGCCGTAAAGGTCAAGCCGACTTGCATCTTGGCAGAGGTATAAAACGTCAAGCTTTTCTTTTTGGCTTTTTTCTCTTGCAATATTTAACATTTCGGGCGATAAATCAACACCGATTACCTGAATACCCCTTTTTGCAAACTCATTTGAAAAGCTACCCGTTCCGCAGGCAAGGTCTAAAAGAAGACTCGGCTTTTTTGAATAGCTTTCAAAAACCGACAGTAAATATTCAGTTCTTTCTTTGTAATTTACGTCCTGCATTAACAAATCGTAATTCTCGGCAAAGCAAGTGTACATACGTTTACCTCTTTTTGAAAGAGGGACTGACTCACTTTCCTATCCCTCCACCGCAAGCGGTCCCCCTCCCTTTAGGCAAGGGAGGCAGAGGTTGTACAAGCTGACTTTAGTGAGTTAGTCCCTAAATTTTAAAATTTAAATTCTTTCGCTTATCTTTTTATTTAAGAGTTCGCAGAATGCTTCGAGTGTCATATTCTCGGTTTGGTCGGTCTCACGGTCACGAACGGAGATTGTGCCTGTTTCGATTTCTTTAGCACCGATAATTACCATATAAGGCACTCTATCCTCCTGACGAGCCTGACGTATTTTATAGCCTATCTTCTCGTTTCGGTTATCAAGCTCTACTCTTACCTTGTTTTCTCTTAAAACGTTGTAAACGTTCTCGGCATAAGCCTCGTCAAGACCCGGTAGGGTTAAAACCTTAACCTGTAAAGGTGAGAGCCATAGCGGGAACTTACCTGCAAAATGCTCGGTCAGTATTCCGATAAAGCGCTCGATTGAGCCATAGCAAACCCTGTGAATCATAATAGGGCGCTTAGCAGTGCCGTCGGCATCAATATACTCAAGGCCGAAGTTGATAGGCATCTGGAAGTCAAGCTGAATTGTGCCGCATTGCCAGGTTCTGCCTATACTGTCTCTTAGATGGAAGTCAATCTTAGGACCGTAGAAAGCGCCGTCACCCTCATTTAATATGTAAGGAAGACCTATTTTTTCAAGCGCCGCTATAAGACCGTTGGTTGCAGCCTCCCAATCCTCGTCGCTACCCATACTGTCTTCAGGACGGGTGGAAAGTTCAACAAAGTATTCGAAACCGAACTTTGTATAAACGTCGTTAATAAGATTTACAACGCCGATGATTTCGTCGCTAATCTGGTCGGGACGCATAAAGATATGCGCATCGTCCTGAGTAAAGCAACGAACTCTGAACAGACCGTGAAGTGCGCCTTTAAGCTCGTGGCGGTGAACCATACCAAGCTCACCCACTCTAAGAGGTAACTCTCTATAGCTGTGTGGCTTACTGCGGTAAACCATAACGCCGCCCGGACAGTTCATAGGCTTAATGCAGAAATCCTCGTCGTCTATTCTTGTAGCATACATATTATCCTTATAATGATCCCAGTGACCGCTGGTTTCCCAAAGGTGACGGTTCATAATAAGAGGGGTTTGAACCTCAACGTAACCTGCCTTGGTGTGAATTTCGCGCCAGTAATCAATAAGCGCATTTTTAAGCTTCATACCCTTTGGCAAGAAGAATGGGAAGCCCGGACCCTCCTCGCAAAGCATAAAGAGGTCCATTTCTTTGCCTATCTTACGGTGGTCACGGCGCTCAGCCTCCTCCATAAGCTTTAGATAATCGTCAAGCTCTGCTTGAGTTCTGAATGCTATGCCGTTAATACGGGTGAGCATCTTGTTATCCTTATCGTTTTTCCAATATGCGCCCGACTGCTGTGTGATTTTAAAGGCTTTAAGCGCCTTGGTATAGCAAAGGTGAGGGCCTGTACACATATCTATATAGTCGCCCTGTTTAAAGAAGCTGATTTCTGCATCAGGCTCTAGGTCGCCGATATGCTCAACCTTATATTTAGCACCCTGCTCTTCCATTAGTTTAATAGCTTCTTCTCTTGGAAGAATAAAAGGCTTAATAGGAAGATTTTCCTTAACTATCTTGCGCATTTCGTTTTCGATAGCAACTAAATCCTCGTCTGTGAGTTTAGTATCGCCCAAATCTATATCATAGAAAAATCCCTTTTCGGTTGCAGGACCGTAACCAAAATCGGCGTGTGGGAAAAGTCTTTTTACAGCCTGTGCCATAATGTGAGCCGCTGTGTGACGAATGACCTGAAGCTCCTCTTCCTCGGCACATTCTACAACGCTACCGTCTTTGTAAATAATTTTCATAAAAGCGTTCCTCTTTTCTTAGAAAACTAACTAAATAATTATATAATGAAAAACAAATTTTGTCAACAAGCACTACTGCACATTTTCCTCTTCGAAAAAGCGCTTGTACCATACAAGGAAGGTATAAACCGTCCAAATTTTGCGGCTTACGTCCTCTTTGCCGCTTTTGTGAAGGTCGAGTAATGCTACCAGCTTTTCGGTGTCAAAATAAATATTTGCCGCCTCGCTTGTAAACGCTTCCTTTACCATATTATAATAAACGTCCTCTTTAAGCCATACCCTGATAGGCACGGGGAAACCTAGCTTATCCTTTGTAGCGGTGCGTCTTGGCAACGTCTTTTCTGCCGCCTTGCGTAGTGCAAGTTTGGTCGAAACGGTGCTGACTCTAGAATTAAGCGGAATGGTTTCGGCAAGTTTCATAACGTTTTTATCGAGGAAAGGAACTCTAAGCTCCAATGAGTTTGCCATACTTGTTTTATCGGCTTTTAATAGGATATCGCCCATAAGCCACATATTTATATCGAGGTACTGCATTTTGGTAATATCGTCCTTACCCTCAACCTCTTTATAAAACCTTTTGCAAAGGTCTTGAGGTGAACAAGCATTTTTAGCAATCTCACTCTTTAAAATAGCGTTTCGCTCTTTAAGTGAGAATATATTGGCGTTACCGATAAAGCGCTCTTCTATGGTTTTGCCTCGTCTTACAAGATAGTTAATACCGTGCTTTTGAGGAAGGAATGAACAAATTTTACCTATAAATCTGCGAAGCGCGAAAGGCAGCGAATCGTAAGCCGTAACGGTTATAGGCTCCTGATAAATTCTGTAGCCGCCGAACAATTCGTCTGCACCCTCGCCCGACATTACAACCTTAACGTATTGCGATGCTAAATTGCTTACAAAGTAAAGCGCAATAGCGGCAGGGTCAGCCAAAGGCTCGTCCATATGATACTGAATTTTAGGGAAATTCGACCAATATTCCTCGGGCGTTATAACCTTTGCGATATTTTCGACCTTTATGGTTTCGGCAAATTCCTTTGCAAAGTGAATTTCATTGTAACGGTCGCCGTCGGGACTTTCAAAGCCCACGGTAAAGGTTTTGTCAACCTGTGCCGCCTCTGCGATATAACTTGAGTCTATACCGCTGGATAAAAACGAGCCTACCTCAACGTCGGCTATTTTATGTGCCTTTACAGATTCTCTTACAGCCTCGTCGGTTTTATCTGCAAAAAAGTCAAGCACTCCGCTATCCTCACAAAAGTTAGGTTTGAAATAGCGTGTCTTTTCCATTGCGCCGTTTTTATAGGTGAAGTAGTGTGCGGGGGGAAGCTTAAATACATTTTTAAAGAAGGTCTCCTCGGTTGGAGAATACTGGAACGAAAGATAGTGTGCGAGTGCCTCCTCGTTTAGCTCCTTTTTAAAATCGGGGTGGTCCAGGAAGGCTTTGATTTCAGAGCCGAAGATAAAACTGCCGTTCATTTCGGTATAGTAAAAAGGCTTGATACCAAACATATCACGGGCGCCGAACATAGAATTTTCCTTTTTGTTAAAGATAACAAAGGCAAACATACCGCGAAGACGGGCAACTAAATCCTTGCCCCACTCCTCAAAGCCGTGGAGTAAAACCTCAGAATCGGCATGACTTTTAAAGGTGTGACCTTTCTCTATTAGCTCTGCCTTTAAATCGGGATAGTTGTAAATCTCGCCGTTGAATACAAGCACCAGGCTACCGTCCTCGTTAAACATAGGCTGGTCGCCGTCTTCTAGACCTATGATGCTAAGTCTTCTAAAGCCTAAGGCTATATTTTGGTCGAAAAACTTACCGTCTGAATCAGGACCTCTGTGAACTATACGGTTCATCATTTTTTCGAGCACCGTGCCGTTATCCGATATTTTGTTTGTAAAGCCTACAAATCCGCACATATAATTTAATAACTCCTTTTAGAGTAATTTTTACACAATAATTTATTATACACTATTTATTTCCATTTGTCTTTACTTTTTTTAAAATTATATTAGAAATTATTCCGACTATAAGTCCGCTAAAAGTTCCGCTTATAATTAAGACGGGCAGATAGTAAAGTGAGCCTATACCCATTATACACACCGCTACCGCCATTTGAGCAAGGTTATGTACCACGGCGGCTATGGTGCTGACACCTATAATTGAAAAAATTTTAAGTCTTCTGAGTATACAAACCGAGCCTAAGGATACAACACCTGCAACAAGCGAAAATGAAAGGCTTATTACCGAGCCGAAAAGCAACCCCGACAGGAAAATTCTTACGGTGTTTACTAAAAACGCGCCCTTTATATCCATTTTTGCGGCAAGTATTAAGCAAACGGCATTTGCAAGACCTATTTTTACACCCGGTGCTATAAAGGTAAGCGGCACTAAACTTTCAATATATCCCAACACTAAACATACCGCAGACAAAATAGCATAAAGGCAAATTCGCCTTATTTGGTTTGTATTATGACCTTGTTTGGCAGACATATTATACTTTCTCCCGACCTACTTATTTTTTTGTGCTTTACACAAATTTGGTTTTTACAATTAGAATTTTCCATAAAAACCTCGCCGTTTTGAATTACAACCGTGTTGTTTTTAAGTTTTATTACGTTGTCCTTATCTATTTTACCCTCGTAAACTATCTCATTATTTTCGCTAACCGTAACCGTAACCGACGGTGCCGAAAAAAGCCCGATTAATACAAACCCTATTATGGCTGAGGCTACAAGCAGACCTATAACGATAAAATCCCACTTTTTCATACGGCACCCCCCTTTTTTCTAACACTTAAATTATAACCATTATATTATAACACATCTTTACAAAAAAAGAAAGACAATGTATAATATGTATTATGAAAAAATTTATTTCTCTTAGCGTAGCCACTGCTATTCTGCTTTTAATTAGCGGTTGCGCTAATAAAGACTCTCGGCTTGATACCCGTTTTATTTTTGACACGGTGGTAAAGCTTGATATTGAATGTGACGACGAAACCCTTCTTGAAGCCTTCGCTCTTTGCGAAAAATACGATAAGCTCTTTTCTAAAACCAATACCGACAGTGAGCTTTACCGTATAAACAATTCGAAGGGCTTTGTTTCGTGCGACGAGGAGCTTTTGCAGTTAATAGAGCGCGGCCTTTATTTTTCAAAGCTTTCAAAGGGCGCATTTGATATAACTATATCCCCTGTATCTGACCTTTGGGATTTTGAGGGCACTGCCCTGCCCGATAAAGATGAAATATCCGAGGCGCTTAAAAACGTTGACTACGAGGCTATAGAAATTAGTGACGGCAAAATAAATCTAAACGGCAAAAAGATAGATTTAGGCGGTATTGCAAAGGGATATATTGCAGATAAGCTCAAAGAGTTTTTCGAAGCTAAAGGTGTTAAACGCGGCATTATAAACCTTGGCGGAAACTTATACACCTTTGGAGATGAAACCACTTTAGGTATTGCAAATCCTAAAAAAACCGACGAGGCAATTTTAAGGCTTGACTGTAAAGATTTAAGCCTTGCAACTGCGGGTACCTATCAGCGAAATATGGTAATAGACGGTACAGTTTATCACCATATCCTAGATACAAAAACAGGCTATCCCTGTGACAGCGAGGTTGTAAGCGCCACCGTTATAGGTAAATCCTCTCTTGATTGTGACGCACTTTCAACCGTTTGTGTTTTGTTAGGTGAGCAAAAGGCAATAGAGCTTATAAACAGTCAAGAAGAACTGGAAGCCGTTTTGATTTTAAAGGACGGCAGTATATCCTATACAAACGGCCTTTATCTTGAAGCCGACCAAATATTATTTAAAAATTAAATTTTACTTTATTTATTCATAAATTTGGTATATAATTTTATTAAAACTTTTTGTGAGGTTATTTTATGGGACTTATTAAAGCAATTTTCGGAAACTATAGTGAGCGCGAAATAAAGCGCATAGTTCCGCTAAAGGATAAAGTTTTAGAATTAGAAGAAGAATACCGTGCCCTTACCGACGATGAATTAAAGGCTAAAACCGAGGAATTTAAAGATAGACTCGAGTGCGGTGAAACACTTGACGATATTTTGCCCGAGGCATTTGCCGCTTGTAGAGAAGCGGGTGACCGTGTTCTCGGTATGCGCCACTTCCCCGTTCAGATTTTAGGCGGTATTGTTTTGCATCAGGGCAGAATAAGCGAAATGAAAACAGGTGAAGGTAAAACCTTGGTTGCTACGCTTCCTGCATATCTTAATGCGCTTACAGGCAAGGGCGTGCATATTGTAACGGTTAACGATTACCTTGCTAAGCGTGACTCTGAATGGATGGGTAAACTGTATCGTTTTATGGGTTTATCAGTAGGTCTTATTATTCACGGAATGAACAAGGAAGAAAAACGTGCCGCTTATAATGCCGACATTACCTACTGCACCAATAACGAATTAGGCTTCGATTACCTTAGAGATAATATGGTAATCTACAAGCAGGATAAGGTTCAAAGAGAGCATAACTTCGCTATCGTCGATGAGGTTGACTCAATTTTGATAGACGAGGCAAGAACTCCTCTTATTATTTCGGGTCAGGGCTCCAAGTCTACCGAGCTTTACACCAGAGCCAACCGCTTTGCGCTATCTCTTAAAATGGTTAAGGTTAAGGAGATGGACGATAAAAAGAGTGACGAAGCCGCTAATTACGACGGCGACTACGTTGTAGACGAAAAGGCTAAGACCGCTACCCTTACCCCATCGGGCGTTGCAAAGGCAGAGCGTTATTTTGACATTGAAAACCTAAACGATGCTGAAAATATCGAAATTTCACACCACGTAAATCAGGCTATCCGCGCACACGGTATTATGAAGCGTGACGTTGACTACGTTGTTAAAGACGGCGAGGTTATAATTGTTGACGAATTCACTGGCCGTCTTATGTTCGGACGCCGTTACAACGAGGGTCTTCATCAGGCAATTGAAGCTAAAGAGGGCGTTAAGGTAGAAAGAGAGTCAAAAACCCTTGCTACCATTACCTTCCAGAATTTCTTCCGCCTTTATAACAAGCTTTCGGGTATGACGGGTACTGCGCTTACCGAAGAGGCAGAATTCCAGCAGATTTATAAGCTTGACGTTATCGAAATTCCTACAAACAAGCCCATTGCACGTATTGACGAAAACGACGTAATATACAAGACCGAAAGGGCAAAGTTTGGTGCAATTATAAGAAAAATTGCCGAGTGCAACGCTAAGGGTCAGCCTGTGCTTGTGGGTACCGTAACTATTGAAAAATCAGAACTTTTATCCTCACTGCTTAAGAAGTGCGGTATAAAACACAACGTGCTAAACGCTAAGCACCACGAAAAAGAGGCTGAAATTATCGCTCAGGCAGGTAAATTCGGCGCCGTTACCATTGCTACTAATATGGCGGGCCGTGGTACCGATATTATGCTTGGCGGTAACGCAGAGTATCTTGCAAAATCTGCACTTCGCCACGACGGACTTAGTGAGGAAATGATTCTTGAGGCTACAGGCTTTGGTGAAACCGACGACCAAGCAATAATTGAAGCCAGAGCTAAGTTTAAAGAATATTACGAGCAGTTCAAGGCTGAAATAGCCCCCGAGGCTCAGCGTGTCAGAGAGGCGGGCGGTTTATGTATTTTGGGTACCGAGCGTCACGATTCAAGACGAATTGACAATCAGCTCCGCGGACGTGCAGGCCGTCAGGGTGACCCCGGTAACACTAAGTTCTATCTATCACTTGAGGATGACCTTATGCGTCTTTACGGCGGCGAGCGTCTTACAATGCTTATGGATACCCTTAGAGTCGAAGAGGATATGCCTATAGAGGCTTCTATGCTTTCTAAGACCATTGAAAACGCGCAAAAGCGCAAAGAGGGTATGAACTTTGCCGCAAGAAAGAGCGTTCTTGAATACGACGACGTTATGAACAAGCAAAGAGAACTTATCTACGCTCAGAGAAACAAGGTGCTCGACGGCGAGGATATCAGCGCAACTGTGCGAAAGATGATAGACGAAACAATAGAGTCCTACTGCAAGATTTATCTCGGCGCCGAAATTCACGACGATTGGGATATCGAGGGCTTTAAGGAGTATTTCTCAAGCTGGTTTGACATTTCAGATTTGCTAGACTTTACAATAGATGAATTAGGCGAAGCAGATTGCGACGATATAGCCGATAAGATAAAGGAACGCGCACATACTATATGCGAAGAACGTGAAAACGAAATCGGCTCGGAGGCTATGCGTGAGCTAGAGCGAGTAATTCTTCTTCGTAACGTTGATAACAACTGGATGGACCATATCGACAATATGGACCAGTTAAGACAGGGTATCGGACTTCGTGCGTACGGTCAGCACAACCCCGTTATTGCGTATAGAAACGAAAGCTACGATATGTTCTCTGCTATGACCGATACTATAAGAGAACAGACCGCTAAGCTTATAATCTGCGTTAGAGTTCGTAAGGACGAGGAAGTAAAGCGTGAAAAGGTTGCCGAGGAAACCTCCACAGGCGACAAGCCCTTGACGGTTAGAGGAAAAGGTGTTGTAAGTAAAAATGCACTTTGCCCTTGCGGTAGCGGTAAAAAATACAAGCGTTGCTGCGGTAAGGACGAAGAATAATAATCAAAGAGGTTATAAAATGGCTATAAAGCTTAATCCCGATAAAGAAATAGTGAAAATTGTAAAAGAGGGACTAAAACGCACAGGCGGTTACTGCCCTTGCATAAGGGAGCAATCCGAGGATACTAAATGTATGTGCAAACAGTTCAGAGAGCAAATAAAAGACCCAAATTTTGAAGGCTTTTGCCATTGTATGCTATACTTTAAGGAAAAGGACTGACAGTATGAACGAAATTAATATAACAAAAGATAATTTTGAAGCAGAGGTTATATATTCCGATAAAACCGTGCTTATGGACTTTTGGGCAACCTGGTGCGGCCCCTGCCGTATGATAGCGCCACTCGTCGAGGAAATTGCAAACGAAAATCCCGATATCAAGGTTTGCAAGGTAAACGTTGACGAGCAACCCGAACTTGCCCAAATGTTTAATATCGCAAGTATCCCAACGCTTGTGGTTATCAAAAATGCCGAGGTTACAAACACAGGTGTAGGCTTTATGCAAAAGGAAAAAATACTTGAACTGCTAAAATAAAAAGAATAAAAAAGGTGCCGTGCATTGGCGAAGTGTTCTTAAGGACACTTCGCCAGTTTTATTCGCCAAAGGCGAGTTGTATTGCTTCGCAGTTATATTTGTCTTACAACAAGTGGTATTGCCTTCGGCAGTTTTGGGACGAATAAAATATCACTGAAACCGCAAGGTTTCAATATCACTTTTGATTTATCAAAAATATCACTGTGAGACCTGTCTCACAATATCACTTTTTTTGAAATGGGTAAAAGGGTTATAGTTTCTCCTAACAAATGACATTTAGGCGCCCAAATGTCCTGCTTGTTACGGTATGCGACCAAACGAAAAGGATGTGTATAAATTCTACACATCCTTTTACTGTCCTTAGCAACCCTGCTCTTTATGCACGGCATTATCTATATATTATTTTGCTTACTCGAAACACCAATTTTATTATTTAAATTTTGCCTCAAGGCTTTGGTTTATATAAGCGTTGCTTGGCGATATATTGCTTCGCAATGCGATATGTTTAAAAACGCGATATATTTGCCTCTCGGCAAATGCGATATGAGATAAATCCTTGTGACGTAAGTCACATATCGCACCGAAG
>JAZSCM010000045.1:0-80188 GCA_045602945.1 Acutalibacteraceae bacterium | reverse complement strand
CTCGTAATATACGAATCTTCTCTTTTCTGTTGTTAGTGGGTTTGGGCTACTGCCCAAGTGTATTTGTACATACAAATGCGATGCTGGTTCTCATCGGAAGTCGAAAGATTTTCAAATTCTCCGTTAAGAACAACACCCATTATGCCGAGCGTTTTGTTATTTTAAAAGATTATCAAGCGTTATATTAAAAACTTTTGAAAACGCAATTAACTCAATATCTGTAACAAAGCGTTTACCACACTCTATTCGTTGAATTGCGTTTTTATCTATGTCTATTCCAACCAATTGCATCTTATCGGCAAGTGCTCTTTGCGAAATCCCCATTGAAATACGGAGCTTAGCAATATTTTTGCCGCACACATTATTTAAACCATCGGTGCTTTTATTTATAAACATATAAACCCCCTCTATCTTGACATTTTGTAATTGTCAACAACGAAATTATATGTTATAATACAAGCAAGTATGACATTCACAGAATGTCAAATAGAGCCAATTTTATTGATTGTTTTGTAGGGGGTTAATATGAACAAAAATTATACCTGCTGTTTTATAGGTCACAGAAAAACAGAAGAAACAAAAGAATTGAAAGGTGAACTTTTTGAAATTATTGAAAACTTAATTGTGGAGAAAAAAGTGGATACCTTTCTTTTCGGTAGCAAAAGCGGATTTGACAGTCTTTGCTATGATGTGCTGGACGATTTAAAGAAAAAATACACATATATAAAAAGAGTTTTTGTAAGAGCAGAATATCCGAATATCAGCGAAAAATATAGACAATATCTTTTGCAATCTTATGAAGACACCTATTATCCTAAGTCAGTTTTAGGTGCTAATAGGGCAGTCTACATAAAGCGAAACTACGAGATGATAGACAATAGTTGTTACTGTGTTTTTTACTACAATGAAAATTTTGCACCTAAAACACGCAAAAGCGGTACAAAGATTGCACTTGATTATGCCATAAAAAAGAAACGGAAAATCATATTACTTTCGTAGGGGAGGCGTTACGCCTCCCGTTTTATTAGTGTCTTAAGTCACTAATAAAACGGGCGTTGTACCCGTAAGGATACAACGCCAACGCCAACCGTTTATTTCATTTTTAATAATTATTATTCTTCTTCCTTTTTACCCGAAAGAACGAGGTTTGCGATTATACCGAGGATAAGTGCGCAAGCGATAGCGGTAAGTGTTACCTTTCCGAAGGTAAGAGAAAGACCGCCGATGCCGCAAATTAGGATAATTGCAACTACAAAGAGGTTTTTATTCTGATTTAGGTCTACCTTCTGAATCATCTTAAGACCGCTAACTGCGATAAAGCCGTAAAGGGTGATGCAAACGCCGCCCATTACACAGTTAGGAATAGATGCTAAGAATGTAACGAATGGGCCGAAGAAAGAAATTATGATTGCCATAATAGCAGTTGTAAAGATTGTAACAACCGAAGCGTTTCTTGTGATTGCAACACAGCCTACAGACTCACCGTATGTAGTATTTGGGCAACCGCCAAAGAATGCACCTGCTATTGAACCTACACCGTCACCTAAAAGTGTTCTGTGAAGACCCGGCTCCTCTAAAAGCTCGGTATCGATAATTGTTGAAAGGTTCTTATGGTCTGCAATATGCTCAGCAAATACAACGAATGCAACAGGAATATATGCTACTGCTACGGTTGCAATGTATGCGCCGTTAATCTCTGAAAGACCGTTAAATGCTTTAACAAATGTAAATTCAGGAATAGCAAAGATTTGCATATCTTTAAATACTTCAAAGTTAATTACCTGTAACGCTGTATTATCAGTATAGATACCGATAACGGTGAAGATGGTAGCTACGATATAGCCTGCAAGGATACCGATAATGAAAGGAATAAGCTTCATCATCTTTTTACCGTATACCGAGCAAAGCACTACTGTAAAGAGTGTTACAAGACCGCAAACTAAGGTAAGATATGGATTTGCAACCGAATTACCCTCTGCATCTAAAACCTTGCCAAGAGAAAGGTCGCCTACTGCGTTTACTGCAAGAGATAGACCGATTATAGAAACTGTAGGACCGATAACTACTGCAGGCATAAGCTTATTTATCCATTTAACGCCTGCTATCTTTACAACGATTGCTATAACAACGTAAACAAGACCTGCAAATACAGCACCGATAATAATACCTAAGTATCCTAATTCCTTATTGAGTACCTCACCTGTTACAGCGCCTGCAAATGCCGCAGACATAGAGTTGATAAATGCAAAGGATGAGCCTAAGAAAACAGGGCTCTTAAACTTTGTGAAGAGAAGATAAACAATTGTACCAACACCTGCGCCAAAAAGTGCAGCAGAGCTTGACATACCGTTGCCGATGATTGCGGGAACTGCGATGGTTGCCGCCAAAATTGCGAGAAGCTGCTGAAGTGCAAATACTAGCAACTGACCGAATTTAGGCTTGTCTTTTACGCCGTAGATTAGATTCATTCTTTTTTCCTCCATATTCTTCGCACAAAACGTGCGCTACATATATTAAAACGGGATTTCCCGAATTAACCGAAATTATTGTGCATACACATATTATATATAAGGGTTGTCCTGTAGGCTAATTTAACCGTAAAGCTCAACCGAAGTTTTATCATCAAAGGGAGGTAATTTTACAAATATGCGTTCGCTTTTTGAGGTAGGAACGTTTTTGCCGACAAAGTCACCCCGAAGAGGCAACTCCCTATGCCCTCTATCGACCATAACGGCAAGTTGTATAGCGGCAGGTCTGCCGTGACTGATTAAAGCATCCATTGCGGCGCGTACCGTTCTTCCCGTGTAAAGCACGTCGTCTACAAGCACCACTGTTTTACCGTTTATATCAAAAGGAATTTGAGAAGCTCTTATAACAGGGTCGTTGCTAACGTGTTTTAAGTCGTCACGATAAAAGGTAATATCAAGGCTTCCGCAACAAACCTCGGCATTTTCTATCTGCTTTATATTCTGCGCTATAATTTGTGCCATAGGCACACCTCTGCGCTCAATACCAATCAGACAAACGTTATTGCAGCCGTTGTTCTTTTCGAGTATTTCGTGGGAGATACGTTTCAGTGCGCGACCGACTGCCGCCTCATCCATAATAGTAGCCTTATACTCTGCCACTATATTACCTCCCTCATACGTAAAATTAAAAAATGCCGTGCTGATGCACGGCAATAATACAAAAAACCAGAGAAAACACCTTGCCGACATCACTGTATCGCAGTTAAAGGATTTCCAATACATATATAATAACATATTTGTCGAACTGTGTAAAGTCTTTTTTGCTAAATTTTTATATATAATGTGTAGCAAAGCTGTAGATACCACGATATAGTGTGTTTTTTTAGAAAAAAGAGGATTTTTTTGGTATTTTGCAAAATTTAAAGTACTAAAAACTGTCGTTTTGCACAACCCGAATTACAATTTTTGTCATTTTATCCCTTTTTTAAAAGGTTACAAATTGTAACCTTTTGCTTTTTTCTTAAAAATCATAGTAAATTTATACAAAATCGGTGGCTTTTTTTGGTTTGACATTCGTTTTTTTGGTGCATATAATATGTATCGGCTCAAAAAAATGGTATTTTCCGTAAAAATTACGGCAATACTATCATTTGAAAAAGGAGACATTTGATGTTTAGAAACAAAACTAAGCTTTTAGCAAACGCACTTGTTTGTTTTATAAAAAGCCACGCTTTGACCGTCTTTATATCATGTGCAGCAATAATATGCGGTACCATATTTGTTGGTACTTCTGCCAAGACAGTTTTAATTTCAGACGGTGAAAACACATACGCTGTCCACTCGGTAACGGGTGACGTTGACTCGGCACTTGCTTGTGCGGGTATAAACAAAAGCTTCAAAATTCTTGAAACCACTAAGGATAAAAACCGCACCGACGTTAAGATAGCATATACCTTCCCTGTGCACATAACGGTTGGTGATAAGACCATTACCGTTAATACCGTACCTGCAACCGTTTCAGCAATTCTGGAACAGGTAGGCTTTACGGTTGACGATGACGATATGGTACAGCCCGCAAAGGATAAGAAAATCACCAAGACCACCTATATTGATTACAGCGATATAGAATACGTAAACGGCACGTATACCGAGGTTATCCCTCACGTTATGGAAACTGTTTACACCGACAGTCAGGTAAAGGGTGTTACAAAGACGGTTGCCGGTAAGGACGGCTTACAGCAGGTAGCCTACGTTGAAAAGCTTGTGAACGGCGTATCGGCTAAAAAAATTATAAAGGAAACCCTTACCCTTTCCGAAGCTGTTAACGGTAAAACGTTGGTTGGTACTTATGTTCCTACTACGCTTACCTCAACACAGATGATTTCAACGCTAAAGCCACCTTATCAAATTCAGCTTGATGCTAACGGAAATCCTGTGAACTACACAAAGCATATGACGCTTCAGGCTACGGCATACACCTACACAGGCAATAACTGTTCTACAGGTGTAGCTCCTCAGCCGGGTTACGTTGCAGTAAACCCAAATCATATTCCTTACGGAACAAAGATGTTTATTAAGTCCAGCGACGGAAAATATATCTACGGTTACGCAGTTGCCGCAGATACAGGCGGATTTATTAAAACCCGTCCTACAAATATAGACCTTTTCTTCACAACCAAGAGCGCTTGTACAAACTTTGGCAGAAGAAACATCGAGGTTTATATTCTTCCTTAAATTTAAAGATACAAAGACCTTTTCAGAAACAATCTGAAAAGGTCTTCTTTTATTTTGCATAATGAAAACTTTTTATTTTAAATCTGGGATGTTCTATAATACCGTTTATATTTATTACACGTCTTCCCAAGCGCAAAGCATAGTCTATTGTATTTGCGGTACCGCCTGTGCGACCGTCAAACCAGGTAATAACCACGTCGCTGTTATCCACCATATATTTATTTCTTTTAAAATAGCAGCCCCTATTATATTCTTCGCATATATAGATAACCTCGTCTGCGACGTTTAAAATATCAGTATATCTTTGTTGCCAATCACTCGGAAAATCCTTTGCCTGATTTCTAAAAGGTATAGCACATACAAGCCGTACGTTTTTCTTTGCTTTTTTAAGGCTCAAAACCGTTTCTGCCGCGATTATATCAAAGCCCATCGCCATACCGCTTATAAAGGTTCTAACTCCGCAGGAATAGGATGAAAAAATTTCCCTGTAAAGATTGTTTTCAAAGTTTATATAGTCCTTATCGTATTTGTTTAAACTAAAAGGAAACTTCGAGGGACGGTACCCTGTAAAACAGCATGTAAGCTCTCTATTTTCCATTTTCTAGTCCTTTGTCTTTCACTTAATATGCCCTCCTACTGTTTGCCGAGTTCCTTATTTCGCTCAAAAGAAGCGTTAACGGCTTTCTCGGTTAGCTCGTACAGTCCGCCGTCTTCAAAGGTGTTTACACCCATTATTGTACTTCCGCCCTTTGAGCAAACCGCCTGCTTCAATTCTTCGGGGGTTTTATCTGAGTTTAAAAGCAGTTTTGCAGAGCCTAACATTGTTGTAGCGGCATATTTTATTGCCTGTTCGCGTGAAAGTCCTATTAAAGCACCCGCCTTAGCTAGCGCGTCAATAAACATAAACATAAAGGCAGGACCGCAACCCGAAACCGAACAGCCTGCATCTATTAGCTCTTCATCTATTAAATCAAGCGTACCGCTGTATTTCATATCACTGACAAAGCTTTGCAAATCCCCGTCAGACACTAAGGAATTTCTGCAATAAAGAATCATACCCTCGCCCACCGAAACGGGTGTGTTTGGCATTATTCTGATAACAGGCACCTTATCGCCCACAAACTCGGTTATAGTATCAAGCTTTAGACCTGCCGCCATGGTTATTAAAAGCGGCTTTTTTTGTTTTAATATATCACTTATCTCGGCTACTGTTTCGCGCATAACCTGTGGCTTTACGCCGAGGAAAATTCTATCGCAATTATTTGCAACATCCTCGTTTGTACCAAAACTGCAACCGAGCTCATTTGCTAATTCCTTTGCTTTTTCGGGCAAATAATCCGATAACATAATATTTTTAGTTGTTTTTGAGAGTGCCCTTGCTAACGCACCGCCCATATTACCGCAACCTATAAATCCGTATTTCATAATTTTCTCCTATCTTACGTTACCGTCACCGTAAATTACATACTTATAGGTATTAAGTTCATTTAGTCCCATCGGGCCTCTGGCGTGAAGTTTTTGGGTTGATATGCCCATCTCACAGCCAAGACCAAACTCGCCGCCATCGGTAAATCTTGTTGAAGCGTTAACGTAAACCGCCGCGCTATCAACGGTTTTTGTGAAATAATCGGCGGCTTTTGTATCTCTTGTAACTATTGCCTCGCTGTGTCCTGTTGAATGTTTAGCTATATGCTCAGCCGCCTCAACAACACCGTCAACACACTTAACCGCTAAAATATAGTCTAAAAACTCGGTATCAAAGTCGCTTTCACTAGCGCTAGTTCCCGAAATAATATTTTGAGACATTTCGTCTAGTCTTAGTTCTACCGCACAAAGACCGTTTGACAGTCTATCATCTACAAGTCTTTGCTTTAAAAGAGGTAGAAACTCGTTTGCTATATCCTTGTCAAGCAACAATACTTCCTCTGCGTTGCAAACACTGGGTCTGCTGGTCTTTGCGTTTTCAACAATATTTAGCGCCATATTAAAATCGGCACTCTTTTCAATATAGATATGACAAATACCCGTTCCCGTTGCGATACAGGGCACGGTAGCATTCTGCACACAGGCATTTATAAGACCTGCGCCGCCTCTGGGGATAAGCAGGTCGATATACTTATTGGCTGTCATAAGCGCGGTGGCACTGTCTCTTGACGTATCTTTTACGAGGTTTATAGCATCAGGATTAATATTTGCTTTCTCTAAGCCTTTTTTAAGCGCGTTTACTATAGCGTTTGCAGAGCGAAAAGCCTCTTTACCGCCTCTGAGTACACAAACGTTGCCGCTTTTAAGGGCTAGTGCTGCCGCATCGCTTGTAACGTTAGGTCTGCTCTCATATATAATTGCAATAACGCCGATAGGAACGGATACTTTGGTTATTCTAAGACCGTCTTCTCTTGTGTGCTCATCTAAAACCCTGCCAACAGGGTCTTTAAGATTTGCCACCTGTCTGATACCCTCTGCCATAGCCTCGATACGAGTTTTATTTAAGGTCAGTCTATCAATCATAACCTCGGATATTTTGTCTTTTGAAGCCTCGATATCCAAAGCATTGGCGTCAAGGATTTCATCGCTGTTTTCAAGCAATGCCTCTGCCATAGAGTATAGTGCATTATTTTTTTGCTCAGTTGATAGCGCCGCTACCTCTTTTTTTGCCGCAACTGCGGACTTTAACATTTCAATCATTTTATTTCACCGTAAACCTTGTGCCTACTGCTTCACCCGCAATGGCATCGTAAATATTTTGGGTATTTGCGCCGTTTGTGATTATCATATCACAGCCGCAATCCATACAGATTTTTGCGGCGTTAAGTTTAGTTACCATTCCGCCTGTGCCGAATTTAGAACCCTTGCCACCCGCTAGTGCATAAATGCTGTCGTCCAGTTTTGTAACGCGGCTTATAAGCTTAGCATTCTTATCTTTGTGCGGGTCTGCAGTATAAAGACCGTCAATGTCGGATAAAAGAATAAGCAAATCGGCGTTTACGCTCTTTGCTACCTCAGCGCCTAAGGTATCGTTATCACCTATTACGATTTCGGCGGTCGATACGGTATCGTTTTCGTTGATAATCGGTATGGCGCCCAGTTCGAGCAGTCGACCAAGCGTATTGCTGAAATGCTCGTGGCGCTCGTTATCCTTTATATCCTCGCCCGTTATAAGAAGCTGTGCTACCGTGTGATTATACTCGCTGAAAATTTTATCATAGGTATACATAAGCTCACACTGACCGACAGCTGCCGTCGCCTGTTTTGTGGAAATATCGTCGGGGCGCTCTTTAAGGCCTAATTTACCAGTGCCCATTGCGATAGCACCCGAGGACACCATTATAATTTCGTGACCTGCATTTTTAACGTCGCTTATAACCTTACACATCTGCTCAAATCTTCTTATATTAAGATTACCTGTAGAGTGCGTAAGTGTGCTTGTTCCGATTTTAATTACTACTCGCATTTTTATTCTCCTAAACTAAATTTACCATTCAACAGTTAAAATTTTACCTGATTCGCTAACACTTGTCATCACGTCGCCCTGACCTACACCCGGTATATACCAAAATCTTTGGTATCCTTCAAAAAGGTCTTTAGACGCCTTTTCACATTCATCGGCAGAGCCGAATTTAACGGTGATATATGAGGTGGGCATTTTACCTTTAACAATATTTACAAAGTCAAAATAACTGTACCTCTCCATATAGAGTCCGTTATAAACAAAATAATTATAGTCGGTTTTGGTACATTCGGGCAGATTTTGTCCCTCTTCAATTTCGTGGGTTAAAAGCAGTTCCTGCTCGTTTATAAGGAAAAATTCGTAATCCCTTGAACGAATTGACGGGTCCTTGTCAACCTTATCGTCCCACGTTACGTCTATGTAATAATATTCGCCGTCTACCTTAACACAGTTCCACTGATGCGGTTCGCCGTCTTCTTTTGCTTCACCGCCAACCCTTATAGACTCAAGCCCTAATTTATCAGCAAGATATTTAAACCCTGCCGAATAGCCCGAGCAGATAACCTTTCGAGTTACTAAGCAACCGTATATGGTAGTGCTGTCGTGAACGTTTTGAGGAAAATCGGTCTTTTCGTTTTTGGTAACCACGTCGGCGCTCTCGGTATCATACGTTCCATTATCAACCAGATAATCGTGAATATATAAAACCTTTTTGTAATCGCTGGCGTCTTGCCTTATACCCTTTAAAAACTTGTCTGTTTCGGCATCAATCTCGCTTTGCATAAGCTTAATTTCTTCATCATTTAAAAGTATTTTAGGCTTAAACACGATTTTCTTGTTAAGAACGGTTTCAATTATTTGATACGAGCTTGACCTTGTCAGCCAAAAAAACTGCGGATTTTCGGTGCATACTTCCCTATATGCCTTAAAAAGATACTCCGAGCAATCGTAGTTAAATTCAACCGACTTTTCGCCGTTTTGGAAGGCTTTTTCCATCTCGGAAAAAACAAGCTCTTTTTTCTCATTTTCCTCTAGTGCCTCGAACTCTTCTGCCTCTTGGAAGGTTTTTTCAGGAATTACAAGGTCTAATATTTTTTCACGGTCTACGCAACCGCAAAGTGTTGTAAAAATTATGCTAACGCAAAGTAAAGCACATAATAAACGTTTTATTCTTTTCAAAGATTCTCCCCCTTTAGAGAGTGTTTCTTGCATATTCCTCGCCGTCAAGGTTTTTAAAGATAAATTCGTTATCTTTAAGTATTATATAACTATGCTCTGAATTTTCTTTGGGTATTGATACAGAGCCTGTGTTTACATAAATATATTCGCCGTTGTCTATAAATTTAGGTACGTGGGTATGTCCGTTAAGAAGTATATCACCCTTAGAAATGGGTGGCAGATTATCAGGACTAAATTTATGTCCGTGTGTTGCAAAAATCATTCTACTGCCAAGATACAAAATGCAGTATTCAGCAAGTACGGGAAATTTAAGCACCATCTGGTCTACCTCGGTATCGCAGTTTCCCCTAACGCACAAAATTTTATCCTTTAGCGGATTTAACATTTCTATAACCTTTTTAGGCTCGTAGCCTTTGGGTAAATCGTTTCTCGGTCCGTGATATAAAACGTCACCCAAAAGCAGTAATTTATCCGCCTTTTCTGTTTCAAAACGCTTTAGCATTTTCTCGCAGTAAAACGCCGAGCCGTGTATATCAGATGCAATCATTATTTTCATAAATTAAATCCCACCAAAAGTTAAATTATCACGGATAAATTATACCAAAATACTGCTTTTAAGTCAATAAAATATACTGCTATTATTTATTAATAATATACAAGCCTCTACTCATATCCTAAAAATAGGAAGGTAGGGGCTATTATGAAAGTCTTTGTAATAACAAAAAAGCATATTATGCTGTCACTTGTTTTGTGTTTAACTATTATTTTATTGTCACTCGGTTCTGCGGCGGTAATTGCGAGTAACGACCGAAAACTGCCGATATACTGCGTTGAAACCGAGAAAAAGAGGGTGGCTATTAGCTTTGATGCCGCGTGGGGTAACGACGACACCGAACAGCTGATTAAAATTCTCGGTGAATATAAGGTGCCTGCAACCTTTTTCGTGGTCGGTGCCTGGGTGGATAAGTATCCTGAGTCGGTCGAGGCGCTGTCTAGTGCAGGGCACCAAATTCAAAACCATTCAAATACACACCCGTATATGACACAGTTATCCCGCGCACAAATGATTGACGAGTTAAATGCCTGCAACGAAAAAATTAAAAACATAACGGGCGTTATGCCAAATCTCCTTCGTGTGCCGTACGGCGACTACGATAATAGCGTTTTAGAAGCCGCCGAAAGCCTTAAAATGTACACTATCCAGTGGGACGTAGACAGTCTTGACTGGAAAGATAGTGCAACACCGCAAAGTATTTGCCAAAGGGTTACAAGCAAGGTTAAAAACGGCTCGATAGTGCTGTTCCATAACGACGCCGACCACACCCCCGAAGCACTGCCTAACATACTTAAAACACTTAAAAACGACGGCTATGAGTTTGTATTCATAAACGATTTAATCTATAAAGAAAATTATGAAATTAAGCATGATGGAACGCAGTGCAAAATTTTGCAATAGCGTAATTTTGCACTGAATTAAATCCTGCGGATTTATGAATTGTGATTGCATCACATGAATTGTTGCCTTGCAACATGAATTGCACTACGGCGCATTTAGGATTTAATTCTATTCATGGCGGAGCCAATTCATGAACCTTGGTTCAATTCATGTCCAAAGGGCAATTCATCAAAAAAAAGACGGCGAAAATTCGCCGTCTTTTTTATTGAATAATGAATGATGAATATTTAAAAACGAATAATTTCGGTGTGCCTTCGGCACTAATATAAAAACGTCTTACCTATTCACTCTTACCTATTACCTCGCAAGGTCTTGCCTTGCGCCGCCGTCCCCCATATTTTTCTGCCGTAATTGCGGAGGTTTTCTATGCATTTAAAATCTCTTGCTGTCTTTTCTTGCTAAATCCTTTAAGAATTAGATTGTATGATTTATCAACTAATTCCCTTAATAAATCATCAGGAACTTCGCCATCTGTTTTGATAGAGTTCCAATGGACCTTATTCATATAAAACCCTGGAATAATATCATCATACTGTTTTCTTAAAAACTCGCCTTCAAGCGGTTCTAGTTTTAGCGTTATGTAATAAGGTCTGTCGTTATTATCGAGACAAACTGCCACGAACATTTTTCCGCCTATCATGTAACGAACCCAATTCCAATTTTCAGTGTTTTTTGTTACACCTGATTTTTTCATTAAATATTCATCGAGCCAAGGATATTTCATATATATTTCTTCCTTATCTGTATTTCAGTTTATATAAAGAGAACTGTATTTCCGTCAGGGTCTGTTAAAATTAACTCTGTGCCACCCCAAAAAGTTTTGAAAGGTTCAGGGCATTCAATTCCAGCCGCTTTTATGTTTTCGTATATTTCATATACTTTTCCGTTAGTGGTGAAATATAAATTATTACAGCAAGGTTGTTCTTTTCCTTCAGGGATGGACCATATCCACATAACAGGTTCTTTTTCGTCGGTCAGTGCCAATGCAGCACCAAAATAGTCGTCCGACTCTTTTTCTTGCACTACTCTAAACCCTAATGCTTTATAAAAATCAAAGAGTTTTTGCGGTTGTTTTGAGTAAAAATTAAGTCCGTGAAAATTTAAATTCATTGTTTTTCTGCCTTTACATTGCAGTTTTCTTAAATTATCAATTCTTTCAGAGTTTTCGGATGATGCCCATTCTTTTAACATATCACAAGGAAATTGTGAGCACCTTCCACAATGCTCTTGGTTCTTTTGAGAATTGCATTTATATAAATCACACTCTCCCCAAAATACTTTTCCTTCAATAGCTTTACAACCCTTGCAATTTTGTTCTGTTTTAAATTTACAAGAATCACAATCAATTCCACAAATACTATAGTTTGCCATAGGTGATTTCCTTTCAAGTCCCTTATTATGATTGAATTATACCACAACCATCCCATAAAGCACAATACTAAAACCTCGTGCAATATTAATAAGCAGTCATTAAAGTAACAAATCGTTTTTTATTCTTTATTATTTTTTATTTAAATTTATCCCTCTTGCATCTCGATATTAAGCATACAAAAGCCTACTGCGGTCATAGCGGCGGTTTCGGTGCGCAAAATTCTTTTGCCGAGGGATATTACCTTAGCGTTAGTATCTAACACCTTTTCAATTTCCTTTTTCTCAAATCCGCCCTCGGGACCTATGAAAATGCCGACACTTTTTGCATTTTTAAGCCCGTCTATTGCTTCTTTAGTGGCTGTCATACCCTCTTTATTTTCATAAGGCACTAAAATTAAATCCAAGTTTTTAGCAAAGTCAAGTGCCTCTGTGAAAGAACTAACGTCTAAAATTTCGGGGATAACGTTTCTTTTACTCTGCTTAGCGGCGCTCTCAGAAATACTTTGCCAACGAGTCTGTTTTTGTTTTGCTTTTTTATCGTCTAGCTTTACAATGCAGTGCTTCATTCTAACAGGCATAATAGCAAACACGCCAAGCTCTACGCACTTTTGAATGATATACTCCATTTTATCGCTTTTAGGAAGTCCCTGAAAGAGATATATTTTAGTGGGTAGCTCTGTGTCGGTATAGTCCTCTTCTATAATCTCAAAATAAACTGCATCGTCGAAAAACTCGGCAATTTTACACAAATCGCTTTTTCCCTCACAGCTTATAAGACAGGTATCTCCTATTTCCATACGAAGAACGTTTTTTATATGGTTGTAATCCTTGCCGTCAATTATGTAATGCGAGTCTTTTTTGTTATTAGCATCTGCAAAAAAGTTAAACATTTAACCAACCCTTTAAATTAAGAATCTACTTGGATTTTATCATATTTTTAAAAGTTTAGCAATATTTAGTTTTGTTAAAAGGGACGTCGAAGCGCCGTCCCCTACAAATTAAACTAGGCGGTGGGTTACCACCGACTAGTTTAATTATTCTATTTCATAAGTAAATGCTGACAATTGCATTCCCTCACAAAATTTTGAATTTCTTTCTAAAATTCCATGTATTTTTGACAAACATCCTGCCAATTCATTAGGTACATCTTTTTCGCCTTTAATTATAACCTTATCCGCATCACAGTCACTCCTAAGCAAATCCCAAAATGAGCTCCAAGTTTCTCCGTACCAATCCGGAAAATTAAAGGCTTCTTTTATTCTATTGTGAATTTCACCTAAATATTTACAACCTGTTAAATCTAATACAACTATTTTCATCTACACCCCTCCTATACTACTTCAAAAAATGTTCTATAGTGATCGTATGTAACAAAAATCAACCCATCGTTTGACCACAATATTCTTTGTGAATTCCGTCTCCCTTTTTTATAATTAATATCAGCTTCATACCAAATTCTCCCGCTAGATTGAGGTAAACGTCCGTCTTCGTTATAATATTCACCACAAGATATCATTTTATTTGGAATAAAATTTGATAGCCATTTTCCTTTTTTCCATCCCGCCTTTATAGCTTCTTCGAGAGTAACATAGTAATTTGGCAATTCAAATTTGTATTTTAATCCCCAATCTGCGCCATTAATGCCATTTATTGTGGCTGTGCCTGACTTTACAGTTTTCATTGCAATAATTTTACACCGACAATAGAAATGTATAGGTGGTTTTTTTAAAGGTTGTTCATCTATTAACCAGATTCTCCCGTGATTCATTCTGCATTTTAAACAAGTTTGTAAATCAAGAATTGCAATCCAATTTTTAAATTTATTACTTTCGCCAAAAACAGGATTCCAATCGCTACCGTTAATCAACTGCAATAGCAAATAAGCAAAAATATTCATATATAATCACCTCCTTTTGAAAGTGATTATATACATTTTTACGCGACATTTACCGTCAACTTGAAAATTTTAGTTTATATTATTAGAAGTATTATAATATTTTTAATAATATGTTAAACACAAATTTTAATTGTGTGTTAAATAATACCACCGCCGTTTGTTATTCACCGATATAGGTAAATCTTTTTATTAATTTTCCGTCGCGCTCTATAGTTTCTAGAAACATCTGCTTATCTCTAATCCAAAGTTCTTTTTCTCCGTAAAGCGCGCGGTAAACCACCATTTCTTTTAAGGTTTCCGAGTCTTTTGCAACGCCTATAACCTCGTATTCGTTACCTTTAAAGTGGCGGTATTTTCCAAGTTTTAACTCTTCCATAGCTTACTTCATAAACTCATACATAGTTTTATAGCACATATAAACGTCAAGCTTAGAGGTGGTTTCGAATGGCGCGTGCATTGAGAGAACGGGCACACCGAGGTCTACCACGTCAACACCCAAATTTGCAACGTACATAGCAACAGTACCACCGCCGCCTGCATCAACCTTGCCAAGCTCACCTGTTTGCCAAATAATGTTAGCGTTATCGAGCATATTTCTTATTTCTGCTACGTATTCAGCCGAAGCATCAGAAGTACCTGCCTTACCACGAGCACCTGTATACTTAGTGATACAAACGCCGTAATTTAAGAAACAAGCGTTTCTGCGCTCGGTTACGTCCTGAAACGTTGGGTCGGTTGCGGCATTAACGTCAGCCGATAAACACTTTGAATTTCTAAGTGCTACGGTTACGTCGCCGCCCTGCATTAGCGCCATATCCCTTACAATATGCTTTAGGAAATCGGAATTAAGACCCGTATTACCGTCCGAGCCTACCTCTTCTTTATCTGTGAGGATTGCAAGGGCGGTATATTCGGGGTTTTCTATCTCTAAAATAGCGGTGAGTGCAGGATATGCACAAACTCTGTCGTCCTGTGCATAAGCGCCTATAAGCGAACGGTCAAAGCCTACGTCCTGAGCCTTGTATGCAGGTACCATTTCGAGTTCTGCAGATAAAAAGTCCTCTTCGGTAACACCGTATTTTTCGTTTAGGATTTTAAGGATATTAAGCTTTACGAGTTCACTGCCCTCATCATCCTTAAAAGGCATACTGCCGACTAAAACGTTTAACTCCTCACCCTTTATACCCTCGGCTAGAGTGCGTTTGTTTTGCTCGGTTGCAAGGTGCGGTAAAAGGTCGTTTACAACAAACTTAGGGTCACTTTCGTCCTCGCCGATATTTACCTCAACAACGCTTCCGTCCTTCTTGGCAAAAACACCGTGAAGTGCAAGAGGCACTGCGGTCCACTGATACTTACGGATACCGCCGTAATAATGGGTTTTAAAGAGGGCTAGTTCTATTTCCTCGTACAGTGGGTTTGGCTTTAAATCAAGGCGTGGTGAATCAATATGCGCCGCGCAGATTTTAAGACCTTGCTCTATATTCTTTTTGCCTATTATTGCAAAGGCTACGGTTTTGCCTCTGTTGTTAAAATAAACCTTATCACCTGCGCTGTAGGTCTTTCCCCTCTCAAAAGGCACAAAGCCGTTTTGGGTTGCCAATTTTAAAGCCTCTTTTGCGGCTTCACGCTCGGTCTTAGCAACGTCTAGAAAGTTCTTGTAGCCCTCGCAGTAGCTTACAGCCGCCTCGAAAACATTTTCATCTGCCTTTAAAAGACCGTTTTTCTTTGTGTAAAAAAGTTTTTCCTTTAAGTTTTTAGAAGTGTCTGACATACGCGGTTATCCTCCTATTATAGTTTCTAAGAAAGTATTAAACTCGCTTAAAAACGTTTCTTTCTCATTGTTGTTATAAAAAAATTCATCTGCATTTTGTATATAAAATTTGTCGGGCTTTCCTGCCGATATGCGAAGAATAGCGTCTTCTTTTGATATATTATCTCTTTGCATTATCCTTTTTTGTCTTATATCATTTTCGGATAACACAGCTACGGTTTTATCGCAAATTTTATCTATTCCGCTTTCAAAAAGCGTTGGCGCATCGAGAATGTTTACACCGTCTATTATTATATTATCTTCCACCAGCCTTGCGATATGCGGTAAAAGAGTTTTATTTAAAAGCTCGGTGTCTTCCTTTGTGGAAAAGGCTTTTTGCGCTAATATTTTGCGATTCAAAGTGCCGTCATCGTTTAAAATATCTTTGCCAAAAGCCTCGGTTAAGGCATTAAGGCCGTCGGTTCCTTTTTCAACCGCTACTCGTGCTAGTTTATCGCAATCTATAACGTTAATGCCCTTTTCTTTGGCTAAATTACTTGCCATACTCTTGCCCGAGCCTGTAGGCCCTGTAAGACCTATTATTTTTCCCCTTAATTCTATAATATTAAATGCCGCCGCGCGAATAAGTCTGTTATAAACCGCTAAACCTATACCGTCCTTACTCGGTGCGTGAATATAAATTTCGTTTTCACCTAAAAGGTCGGCTTCGCGAAGACGTGTGAAAATATTTCTAGCCAGAGTTTTTTGGTCTTTTTGTGTGCCGTATGACAGCTTTTTAATTTTTACAAGGTCTAATTCCTCATCGAAACAAAGCGCTACCGAATTTGCTTTTTTGTTTACAAAATCTGCAAAGGCGAATTTACCGCCATCTACCAAAAAAGCCTTGGTTTTAGGAGCATAATGCTTGTATTTCATACCGGGCGAGGCTACCTTTTCGCCGCTTTTTGTTTCACTTAAGACCGCTTTATCAACTATTAAATCGGGTAGTACCTCTTTTAACTGTTCAACCGTTACAGCACCTGGTCTGAGAAGTCTTGGCGTATCACCGAAAAGCGCTACCACGGTAGATTCAACGCCTACCTCACAGTCACCGCCTAAAACTACCGCATCTACTCTGGTATCAAGGTCTAAAAGTGTGTGATACGCAGTTGTAGGACTGGGTGAGCCCGAAAGATTAGCCGAGGGGGCGGCTAGTGGCAGTCCGCTTTTATTTATTATATCTCTAGCCGTTTTGTCTGAAGGCATTCTCACAGCGACTGTTCTAAGTCCCGCCGATACGCTTTTAGCTATTTTATCTGATTTTTTGAGCACCATTGTAAATGGACCCGGCCAAAAACGTTTGGCACACTCTATCGCCTTTTGGGGTATATCCCTTGCGACAAGATTTAACATATCTATATCGCTTATATGAACTATCAAGGGATTATCCTGTGGTCTGCCCTTTGCAATAAACACCTTTTTTATTGCCTCGTCCGAAAAAGCAGAAGCGGCAAGACCGTATACCGTTTCGGTAGGTATAGCAACAATACCGCCGTTTTGTAAAATCTCGGCGGCTTCATTTATTGCCATATCGTAATTACCGTTTATAATATCCAGTCTTTTGGTGTTCATAAAATTCTTCCTGTTAGTTATTTTCGCTATCCTTTAGCGCTTCGGTTCTGTAATAGGTGGTAAGACCATCTATAACGTCGTCAAGGTCACCGTTCATAATAGAATCAAGTTTATATAGGGTAAGACCTATTCTATGGTCGGTAAGTCTGCCCTGTGGGAAGTTATAGGTTCTAATACGTTCACTTCTATCTCCCGTGCCTACCTGAGCGCGACGGTCGGATGCTATAGCCGCATCGTGCTCCTGCTTTGCCGCATCGTAAAGACGGGCTCTTAGCACTTTCAGTGCCTTGTCCTTATTCTTAAACTGGCTACGCTCGTCCTGACATTCAACAATAGTTCCCGTTGGAATATGTGTCACACGGATAGCAGACGAGGTTTTGTTAATATGCTGACCGCCCGCACCTGATGAACGGAAGGTGTCGATTTTAAGGTCAGCAGGGTTTATATAAACCTCAACGTCGTCAGCCTCTGGCATAACCGCAACGGTTACGGTTGAGGTGTGAATACGTCCTTGTGTTTCGGTATCGGGTACACGCTGAACACGGTGCACACCGCTTTCATACTTAAACTTAGAATAAGCACCCGCACCCTCTATCATAAAGCTTATTTCCTTGCAACCGCCAAGCTCGGTTTCGTTAAGATTTGTAACGTCTACCGTGTAGCGTTTGCTCTCGGCATACATAGAATACATTCTGAAAAGACTTGCCGCAAAAAGCGCCGCCTCTTCGCCGCCTGCACCGCCTCTGATTTCAACTATTACGTTTTTATCGTCGTTAGGGTCTTTAGGAAGCAGTAAAATCTTAAGCTCGTCACTAGCCGTTGCTATTTTCTCTTTTGCCTCCAGCATTTCTTCTTCAACGAGTTCCTTAAAATCCTTGTCAAGACCGCCCGCCGCTAACAGCTCACTTGCTTCTTTTTCAGCCTCTACGGCGCTTCTGTACTCGCGGTATTTTTCAACTATAGGGGTTAGTTCACTATGCTCCTTCATAAGCTTTGTGAAAAGCGCATTGTCGGTTACAACCTCGGGGCGTGTAAGCTCAACGCCGATTTGCTCGTAACGGCTTTCTACTGCCGATAATTTTTCAAACATACTATTCTCCTGCACGTACTATTTTTTTAATATTTTTCTCCACCTTGCTTCGAGGCAACATAACCTCTCTGCCGCAAGAATCACAGCGGATTTTAATGTCCATACCAATTCTAAGCACAGTAAAATCCACACTTCCGCAAGGGTGCTGTTTCTTCATTATTAGCTTATCGTTTAGCCTTATATCCAAAAAAACTCCCCCTTATACATATTTATTCAATTTATTATATTACAAATTTAAATTAAAGGCAATATTTTCTTGATAAAAATTATAAATAATGTTAAAATGTAAGTGTAATTTTGCATTTAGGGGACGTGTTTTATGGAAACGGTTAAAATTCTTCATTGTGCTGACCTGCATATCGGTGCACAGGAAAGTTTTTTAGGCGAAAAGGCACCAAGCAGAAGACTTGAAACTCTGCTGACGTTTGAGCGCATAATAGATTTAGCCAAAGAAAAGGAAGTACAGATCATCCTCATAGCAGGTGACCTTTTGGATTCAAATAAAATAGAACAAAGCTTTATTGAAAGAATTATTTCGGCTTTTAATTCTATTCAAAATATAAAGGTGGTATACGCCGCAGGTAACCACGACCCGCTAAGCAGAGATTTCCCATTTAAAAAACACAGACTTCCTGAGAATTTATATATTCTGCCCACCGAGGATAGCTTTGTAGAGTTTAAGGACTTAAATACAAAAGTTTACGGAAAATCCTTTAGTGAGGTTTATCTAAAGGGTGAGACTGAATTTTCTATTAAGCCTCAAAGCAACTTTATAAACCTTATGTGTATTCACGGCGAGCTTCGTGCAGATTTAGGGTCTGACTACAATTCTATAACCGATGCGTTTATTAGAAACAGCGGTATGGATTACGTAGCGTTAGGTCACGTTCACAAGCGCACCGAAATAGGCAAAATCGGTAATACGTTTTGTGCTTACTGTGGCTGTAGCGAGGGTCAGGGCTTCGACGAACTAGGCGAAAAGGGTGTGTATATTGGCACAGTTTCAAAGGGAAATGCCGATTTGAAATTTTACAACGTTTGCCGACGTATGCATATCGCTGAGGATATAAATATTGAAGGTATCCCCTCTTCACCCGAAATTGCAGACGCTGTTTTAAGCAAACTCAAAGAAAAATACGGCGAAAATTTTGCAGAAAACCTTTATAAAATTACACTAAAGGGAATTATACAAAAAAACGCCGAGATAAATATTACGGAAATTTTAGAAAGACTTGAAAATAAGGTATACTTTGCAAAAATAAAGGATAAAACCGAGCCTAGTCAAAATCTCGAAGAATTGGCAAGGGAAAATTCGCTAAAAGGAATTTTTGTTAAAAAGATGCTTGAAAAAATAGCACTTGACGACCAAAACAAACAAAGATACATCTACGCTTTAAAGCTAGGTCTTAAGGCGTTTAATACGGAGGGTGAATTATATGAAGATAAATAAAATTTATATAAGTGCCTTCGGCGGTCTTAAAGATTTTACATTAGAATTAGGCGACGGCTTTAACGTAATCCACGGTCAGAATGAGGACGGAAAAACTACCGTTATGGCATTTATAAAGGCTATGTTTTACGGCACGGGCGGAAAGGTTAAAAGCCTTGAAAACAGTATAAGAGCGCGTTACACCCCGTGGGATAATTCGGCTATGGGCGGTAGAATTTATTTTACGGCTGACGGCATAGATTATATACTTGAGCGTGAGTTTAGAAGGTCTGATTCGACCGACCGTGTAATACTTACAAATTCTCTGTCGGGTGAGAGCGAAACGGTAGAATCGGATATAGGGCTTCGCTTCTTAGGTCTTTCGGCCGATGGCTTTGAAAAAAGCGTGTTTATAAGCTCTTTTGTGTCAGGTCTTACCGATTCTAGTGCTGTGGGGGAACTAAATTCCAAGCTCTCAAATTTAGCAGTTACGGGCGACGAGACAGTTTCATACCAATCGGTCGCCGATAGAATTATCGGGGCTCGAGAAAAGTTTATTTCTAAATCGGGCAGAACGGGTAGCTACGTAAAGGGAATGGAAACGCTAAAGGCCTTAAACGAGTCCTATGAAAACTCAAAAATTGCGGCAAAGCGTCAGCTTGAAATTTCCGAAGCAATAGCAATAAAGAGCGAAAAGCTTTCAAAGGCAGAGAAAAGACTAAAAGTGGTTAAATCGTTGCTTGACAGCAAGGACGACACCCAAAAACTTCAAAAGCTAAAGGAATATTTAGAGTTAAAAGAAAAATTAGAACAACTTAAAAAACGCTTCTTAGCAGATGACGGTAAGGAAATAAACTTTAAGTCATTAGAATTTTGCAAAGCGAAATCAGAACTTGCGAACCAAAAAGCCAATACGTTAATGGCAGATATAGAAAAAATAGAGCAGGAAATTAAAATTTCAAGCACCATTAATGCCGAGGATGCCGCAAAGCAGATCGAGGACCTTAAAAACAAAATAGCCAAACTCGAACAAAGTGCAGACTCTCTTGCAAATGAGATTGAATTGAAAAACGCTGAGTCCGAAGACCTAAAGTTTAAATACGAGCAAAGCAAAACCGCTAAAAAGGCGTTCAATCCTCTATTTTTAATTTTAGGTGGTGTTACTGCCGTAATCGGTGCGGTTTTATTTGCGGTATCACTTATTCCTGCAGTTGCTGTATTGGCACTCGGTATTATACTGCTTATTTTATCATTTGTTATAAGGCCTCAAAACAAAACACTTACCGCCTCCCTACAGTCAGAGCTCACCGCAGTATTAAACCAAATAGCAGAGCTAAGAGAAAAGAAAAACAGCGCTACTAGTGAAATTACGGCACACAGCGGCAAAATGAATCTTTTAGCGGCGGCTCTTAATACCGATAACGCATTAAAGGCTAAAAGAGAGGCTGACCTTAAAGAAAAGCAAGAAGCTTTCGCTGAGGCAATAAACGAGAAAAATGCCGCTATAGATAAATTAAATTCTATTATAGGAAAATACTGCGACGTAAATAATGAGCAAAGCGTTAATGAAACACTCAAAAGTATTTCCGAAAACGCAGAGGAAATTAATCGTATAAAGGTAGCGCTAAATATCTTAAGCCGCGATTTAGACGGAATTTCTTATGAGGCGGCGGCAGAAAAGATAAAAGCACTCGAAAACAAGGTGGAAGATAAAAACCTTGACTTTGATGCGCTAAAAGCAGAAAGCGAAAACCTTTCTTCTATTATTTTAGAACTGGGCAGTCAGATTACCGCAGGTGAAACCGAGCTTAAAACAGCTTTTAGAAGCTTTGAAAATCCCGAAACATTAAAGCGTGAAATTAACCTTTTAAGCGAAGATTTAACTGCTAAAAAGGATTTCTGCGATGCCTTAGAAATAGCAAACGAGATTTTATATGAAAGCTTCCTTGAAGTGCGAAAGGGCTACGGCGCCGAGGTTGAAAAGAAAACGCTTGAAATTTTCTCACGCCTTACAAACAACCGCTACAGCGCTGTAAACGTTTCAAAAGAGCTTGATATAACGGTCGAAAAAAGTGGAATATTCGGAACCAGGGAGATAGGATATTTAAGTCGCGGTACGGTGGACCAAGCTTCTCTTAGCCTTCGCCTTGCAATTGCAGAGCTAATCTGCGAAGACGAAAAACTGCCAATACTTCTTGACGACGTGCTATCGCAGTATGACGACGAAAGAACCCTTGAAGCTTTAAATTTCTTAAAAGAATATTCTAAAACTTCCCAAATCGTACTCTTTACCTGTCACAACTCGATAACCGAAAAAGCAAAGAGCTTGGAGATTGAAACCAAGAATTTAAGAGGATAAAGTTAAGTGAAGTATCAGCCACTGCAATTAAAAAAGCACCCAAAAGGGTGCTTTTTTAATTGCAAAATAATATTCAAATGTAACGTGAACGAAAAAACAGGCTAAAAATAATGCTCCTTAATTTTTGACATACTCATACTCTAAAAGTTCTTCGTCTTTCGCTACGCAGACAAATCCTGCAGCCTCAAATAATTTAATTGAGGCAATATTGCTCTCATCAATGGAAACTTGTATTTTATCAAAATCAAGTCCTAGTTTCCCTTTACCAATATCATTTAATATTTTTGAACCAATGCCCTTTCTTTGATATTGTGGAAAAACAACTATATCCATATAAAGAACACGCTCTGGCAGTTCTAGATGTATTGTTGCAACTAAGCAATCTTTTTCAAAAACCTTATAAAACCAAACGTTTTCTGTCGATGTTACGTATTGCCAGTAATTTTGTTCGTTAATGCTGATAAATTGTGTGACAGATGGCAGTCGGTATATTTGCAAGATAATAGGTATATCATCGTCAATATGACTTTTCATCAATTGGTAGGTCATTTTTTATTCTCCTCAGCGGTTTTGCAATTTGCTTTTAGCAGTATTTATTGAAGTAACCAACAACTTTTTAACTTCAATACATTTTTCTAAAATCATTATATCACTTTATAATAAAAAGAGCAAGGTGTAAACCTCGCATTTATAATTAGTGCCGTAGGCACACCGAACTTATTACCTCTTACCTTTTACTTATTACTTTCCAAAAACCCCGTACTAACTTTATTTGAAGTAAGAGTGAAGAGGTAATAGGTAAGAAGTAAAAATCCCGCCCACTATCGTGAACGGGATTTTTGGTGCCGGAAGCGGGGGTCGCCGTCTGTTAATTTGACCTTTTACAAGGTCAAACTTAACATACTAATGGCTCGTCGACCGTTGCGTTGCAACAGTACCCGACTTCACCGCTCTGACTAAAAAACAGTACACCGTACTGTTTTTCTAAACGTCAGACCCTCTCGGGTTCGACCCTAATATATGCAAAAAATCAAGAGGAAACGAAACCTCACGGTCGCATTTTCTCTTGATTTGGTGCCGGAAGCGGGGGTCGAACCCGCACGGTATCGCTACCACTGGATTTTGAGTCCAGCACGTCTGCCAATTCCATCATTCCGGCATTTTTTAGAACATTTAAGATTATACAACAAAAGCCTTGAAAAATCAAGGCTTTTTTCTTATATATAATTTTATTCACCTTTATACTTTCGTCTTGTAGCCATTCCGCCTCGAATATGCCTTTCCTGTTTGTTTTTTTCGAGCACCGCCTTAACCTCTTTGTAAAGCTGTGGGTTATCACGTCGAAGCCGCTCGGTGACGTCTTTATGTACGGTTGATTTGCTTATTTTGAATATTTTAGCACATGCTCTGACAGTAGCTCCCGTTTCAATTATATACTCCCCTAAAATTACCGCTCTATCCACCGTCTGCTCTCTCATACAATCAACTCCTAAACTCAATTAATTGTATGAAAAAATATTAATTTTTATGCTAAAAAAGAGCACAAGAATTGTCTTGTGCTCAAAAAACATAGCTTTTAAATAAATTTATTTTTTAAACTCTAATCCTACATAGTTTAATAACTGCTGACGCTCGGTTAAATTTCCATCAGAAAGCTTTTTTATTTCATTTAATTGATAATCAATTATTTCCTTTCGATTAAAAATTAAATCAATAAATCTTACAAGCCAAGCGAGTGGTAAAAGGAGTGCTATAGGACACCAAGCAGAATACATAACCTTCATATAGCGGTGCGGTGGGAAGCAACGCTTAATATAAAATCCAAATTTTGCACTCCTTGAATTTTTCTTTGCTTCACGAAGTGCAACCGAAATAATAGCATCTTTTGCGTTTCCAAAGGTACCATAAGACGCAATAGATTCCAGTATAAACTCATCTTTTTTGGTTGGGTTCTTACCGTCAATCAGGCACTTACCTGCAGAGATTATATTATTATAAAATTCTAACAGGCAAAGTTTTTCTAACTCTGCTTCAACATAATTCATATCGAGCTTTTTGGATTTTAAAAATATATGCAAATCTATCAGATGCTTAAACCCAATACCGCTGATTCGGTAGTGCTTTGCGAAATGGGTGAATATATAAACAAAGTTGTCCTCGTCACTTAATACATACTCACTTTTGTCGGTATTCTTTTTGGATACCATATTCCAAACATCTTTAAAATAGGCATAAAAATCATAATTGCCCTTAGAAAAAAGCATCTTATGAATTTCAAGATTCATAAACTTTTTCTTCCAAAGGAAATCGTGATCACTTTCTTCCTTTTGCTCGTATCCTAATTCGGTGAGAATGGTGCTTATTTTCTTGTACTGTTCCAAGCGAATAAGAATATCGGTATCACCCATAAGTCTCATAATAGATTTAGTGTATAATCCGCAAATGCTATTGCCCTTAAGCAACATATAGTCGATTTGATTTTGCTCAAAGGTCGAGCAAAGTTTTTGTATTTCGTACTCTCTAATTTGACACACGTATATTGCTCTGAATATTGTATCGTTAATCTCCTTTGCCATAGGCAACGCGTTAAGTTGAACATTGTCGAGTCCCAAAAAAACAAGAGGCACGATATTGTGTTTCTTTGCCAATTGATATATACCGTCAAAATCTGTCCCGTCAGGCAAAACGACCGTTTTTTCCGACAGGGCAGCATCAATCAAAGAAAACATAGATATAATGTTTTTATTCATAGTTAATCTTCCTAATTAAGTTGATTTTCGTTTTTTTCAAAATCTTTTAAAAACTCCTCATATGAAGCATACAAGGATTTTCCGCCACAAGTACATTAGAAGGAATTTTACCCCTCACTACTGTTTTAGCACCGATAATTGTGTTATCTCCTATTTCTGTACCCATAAGAATAATAGCATCCATGCCAACAAAAACATTGTTTCCTATTTTAACAGGCTGTGCATCACCGATATTTTCGCCATACAGTTTTCTCATAACCGTATGAGAATAGTCGTGTGTTAAAATTGTTACGCCTTTTGTCAAAACCACTCCGTCGCCAAATTCCAGTAAAAAAGGTCTATATGGATCAATGTCGACCATAGATGGGGCAAAAATGTAGCAATTTTCCCCGATCTTTGCGCCTTTTTCTCTTAAAAAATTCAAATATGCCTCAGAAGAATATTTATAAGAATGTACCAGTTTTTTTATCCAGTTTCGAATGCCCATATCTTTCTCCTTTATATGCCGTTACTGCCTACTTAATTTCTAATTAGATATCTTTCTTTTTAAGAATTTGTTACAAACAACCACAAATAAGCTTTTTATTTCTTTTATATTAAGAAATAACAAAAGCCCCAAAATTACAATCGAAACAACGAACCATAATGCAAATTCATTGTAGACATAAAAAGCGCATAAAACAAGTAACGCATACATCATAAAATGTCTGAATATCGGCAGTTTAAGCTTCATTATCCTGTTTGAAACCAACAGACGAATAAGCCAAGTAGCAAAAAAACCGATAAGCGTTGTATATGCCGCGCCGATGATTCCAAACCATTTTATAAAGAAAAGATTTAACGCTATGTTTAAAATTGCTCCAACTACGGTAGAGGTGAATAAGTGTTTTGTCTGCTTAGACGCTGTAAATATTGAGGCTAAAAAGCCCGAAAGGCCTGAAAAAACGAATGCTATCAGTAAAATCGGCACACATTTCCAAGCAACAAAATATTCATTAGCAAACAAAATATATCCTAACGGCTTTGCACATATTATAAGTCCCGCGCAGAGCATAACACTAAAACAATGATAATAATTGTATATAGAGCCTACAAATTTTTCATTATCCTCTTCACCATAGTTTGAAAAAGCAGAAATTTGCCAAGCCTGAGTGAACAACGAGGAAATTACGGTTAAAATTGTAGGAATCTTATATGCAACACTGTATATTCCGCTTTGTGATAGGTTAAGAAAGTATATTATCATATACTTGCCTGATATATTTATAAACCACCAAGCAACTATAGACGGAATCATAGGAATACTGTATTTAAGCATCTGCTTAGCAACGTTTGGCTCAAAACTAAAATTAAATATTTCCTTTATAAAAGGCGCCCTCAGCACAATATAAACAACTGCCAGCAAATAGGAAACAATTATTGAAAGCAAATATCCGCTAAGTCCTAATTTAAAAACAACCAAGCATAATATATTAGATGCAAGTAAAACAACTGTATGTATTATTCCTGAAACTGCAAAAACCTTCGTTTTGTTACAGCCCCTTGCAAAATAGGTAAAAACTGTGTGCAACGCGGTGGTTATATAGCATAAAACGAAATACCACCAATAGTCATACATTGTGCCACTTAAATATGCCACAATCGGCTTTACGGCCGCTAATATAACCGAGCTTGCAAATACTAACAAAAGCGAAAACCACAAAACGCAATTTCGGTCAATATTCTTTTCAAAAGCATACCTCAGAGCCGCTTCGCTAATAGCAAAGGTCATAACAGGAAAAACAAGGCTTACCGTCGCTGTAATCAAGTCCGCAATAGCATATTCATCTGTTGAAAGAATATTGGTATAAAGCGGTAGCATTAAAAATACCAATATTTTTGATGCAAAACTGCTTACCATGAATAAACCCGTATCAGTCAATAGCTTTTTATATTTATTCACAATAAAACCTCTTTTAAAATGTGATATAAATTATTTAATTACAAATTGCCGTACAGCATTTTCGAATACAGAAAATGTCTCTCGCTCGTTTTTAACCGCATTTTTTATATGTTCCGTATATTCGCCTTCGATACATTTTTGCGCACACAGGAAAAAATTGTTCCTTAAGTCCTCGTTTTTTATGTCGTTTGCCTTTATATACATATCGGAAAGCCCTAGTCTTTTGCACATAAGGTCGTAAAGTTTTCCCTCGTACGGATAATCATATCCCGAAATATCAACCACCATCGCCGCATTTGCCTGTTGTAAAGTTAGCAAGGTGCCGTGAAAATAATTAGTAAACACAAGTGAAGCATTTTTCAATACTAAGCACCACTCTACAGGATTTAGGTCAAACATAAATACGTCTGAATATTTATTATCGCCAAAAAGACTGATGATTTTATACTCATCGTGATACCTATTATAAACCTCTTGGCTGATTTCTTCATTTTGTAGCATTAATACAATATATTTTTGTTCGTTTGAGAGAGAATAGAAATCAAAAATCTCTTTAACGCTTCTATGCTTAATTTTATAAAGACTATCAAAATCAAGCAAAAACGTAGGGTCACAGCAATGCGAAGGCTTAACCTCTGCTGCACAATGCTTTACAAAGTCCTCGGTGCACCTATCCCTGACCGAAACAAATTGCATATTTAGAAATGCTTTGCCGCACTCCTCAATGCGCTCTTCAGGTTGTTCTAGGTATTTAAGTCCATGAACCGAGGCAGCGTATGTTAGTACCGGTATTTTAAATTTATACTGCGGAATAAATGCAGTTGGATATCCGTTTTGATTCCAATTAAAAACCGCATCACTTCCTATAACCAACGCATCATAATTTTCATCTATATATTCGTATAACTCATTTAGATTATTGCTACATATATATTCTTTAGAAAGGGTTAAATTTTTAAGACTGCCGCGAAACATTTTAACCTTTTTAAGTTCTCTAAAACCGGATAAAACGCCTTCATGTTTCACCTTTCTTAAAACGTTTATATATATTTTCTTTTTCTCTTTTGGAGCGATATAATCTATTACCTCTATCTCTGCATCGGGGAAGCGCTTTGCCAAATGTGATGATAAGGAAAAAGCTTGTAAAAACGCGCCGTAGTTCACAGGACGATGAAAAGTAAGTATTCCTATCTTCATTTTAACTCCTTAACCTTTTCAGATATTTCATTAATATATTTTTCCTTGCAGTAATATCTCTCAAAAAAGCTTTGGTATTCTTCAAATAACTCGTTTTTATTTATAGGACGATTAACAAAATCCACTATATCCTCATAATTTATTTTTTGAGGCACTGAATGAACGTATTTGAGGGCCTTGGTCTGCATAGTAAAATCGGCTATAACATCAGAAAAAATCGGTATTACGCCTGCCGCTAAATACGAAGAGAACTTGGTGGGTGTTGATACACGGTTTACCGGATCGTCATCCCTTATTACAAAACCGTATGTGGCATCGGCAAGCTTTGAATTAACCTCTTGTTTTGGAACACATTGAACAGTATAATTTTTTATGCCGGTAAGATTTATAATTTCGGTTGCCTTTTTTGTATCGAAGGTCAGCACTGTAAAATGGGTGTTTGGCACGTTTTCCTCAATATACTTATATATTTTGGCAGTTTTATCAAAGCATTGCCAAACCGTCATAGAGCCGGCATAGGTAAAAACCTTTTTTGAATAATCTTTTTTGTTATATACTTCGGCATTGAATTCTTCGTTAAAACAAGGCATTACATAATAATTTTTGAATTTGAGACGATATTTTTTTTCATAATATCGTTTCATTTCTTCAGAAACGAAAAAAACCAGCTTTGCTCGCTTTAAGATGAATTTTTCAAGTCGTTCAATAAGAAATTTTCTAAAATTACTGCCGTTACGCATAAAGGATTCTTCTGCGTTTAGTCCCTGCTGCCATAAAACAATTTTACGGCATCCTTTTAAATAGAGCCTGATAGCATCGGTAAAAACAGGCACGATTGCTACATCATTTTTGGAAACCTCTTTCGTGCCTTTAGCATATATTAACTCTTCTCCGTTTTTAGCAAATGCCCTTGCAACTATATCAATATAATCAGCAATTACAGCCTTATTTTTATATTCAAGCAAAACTTTAACCATATAAACACCTGCAAAGTTTGATTATTTTTCCAGTTTAACATATAGCAAATACGGAATGATGAAATAAAAATCATAAATCGGATTGCCAAAAAAACCGTAAACTAAAAATATTGATTGCATAAATAACGATACAAAATAGCCTTGTTTTCTGGCACAAGAAAAATTCACAGCAAAGAAAATCAGGTGTACAATAAGACCTATTATTCCGTGTTCGTATAGAATTTGCAGGTATATGTTATGGAATCCTGTATCGGCTATCAAAAAGCCTGAAGACGTACCGTTGCCGAAAAAGTGCGAAAAAGTATCGCCCCTAACATATCGGCGCCATGCCATTGTATAAAGTTCTGCTCTTCCTGTAGTAATGTCCTCGCCCTTAAATCTTTCCAAAAACGCAATCATAAATTCATTGTTCGTAACATACGCCAATATAAAAGCAAAGACCGCAACGGCTATTATCACTAACAAGATTTTAGAAATCTTTGTGCTTTGAGATATATGTTTCTTAAGTGCAAAGAAAACAATAAAGAAAGCTATAAGGAAAGCAACTAATATTCCTCGTTTACTTGTCAAAATTATACCAAATAACGCCAGAAAAATCAGAACTATATTTAACACAAAGTTTAATTTTGATAAACCTTTTTTTACAATTATATTTCTAATTGAATATGTCAAAATCACTGTCATAAAAAAAGCCGAAATCGAAACAGCGGCAGTTATTCCGGCATAGGCATTGTCGACCGTATACGACCAAGAAAACAATGAATATCTATCTTCTCTAAATATTATCTTTGCAAAATCAGAAAAAGAGTTCGGAGAAACCTTTTGCGTATATAAACTCATAAGTACAATTATAGAAAAACATAATAAAAATTTTTCAAAAGTTACCCTGAGCACTTTATTTTGGAAGCCTATAAACAATACCGCATATATCAACATAAATTTGGTTTGCCTTTCAGCCTCATCTATATTATTTGTGTAAATCCAACCAATAGTGGTAATTACTATGATTAAAAGAAAAGCAACCATCCTTGAATCAAATTTAAAAACTGAAAGAGAAAATATTATAGAAAATACAGCAAATGCAAAACTTGCATATAAAAACAGCGTAGGTGTAAAACCGTATTGTAAATGTGCTAAACAGGTATATAATCCTAAAAAAAACGCTGCTAAGAAGGCCGCAATATTCACGATGTTTATGTCTTTTTTTTCTTTAATTTGGGTATTAATCATAAAACCGCCTCCTTACTTGATAAAATAATTTAAATATATTCTTTTGCAAACTCTTGCACTACTCTCTTTGCATTATAATTTTCGGATTTCTTAATACAAGCTTTTCTCATACCATTAATTTTTGATATATCAAAAGTTGCATCATAAAGAATTTTTTCAAATTCTTGTTTTGAATTGAATATAAAGCCTACGTCGTCACTTACTATCTCACCGTTATATTTCCAATTAGAAGCAATAACGGGAACTCCCGCCGCCAATGCATCAATTATTGTTCCGGGAAAACCTTCTCCCGAATAATACGTAGGAAACAATAATGCAAAATAGTCCTTTAATGTTTCAACACTTTTATTGAAGGGTACTGTTCCGCAATATTTGATATATTCAGGAAACTTATTTTTAAGATTTTCAAACCACTCCGTTTGATCAGAATCAATTTGTCCGTAAATATCTAAGGTATACGCCGTTCTGCCAAGTTTTTTATTTATATTGGTCACAGCCCTTACTGCATCCTCTATTCCCTTTTGCTTAGAAACTCTTGAAAACGTACACAAGGAATACGGCTCAGCAAAATCAAAAATCAATTCATCTTCAGTCAAAATATTTAAGTGCTTACAATTAGGCATCACTGAAATATTAGCGCTGATAATTTTTTGCAGTTTTTCTTTCATACCGTTTGTTTCTACGAGAACATTATCAAATGCCGATATATACTTTTTAAGCCACTTTTTTTGGACCAAAAATTCGGGAAGCCAACCACCTATAACAATATAATGGGTTTTGCATTTTGAAATTTTTTTAGCATAATAAAGAAACGGTGCCACTAAACGCAGGCTATTGTGTGCCGGCAAAACCATTACATTATCACACTTAAACAAAAAGCCAAACAGCTTAAACAAAACATAAAAAATTCTTTTTACACCGCCAAAAGTATCGATTTTTAATATTTTATTTTCGCCATAGATGTATTCTAATTCTTCGGTAATGATTTTCGTTTTAACCGTTTGTCCGTCGAGCGAGCCTTTTTTACCGCCAAAACTACCACATATTCCGATTTTTTTCACTTTATAATCTCCAATACTTCATCCCGGATTTTTTCAGTTGTTCAATATTGTAAAGTCCCTTTACATCTATAAGAACCTTTTCCTCATCTAACGAAGCTGTAAACATTTTTTTGATTTCATCGAAAGAAAGAGCCTTAAATTCATTGTGAGCTACCGCCACAATAATACAGTCTGCTTCTTTAACGTCTTCTATTTTGGTAAGCGTTACACCATATTCACGCAAAGCCTCTGCCTCGTTTGCCCAAGGGTCAACCACCATAGGTTGTATCTCATAGTCATTGAGGCATTTAATGATATCGTTAACCTTACTATTTCTAATATCGGGACAATTTTCTTTAAATGCAAGTCCGAAAATAACCACCTTGCTCTTTTTAGGAGCCTTGCCTGCGGCTATCATATTTTTTATTGCAGCCTCTGCCACAAACTTACCCATACCGTCATTAACTATTCTGCCGTTTAGTATTATTTGACTATGATAACCCAACTTTTCAGCCTCATAAGTAAAATAATATGGGTCAACACCGATACAGTGACCACCAACTAAACCCGGACGGAAACCCAGCGCATTCCACTTGGTGTTCATTCCGTCAACAACCTCGTTAGTATCAATTCCCATTCTGTCAAAAACCATTGCCAACTCGTTCATAAAGGCTATATTAATATCTCTTTGGCTATTTTCTACAACCTTAACAGCCTCTGCGGTTTTTATTGTTGAAACAGGATATGTACCAACCTCAATAACAATGTTATAAACGTTTTTGATTTCCTCTAAACTATCGGCATCCATACCTGAAACAATTTTACGGATATTTTCAAGGCGGTGTACCTTGTCGCCCGGATTAATTCTCTCGGGACTGTATCCCACCTTAAAATCCACGCCGCACTTAAGACCGGATTCTTTTTCAAGAATAGGCACGCAAACATCCTCAGTAACACCGGGATAAACTGTAGATTCGTATACTACAATTGAGCCCTTGGTTAAATTACGTCCTACAATTTCACTTGCGCTCACAACAGGTGTCAAATCGGGGGTATGATCAAGATTAACAGGCGTGGGTACAGCTACAATATGAAATTTTGCTTCTTGAAGTTTGGTTTCATCCGAAGTAAATTCAACCGTCGTGTTTTTTATAGCCTCATTACCAACCTCATTAGTTGGGTCGATACCTGATTTATAAAGTTCTATTTTCTTCACGTTAAGGTCAAAGCCTATTACCTTTACCTTCTTTGCAAAAGCAACAGCAATAGGCATTCCTACGTAACCTAGTCCAACCAAAGAAATCTTTTCTTCGCCCTTTAAAATTCTTTCATATAATGTGTTAATCATTATATTTTTGCTCCTTTTAAAAATAGTTAAATTTTTATCTTGTTCATACCAAAATCGTTTTTACTCTTCCAAAATATCTGCTATGCGTTTACAAGCCAAGCCGTCACCATACGGGTTGCTAGCCTTAGACATAGCATCATACGCCGCCTTATCCTCAAGCAAAAGCTTGAAATTCTCATAGATAACCTGTTCGTCGGTGCCAACGAGTTTAAGAGTTCCTGCCTTTATACCCTCAGGGCGCTCTGTCGTATCTCTCATAACAAGAACAGGTTTGCCGAGTGACGGTGCTTCTTCCTGAATTCCGCCGCTATCGGTTAAAATCATAAAGCTACGCGCAAGGAAATTGTGGAAATCCAAAACCTCAAGAGGTTCAATAATACGAATTCTGTCGCAACCGCCAAGCTCTTCATCAGCTGCTTTACGCACCACAGGATTCATATGAATAGGATAAATTGCCTTAACGTCGGGATGCTCTTCCATTACACGACGGATAGCACGGAACATATTGTGCATTGGCTCACCGAGATTTTCACGTCGATGCGCTGTAATCATAATAAGACGGCTATCCTTTGCCCACTCAAGTTCGGGGTGGGTATAGTCCTCACGGACTGTGGTTTTCAAAGCGTCTATAGCGGTATTACCCGTAATATAAATGCTGTTCTCATCTCTACCCTCTTTTACAAGGTTTGCACGGGATAGCTCAGTAGGAGCAAAGTTATACTTAGAAACAATAGATACAGCCTGACGATTGAATTCCTCGGGATACGGGCTGTATATATTATACGTACGAAGTCCCGCTTCAACATGACCTACCGCAATCTGCTTATAGAAACAAGCTAGTGCGGTTACAAAGGTAGTCGATGTATCGCCGTGAACCAAAACTACATCAGGCTTTGCCTCGTCTAAAACCTCACCTATTCTGTTTAAAATGTTTGTAGTAATGTCAAACAGGGTTTGTCCCGATTTCATAATTGACAAATCATAATCAGGCACAACCTTAAAGGTATCAAGTACCATATCAAGCATTTGACGATGCTGACCTGTAACGCATACCAACGTTTTAATATTTTCTCTTGATTTTAGTTCATTTACAAGAGGGCACATTTTTATAGCTTCGGGACGTGTGCCGAAGACTAACATTACTGTTTTCATCAGATTAATATCCCCTATATTTACCAGTATGGTTAAATTTTTTTAGCAACATAATGATTGTTTTTGAATTGTTTTGAAAACAATTTGAAAATGCCTACAATAGAACCCGTGCCATAGGCTATATGAAAAATTGGGAATAAAATACTCAGTGCAAAAAATTCTTTTACGTTTGACGCTTGTTTAAGTGAAAACAGAATATCCAATATCAAATACAGACAGAGTTCTATGCACAGCAGCATCCAAAATATAAGATGTAAAAATCCTAAGCAAGAAAGTCCTAAAACCGAAACAACAAATAAAAACGGAATAAAGTGTCTCCATCCCATAGAACCTGGACACAGCTTCATTGTAATGATATTCCACATACCGTTTTTTCTTGCCATTGTTGAAATTCCTTTAATGGTATCTCTGCAATAATAAGAAAGATGAATATCGTCAGCCAAATAAATTTTACCGCCGTTTTTTCTAATGCGGAAATTCATTTCGTTATCCTGATTTCTAACAAGTCTTTCATCATAGCCTCCGTATTTTGAAAAGACCTCACGCTTAAAAGCACCAAAAGGCACAGTATCCACATATCCGCTTTCGCCGTTTGTTCTGAATTGAGAATTGCCAACACCGAATTTTGAAGAGAGCATTTTTGCAACAGCATTACCCATAAAACCACTTGATTTTGTTTCAGCAACACCACCAACATTTTCGGCATCGGTATTTTCTAAATAATAAACACATCTTGAAATATAATTTTCCGCATAGTCTGCGTGAGCATCTAAACGGACGATATATTTGCCGCAAGAGGCTTTAATACCAATATTCATGGCATAAGGAACAATTTTTTGAGGATTGTTTAATATCTTTATTAGCTCGGGGAATTTATTCTTATAATTGCTTATTAGCTCGACGGTTTTATCATTAGAACAGCCATCAACAAAAATCCATTCCATCTTTTCGATAGGATAATCTTGCAACAAAAGAGAATCTATACATTTTTCAATATATTTTTCTTCGTTGTAAAGCGGCATTACCACCGAAACTATAATTTCACCCATACCATTCTCATCTCTTTATTCGTATCATAAATTTTCCTGACCTGCAAGAAACTGCTCAGCTAAAATCACACCTTTGGTTCAGCCAACTCTCTTTCAGGAATTTTATATTCATCTACATATTCCTTACCCAGCACTGCAAGGACGGTCATAAACATAATCTTAACATCCCTAAAAAACCCAAATTCTTTAATTGATTTAAGATTGTAATACATTTTAGCGGGTAGGATATCATTCACGTAGGTTTCTTCAGGGTCGGTTGAATTATCAAGTAGTTCGCCTTCGTCTTTGTAATAAATACTTGCCATCGAAGTAACTCCCGCAGGCAGTAGCAAGGTAGCCAACATTTCGTCGTTATATTGCTCTACATACTTTGGTACCTCAGGTCTGGTTCCTACAAAGGTCATTTTCCCTCTGAAAACATCGATAAGTTGACTTATCTCGTCTAATCTGAACTTACGAATAAATTTTCCTACTTTTGTAACTCGCGAGTCGTTATCCAGCGTGATAAGCGTTCCTATCTTGTCAGCGTTTACAACCATAGTTCTGAATTTAAAGACTTTAAATTGTTTGCCGTACTGTGTAACTCTTATCTGGCGGTAAAACACGGGACCTTCTGATTCAACCTTAATAGCAATAGCTAAAAAGAGAAATACCGGAGAGAGTAATACAAGCAAAACGGAGGAAACTACTACATCAAAAATTCTCTTAAAAACGATGCCTAATTTCTTTTTACTCAAAATTTTATAATATTCATAAACTGCATCAGTTTTTAAATTTTCAGGAAAATCTTCCCATTTTTTTAAAAGCATTATATGTATTTACCTACAATCTCTATATATTTTTCGATTACATACTCTATTTCCTCATCGGTTAATCTTGTATGTAATGGAAGTGATATTTCATTGGCAAAATGGTTATATGCGTTAGGATAATTTTTTATATCGAAGCCTAAGTTCTTATATGCTGTGTGCATAGGAAGAGGCTTATAATGAATGTTACAGGAAATTCCCTGCTCTGCCATTTTTACGATTATCTCATTTCTTTGCTCAGGAGTAATATTTGGAATCCTTGTTAAATAAAGATGTCCCGAGGAAGAATACTTTTCGGTATAATGTGGCAAGACCTCAATGCCTAATGGTTTAAAGGCTTTATCATATTGCTCAATTATTTCTTTTCTTCGCTTAAGCAAAGCGTCATATCTCTCAAGCTGTGCAAGTCCAATAGCAGCGGCAATATCGGTCATATTGCATTTGTACCAGGTTCCCACTATATCGTATTCCCAAGAGCCAAGCTGCGCCTTTGCAAGAGCGTCCTTATTTTGACCGTGAAGGCTGAAAAGCTGAAGCTGTTTATAAATTTCTTCATCATCTATTCCCTCAATAGGCCTCCAGGTGAGCGCTCCGCCCTCGGCAGTTGTAAAATTCTTTACAGCGTGAAAAGAAAATGATGAAAAATCTGCTATGTTACCCGCCATAACACCTTTACGCTCAGCACCGAAGGAATGTGCTGTATCTGCCATAATAACTACTCTGCCAAGCGCCTCTTGTATTTTACCCTCGGGGCAAAACAAATTCTTTTTAGCCTCTGCGATTTTAAAAAGTCTTTCGTAATCACAAGGTATACCGCCAAGGTCTACGGGTATAATAGCCTTAGTTTTTTTAGTTATAGCCGCTTCTACTGCATCATAATCCATTTCAAAACTATCTTGGGCACAATCTATCATCACAGGTGTTGCGCCAACATGACAAACCACAGACGCAGTAGCTGTATAAGTATAAGCAGGAACTATTACCTCGTCGCCCTGCTTAACTCCTAAAAGCCTTAAAGCCATTTCGGCACAGGCTGTTTGAGAATTAAGGCAGACACAACGGTTCGTACCAACGTATTCCGCTATTAACTTTTCAAGTTTTTTTGTGCGCGGACCTGTAGTAATCCAACCTGAACTTAAAGCCTCTGATACAGCATCAATTTCAAGTTGTGATACGTCCGGTGGAGAAAAAGGAATGTTCATAACACCAATTCCAATCTTTATAATACAATCATTAAGTCATAATTATAACATTATATAATATACATAATAAATAATACCACTTTAAAGCAATATTGTCAACGAGAAAAACAGCTTTAATAATTGTAACTTTTAACAAAAAAAGAGCGTGAGAAAATTCTCACGCTCTTTAATTTATGGTTAAATTTCACTAACTAAAACAATATGATTAAAAACTGCGAAACCAGTACAACCGCTATAAGTGCTATCGGATATGTTGCGGCATACGCAGCGGCAACGTCCTCGGTTCCTGCAACACCAATTAGTGTTCCGAGAGCAGGGGTACTTGTCATACCGCCTGTGATAGAACCTAGGTTGTTTAAGAGGCTTAGCTTCAAAACGTACTTTGCAAAAAGGAAGCCTATAATCATAGGAACTATTGTCATAACGATACCGTAAACAAAGTACATTGGGTCAAAGTTTGCAACAAATTCTGCACCGCCCGGTATACCGGCGCCAACTAAGAATAATACCAAGCCTAATTCGCGGAACAACTTCAAGGTGCTTTGTGCAGGCATAATACCTATGCTGCCGATTCTGCCGAAGTGACCTAAAACAAGGCTCATTAGCAAACAACCGCCTGTTGCTGTTAAAGAGAAGCAGGTGCCAGAAAGACCGTCTGATGACAACGGAATTTTAATATTGCCGATAAGCACACCTAAAATAGCCGCTAAAGAAAATCCGGCAACGCCCATATGGTCAAGCTCAAAGAGTTTCTTTACGCTCTTTTTCTCTTCTTTGTCAGACTTGATAACTAGCTTTGCTCTCTCTTCTTCCATATTAGCCTTAGAAAGCTTAGGTATCAGCTGAACAAACAATACAACGCCTACAACACCGAAAATATATGCAATACCGTGACCTACGGATACCAAGCCTTCATAAGCAGGGTCAACCGTAGCTTTTGCGGCGGAAAAAGCAGGTGTAGAGGTTAAAGAACCTGAAAGCAAACCTACAATCATAGCTACAAATCCGTCTTGGCTTTCTATATTAGCACCATAACCGAACAATTCGCCCGCATAGATACAAGCCACAGCAGCTAGACCGCCTGCAAGGATTATAACAATACCTAAAAGCACGTATGATTTAAAGTTCTTCTTAAAGTTGCCGAAGAATTTTGGTCCAGCAATATAACCTACAGAAGTAACGAATAAAACAAGACCTAAGCCCTCTATTAGTTTCATTGCCGATTTGTAATCATAGGGTTTTGCAGAGGCACTAAATACTAGACCGTCAGCCGTCATGCTAAAGCACAACGCACCAACAAGCAATGCAATGATAAATACGCCTGCATCACCTAAGGATACACCCTTTACGGTAATTCTGCCCAAAGCATAGCCTACAAGCAAAACACCGAAAACTACGAACAATAAGGTATAAATATCGTTGACCGATATTACTCCTCCAAAAAATTTCATACTACTATTCCTCCATTAAAAATCCTTTTGCTTAGTATAGTTAGGAATAAGTTTTGGAGAAACAGCGTCGGTTACAATACCGGCATCTGCCATTTCCTTCTTAAAGCTTTCAACGTGATTAAGATTTAACTTGTCACTAGCCTTTGTATTTTTAGCGGCAGCGGCAGCGTTTACACCGGCATTTCTACCAAATACGATGATATCAAGCAATGAGTTACCCATAAGACGATTTTCGCCGTGGATACCTCCAACAGCCCCACCTGCAACAAAGAGGTTTTCAACGTCTGACATACCGTTTTTAGCTATCTTGATACCGCCGTTTTGATAGTGAAGTGTTGGGTAAATAAGGATAGGCTGCTTACGCATATCAATACCGTATTTAAGGTACATACGCATCATAGCAGGAATTCTCTTTTCAATTGTGCCTTCACCGTGAAGCATTTCAATCATCGGGGAGTCAAGCCAAATACCCTGACCGCCGTTAAAGGTATCAATACCCTTACCCTTGCGACATTCTCTGATAACCGAAGAAGCGCAAACGTCACGGGTTTCAAGAGGATACATAAATGCTTCACCGTCAGAGTTAATAAGCTGAGCGCCAATTGAACGAACCTTTTCTGTAACCAGTGCGCCGAAAATCTGTGAAGGATATGCCGCACCTGTTGGGTGGTACTGTAACGTGTAAGCATAAAGCAGTGGTGCACCTGCACGGTAGGCTAAAACTAAGCCGTCAGCAGTAGCGCCGTAGTGGTTAGAGGTTGGGAAGCCCTGATAGTGCATACGACCTGCACCGCCCGTTGCAATAACAACTGTCTTTGCACGTGCGATAAGGATTTCCTTGGTTTCCATATTCATAAGAACAGCACCTGCTGCCTTACCGTTTTCGTCCTTGATAATTTCAATAGCCGCTGTGAAATCAACAACAGGAATACTGCGGTTTTGAACCTCATCACGCAATACTCTCATAATTTCAGCGCCTGAATAGTCCTTACAAGCGTGCATACGCTTACGGGATGTACCGCCGCCGTGGGTGGTAACCATTGTGCCGTCGGCTTCCTTATCAAACATAACGCCGAGGTCGTTTAGCCACTTAATGCAAATAGGAGCATCGTTTACGAGCTTATAAACGAGTTCAGGAACGTTCTTAAAGTGACCGCCACCCATAACGTCAAGATAATGCTGAGCAGGGCTATCGTTTGGCTTATCAGCCGCCTGAATACCGCCTTCAGCCATCATTGTATTAGCATCGCCGTGACGAAGCTTGGTTACTATCATAACGTTAGCACCGTTTTCGTGTGCCATAATAGCAGCCGCAGAGCCTGCACCGCCGCCACCGATAACCAAAACGTCAACGTCGTAATCAAACTTTGTAAGGTCTATATCCTTAGGATTAATTCTAGGGTTTGCTTGTAGAGTTTGTGCTAGTTCAATCGGCACTTTTTCACCCTTGTTAGGACCGATTTTAAGCTCGGCAAACTGCGACTTTATGTGGTCGGGATGGTTTTCAAGTAAAACCTGATCCTTTTCTTCGGCTGTCATACGTCTTGGATGATTGCCTGCTAAAATCTGTTTAAGACGTTCCTCACGGGTCGCCTCAACCTTTTTTATTGATTCTAATTGTTCTTTAGTATACATATCCTCGCACCTCCTTATTTCTCAAAATCACGATTGTTATACATTTCTTTAAGTTCCTCGGCAGTTTTCTTCATAATTTCCTGAAGGTCTGCTTCGCAACCGCCGTTTTCAATCTCGGCTACACGCTCTAAAAGGTGCTGTGTTTCAGGTGCCAGATACTTGCCGTTAAGACGACGCGCCAGTAGTCCTACCTGTGGATGAGAAATACCGGCAGGGCAACGTGAGGAACAAACACCGCACATTACACAGTCAAAAGACTCTTCGGCACACTTTTCAAAGTCACCGCGCTGTGCATAAGCTATGTACTGCATAACGTTAAGTTCCTGAGTACAAGCCTTTGTACAAGCGTTACAACCGATACAAGCATAAACCTCAGGATAAAGCTGCATCATAATCTGCTCTGTGGGCTTAACGTTTTCAAGCTCATAGGGCTGTTTGATTAGTGGGAAGAAAGGAAGGGTTGCAATATACATATTGTCCTCAACCTTTGTTTGACAAGCAAGACAGGTTTTAAGCTCTTGCTGACCCTTGATACGATATATCGTAGCACACGCACCGCAGAAGCCGCAACGGCAACCAACACCGCGAACTAATTGATAGCCTGCGTATTCCATGGCATTCATAATAGTAAGGCTTGAAGGAACCTCATATTTTTTACCGTAAAGGTAAATATTTACCATATTTTCCATAATTTTATCTCCTTAAGCAAACACGAATAGTCCGAACCTGATTTTAAAGGTATAATTTTCGTCTTTGCTTTGTTAAAATACTCGTTAATCCGTCAGGATTAACTGCGTTTATGCCTCGCACAGCCAAAAATTCTCCACTTTAAAATTCTACGACCTAAAACGAGTAGAATTTTGTGTGATTTTTGGTGCGAAAGAGTTCGTAAGGCTAACGCCTACGGACGATGACAAACCGAAAAGCGCCAAAAGTATGCCGTTTTAGGCAGATTGGGACTGTTCGTGTTTGCTTAATACTCACTTGGGAGTTCATCTAACTCATCACAGCGGAAAACCGGACCGTCTTTACAAACATACTTAGCGCCAACGTTACATCTGCCGCACTTTCCAAAGCCACACTTCATACGAAGCTCAAGTGTTGTGTAAATGTTTGTCTTATCAAATCCGATACTGCAAAGTCCGTCAAGCGTAAACTTAATCATAATCGGAGGACCGCATAAAACCGCTATCTTATTAGTATCAAAGCCTAGCTCTTTAACATAGTTAGGAACAAAGCCTACGTGTCCGTCCCAACCCTCTTGAGCATTATCAATGGTAAGATGCACGTTAACACCCGCGTCGGTTGACCATTCTTCGATAATCTCTTTATAGTCTAGCAAATCGTCCTTACTGCGTGAGCCGTAAACGATATCAATTTTACCGTAACGGTCGCGGTAGTGACGGCAATAGTTGATTACCGAGCGAAGAGGCGCCAAACCAACACCGCCTGCGATAAACAACAGGTCTTTACCCTTAAACACGTCATCTACAGGGAAGTTTTTGCCGTAAGGTCCGCGAATGGTAATCTGCTGACCGGGTTCTGCCTGATGCAACCATTCGGTTACACAGCCGCACTTCTTAATGGAAAATTCCATATATTCCTCGTTTGTAGGTGAGGAGGTAATAGAAAACATTGCTTCGCCTACGCCCGGAACCGAGAGCATTGCACACTGACCAGGCATATGATCGAAGGCTTTTTTACCGTCAGGAGTTACAACCCTGAAGGTTTTAATATCGGGAGTATCAATTCGAACGTCGGTAATGACACCGATTTTTGGAATTAAAGTATCGTTAATATTATTCACCTTTTCTTCCTCCAATCTTTTTCATTACTTTTACAATATTCATTGATATAGGGCACTTTGCAAGACAACGTCCGCAACCTACACAGCTGAACATTCCCTCGTTGTTTTCAGGATAATATACTAATTTGTGCATAAATCTCTGACGGAAACGTTCCTTTTGTGACAGACGGTTGTTGCCGTGTGCCATTTTGGTAAAGTCGGAATACATACAAGAGTCCCAACATCTGAAACGGATTACTCCGTTGCCTGTGTTAAAGTCCTTTATATCGTAGCACTGACAGGTAGGACATACAAAGGTACAGGTACCGCAACCAAGACAAGCCTCGGATAACTCATCCCACTCGGGTAGGTCGAATAACTCGCCTGTTTTACCGCCGCCAAATCCGTCGGTTGTAAGGTCTTTTAGCGGTAATTTATCCATAATCTTGTTTATCTGCTCTTTTTGTGCGGTAACAGTAGTATCATCGCACTCCTCGGTTAAAGCAGATATTTTATCAAGGAGGTCTTTGCCCTTCTCGGTATTTGCCTCAAAGAAAATTTCGGTTTCGGTTTTGTAAGCAGATATATCGCCCTGTGGATTTGCAGGGTCTATGCCGAAGGTCTTGCAGAAGCAGGTTTCTGAAGGTCTAGAACACGCCATAGAAATTATTACGCCGTGGCTTCTTCTTAGCGCATAGAAGCTGTCAACAGGTTCACTTAAGAACACCCTATCTAAAACCTCGAAGCTCTTTACGTCACAAGCTCTGACGCCAAAGATAACAAAATCGTCAAGTGCGTTTCTTGTATCAATGACCTCTATCTTTTTACCCTCGGTTTTAAATTTCATTAAATCCTCGGTTTGTGGGAAGAAGAAATCCTTAGGGCTTCTTACTGTGTTTAGAGCGTTACTGTACTCTACACCCTCTTCCCATTTTTTATATGCGGCACTGCCGTCGGATAGGTCTTGTGGCAGATAAAGGTCTGCATTCTTTGCAATTTCTGCAAAAATGAGGTTTAACTTTTCAAGAGAACATTTACGCATCATTTTCCCTCCTGTCAAAAACCTCGCCGGGCTCTAGGTCCTCGGTGGTATAGCTTACAAGCGGAGCACGGGAGCCTACCTCGGCACCTGCCTGATATTCACCGTAAAATTCGTTCATATCCTTAATAAACTTGCGGTTTAAAAGGTGGAGCGGAATATTTTGCGGACAAACTCTTGAACATTCGCCGCAGTCGGTACAGCGACCTGCTACGTGGAAGGCTCTTATAATGTGGAATAATTTTTCCTCAAAGCTGTTTGCAGGTGATTTATTTTCAACACCCGAATTCGGATTGTCAAAAACGCACTTTTCACAGGTACAAGCAGGACAAGCATCGCGACAGGCATTACAACGAATACAGCGTGATAATTCGTTCTGCCAGAAAGCAAAGCGCTCGTCGGCAGTCATACTTTCAAGTCTTGCTACCTCGTCAAAACGGTTAGAATCAATTACGTCACCGTCTTCACCCAACAATTCGTCATACGCTACCAGCTTTTTGCTCTTGCAGTTAATACAACGCTCGGCTAAAACGTCTTTAGCGTCTATAACTACAGGCTTATCGTCATAAAGGGTTGTAACGGTCATTTTATCACCGTTTGAACCGATAGCAACGATACCGTCACCGCAAATTGCCTTAACCTTCGAAATATCAGCCATTCCCTCGCAAGGAATACCCACAACGTAAACCTTTTCTCTGTCAAAACGATGTTCGGTTAAAAGCTGATTAAAGCTGTAGGTATCGCAGGGCTTTAAGAAAACAAGTATTTTTCCCTCTACCTTGGTAGTTTTTGCAACAAGGTATTTTGAGAAGTTAGCGCCGCAGAAATCGTTGAAAACAAAGCCGCTTTCGAGTTCTTCTACAGAGCCGAACATTTTAGGGGTTACGTCGTAATCAAACTCCCCTATTCCCCAACCGAGCACTGCGGAAACTGTTCCGAGCGATAGGAGTTCTGATGCCTTGCTTATTAACTGTTCACGAGTTATTTTTTGCATCTTAAGTCCTCCAATCTCTTGTTTTCGCCAAGTGCCTTTACGGTGCTTACGAAATCATTCATAGTAGCGGCAAACTTTGCACCCTCAGCCGCAGATACCCATTCAACACGGGTGCGCTCTTTTTCAATACCTAAGTAGTCAAGCATTGAGAAAAGGGCTGCCATACGGCGACGGGTATAATAGTTACCTGAGGTGTAATGACAGTCACCCGGATGGCAACCGCAGATAATTACACCGTCTGCTCCGCGCTGAAATGCACGTAAAATAAACATTGGGTTTACTCTGCACGAGCAAGGAACGCGGATAATTTTTACGTCTGCAGGATAAGCCAAACGGTTGTTACCCGCAAGGTCGGCACCTGCATAAGAACACCAGTTGCAGCAAAATGCAACGATTAAAGGCTTATATTCATTTACTTGCATATTGCGTCAACCTCCGCCATAATTTGTGAGTTTTGGAAGCCCTTTAGGTCCATAGCACCTGAAGGACAGGTAACGGTACAAGCGCCGCAGCCCTGACAAACTGCAGGATTTACAACCGCTACTCTTCTAAGTTTAGTTGTTCTGTCAGGCATACGGAATTCCTTATCCTCGTAAGTAATAGCGCCGTAAGGACAAACGTTTGCACAAGACGAGCAACCGTTACACATAAGCTCGTTAGAGTTTGCAACACAGGGGTTACCTGTTAGCTTATCTTTAGCAAGTAGACCGATAACCTTAGAAGCAGCGGCACCTGCCTGAGATACTGTTTCAGGAATATCCTTAGGTCCTTGACATGCACCTGATAGGAACACACCAGCCGTTGGGCTCTCTACAGGACGAAGCTTCGGATGGGCTTCGGTGAAGAAATCATTTGTATCCATACTGGCAGTAAGCATTGTAGCCAGTGGACGAGCTGATTTATCAGGCTCGATAGCGGCAGCTAAAACTACTAGGTCAGCATCAATATGAAGTTGTTTATTAGATATAAGATCGGAAGCCTGAACCTTTAGCTTATCGCCCTCGGGCACTACCTTACCAACCATACCCTTGATATACTTAACGCCATATTCCTCAACTGCTCTGCGGTAGAACTCGTCGAAGTTCTTACCGGGAGTTCTAACATCGATATAGAACACGTAAACCTCGGTATCGGGGTATTTATCTCTTGTTAACATTGCGTGCTTAGCGGTGTACATACAGCAGATTTTAGAGCAGTATTCCTTACCCTTTTCTGCGCAATTTTCGCAACGTGAGCCTACGCACTGAACAAATACTATTGTGTGAGGATGCTTACCATCGGAAGGACGGATTAGCTTACCTGCAGATGGACCTGCGGCGTTGGTAAGACGCTCAAATTCGAGCGAGGTAATAACGTCCTTTGACTGATTGTAGGCAAACTCGTCAAACTTATCCATACTAATTGGATTAAAGCCTGTTGCTACAACTATTGCACCGTATTTCTCCTCAATGTATTCATCCTTTTGAGTATAATCAATAGCACCTGCGGCACAAACCTTAGAGCAAACACCGCACTTGCCGTTTTTAAGCATATTACAAGCGTTAGGGTCAATGGTTGCAACCTTCGGAACTGCCTGAGCAAAAGGAATGTAAATTGCAGGGCGGTTATCCATGCCGAGATTAAACTCGTTAGGAATTTTCTTCATTGGGCACTTTTCTACACAAAGACCGCAACCTGTACAGATATCTTCCTTAACATATCTTGCATTCTTCTTTATAGTTACCTCAAAGTTACCTACGAAGCCTTGTACTTCAGTAACCTCACTGTAAGAGAAGATGCGGATTTTATCGTTTTGTGCAACGTCAACCATTTTAGGTGTGAGTATACAAGCCGCACAGTCAAGTGTTGGGAAGGTTTTATCAAGCTGAGCCATTTTACCGCCAATGGTAGGCTTCTTCTCAACTATATCTACGGGGAAACCTGCATCGGCAATATCAAGTGCTGTTTGAATACCTGCAATACCGCCGCCTATTACGAGAGCTCGTTTGGTAACTGGTGATTCGCCCGGTGTTAGAGGTGTGTTAAGGTTTACCTTAGCCACAGCCGCTTTACCTAAAATAATAGCCTTTTCGGTACCTGTGAATATTTCCTTATGTACCCAAGAGCACTGCTCACGAATGTTTGCAATCTCAACCATATAAGGATTGAGTCCTGCTGCCGCCGCAGTTTTGCGGAAGGTAGCCTCGTGCATTCTCGGTGAGCAAGAGCATACTACTATACTTGTTAGCTTGTGCTCCTTGATGGCATTCTTAATCATATCCTGACCTGCCTGAGAGCACATATACTGATAATCGGCGGAAAAGACAACGCCCGGCTCATTCTTTAGCGCCTCGGCTACTGCTTTAACGTCGACCGTTGCCGCGATATTACTACCGCACCAACATACAAAAACGCCAACTCTTTGCATTTATCTCTTCCTCCTTACTTAGTGTATTTTCTGAATGCGCTAACCAATAACTGCTGCGGTGTATCCTCGTCTACCATAGACGGAACACTGTCTGCAGTCATACGGTTTGCGCCCTGTCGTCTAACCACTGCGAGTCTTACTGCCTCAACAACCTTTGCGGGTTCAACACCTCTGGGACATCTTTCGATACAAGCGAAGCAGGAAAGACATTTGTATAGTGATTCGGAATTTAGAAGTGGCTCTATATCTCCGTTTTCAACCATATTTACGAATTGATGCGGATGGTATTCCATCTCATCGTATGCAGGACAGGTTGCAGAGCACTTACCGCAACGCATACACTTTCTAACGTTTACGCCGCTTATTCTTATAATTTCTTCTTGGAGATACTTGTTATTCATTTGTATCCTCCTTTACGCCAAGGGCTTCTGCCAAAAGTTCTGTGAAGTAAACCACAGGAATATCTGCACCGTTCTTTACAAGATTATACTTACAAAGAGGACAGGCGGTTATAATCATTTCAGCACCATTAGCCTTTGCGTTAGTTATGATATTATTGCTGTTGCGTTTAGCGGCCTCGGGGCTTTCAACCGAGATATAGCCGCCGCAACATTCGTTTCTTCTTGCGTACACTACAGCCTCAGCACCTAAAGCGCGAATGAAATCCTCCATAATGGTTGGATTTTCAGGGTCGTCCATACGCATTACACTGTTAGGGCGAAGAAGCAGACAGCCATAGTAAGCGGCAATCTTTTTGCCCTTTAAGGTGTTTACAACCTTTTCCTTTACAGTGTCAAAGCCTATCTTATCTCTAAGTAATTCGAGAAAATGTAAAACCTCGGTTTCACCTGCATAACCACCGTCAGCGCCCATATATCTGTTAACCTTATAGGCAAACGCGCTGTTAGTCTGCATTACGTGATTTGTCTGCTTTATAACGTTGTGACAAGCAGAACAAACTGTAACCAGCGGCTGATTTTTATCATTTGCGCACTTTAAAGCACGAACGGAAGAAAGCTTTGTGGCGACCTCATCGTTAGCAGTTGTAAAAACACCGCCGCAGCACTGCCAGTTTTCAATTTCTTCCAAAGTTACACCCAAAGCCGCAGCCGACTTATATGAATACAAGTCAAGGTCTTTAGCCTTATTTTTCAGGGTGCATCCGGGGAAATAACTAACCTTCATCAAAATACCTCCGATTTATGCCATCTGTTCAGGATGGAAGACCTCATCGAATTTTTCTGCTGTTAAGAAGCCGAGTTCTACACAAGCCTCTTTAAGAGAAATGTTATCTTTATAAGCCTTTTTAGCAGTTTTAGCCGCATTCTCATAACCGATATATGGGTTGAGCGCGGTTACAAGCATCAAAGAGTTATGCAAATTGTGATGCATCTTTTCTTTGTTTGCCTTAATGCCTACTGCACAGTTCTTATTGAACGATACTATAGCCTCTGCTAAAAGACGTGCTGACTGTAGGAAATTATAAATACAAACAGGCATAAACACGTTAAGCTCGAAGTTACCCTGAGAAGCCGCCATGCTAACCGCAACGTCGTTACCCATTACCTGAACCGCAACCATTGTTACAGCCTCGCACTGTGTTGGGTTTACCTTACCGGGCATAATTGATGAGCCTGGCTCGTTTTCAGGAATAAAGATTTCGCCAAGACCATCACGCGGACCTGATGCCAACCAACGAACGTCGTTTGCAATCTTCATCATATCACAAGCGAGTGCCTTAATAGCACCGTGTGCAAATACAAGCTCGTCCTTAGAGGTTAGCGCGTGGAACTTGTTAGAAGCTGTAACAAACTTCTTGCCTGTGATTTTTGATACCTCTTCGGCAACGCCTGTATCAAAACCGGCCGGTGCATTAAGACCTGTACCTACTGCGGTACCACCTAGCGCTAATTCTCTTAACGGGTCAATAGAACGCTTTATTAATTCAACGTCTTTTTCAAGACTTGAACGCCAACCGCTTATTTCCTGAGAGAACTTAATAGGAGTAGCATCCTGTAAATGTGTTCTACCGCTCTTTACGATGCCTTCGTTTTCCTGTTCTAATCTCTTGAAGGTGTCGATTAAGGTTTCTACAGCAGGGATCAACTTATCCTCAAGAATTAAAACTGCCGCAATGTGCATAGCGGTTGGGAAGGTATCGTTTGATGACTGGCTCATATTTGAGTCGTCGTTAGGATGTAAAAGTTTTTTACCTGCAATCTGATTACCGCGGTTTGCGATAACCTCGTTAGAGTTCATATTAGACTGTGTGCCCGAGCCTGTCTGCCAAACTACGAGTGGGAAATGGCCGTTTAACTTGCCTTCCATAATCTCGTCACAAGCCGCCTTTATAGCCTCTAACTTTTCATCGGTCATCTTTTCAGGACGAAGTGCGTGGTTTGTGATAGCCGCAGCCTTCTTTAAAATGCCGAAAGCGTGAATAATTTCCTTTGGCATTGTTTCGATGTCAACACCGATTTCAAAGTTTTCGTGGCTTCTTTGTGTCTGTGCCGCCCAAAGACGGTCAGCGGGAACCTTCATTTCTCCCATTGAGTCATGTTCAATACGATATTCCATTAAATTTTCAACCTTTCTCTCAGATTTTAATACCTTTAATTATTTCCTTTAAGCAGTTAGCGCTGTTGTGCAACTCCTTAACCTCATGCTGATTAAGTGGCAACAGCACCTTACTGTGTGCGCCCTTGCTTCCTACTACGTTAAGGAGGCTCAGGCAAACGTCGTCAATTCCGTATTCGCCGTGAAGCATGGTTGAAACGGTAAGAGTGGTATCAATACCGCTAAGTATGCATTTACAAATATGGCAAACCGACATAGATACGGCGTAATAGGTAGCGCCCTTTCGCTCGATAACACGGGCACCCGATTTGCGAACGTAGTTTTCAACTTCGGCGTGGTCAAACTCGGGATAATTTTGTGCATTAACAAGCGCGTTTCTGTAATCTTCTATCGGAACGTTGGAGATATTTGCAATAGACCAAGGCATAAATGCCGAGTCTCCGTGTTCGCCGAGCACGTAAGCGTGAACGTTCTTTTGGTTAACGTCGTAATACTCTGCAACACGCGCTCTAAGACGGGCTGTATCAAGAATAGTGCCCGAGCCGATTATACGCTCCTCAGGAATGCCGGATATTTTATTGAAAACATAGGTTAGAATATCAACAGGGTTACTAACGATTATGTATGTAGCATCGGGGGCAAATCTAACGATTTCTTTAGCAATTTGCTTTAAGATATTTACGTTTGTTTGCGTAAGGTCAAGTCTTGATTGACCGGGTTTTCTTGCAACACCCGAGGTAATTACTACGATATCTGAATCTTTGGCGTCCGCATAAGCGCCGGCATAGATGGACGCAGGATTGCAGAAAGGAATACCCTGTCTGATATCGAGTGCCTCGCCCGAAGATTTTTCCTGATTAATATCAATCATTACGATTTCGGAAGCAAGACCCATAACCGCTATTGTGTAAGCAATTGTAGAGCCTACGTTACCTGAGCCTATTATGGTAATTTTGTTCATAGTTGTTCCCCTTTGCTTTTAATTTTTTTCGTTTTTAAAGCTATTATAAAGCCATAAAACCCCATAATATTTTAATCTATTATATTATAGCATTACAGGTCAACAAAATCAACTCTTTTTAGACTGAAAAATCACACAAAATAAGCAGAAAAAGCAGACTTTTTTGGTCTGCTTTTCCTAAATTATTATTGTATTGTCAGGTTTGTGGTTAGCAAGAACAAACCCAAGCTGAAAATTCATATTGCCACGCTCTGTAGATAACGCTTTTTAAACCTTTAAAATCGTCTCGTTTTATCTGTTTAAGATTAATCTACTGCTTTTCCCAATATTCAGGGAAGTCCTTAGGCGACCATACGCAAACCTGTCCTTCAGGCGCTGTGCAAATATAAGTTTCGCCCTCAAACGAAACCTTGTCGCCTGTGTAGTACCACATTCCGTTTTCAAACTCTAAATAGGTTTGCTCGTCCGAATTGTCGCCGTCGCCCTCTAATGCTCTTATTCTCTTTTCAAGCTCATCAAGTTTTGCAAGAACGTCGATGCTGTTTTTAGGTTTTGCACCGTCTCTTGCAAGGGCTATAAGTTCTTTTTGTTGCTCGTCGGTCAGTTTGCCCTTTACCCATAAAATTTCAATCTTTCCCAGTATGTCGGTTAGGTTATAACCGCCCTGTGATAAAACGTTTTTTACTGTGTTAAACATTTAAATTTCCTCCTATAAATTAAGTAGTGCCTGTGAAAGTTCGGCAAATTTTCGGTCTATATAAGTTTTGGTATCAACATTGTAGGTAGTGTTGATTATTACACCATTTGTATCGGTTAAAAGCGTCATATTAGGTGATATACTCTTTAAACCTGTTACAATTCCATCCTCGTTTGAGGTTACTGTTTGAGGCTCTTTATATGGCTCATACTCAGTAGGATTTAAACCTATTTCTAATTGTGGATAGATTGTTCCACTTGTTACATCATTGTTTTTTCTTTTAATTCCTATCTGCACAGATACCACTTGTGGGTATTCGGCAGAATTAAATGTAATCTTTTTTTGACTTTCGTACATAGGATCAGCAGTTAAGGTTGCTATTGTTTTGCCATTGGCATCTATTAAATTTAGTAAACCAACAATATTTTTTGTATTTTCAAAACCACTATAGCAATATTGGGTATTGGGCCTTATATTAATTTTTTTAAATAAATAATCACTATAGCCCGTGGCAGTACCGCTAACTGTTATGGTACCGTCCCCGTTATCTGCATAGGTGACTCCTGCCCATTCGGTAGTCGTATAGTCATACGGATAAGGTATTAAATTCTTTTCGTATCTGCTAACCTTAACACTTGAAAAATCTATCTCTGTATTTTCAATTGTAATACTAAGGTTGCTTATAGTACCCGTTAAACCTGAAATTTCAACTTGATTATTTAAACTTACCTCGGTTACAGCATATTTTCTGCAATAATAAATTCCATCGTTTGAAGATGAGATAAAAGCTGCACCAACCAAAGCCACATACCTGTAGTCATCGTCGGGCGATTGCCACTTTATTGTTACAATATCACCCTCTTTTAACTCAGGGCATAACTCGCTTAAAGTTTCGTTGGTAAAACCTTCACCCGAATTAGTTAACCTTATCACAGACTCACCAACAAAGAATGAGCTGGTGGACGTAAGCTTTGCATAATCCAAAACTTCAATAGTTGCATTTAATTTAATATCTAAACTATGTTGGGCAGGTGATACATCGTTCATTGTTACTATGTTACCGCTTTTTGTGTTCTTTATAACACTTGCGCAATTTTCCAAAGCCTCTGCTACCGCAATACCGCTTTGTGCGTTATCGCTTTCGGGATTATAGGTTTGGTCGGTAACGCCTTTTAAAACGTTTACTGTCACCCAATTTCCGTTTTTGTCTTTAATTTTAAGTGTCGGCATAGTTTATTCCTCCTTTGATTTTTTATATTGTAATTGTACCTGTGGTATCCACATAGGTTTTTTCAGGTATTGTTTGCAGTGTTGTATCTAACCAATAACTTGCTATTGGTAGAAACTTATCCTTAACAAAATCGATGCCTCGCAGGTGTATGCCGTTTTCATAAACATCTACAACATAACCCTCACTTTCTTCGTAAATAGTAGAATAACCACTTCCGTTTACATCTCTTGGGATTGCCAATGATGGAATATGAACATCCCACACACCAAAATATTTACTAATATTTGCGGTATTAGAGCCTTGTTGTAAATAAAATTTAAAATGCGAATGACCGTGAAACCATATTGCATTTTTATAATGCGATAAAAGGCTTTGGAAAACGGTTGCTTCTTTTCCGCTTAATTTAGTATGCGGATAAACACCATAAGCATCGCCGCTTCCTTTTGTGGAAAGAATATGTTGAAATAAAAAACATCTTTTATTTCTGTTTGCTTCTAATTGCTCATATAACCATTGCAACGTTGCCTGTGTAAATAGTGTTCCTATATCACCTGAATAACCGCTTATGTTCCCAACCATTATAAAAACATCTTCACCTTGCGTAAAAGTGTAGTTAAGTGGCTTACCCGTGTATTTTTCTGTGTTGTTATGTAATCCTTGCCAAGTATCGTGGTTACCGAATACCGCATAAACAGGTGTGGTCGGTGAATAGTCATCTACACAACTTTTGTATTTTAATAAACTTTCATCCGTGCCGTCTTGCGTTAAATCACCACAAATACAAGTAAATTCAACATCTTTGGCGGAGTTCAAGTAAGCTAATGCTTTTTCGAGGTCCACTTGCGAGGTGGTTTCAGGTATGTGAACATCAGCTAAGGCACCGAAAGAATACTGTTTTACTCCTATATTGGGGAATGCCAAGTCACCCAACGGAATAAAGCCGATTCTATTTCCATTGTGAGTATAAACTCCAATTCTTCTTGCAGTTTTTGGTGCTATATTTTCCACAATGAAATCTTTGTACTTTGCCATAATTTCACCGCCTTATTGTATTACCTGATTTACTGTAATAACAACATCATCTTTTGTGTAACCACTCATTAAATCGCCATATACTCGCACATAGTTAATGTTAGAAGCATTTGCAAGGTCGCTTCTTATCGTAAACGTCCATACATCACCGGAACAAACATAATAGTCCGTATTATCTGCAGGTACTTCAGCTGCAATAGACGTCGAATTCTTATCTGCGTAGTATCGTACATAACTGCGTGTATTACCATTATCATAGTGGGAGATATTAAGACCTTTGACTCTAATTACATCCCCCTCTTTACAAGGAATATAGTTAGATATATTGCAACCCGTACAATCTACAAGCGCTTCACTTGAATTAAGTCTCTGACCCACAATCCATTCAGAACCGTTTGGGTCTGCCAAATTAACCACAGGCTCAAAAATAAGCGCTCCAATCGTTGTTTGCGTACCATCGGAATTTTCATACTTCAAAGTGTAATTTCCGTTTTCGGTCACACCTGTTAAAATAATTTCGTTTTTATCATTAACTCTACCAAGTATAGGTGTGCCTAAAGCGGTGATAACATCTTGCACAATACTTTCTTGGTCGGCAGATGTCCAATAATCTATTTCTTTTATAGGTGAATATCCCGGCGCTCCTGCCTTTCCGTTTAAAATTTCAAAAGAATTGGTTCCCGTATTGTCGGTAATAGATACCCTGTGCCCACCGTCTATCTCACTAACGTTGACCGAAAAGGGTGTGCTTTCGTCATCAGTATCAAGCCACACGTGTACGTTTTCATTTTGTGGTGCTTCTGTGCCTACGTGTATTCCCGAATTGTCTGCTTCGCCGTATATCATTTTACCGATATACTCTACCGCACCGTTTGAAATTTTTATTTGGTAAGTGCTACCCTCTTCAATGCCGATAGAGTTTAAATATTCCGTATTGTCCGAAACTCCGATGATAACTTGGTCGCCAAAGATTAAAATTATTTCACCTTCAAGACCTGAAATAAAATCAAGGGTTAAGGTATACGTGCCGTTTTCGCCTCTGAGCACACGAGTCACGTTAAGACCTTTTATTTCACTAAAAGAATAGTCGTCACCTATTAAAGCCTCTGCTATAGCCTCGGCTACCGCTTTACCGCTTTGTGCATTTTCACTTTTCGGATTGTACTTTTGGTCGGCAAGTACGTTGCCGGAGTCTCCCTTTTCGCCTTTTTCTCCCTTAAAGAGACCATTATCGGCATCGTCCCTTACCGACTGTGCGATATCCTTTGTCTCGGTCATTAGTGTTATTATTTGCGAATACTCATCGGGTGTGGGTTCCTTTGGCGAGACACCCTCCTCGTAACCGCTTTTTATAACCGTTACAAAGCCGTTTGCGGTGGTAGCCAGAGTATCACCCTCGTTGCCGAACACCGAAAGATTAAAGCCCGGAAAAGTAAGAACCTCGTGCGGTATGTAGCATTCGTTTTCGGATACGCAAAGCGGATTTCCCTCTTGCAAGACTACCGAAACGGTAGAATCCTCTGTTTTAAAGGTTGCCGTTTTTACGTAAGTATCCCACGCTTTCGGAAAACGAAATCTTATAGTTTCGTACTTCACGCTATCCGATACGGCATTTTTTGAAATCATTATTTTATGATTTTCAAGTATTTGCGCTTCTATCATTTTTTACCTCCTTAAATTTTGCTTTCGCCTTAATCTTATTAATTAAAAAAAGTGCGACATTCACCGCCAAAATCAAGGAGCAAATTATTGACAGCAACCCGTTTTTTGTATATAATTATGTCTAAACGCTGTAAAAATTAGAAGGTGAACTTTTAATGAACGATATAAAAAATATTGTTGCTCACAATATTGCAGAGCTTAGAAAAGCTGCAAATATGACCCAATTGGAACTTGCGGAAAAGCTTAATTATTCCGACAAGGCGGTTTCTAAATGGGAACACGGAGATTCTATTCCCGACGTTACCGTGCTTTTGGAAATAGCAGATTTGTTCGGTGTAACGCTAGATTTCCTGGTACGTACGGCGCACACTCCCGACGAAATTAAAAAGCGTTTTGCGAAGTCGCGCAAATACAGTCGCAGGGTAATACTGCTTTTATCCATACTTTGTGTTTGGTTTTTAGCCGTGCTTTCCTTTATTTTAGTTTCTCTTATCTGGCCAAATGCTCAGCACGTGTGGCTTTCCTTTATCTATGCAATACCTGCTTCTGCAATAGTTTGGCTTGTTTTAAACAGCGTCTGGTTTAATAGGAAGGTAAACTATTTTATTATTTCGTTACTTATGTGGACGGCTATTTTATCCATACATCTTTCCTTACTTCTTGCAGGACATAACACAAGCATTATTTACATTATCGGTATACCTAGTCAGATAATAATTCTCCTTTGGTCTTTCCTTAAAAAACGACCGAAAAAATAGATTTGGAAATTAAAAAAATCACCTTTCGAAAAAGGTGATTTTTTGTTTTTGTTTTAAATTTTTAAATATACTTTTCTGCAAGAGCGTATTTTTGCTTATAGAGTTTTTCCATTTCGGCATAGGACTCGTCGTCCTGCTTAATATCGTGCAGATAGGAGTGAAGGTCTAATTTTTCTTTTTGACCTATTTCTATTAAGCAACCTGCAATATTAGAGCAATGGTCGGATACACGCTCAAGATTGGTTATAATATCCGACAATATAAATCCGTTTTCAATAGAGCAAAGATTGTTTTGAAGTCTCTTGGTGTGACGGTATTTAATCTGGTCGCGAAGACTGTCAATAACCTCTTCCAAAGGCTCTACGAGAGAAGCCTGTTTATAATCAGAATTTGCAAACGATTTATCGGTTATAGTGAGAATTTCATCTAATGCCGCGAGCATAATATTAAGCTCGTCCTTAGCATAATCCGAGAAAACGACACCCTTGTCCTTCATCTCTAAAACCGACTCCATAATATTTACGGCATGGTCTGAAATTCGCTCAAAGTCGCCTATCATATGGAGATATTTTGTAACGTCGGCACCCTCGTGCTCGGTCAAAGGTCTTGAAGATAATTTAACAAGGTATGAACCTAACTCGTCTTCGTAAAGGTCAACCAGCTTTTCTTCCTTTGCTATTTCGTCAGCTTTCTTTTGGTCAAAGTTTTCAAGGAGTGATAGTGACTTTTTAAGCGAAGTAGTTGCAAGAGTTGACATTTGAGCCAATACAATTTTAGCATTTCCAAGTGCTACCGAAGGTGTATTAAGCAGACGTTCATCAAGCTTAGCGGTGAACTTGTCCCCCTTCTTATCGTCACCCTTAATGGTGAGATAAGCGAGTTTCTCGAGAGACTTGGTAAACGGCCATAATAACACTACCGAAACTATCTTAAATACCGTGTGAATTATTGCTATATCCCACATATTTGTAGCGGTATTGTTAGCCCAAGTAAATATATCTACTACGCCCGTTTCCCTTAAAATAAATCCTATAGCATAGTAGAGTAAAAGCCATAAAACAACGCCTATAATATTGAAATACAAGTGAACAGCAGCCGCTCTTTTACCGTTTTTGTTAGCGCTCACAGAGGAAATCATAGCGGTTATACAGGTACCGATATTTTGACCTAAAACTATAGGCATAGCGGTACCGTACGAAATGGCACCCGTAACGGTAAGCGCCTGTAAAACACCGACAGAAGCCGAAGATGACTGAACGATAGCCGTGAAAACAGCGCCCACTAAAACACCTAAAATCGGGTTGTTAAAAAGTAACAAAATCTTAGCAAACTCAGGGCTTTCTTTAAGACCTGAAACGGAATCCGACATAAGAGTCATACCGACCATAAGCACGGCAAAGCCCATAAGGATTGTGCCCATATCAGTATGCTTTGCTTTTTTTGCAAACATAATAAGACAAATGCCGATAAGCGCTAAAATAGGCATCCATGCATCAGGCTTTAGATAGTTTAAAACGGCTGTGGCATCCGAGCCGCCTTCAATACCGTTAAGTGCGGTAATCCAGGCTGTAACTGCAGTACCGACGTTTGCACCGATAATAACGCCTACTGCCTGAGAGAGTAGCATCGTACCTGAATTTACAAAGCCGACAACCATAACGGTTGTGGCGGATGATGACTGAATAATAGCTGTAACACCGAGTCCTAATAAAAAACCTTTTAATTTACTTGAGGTTAACTGTCCTAAAATAGTTTTAAGTTTTCTTCCTGCGCTTCTCTTTAGTCCGTTGCCCATTAAATCCATACCGTAAAGGAAGAGCGCTAAACCGCAAATAAGCGACAAAACGTCAAAAATGGTCATCTTTTCATCTCCTGTATTTTTATTTATATGCAAAAGACTCTGGTTTGAATCTGTATCTTTTAAAACAAAAAGCCGTTCTTAACCATTTTAATTATATTTTATTTTAATAATTTTGTCAACAAAAAAGGAAGGCACTTTTTAGTGTCTTCCCTTTTTTAAGCAATATTTTCAAAATTTATCTCGGTGTTTAAAAAGTTTTGTATATCCTTCTTATTTTCAAAAAGCGAATACGCGATTAAAAGCTTTGCGTAAGTCGTTTCTCTAGTTGTGCCGAAAAGAAAATTTATGTTTTTACCGTTTGCAGTATGGTTTGCCATAGTAGGTACCGTTTCGTAAACCTCACCCTCTGATTTTGACGGTGAAATATACACGTCCACGCTTGGATTTTGTTTTGTGGCAAATTGTAGCATTGAAAGAATAGAATAAACTCCGTTTTGGGTACAAGCGGTACCCGAATGATAGCTTCCGTGAAGAATAGCAGAAACTAAAGAAAAATCAAAAACATCGTATCTTAGTCCCACGTAAGGCTCTATCATCAAAACGCAGTTTTTAAGCACTATGCCGTCTAATTTTTCTACAATCGACCGTCTTTTATCTTTTGGATAAAGTTTTTCTATCTTTTCGAAGTATGTCTTGTAGTTTTGCTCGGTTATATCGGTTAAATCCACAGCGCCCACACTAAAGAAATCGTCGGAATAGTTTTCACACTGTCTTATTCTTGACGCCAGGTGTAAATACATTCTATTATCCGATATATTTTTATAGGTTACGTAAACGTTAGGCTCTATACCTCTGCAAATACATTCTACCGCACATCTGAAGTTTTGGTTTCCGTTAGCTTTATGAGAGGTCAATCGGGCATTACTGGAAACAAAAAACACAGGTATTTTCGTGTTGCTGAGAAGCATAGAAAAAAGCGAAGCGGAAAAGGCTAAAGTATCTGTTCCGTGCGCAAAAATTATGCCGTCATAACCCTTTAAAGCTTCTTTACGGTAGACAGCTATAATTTTATTCCAAGCGTCAACCGTCATATTCTCACTAAGTATAAATAAATTTTCGCTAAGCTCTATTTCTACCTCTTTTGCCAAAGGCGAAGCTGATGCTAAAAAGTTTTCCTTTAGCATTACACCTGCAGTATCACTTATAGATAGCGTGTTATTTTTATCAAGGGCGGTACAAATTGTACCGCCCACTAATATCATTAATATCTTTTTCATATTATTTTAGTTTTTCTTCTAAAATTTGTTTGATAACCGAAGGCTCTGCCGCACCCTTAAGCTCCTTCATGCAAGAGCCGAACAATGCCTGTAAAGCCTTAACCTTACCGTTTCTATAATCCTCTACCGCCTGTGGATTATCGGCAATAACCTTATCTACGGTAGACTCAATGGCCGAAGCGTCAAACTTCTTATCAAAGCCCTGTTCCTTGCAGTATGCTACAGGGTTAACGTCACTTTCAACCACAGCAATAAGAATTTTCTTACCTGCGTTACGGTTAATATCGCCGCTGTTTACCATCTTGATAATTTGTGCCAACTTTTCGGGTGACATACAGAAACTGTCAAAGTTCTGACCGTCCTTACGCAAGATTCCTGCAAGGTCGGTTAATATCCAAGCAGTAGCATCCTTCATATCAAGACCTAGTGCTACAACGTCATCAAGAAGCTTTGCTATCTTGTGGTTTGAAATGAGCATTTGGATTTCCTTATCGGAAATACCTGCGGCTGCGTACTCTACTGCCCTATCGTCTACCGCCTGAGGCTTATTAGCCTTGATTTTTTCGAGCCACTCATCGTCTATTACGATAGGCATCAGGTTTGCATCGGGGAAATAGCGGTAGTCAGCCTCGGTTTCCTTGTTACGCATAGCGAAGGTTTTTCCGCTAACGTCATCAAAACGTCTGGTTTCCTGAACCAATTCCTCGGTTTCATATTCGAGCGCGTCAATATGGCGCTGAGACTCATAGTTTATAGCTTTTTCGATAGCGTCAAACGAGCTCATATTCTTAATCTCGGTACGAACACCGAATTCCTCACTACCCTCAGGGCGAACCGAAATGTTAACGTCGCACCGCATTGCGCCCTCTTCACATTCCGAGATACCGCCTGCGCGGAACATGGATTTAAGCTTTGTAAGGTATGCTACTACCTCCTCAGCACTGCGAAAATCAGGCTGAGTAACGATTTCAATTAGCGGCACGCTGGTACGGTTAAAATCAACGTATGAAAAGCTTCCGCTGTGAACTAATTTTCCTGCATCCTCTTCCATATGAATTTGCTTAATTCTTACATCTCTAACACCACCGGCACTCTTTACAGCAACTAAACCGTTGGTGCAAATAGGATGGTTTAACTGTGTTATCTGATATGCACAGGGAAGGTCGGGATAATAATAGTTTTTCTTATCAAAGGTGGTGTAGCGGCTGATTTCACAGTTAAGCATTAAACCTGCAGTAACGGCGAGTTCAACAACGCGTTTATTCATAACGGGGAGCATACCGGGCATACCCGAACAAGCAGGGCATACGCAGTCGTTTGCTTCCTTTGCAGAGGAATGACCGCCGCACGAACAGAAAATCTTAGAGTTGGTATCAAGCTCTACGTGTGTTTCAAGACCGATTACAACTTCGTATTTCATACTTGTGTCTTCCTTTCTGCTGTATTTGCAAGACTTAAAAGTGTGCTTTCAGAAAACGCCTTGCCTATTAGCTGAACGCCGCCGCTAACTAAAGCGGGAACGCCTATAAGATTTGCAATAGCTACGAATTCACCCTCGCTAAACACCTTTGCAAAAGCCTCGCTAATATCGTAAGGTGCTATTTCGGTAGTGCTAACTGCAGGAGTTAAAACTGCATCGTATTCTTTGGTCAGCATTTCAAATTGCTCTGCTATAATACGGCGGATTTTAAGTGATTTCTGATAGCAATCCTTATAACGATTTTTAGAAAGCACGTCGGAGCCGTAAAGAATAACCGACTTTGTAAGGAAATTAAAGCCCTCTGTTCTTGAGTTTACGTACAATTCGTCTATATTTCTGTACTTTTCGGCTCTGTGACCGTATTTTACACCGTCATAACGGGATACGTTATTACAGGTTTCGGCGGTCATTAAAATCTGCCAAGCAACGTTTGCGGTTTCAAAAATGTCCGAAGATATTTCCTCAACTACAACGCCGTTTGCCTTTAAACTGTCGGCAAAAGCGGTAACTTTCGCTTTTACTGTATCGTCTGCCTTATCAAACAATTCTTTTATAATGCACACCTTTTTACCGCTAACGTTAGCCGTATTTTCATAGGTGTAGCTATCATTTCTAAGGCTTGTGCCGTCCTTATCGTCGTGTCCTGCAATTATGGACATTACCTCTTTTACGGTGCCGGTGTCCTTAGCATAAACGCCGAGCTGTTCACCCGAAGCAGCGGTAGAAATAACGCCGTAACGGGAAACTGTTCCATAGGTAGGCTTTAAAAAGCAAACGTCCGAAATTGCGGCGGCACGGCGAGGTGCACCGTTTACGTCAACACCGAGTGCTGCTTTAACGTCACCTTTTTTAACAAGCTCTGCGGCGGCACCCTTTAAGGTTTCGTCCTGTTCGCCGTAGTGTGAAAACTCACCTACAAGGTCAAGACCGAATTCGCCGACGTTTGTTTTGCCCGAAACGGCATAGCCCTTGTTTTCTAGACGTGTTACCGCCTCTGCACTAAATAAGGGTTTGAAATTTTCAAGTATTTTAGAGCCTGCAGTTGCTAACTCATCTTTTACAAGTATAGTATCGTCAACCGCAATATTGCCCTTATCGTTTATTAAAGCTGAATAATATTTCATCTATGCCACCTCACTTTACAAGTCTTGGTACTTGCCAACTGTCGTCACTGCGAGCAGGAGCACCGTTCAAAAGGTTTTCTCTGCTAAACGGCTGTTTGCGTTCGTCCTCGCGAAGCACGTTGGTCATAGGCATTACGTGTACCATTTCTTCTACGTTTTCGGTATCGTAAAGCTCTAGCTTTTTCTCGTTTTCGCTCATCATTTCGAAGATTGACTTCATAGTAGTCTCTTCTTCCTCTGTTAGAGCCAACTGATTTAACTGCTGTGCGTTAGAGAAGGTTGAGCGCTTATTTAAATCCTTCTTGGAAGCACCTCCCACAGCCCTTGTGGTTATAGCGTTGTTGCCTAAAAGGTGAACGTCTTCAAGCTGTTGTGCTGTAACCTCACTAGGAGCCCCTAACAGTAAATCCTGTGCGTTACCGTTAAGCGGGAACGCGATTACGTCGAGAATTTTTTCCTCGTCTGTCAGTAGCATTACCATACGGTCAACACCAGGTGCCATACCTGCGTGTGGAGGCGCACCGTATTGGAAAGCGTTATACAGAGCGTTAAAGCGCTTCTTTAGTTCGCTCTCGTCATAGCCTGCTATCTCAAATGCCTTTCTCATAACGTCAACGTCGTGGTTTCTAACAGCACCCGACGCTAGTTCTATACCGTTACAAACAAGGTCATACTGATATGCCAAAATGTCGTCAGGATTCTTATTTAGAAGTGAATCAAGACCGCCCTGTGGCATGGAGAATGGGTTGTGTGTAAATATAGTCTCGCCCGTTTCCTCGTCGGTTTCGTACATCGGGAAATCAACGATAAAGCAGAATTCAAAGCTATCGTCATTTATTAAGTCAAGCTGATTTTTAGCGGCAAGCCAGTTTCTTATCATACCAGCCTTCTTCTCGGTAACAGCTCTCTTGTCATCACAGATAAAGAAGAGTGTTTCGCCCTCTTTAACACCTGTGATTTTAATAATTTCCGCCTTTTGCTCGTCGGTTAAGAACTTAGCGATAGGACCTAGGAACACACCGTCTTTGAGAGTTATATAACCAAGACCGCCAAGGCCTACCTCATCAGAGGTAGCATACTTTAAAGAATCCTCAAAGAACTTATTTGACTTGCCGCGGCAATCAGCAACGATACCGCGAACAGGTCTGCCCTTAAACGCAGGGAAATTAACACCCTCGAAAAACTCACTTAAATCGCAAATGATTAGCGGGTTTCTAAGGTCAGGCTTATCTGAGCCGTATTTTAGCATTGACTCAGCATAGGTAATTCTTCTAAACGGCTTAGGTGTTACCTTTTTGTTAGAGAATGTAACAAAGGTATCGTGAACTACGTCCTCGCAAACGTCTAACACTTCCTCTTGGGTAGCAAAAGCCATTTCGAAGTCTAGCTGATAGAATTCACCTGGGGAACGGTCTGCACGTGCGTCTTCGTCACGGAAGCAGGGTGCTATCTGGAAATATCTATCAAAGCCTGATACCATAAGCAACTGTTTAAACTGCTGAGGTGCTTGTGGCAATGCATAGAATTTACCTGGGTGCTTACGGCTTGGAACTAGGAAGTCACGAGCGCCCTCGGGTGAAGAAGCGGTAAGAATTGGGGTTTGCATCTCAAGGAAGTTCTTTTCCTCCATTTTGTTTCTAAGATGCTTTATTATCTTTGAACGGATAACAAGATTTTCGTGATTTTTAGGATTTCTAAGGTCTAAATACCTATATTTAAGACGAAGCTCATCCTTACTCTGTCTTGACGCTCTAACGTCAAAGGGAAGCATATTATGGGACTTACCGAGCACCTTTAAATCGCTTACAACAAGCTCTACCTTGCCTGTGTCGATTTTCTCATTCACGGTCTCCTCGTCACGCTTTTTAACTATGCCCGTAACCGAAATTACGGTCTCCTTATTAACGTTTTTAAGCCATTCCTCATTATGAACTACCGCCTGTGTTACGCCTGTGTAGTCACGAATGTCGACAAATATAACGCCACCGTGGTCACGCATAGCGTCAACCCAACCTGCAAGGCTTACGGTTTTGTCAATGTGCTCATCGCGAATGTCATTACAAAATAGCGTCCTGTACATCAAGTTTTCCTCCAACATAAAAAAATAAATCCCGAGAATATATAAATATTCTCGGGACGAGCAAACAAAAAGTTAACCCGCGGTGCCACCCGCATTGAAGCCTTAAAAAGACTTCCGCTTTCAAAACAATATGAAATTTAAAGGTCTCACGGAGTGTTCCCAAACCTACTACTCGTCTAAAACGTGCTCACAGTCCACGACACGTTATCCCTTGTAGACTTTCCAAAAAGGCTGAGTCTCCAACCCGTATTGTATCACACAATTTATTTTATGTCAATACAATTTCTTTGTTAGTATATGCCAAAATAAAAAATTTAATTATCACTTGCGATAACTTCATCAAGTCTTTTTTCGCAAAAGGTTAAAAATTCGTGCCAAAGCTTATCGTCAATAAACTTATTTTCGCCTGTGGTTTTTAAAATTTGTGCTTTATTAAAGGTATCGTTATTCCAAACGTGATTGCCTAGAAATACGTCAACGTGTTCTTTTTGCAGTCTGTGTAAAGATGCGCGGTAACCTTCTCTGCAACCGTCATAATCGAATTTACCCTTTGCCATTGTGTTAGCACCTGCACCGCCGAACATACCGACTCTATAGGTTTTGCCGTCCTCTTTTGTTTCAAAGAAGAAAGAAATTGTACCCTTTGTGTGTCCCGGTGTTTCCATAAAGGTCATGGTTGTATTGCCGAGTGTCAGGGTATCGCCGTCTTTTACAAAAATATCAGGGTCGAAAAACTGCTTTGCCTTTTCGGCATCGTCTGCACCTATAAGCGTTTTGGCGCCCGACAAATCTACCATAGCCTTTGTAGCTTCGGTGTGGTCACAGTGCCAATGAGTGTTTACGATATACTTTATATCCTTAGGATTAAAGCCTAATTCGTACATTGAACGAATAACTAAATAAAGACTTCCCGAATACCCAGGGTCTATCATAATAAGACCGTCAGTAGTATCAATCAAATGGCATGAAGCCTCAAAAGTGCCCACAAAATACACGTTTCCTATAATTTTAAACGGGTCCATTTTACCGTCAAAATATTCTACTATCTTTCTTCGCTCAAACATATAAAATCTCTTTTCCTTTTAAAGTTTTTAGTGTAAAAATATGTATTCAAGTCCCATTAATATATATAGAGGGCCAAAGCAGTAAACCATAAACATTTCGGTATGCGGAACCTTGGTTTTAAAGCAGTCGGTAACTGCTAGGCACTCGAAAACGTAAGCCGCGGCACCCATAAAATAGCCTATTGCTTTAAGGTCGGCGTGTACGTGTCTTAAAACAAACGCACCTACAAAAAACAAAACCGCTAAAGCCGCAAATATATTTCTAAGCAGTAAAAATATATAGTCTATTTTAGGGTGTATGCCGTGAGGTAATTCTTCCCTGTCGGGTATTGTTACGTCCACCGTATGCTTGATATTTTCTATTAGCTTTGGCATTTTTACTTCCCCTTTTTTATATCTTATATGCCTTTTCGGTAGCAATTGCAAATACCGTTCCGTTAGCCTCGGTATTAAGACCGAACTCCCGATTTACATCCTCCATAATCTGTCTTGCAATATTTAGAGGCGCTAATATTAAAAGCATCTCTCTTTCTTCTTCGGCGGTAGCACTCGGAAGCTCTGCAAACTGCTCTATGTCGGCTAGTCTGCCCTTTATAACGGTACCACCCGTAGCTCCCGCTTTTCTTGCCACCTTCATAACCTCATCCGAAAAACCCTCGTTTACCGATATAACAATCAAGTTGCTCTGATGCTCATTTTTCATAGTTTCGTTTCCTTTTTCTAAAGTTTTGTTATCAAAATGCAGTATCTCGGTTAAAACTCTGCTCGCGGCAGATAAATTAAGCACTATCATTAAACCGCCGTATTTTGACCTTGTATCAAAGGTAGCACCAAAGTTTGACATTAAATCTATAACGCTGCTTTCGGCACCGAGGCTTATAACTATATCCTTATCGTTAGAACCAAGACCAAATATATCCATCATTTCGGTAGGCGCAGTACCAAAGCCTACGGTTTGAAAATTAAGCCTTATATTCCTGTTTTTTAAATCTTTGATAAGCTTAGCGCCCTTGTCACGCTCTACGATTGACAAAAGCATCTTTATTCTTTTAGGCATTATTTAAGCTACCTCCTCATCAAAGAAAACAATGTCGTCTTCAATCATACCGATTTCAGTATGCAGCCTCTTAACCTTGATTGCGTGTTGATTTCGCTCGTGCAGACCTAAAATCTGAATTGTGATAAGCGGAGCCATAGCAATTAAGGCTACAATACCGAAAGCATCGGTCATAACGTTTCCGCCTATCGCCTCACAAGCGCCCATCGCAAACGGAAGCATAAAGGTAGAGGTCATCGGTCCGCTGGCAACTCCGCCCGAGTCAAACGCAATACCCGTATAGATACTCGGCACAAAGAAGCTGATTATTAAAGATATTACGTATCCCGCTATCAAAAACGGAATTATTGGTATGCCTGTCAGCACTCTTAGCATAGAAATACCGACCGATACCGACACACCGATAGAAAGCGCTATAGCAACCGATTTTTGAGAAATAGCACCGTTTGTAATTTCACTAACCTGTCTTTTAAGTGAATGAACCGCAGGCTCGGCAGAAACCACAAAGTAACCCATGAGCATACCTATAGGAATAAGGAAATATTTCATATCGCTGTTGGCAATTTCACCGCCTATTAGTCTTCCCGCAGGCATAAAGCCGACGTTAGCACCTGTTAAAAACAACACCAGACCTATGTACGTGTAAACAAAGCCTACGCTCATTCTGGCGATATTGTGAATATGAAATCTTCTTGATATTAGCTGATAAATAAAAAAGATAAGCACAATAGGAATAAACGCTAAGGCTACCTCTTTAAGATAGACGGGAAAAGCCTTTAAAAACTGCTTAAAGGCATCAGTGGTAGTTAGCACGTCGGCTATCTCGTAGGTAGTAGTAGCCGCCTCGGGCTTATAAAAAATACTAAGCAGCAGTACCGACAAAATAGGTCCTATACTGCAAAGCGCTACAAGACCGAAGCTTTGTTCACCTGCAAGCTTACCCTTTTTACTAGCCGCAAGACCTGCACCTAAAGCCATTATAAAGGGTACAGTGATAGGTCCTGTAGTAACACCGCCCGAGTCAAATGCCGTGGGCACAAAATCCTTTGGTGCAAAAAAGGCTAGGCAGATTATAGCAATATAAAAAATCCAAAGCAGACGCCTTAATGGAATATTAAAGCGGTTGCGAAGCAGAGTAACGCAAAGGAAAATACCAACGCCTATACCTACACAGTTAATAAGCATAGTGTTAGGAATAGTTGGCACCTGTTCGGCTAACACCTGTAAATCAGGCTCCGAAACGGTGATAAAAAAGCCTAATGCTAAACAAACTAACAGTGGTATTATAATTATAAGATTCTTCTTACCTAATGTCTTACCGATGCCGTCACCTAGCGGCTCCATCGACATAGTAGAGCCAACCGTAAAAAAGCTCATACCGAGAATTAAAAGAATGGTTCCGAATAAAAACAGCACTAAAACACCTGCCGCTAGTGCTACACAGGTGACCGATAAAACCAAAACTATTATTGCAATCGGCAAAACCGACGAAAGCGACTCTTTTATGGATGCAAAAATATGTGCCATTAAATAATTCTCCTACCAAAAACCAAAATACAAACTTTTATACTATATGTATACGAAAAATATCCATTCTAAATTATTATAACATACGCATAACATTAGCGCAAGAAAAAAGCACCGCAAAAGGTGCTTTTCTTGATAAAATATTTAATCTTTTTTATTTATAGTAACGTCGCCTTCAATTTTATCACATTTCACCGAGTCGCATACAACGTCACCCACGATTTTATCACATTTAACGTTGCTACAAACAACGCTACCCTGTATTTCCTTTGCCTCAACGTCACCGCGTATGGTTATCTCACCGCCTCCGCTTATATCGCCTGAAAAGTTACCGCCGCAGACAATTCCTCCACCGCAGTTGCAACCTCCTGATAAATGTCCACCAACTGTAATTCCTCCACCGCAGTTGCAACCGCCTGAAACACCAAGTTTTACCGTAATATCTCCTCCGCAATTACATCCTCCGCTGACGCTACCGTCAACTACTGTTATTTCACCCTTGGCGCTACATCCACCTGAAACATAACCGCTTACCGAAATATTACATTCACTTTGAACGCTCTTGGTATCTCCTATAATTTCAAATGTAAACTTGTCTGTCAGCTTGTCGGTTACCTGCAATATCTTTCTTCCCTCACATACGACACCGCGTATAACGGTATCGTCTGCCCACGGAAATTCGGGACAATGGTCATAGTGGATTTCCGTTTTTATTTCGCGTGAAAACAATTCATCAATATAGCAACCGAACAAATCAGCCATTATAGGCAAAAAAGATATATCAGGCGCTGATTTTGCGTTTTCCCATTTTGAAACTGCTTGAAATGTTACACCCAGTTTTTCGGCTAGTTCTTCTTGCGTAAGCAGACGTTTTTTGCGGTATTTTTGTATATTAACAGCCAATATCATATTTGTATTATCCATAGAAGTATCCCCTCTTTTCTTTTTGCAAAAATATTATATCAAATAAATGAAACCTACACAATAAATAAAAGGTTGATATTTCTCAACCTGTGGTTGAACATAAAACATAAAGCACCTCTTTCGAGGTGCTTTTGCTTCAAAATCTTAATAATACAAGTTTATTTTATTCGCACTTAACCGACTTTGCAAATTTGCAAATATCATCATAATTATCTTCGAATTCTTGGCTCAAGGTTACAAAGCAAATTACCCAAAAACAATCTTTTCCCTTATAAAACATAACTGCTGTTGTTTGCTCCTCGTCGTCCTCGTTGACAGCAGTATACTGCAACGATGGGATACCGTCTATCAGAGTGACGTCGGTGGGATTATCTTGTTCCATTGCATCATGAAAATTTTGAGCATATTCTGAAACCGATAGCGCATTCAACTCGTCCTCACTGCAGGGGACTTTCATACCAAATATCGAAACAGTTCCGTTTCCTACAATAAAATCATATTGTTCACTTATAAATTCCATACGAAGATACGTGGTTGTAAGTTCCATCGATATCCCTTCAAAATCAAAGGTTTTAGCTTTTTCGCCTTTTGTAGAATCAACAACATCCTTTAAGAAATCGCAACCGCAAAGCGACAAACTTAAAACTGCGACCATAATAATTGCTAAAAATTTTTTCAATGCGTTTTCCTCCTGAAAATAAACGGCACACTAGCTTTAACACAGCAAAAATGCACATTTGTTTTTAGTAACGCAATCATTATATCTGTATTAAATATGTTTGTCAACACCTTATTATGATGTCAAACTTAACACAAAACAAAAGACAGTGGTCATCCCACTGTCTTTCTATGAACATTTACAAAATTGTTTTAGATATACTGTGACTTGCTGTTGACGATTCGCCGCCGTAATATTTTTTGTCTTCTTGGTCGCCAAAAGAAATTCTTATATTAGAAATCTCTCTGCCTGACGAAATTATTTTAGGATTACCATCTTGAATTTCGCCCTCGTATACAACCTTTACAGTTCTTCCCTTAGCTATATAATTTGTTCGCTCAACGTATCTGCGAATTCGCTTATTGTTTAATAAAACCTTATAGGTCACACCGTCTTCGGAGTTATTACATAGGAAAGAATCGTCTATCAGCAAATATTCGTCGGTTATCTCGGTAACTTCGCCGATAATATACAATTCATACGGCTCGTATTCTGCTGACACGGAATTTTTCTTTGCGTAATCAATAATTTTTTTAGCATTTCCCTTGCCTATATCAAAACGGTAGCCGTAGGAGAAAATATTGGTCGATAAGAAACCGTCCTCTGTGATTGTTAATACGCATTTATAAACGCCTAAAGCCTCAGAGGTTACCGAAAAATCGATATGCTTTCTTTCGTGGGTATAGAATTCATCATCCTTGAAAAACCTTGCCGAGCTACACTCTTTAAGAACGTCCCATACATAATCGTCGCTATTTAGAGAGTAATAACGGGTTTCGGAATTTTCACCGTCTTCTGAAAAACGGTTTAGTTCGATTATCTTTTCTAGGTCAATTAGCTCAAAAAGTTCGCCTAGTGTCGCAGGCGGATTATAGCTTTCTTCCTTTTTTAATACAAAATACTCGCCATCAATATAAACCGCCAAATATAAGTCCTCGGGTAGATTTTTCATTTGATAAACCTCGAACGTCGCGGTGCGCTTTTGCTGAGCTTTTTCGTCAAACCCGTAAAAATCATACGAATTTATCTTTTCTCCAACTAAATCGACCGAAATTGCTCTACTGCTCAAAACGTGATAGGTCGTGCCGTTTATTTCTGTTGTGGAATACTTTTCACTTGTGGTACGCTCGTCCCATCCCCAAACTATAGCGGTATTTGCCTGAGAAGTTACAAAATCCTTGTATCTGCCGTTTTGTTCTGTCTGCGGTTTAGAAGTGTTAAGCAGCGACGGTAAAATCACCGCAATTGCTACCGAAAACGCAACAAAACAAGCGGCAACAGCACCCCATTTTATAAGCTTAAAACGGCTGTTTTGTTTTGCCTTAATTCCATACTCGGCGGCTTCGTCAATATATTTTGGACTGATATTATCTATTACCTTAGAAATATTTGTTCTTTTCATTAAGATACTCCTTTCTTAAACGCTTCGGCTAAGGTGTTTCTTAAGTCTTTCCCGTGTGCGCGAAAGTCGAACCGATACATTATGCTCACTCGTGTTAAATAGCCTTGCAAGGTCTTTTATAGAATCCGAATACCAATAACGGCGAACAAACATAATCCTGTTTTCACTATCGAGAGTTTCGAGAAAATCATTTATCCTTCGTGCAGTCTCGTAAGCGTCAAATTGGTCCTCAACCAAATTTGTGTCATAAAAACAATTTTCGAGTTCGTCTAGCGCTACGTCGTAGATACTGTTTCTCTTGGCGGCAGTGTTCTTATGATACTTATTTATCGCAAGGTTTCTGACTATTTTGCAAACAAAGCTTATTAGCGGATTTGGATTTTGAGGCGGTACTGTGTTCCAAACTCCAAGCAAAGCATCGTTTACACATTCTTCTGCATCCTGCTTGTTGTTAAGTATATTAAAAGCGACCTTTAAACAAACCAACCCGTATTTGCCCGAAAGTTCACTTATCGCCTGTTCTGAGCGCTCAAAGAACAAATCAATTATTTTTTTATCGTCCACACTGCACACCTCCCTTTGCCTCAACTATATACTACGGTTTTAAAAGGAAATATTTCACTCTTTTTTATATTTTAGCATATTTTTTCAAATTTTTCCACTATATCACAAAAGACAGGGATTGGCGTTGTACCCGTAAGGATGCAACGCCAGTTTTATTCGCCTTTGGCGAGTTATATTGCTTCGCAGTTATCTTTGGGCTTCGCCCAAGTGATATTGCCTTCGGCAGCTTACAGGTGAATAAAATACCACTGAAACCGCAGGTTTCAATTTCACTTTTGCCGTAAGGCAAAAATATCACTGAAAACGATAGTTTGCAATATCACTTTACCTGCCGAGAAAAATACTTTTTATTTTCGGCAAGCATTTACCTTTCTCAAAGTATGTAAACCCACTATGACACTTTCAAAATTCGAAAGTGTTATTTTTATTGTAAGAAAAGGGCCAACACTTCTTTACGAAGCGTCGCCCTTCCCCTGCCTTTTTTAATCAACAATGTTCTTACAATTTCTTAAATTTTTTATAAGTCATACAGTTTACAAAATTTTCATCGTATTTTTTAGGGCCTCTAAAAATACCATTGTATAATCCCTCGTCACCCAGCGGAGTTCCCCTGATAACAAACAATGTGTTTTTGACTTTTTCAGTAACGCTTGTATCAAATTTATAAATAGCTATTCTATCTCCGTACATACTTCCCGCCAATTTATGAAAACGCGGTAATTGTTCCCAATAAATAGTATCATCGATAAAATGAATTATTGTATGGTTGTTAGCAATTCGGTTTGTTATTATAATTTTGTATTCTTTTTCGTTATACAAAAATTTATACGCCTTTACAAAGTCGGTTTGTTCAACTAATTGCTTTGATTTCTTAAACTGTTCAAACATTTTCATAGTTACACCATATATGCTTATTCACAATAAATATAAAAGTCGGGCACTATTCGTTTATCACGAATTGACGTGTTGACGGCATATCTTTCCATACTGTTCCGTCGGCGATATAATACTTTCTATCTATTGATCCTTTTTTTGTATGATAATCAATAACAAAAACCTGTCCTTTTTGAATTTCAATTTGAGGATAGTTATTGTATGGCAAAACGTCGCTGAGTGTTTCACATTTTTCGAAGTCACCGTTCACGTTTTCAAGTCTCCAAAATTCCCGTTTGGTAGCATAATCAGACCAATAGGACATATCCTGCTCACCAAAATAACTAGCTTCATATTCCTTCCCGCCAACAGCTATTTTATCCATTCGAACGGGGTGCATATAACGAAGAATAATTTCTCTTGTACAGGGCATATCGTTCCAAACAGTTCCGTCGGCTATATAATATTTACGGATTACTGTGCCGTCTAGTTTGTGGTAATCCACCATAAAGACCTGTCCGATTTGTATATTTATCGGCGGATAATTATTATACGGTAAGACCTGCACCAATTTTGGATTATCTTTAAAGTCGTCGTATGCGTTTTCCAAGCGCCAATATTTTCTTTTAGAAAATTCTGACGACCACGAGGACATATCTGCCTCGCCAAGAAAACCGGCTTCATATTCTTTTCCGTTTATTGTTATTTTTTCTTTGCTCATATCATCCATTACTCCCTTTACGCATATTTGATAGACAAGACGAGGAAATACACTGAGAACTGCTCCGCTTTTATTCACCAAGCTTGGATTAAACCCGTGAAAACTTTGAAAAGCTCTCGCAAAAGCCACCGAAGAATTATAGCCGTATTTAAGTGCAATATCGATAACCTTTGCATTACCACCTTTTAATTCTGCACCCGCAAGGGTTAATCTGCGTTTGCGTATGTAGTCCGAAATACCAATATCTGCTATGAGAGAAAAAATTCTCCCTACATCGTAGTACGAGCAACACGCTATTTTTTCAATTTGCTTGGGCTCAATTTCTTCTGTCAAGTGGCTTTCAATATAGTCTATAACCAAGTTGAGCTTTTCGGCAATATTTTCCATACATATCCCACCTTTCGAAATAAGTATACCATACAAAAAATTTAATGCGCAACTTTTCACGCAAAATATTGTTAATATAAAAAAGACAGGGCTATGCATTGTGTCCTTAACGGCACAATGCATAGCCCTGTCTTTTTATTGGTTTTGTGTAAATATTTTTTCCACAAGGTTTTGTATATCCTTTTGTTTCATAAAGGGAAGATAAGGTTTTACTGCTTCTAAGCCGCCTTTATCAAATGCTTCATTTGCTATAGTTTTTATCTTTTCTCCACTCATAAACGGAAGAAAGTTATTGCAAAATTCACCCTTTGCACTGGCTTTCTCGGCTAACGCATCTATCCTTTTGGTGCTTAAAAAAGGCAGAAAAACTGCTATGCTTTGTCCCGCATCCATAAATCTATCTGCCAACTCCTCAATGTAATTTCTATCCAAAAACGGAAGCACTGCAGATATCATTTTCGGATGGCAATTAGAAACGTCTATCATTTCCTTAATTTGTTGCGAATTCATTAAAGCCGCCGCTTCATCGACTTCGCTTTCGGAATGATGGTTTAAATTCACCTTTTCACCGTTTACAACCTCATTTAAAACAGAGTTTTCTTTTCCAAGTATCTCATCAATTGATACGTTAAACAATTCAGCAATTTCGGGCAATTTAGAAATATCCGGCATCGAATTTCCCCGTTCCCAATTTGAAACAGCTTGAAAACTGATACCTAGTTTATCAGCAAAATCAAACTGGGTCATATTATTGGCTTTTCTTAGTTCTGCAATTTTCTTACCGACTTTAACAATATCAAACATAATAAACGTCCTTTCTGCAAAGCTTGTGTTGCGATTTAATTATAACAAAAATTCAAACACACTAAAGCAAGTATTGGTTTAGATTACACGTGTTAGAAAACTCAAGCATTAATTGAATTTTATAACTTTTTACATTATAACATAAACGGGATAAAAAGCATAGCCTGTAATTAGGTGATAATATGCAATGTGATTGTAATAAAGAACAAGCCAAAGCCCAAATCAAAGGCGGAGATTTAGCGCCTGACGTTAGAGGAACGGTTAAATTCTACCAAAGAGGAGGCTGTGTTTTGGTGGTCGCCGATATACGCGGTTTACCACATAATAACACAGGCTTTTTCGGTTTTCATATACACGAGGGTACTGATTGTGACGGCGCTGATTTTCGGGACAGTAAAAGCCACTATAATCCCGACGGCACACCCCACCCCAAACACGCGGGTGACCTACCGCCCTTGATGCTTTGCGGAAACAGAGCACAATTTTCGGTTTTAAGCGACCGCTTCAAAGTTTCTGACATTATCGGACGCACCGTAATTATTCACGATAAACCTGACGATTTTACTACCCAACCGTCAGGAAACTCAGGGCAAAAAATCGCGTGTGGTGTGATAAAAAGGGTGTAAAAAAGACAGGGGTGACCCTGTCTTTTTTAAATCATTTATAAATTATATTTGTTCCGTCATACACACCTAAAGTTGTGATGATATACTACTCTGTAATTAAATCACATAATTGCTACGGGAGTTAGCTTTTCAATAATTTTCACCATACGAGGATCATCCTGTAAGTGTGCAAATTGATCTTTTTTCAAAGTCTTTAATATCAACCCGGAGTCGTTCTCTGTATAAGTTTTAGTTGAATCATCCGAAGAGTATGACGCTTGATTAACCATAAAAGCTGTATACATTCCATCTTCACGAGTATCAAAGCAAATGGCATGTTCTGCGGCTTTTTCAAAACACGATATCATTTCCTTATTTTTGTCAAGTTTAAAATAGTCATCTCCCATTCTTCGATAAAGTTCCGACAGTCTGCAATGATAAAAACCAAAATTCCCATCAGGATAGAGCAACTTAAAACAATCTATTGCAAAGCTTCGCGCTGCAATTGCTTCCTCGGAGGAATAATTTCCCTTGTTTATGAGAATTTCAACGTTGCGAAAAATAAGATCCATAAGCGCTTGTATATTTGTTTGGCAATATTCAACAGCCTCTCTGCCGTTAAGTAAACGGGGCATCATTTGATTCACCGTTACACGATATATAGGTGCCATACTCGCATATTTTTTAGCAGTTTCTATATCCCCTTTGCTGCAGTAAGTGAAACAAAGAGATTGAATTGCCCCACCACGTAGCACATTATCTGTGGATTCTTGTATAATGCGCTCACCATATTCTATAATTTCGTCAGCGTTTTTCTCTCTACTTTCTGACTGTAACGCAAACATCAATCCATGCAAAACGGATAAGTCATTGGGGAATTCATTTTTCGCTTTTCGCCATAAATCAATTCTTTCTATATTCTTTCCCAAGCGAGCAAACTCTATATTTTTTTCTCTGTATTCTTGAATTTTCTTTTCTTTTTCAATCTTGCCAACTCCAAGCAAATCATCAACACTTACATTGTAATAGGATGCAATAGCAGGTAAAAGAGTTATGTCGGGATAGCCCTCATTACGTTCCCATTTTGAAATTGCCTGTGTGGTTATTCCAAGATGCAGTGCTAATTCTTCCTGCGTACCTTGCCTATCTTTTCGTAGTTTTTTTAGTTGTTCACTCAACAATATATCCATTGTATTCTCCTTAAAGTATAAAAAAGTAACAAGCGCTTGTTCTGTTTATATTATAACAACATAAACTATATGTTACAATAACCGCACCGTTTATATTCGGTTGATTTTTTAAACGATTGGTTTAATTGATTAAAAAAGCACATAACGATAAAAGACAGGGGTGACCCTGTCTTTTTTAAATCATTTATAAATTATCTTTGTTTGGCGATAATATACCAAACCAACAATTTCGAACCTTTCATTTTAATCGTCCCTGTGCCACTTACATGAGTTATATGTTTCCGAAAGATATTCGGCCGCAGTTGTCGGAGAATCAAGTTTTGCTTTATTTAATTTCTTTGTTGATACAAATTTGCCGCCTTGGGGGGCCACACTCCACCCAGATGTTTGTTCAAAAACGACTTCAGATAACTGTTCACATCTTGAAAAAGCACCGTTTTCAATAAAAGTCACATTTTCGGGAATGGTTATTTTGGTCAAATTTTCGCATTTTAAGAATGAACTCTTGCCGATAGAAGTCAAAGATTCAGGCAGGTTGATTGTAGTCAAGTTTTCACAATAATACGCCGCACCGTCGGCAACCTCAACAACTCCCTTAGGAAGTGTAAGATTTGTATTTTCAACCGAAACACATAGACGCAAAAACTTTTTACCGTCTTTACTGTAGAGATTTCCGTCAATAGAAGAATAGGTCGCATTCCTTTCGTCGACAAACACTCCCTCCAATCCTTTGCATAAAAAGATTGATTCATATGAAATATCGGTTACCGTGCTTGGAACAATAATTCGTTTCAAATTCTCGCAATAGGCAATTGCGTTCTGATCAATAACCGAACACCCCTCAGGAATTACAAATTCTTCATCGGGTTTACCCGGAGGATAAAAAACAAGTTCTTTCTGATCCTTTGTATAAACCACACCGTCAACAGAGCAAAACCACGGATTATCGGGATCAACAGTAACCTCCTTTAGAGAATTACAGCTTGCAAACGAGCCACCCCGAAATTCTTTCATGCTTTTTGGCAAATGAACGCTTTCAAGGTTATTGCAATCAAAAAATGTATTGGAATGAATTCCTGTTATTCCCTCAGGTATTGTGACACTGCGAAGGATCTGGCATTGACGAAAGGAATCCCAACCTATCTCGGTAACGGGCATGCCACCGTATTTAGTAGGAATAACCACATCAATCATTTCCCAATTATCTTCAAGTGTCTTTCCTGATACATTGGTTTCTATTATATGGTAAGAATTATCGTCTTCCCACCAAAAGTATCGATAGTACACATCGTCCGATCCCTGCTTTCTCATAGAGCAAGAGGAAGTTGCCGAAACCGCAATCAAAATAATAAAGCAGAATAGTAACCTTATATTTTTCACAAGCATACCACCTTCCTTTTAAGTATATTATATTATTTCTTGAATTCGAAAGCAATAAAACCTTTTTGGAATATTGTCAAGTAATACTTGCATAAAAGCGGAAATAAATCAATACAGAGCGTTGTATATAATGAAATATCGCTACGCAATATGATATACGGCGTTGCCGTATGATATATTTGCGATGCAAATATGATATAATATCCGTTCCTTCATATGCCGTAGGCATATATCATCCACCGCAGGTGGATATCATATCGAAGATATATCACCCGTTCCGCAAGGAACGGATATCATTGAAAAAACCTCTTTACTTTCGTAAAGAGGTTTTTTCTGGGCAGTTTGAACTTAATGACACGAATTAAAAGTGCATGAAAACCGAGAATTTTCTTTAATTATTGGGGGCGTTTACTATGTGCCCAAGAGACTGCACTATACGTAACCAATCCTAAACATAAACCATAGTCGAAATTTTGAAATCTATCAAACAAAAAAGATGCTATACCGACTATTGCGTATATACCGAATAATGTAGTTGATAAAAATTCAAATATATTCAAAAACCATTCAGGACAAGAAGGATTTTTAACTTGTATAAAAATCACAAAAAACACCCCAAAAAACCAAAATACGGATGCAATAGGTGTCATTATAATCATATCTGTTTTATCTTCAGTTGTTCCAAAAAGGACAAACAATAAATACATAAGTAAAGCTATCGTCATCGGAATAATTAAAGATAATTTTTTATTTGCAAACATTTTATCAAGTAGTTTTCTCATAACTCTCACCGACCTTTAGTGTATTATACCATAAAAGCGGAAATAAATCAATGCGGAGCATGTTACGTAATAAATACGAAAGGAAAAACATACAAGCCTTGCAACACTCTTCTTTTTGGTCATTTATCCTCGAACCACGCTTCAACCACTTTAAACGTTTTATCCGTTTCATCAAATTTTAATACTGAAACAGAGGTTCCTATATAATTTAAATGCCCGAGCAAAGACGTATATTGACGGCACTTCAATTCATATACACCGTCATTATCTATATCGACAGGCTCAATTCCAGAAAAGCTATCTAGCTCAATTACAGTGTCCTTGAACTTTTCATCATACAAGGTCTTGTAATAATGATCGTCAAAACGCCCTTCCAAAGAAAAAGTTTCTTTGGAATTCGTAAATTTATTTTCAATTATAATTTTTTTATCTTCTAAAAGTTTTGAAGAAAAACCTGTATCATAGACTTTACTATAATCACTATAAAAAATCTCTACTATTTCATCGTTCTTGAAATCGAAAACACGGGATATGTAAACTACTCCGGTGCCACCCCCGATAAGTTCCTGAAGAATTATTTCATCATCTGAGTCACCGTCTAAATCGCTTAAAAATAGGCTACCGTCGTAATTGGCTTGATTTTCCTTAGTCGATATATCCTTTAAAACAATCTTATCATATAAAACAATAGCTAAATAGTGATCTGAAAGTTCATTCCCATTATCATACCTATCGTCTGCCAATAGATATACCCTTCCGTATTCATCTTCGGAAAGCTGCGTTTTCTTTGAAACCTGACGGACAATGACATTTTTAAGGCCTGCCTCATCTATATCTATCCTCAACATTGTTTCAGCATCAAAATATACTTGAGTATCACTTAAATCCTGATGTTCTTTCAAATTTTGAAGTTCGTTCTTAGTGTTTGTATGCTTTACAAATTCCCTAACTGCAACAAACCCTGACACAACAACTAAAAATGATAGTACTAACGCAATAATCACAAATTTTGATTTAGCCTTCTTGGTTTTTTTCATTACCTGGGTGATGTTACTATCGGCCTCCTTAATTATATCCTCACTTTCAACAAATTTTCCGCTTAAAATTTCATTTATGCTAACTTCAAAAAAGCTACTTAACTTTTCTATCAGTTCTATATCAGGATAGCATTTACCCGTTTCCCATTTTGAAACAGCCTTGTCCGATACATTCAATTCCTCCGCCAGTGCCTTCTGTGTTAAATTTTTCTTTTTCCTCAAACTTGAAATAAATAAGCCTACATCCTTTGAGTTCATAACTCACACTTCCTTTCTAGCTCAAATTGTATAACCACATTACCAAAAAGTCACCCTACCTAAAGTAGAATGACTTTTTTTAAAGAACTTTTGAATGCGACTATATTTTTTCTCTTTTATGGGCAGGATTTTTGTATAATTTTTCATTTAATAACCGCCTATGTGTATTATAATGTATCAAATTTTCCTGTGCCAAAAAACTACTTAATAATACTAAAATTTTTCGCTTCTATGTTGTTCACTAAGAAAATGCGGTCTACTATTATCTTCAGGATACAAAAAGTTGCTGAATTGTTGTGGTCCGATTTTCATAAGCTTATTCAATTCTTCTTTGTTGAGTAGCACCACTTGTAGACAAGTAACAGTTTTAAATAATCCCGTTTTGCAATACATAACTGCAGTAGTTTCAAAAAGTTGCGGGAACTCAATAAAAGCAGCAATCATTTCATCGCTCTCATCGTCATTTTTCCATTCAAAACTATGAGCATAAGTAATATGTGTTTTATTGTAATATGCAAAAGTAGCAACTAAAAGAAGTTTTTTGTAATACCAATCTAAAACATCTTTATCTGTTAAATTGATTTCAGGGTCAACAAACATCATGTATTCATTATATAAACCTACCGTATTTTGAATAGCAGGCATTTTATAATCGCTTGCACCCATAGTAACTAATTTCCAAAAAGGGAATTTTTCATTTGGCTTATATAACAATACATCAACATGAAATCCGTCATCGACAATCGGATGCAAAATTGTACTGTCAGTTTGCTCAAGATGCAAATCGCAATGTCTAATAAATTTTTCCATTTCTTTTTTATTCATAAAATCACCGCCTATGTGTAGTATAGCATAAAAGCAGAAATAAATCAATACAGAGCGATTGTAAGTGAAATTTTCATGCTACGACAACTTCTCTTGCGGTGCCCGACAATGCGCTCACTTGGGGCGTGGCGCATTTGTCGACCGCGGCGCCATTGTGCCCTCCCTTCTTCGTCCACCGGACGCGGTCGGGCACAATGCAGTTAACAGCCGTGCGGCTGTTCTATACACATTGTCGTAGGATAAAATCTGCCTAAAGTGACAAAAAGAAAAACCATCCACAAGGGATGCCTTTCATAAAGCAGTTTTTACCTGCCGCAAATATCGTAGGGCGGTGGCTTGCTGCCGCCGAAAACAAACGGTATAGGCAAAGAAAGCGGCGGGAGATACCCCCCGCCCTACAACAAAAGGAGTACGAGCGTTTTTTCGTACTCCTTTTCACACATCTTGCCCGTTTAGGTTAGTGTGCTACACCATTTAGGTGTACTATCGGGCGGGGATGAGCCTCCCTTGTGCAAAGGGAGGTGGCTTGCGAAGCAAGACGGAGGGATTGTAAAAGGAAAAACTCCATCGTAAAACAATCCCTCAGTCACCTTCGGTGACAGCTCCCTTTACACAAGGGAGCCTTTGGTTTGTGCGCCTCGAAAGTCCGTCTGTTTTTCCTGACAAGCACTGCTTTTGTGTACACAAATGCGAAGCTTCGCGCGAGCAGAAATTGAGTTATAATGCCATCAAAGATTTAAAATCCTCTTTTTCCCTGATAGGATCAAAGCAACGGTTGTTATTCAAACACCGAATGAAATCATCAATATCGGTTATATCGGAATCTGTAACGGGATGCTCTTCTTCAATAAGTGAAAATAGCGGAGCTGTGAACTTTATTGTCTTTTGGTGATTTATTTTTGTCATTTCTTCCGCATGGTACCTTGCTTTTTTCAGTTCTTCCAATACACGGTCATATTGCTGTGTTTTGCAGAAGCAAAAGGCTTTGCTGATAGAATTATATTGCAGAGTATTGTGATAATACTGAAAATTACCGTCCGGAAACATAATATACAGTATTTTTTCAAT
>JAZSCM010000044.1:0-35241 GCA_045602945.1 Acutalibacteraceae bacterium | reverse complement strand
TCATATAACTGCGAAGCAATATCACTCGCCGTAAGGCGAATATAACTGAGGCGCACTTCCTTACGGAGTGCGCCTCTAAAAGGGGTGTTTTAGTTGACAAGCAGTTTTTATTTATAATTTAATTTTGCACAGCCTCCCTTGTGCAAAGGGAGGTGCCGAGGAACGAGGCGGAGGGATTGTGTATTTTGCATTTATTTTTTATCAAACAAATCAGGGTCTATATTAAAGCCGCCCTCAAAGTTTTCGTTCTTTGTGAGTATTTCTTGATCGTCGTCATAAAGAATGGTTTTAGGTTCATAATCCTCAAGCGGCATATCGAGTTCTTCCTTAGCCAGTTCGATATCCTCCTTATGCCAACGCTTTATAAGCATTTCGCCCTCGGGATATACTGTGCGAGGACCTTTTTTGCTAATATAAATAGTAGAAATAAGGAAATAAATAAGGAAAATGCCAACGCCGATTACTGTAATTCCGATACCCTCTATGAGATACGGTGTTGTGTAATCGAAGCGGATAGTTGAGTCGCCCTTTGGCACTGCAACCGCCATAAAGCCCTTATTTACCTTTTCGACCTCTACCTTTTTACCGTTAACGGTAGCAGACCAACCCTCATCATAAGGCACCGAGAAGAAAACAAGGCTTTCTTTTTCTCGGCTTATGGTGGCGGTGAAGCCCTTGTTATCGGTCTTAAAGCTTGAAACTGCGTTGTTTCTTAAATTTTCACAGTCGATAGCCATTCGCTCGTTGCTTAAAGCGTAAAGCGGAGGCTCGGCACTTTGCACAGGCTGGTCTGTATCCTCGGGAATATACGGGTCGCCGTTTTCGTCATACTCGTAATAAAAATCGTCATAAACAGAGCCTTTATACGAATAATCGGCAATATTGTCGAGGATTTTGCTATATTTTGCAATCTGCTCCTTGGTGAGAAGCACCGCCTTTAGCATCATTCGTACCCTTGAATCCTCGTAATAGGTTTCGCAATAGTCCTCGGTCATAAAATAATCGTAGCAAAAGCCCATTGGCACGAAGTTTTCGTTTTGGTAGATATAATATCCGTTTTGTGTGCCCATATATTCAAAGCCCGTCATCTTAGGATAGCCCGTAGAGGTTAAGAAGCTCTCGCCGTCAACACGGTTTAGCAGATATTTTACAGACAAAAGATTTCTAAGTGCCTCTTGATTTATTTCGGGACGGCTTCCTACCGAGCGCTCAACGTCTATATAATCATAAAACTCAAATATCGAGGAGGGTACTACCGAATGGAAGGCATTTATAGTGGGATAGCCTAAATACATACCCGTATTATCAATACCGTCGTAGGTGTCAATTCTGTAATAGGTGCCTTTTGGCAGGTCAACCTCGCCTTCGATAAGGTTAGGAATTACCTCGTTGTCGATATCATAGGAATGACTGCGGCCGCTGGCTACGAAAACATTTGCAAAAATTACCGAAACCACGCAAACGCAGACTATAGCTCCCTTTAAGAAGGATTCCCTGTTTGATTTTCTGATTTTCAAAAGGAAATAAAGAACTACAAGAGATACCAGCGCTATCGCACAGGCAATCCAGAATCTTGCCGTATAAAAATCTCCTGTTCTTGTATACAAACCGAAAATATAGGTAACCTTGTCGCCCTCGTATTGCTTTTGCGGGAAGAAACCAAAGACTAGCGATACGGCAACCGTGATACCGAATACCCATCTAAAGCCAAACTTCCAGTTTGCCTCGCTATCCTCTGCCATAACTACGGTTGCAAGGCTCATTATAAGAATAGGCATATAGAACCAACGCGCATAGTAGCACTGATTAAAGGCATAAAATGCGCTGTTTAAGAATGGCACCAACGCCATAAAGATACAAATTCCGAGCAGACGGTTAATCCAATTGCGCTTTCTTGTTGCAAAGTAGGTGAAAACACCCGTCATACTAAACATTGGCAGCCAACCGCCAAGCGATGCCCATTGAACCTCTGCGCCGGGGAAGAAAACAGGACGTGCGGGGATATCGGGTGGGAAGAAGAAGCACTGAAGAATATTAAGATAAATCTGCTCTCTGCCGTAGGTTATGCCGTCCCAACCGAGTAAAATATCGCTTATTCTATCGTTGCCCATAATTGCGGCAAGTGACGGTACTAACAGTGCCGCCGCTATCATAAGACCTAACACCGCCTCTAGCATCAAGCATAAGAAACGTGAAAATCTAATCTTAATTGCCTTTGTAAACAGTCTTACAAAGAAATAGATTATGCAGAAAATAACCATTCCAAAAAAGAAGAAATAGTTAACTATGGCGCACATAGCAACCGCCAGACAAAATACACCACGGCGGTTTTCGGTTATAAACAGCTCGAGCGCTAATAAAAGCAGTGGAAAGAATACAATCGGCTCGTGGAAATGGTTAAAGAAGATATTATATACCGTAAAGCCTGAAAAGGCATACATAAGACCGCCGAGAGATGCCGCTGTGGTGGTTTTGGTAAAACGCTTGATGTATAAATAACCCGTAAGAGCGGCACAGGCAAATTTTAAAATGAGTAACGGTGCTAAAAGATAGGGCACAAAGCTATTCGGGAAAGGAATTGTCAGCCAAAAAAACGGACTTCCCAAAAGATAGAAACTGTAAGAGCCTATAAAGTTCGCGCCAAGGTCGGTGGTTTGACTCCAATAGATATTGCCCTCTTTAATAGCGGCGTGACACATTTGGTAAAAAGGGATTTGCTGAACGTTATAGTCGCCATAAAACACAAAATAGCCGTTATCCATAATCATATACGGAACAAAAAATGCGGCGGCAACGCCCAAGGCTATCAAAAAGGTTAAAAGACCTTTGCCCTTTTGCGGCTTTAATGTGGTAAGTCTAGCCTCGGAAAATCTCATTTTTATCCCCCTTTAAAATGAAAATAAATATATATATTGCTATTATAACAAAAAATGATATAATATTCAATAAGGATTATAATATTTTAATAAGGAATGATAAAAAATGTCTTCTCATTTTTACGCTATGCTATCTAGAATGAAAAATATATACCGATGGGGACTTATGCGAAACACCAGAAAAGAAAATTTAAGTGAGCACAGCCTTGAGGTAGCCTTTATAGCCCATGCGTTAGCCGTTATAAAAAACCGTCGCTTTGGTGGAAATCTGAACGCCGAGAAAATAGCCTGTGCCGCTATGTTTCACGATACCTCGGAAATTATCACGGGCGATATGCCAACCCCCATTAAGTATTTTAACGAGGATATAAAGGGTGCCTTTAAGCAGATTGAAGCACTGGCAGACGATAAGCTGATTGCTATGCTTCCCGAGGATTTAAGAGAGGATTTTTATCCGCTTTATAACCCATCGGATGAGGAAAAGAAGATAATAAAGGCGGCGGATAAATTATCGGCGCTTATAAAGTGCATTGAAGAAAATGCTATGGGCAACCGCGAGTTTTTAGATGCCGAAAAGGCAACGAGAAAAGCACTCCAAAATTTTGATATGCCCGAAGTAACGGTGTTTTTAGAGGAATTTATACCAAGCTTTTCTCTTACCCTTGATGAGCAAAAGATTTGACATAAAGTTACTCAAACGCAAAAAACAAACGGGAGGGCACAAAGACCCTCCCCTACACATATACGTTAAAGAAGCGTGGTGCAATTAGCATCACGCTTCTTTTTGGTTTCCTGTGTAATCGTTATCGAGTGTTATTACGCAACAAAAGGTTTGGTTTATTGTCTTGGCAATTTCGCCGATTTGTCTTTTGAGGTCGTCGTTTGGAATTTTAAGGTCTGAAGGCACTACAACGTCGAAAATCAGATTAGTTCTGGTTTTAGCCTGCGGTGTCATACGAAAATCGTGAAGCGTAAGCCTTGCGTCTATACCCTTTATAGCCTCACTCAAAGCGCTTCGTGTCAGCGCTACGTCCTCGTTGTCGGTATCAATAGGGTCCATATGGATTACAAGCTCAATTCCCGTGCGCTCGAAAACTAATTTTTCGCACAAATCAATCTGCTCGTGACAGGTGGCAATATCTATGCTTTGCGGCACCTCAACGTGTACCGAGGCAAACTGTCTACCTGGGCCGTAGTTATGTACAAGTAGGTCGTGCACACCTAAAAAGTTTTCAAAAGACATAATTTCGCGCTCGATATTTTCTATCTGCTCTTTTTCGGGCGGCTTACCCAAAAGCTCATCCAGAGTTTCCTTTGCCGAAGAAACACCCGAAAAGGCTATAAAAATACCAACTCCTATAGCCGCTACAGCGTCAAGATTAAAGGGTAGCTTAACAAACATTGTAATTATAGCGCAAACTAAAATCACAGCAGTTGCAATACTGTCGTTAATACAGTCCTGTGCGGTGGCCTTTAGTGCTGACGAATTTATCTTTTTTGCTAGTTTTCGGTTAAATAAAAACATCCAAAACTTAAAAACAATAGAAATTCCCAAAACTATTAAAGCAAGAACTGAATATTTCGGCGCCGCTGTACCCTCTCTTAGTATTCCAACCGACGAGGAAATAAGCTCGGTGCCAACTAATATTATCAGCACCGAAACGATAAAGGCTGACATATATTCCATTCTGCCGTGACCGAAAGGGTGGTCGCGGTCGGCAGGCTTTGAGCTTAATTTAAAGCCTATAAGGTTTACCACCGACGAGCCCATATCGGCTAGGTTGTTAAGACCGTCCGCAATAATAGAAACCGAGTAAAACAAAAAGCCGACAACGATTTTTAAAATACTAAGCACAATATTACAAACTATTCCCGTAACAGAGGCTAAAAGTCCGTACTTTTCGCGCACCTTTGTATCAGAAACGTCCGCATTTTTACCTATAAATAACTTTACTAATAGGTTTGTCATTAAATCTTACTTCCCTTTGCTCCCTTAGTGCCAAACGACACGCCCGAGAGGATATTTGTTTCGATTGTAAAGGTTAGATTTTCTCGGTTTCTTTGTCTGCGAAATGCGATTTCAACCAGTTTGTCTAGCATATCGGTATACTTTAAGCCTGTAGCTTCCCAAAGATAGAAAGCAAGTGAGCCCGGTATTGTGTTGATTTCGTTTGCGAAAACCTCACCTGTTTTGCTGTCCATAAGATAGTCAATTCTAACAACACCGCTACAACCGAGCGTTTTAAATATTTTACAGGAAAGCTCTCTTATTTCGTTTGATTTTTCTTCACTTATATCGGCAGGGATTTTACGCGATAGGGACGCCATACCCTTAGAGCCGCCGCTACTTTTTGCACCCTTAGAGCCACCCATATATTTATCCTCGTAGGATAAAATTTCGTCGTTCATAAAAGGCTCTTCGCAAACACTAGCCTTGCAGTCGTCGGCGTCACCCAGTACAGAACAATTAATTTCTCTAAGATTTTCGACCGCTTTTTCAAGCAGTATTCTATCTGCAAAGGAAAAGGCAAGGTCTAAAGCGGCAGAGAGTTCTGCTTTTTCCTTAACCTTAGAAATACCTACAGACGAGCCTAAATTTACAGGCTTTACAATTAGCGGAAAACCGATTTCTTTTTCTACTTTTTCGATAATTTCCTCTGTGTTTAAGCGGTATTCTCTAGACCTTACGGTGACGTAATCGAGCACAGGTAATTTTGCGTTTTTAAGCACGTCTTTAAAAGCCGCTTTGTCCATACCGAGTGCGGCAGAAAGCACGTCACAGCTAATGTAGGGAAGTGATAAAAATTCAAAAAATCCCGCCATTGTGCCGTCCTCACAGTTGGTGCCGTGAACTACCGGAAATGCAAGGTCAACAGGGATATCTTTGTTTTTCTTAAATAAGCCGCTATCTAAAAAGCGCACAACCACGCCGTTTTCAGCACGTAAAAGAGTTACCTTTTCGCACTTTTTAAAAAGCGCGGGTAAATCCCTGAAATTTTCGATTTCGAACAGAGCGCTCGACGTATACATTATACCGTCCTTTGATACGTAAATAGGTGTAACGTCGTATTTCTCCCTATCAATCGAGCGCATAGCCTGAACAGCCGAAATAATTGAAACCTCGTGCTCAACGCTCATACAACCGAAGAAAACGGCAATATTTGTTTTCATAAATAAAAACCTCTCTTAGAGTTAATTTAAATAGTTATCGGGTAGGTCGTTTTCGAGTAAAACAACGCTTTTTTCATTACAAAACGGCATATATATATCAATTGCTTCTTTGAAAGAAGATGCCACAAACACCTTATCTTGCGGGAAATTTGTAGTAGCAATAGCGTCGCGCATAGGCTTTGAACGGTTTTTGCCTACTAAAATTATTATATCACAGTGCTTTGCCGCTTCTAAACCTAAGTTATAGTTACATTCGTATTCTTTATCGCCCAGCTCTATAAGACCTGGGGTGATAATCACCTTTGTTCTATCTTCAAAGTGGGATAGCACCCTTACAGCCTCAAGACAGCCCTCGGGGTTTGAATTATAGGCATCGTCTATTAAAAGCGAACCCATTTTAAAAGGCTTTAATTCCAAGCGGTGTTCGGTTGCTTTAAGTGAAGCGATAGCAAAACGGATATCCTCTGCCGACACACCTAAGGTATGCGCTACCGCCGCGGCTGATACAATGTCGGCTACAGCGTGGGTACCAAGTAAAGCCGTTCTAACCGATATTTTATCGCCTTTAAGGTTTAAATCAAAGGTAGAGCCTAACTCCGAATACTTAATATTATCGGCAAAATACTCGGTATTGTTTCCAAACGGCACAATACCCTCTAAAGTAGTATCAAGGCGCGATTTTATTCCCTCGCTATCTAGATTTACAAAGGTTTTGCCGCCTTTGTTTTTAACAAAATCGTGAAGCTCAAACTTAGTTTTAAAAACGTTTTCTTCGTTTCCAAACGTATCAAGGTGCTGTTTGCCTACCGAGGTGATAATTGCCGTTTGCGGCTTTGCAATTTGGCAAATTTCTTTAATATCACCCAACTTTTTAGCGCCCATTTCACAGATAAAAACCTCCGTTTGAGGCTTTAGCAGAGTTCTTACCGTTCTCACCACACCCATAGGGGTATTAAAGCTTTGAGGTGTGCAAACTGTATTGAACTTTTCACTTAAAATACGGTTTAATATAAACTTTGTTGTTGTTTTTCCGTAACTTCCCGTAATTCCTATAACCTTTAAATTTTTATGTGAGCGCAAAATCTTTTTAGCATCGTTTATATAATAGTTTGAAACTATCATTTCAATAGGCTTTGTAAGCATTAGCGCCAGATACACTAAAAGCGGAGAGAGGCTTGAAAGCATAAAGCAAATAATTAACAGTATTTCGCTGACTAAACTGTTATTAATAAACTGTGACAGTAAAATTAATGCTAAAAGAGATAAAAATTCGGTTACAAAAAGCCTTTTAATTCTAGCTGTTACAACTAACTTTTTAATTGACTTTTTATGTGTTTTTACGGCTAAAGAGATGCGAATAATAAGCAACACCGCAAAAAGAATTAACTGTAAAATATAAAGCTTGTTTAAATAAAAATACGAAGATATGCAAAAAACAAAACTAGAAAGGCATAAAGGCATTGTGTAGGACTCTTTTAGCCATTTAAAGTATCTTACACCAAAATATGAATTTTGCTGTAACATCTGAAGCTGTCTGTGTGAAGAAAATAAAACCGATATAGCGGCAAGTATAGCCGAGGCTAAAAGCAGATATTTATCCACCAAAAACCCTCCCTTTATTTGATAAAGCTTCTAAGAATTGCGTGCGCCTCATAAGGTTTTTCGCAAAATGAGTAATGTCCTGTACCCTTTATAACGCAAAGCCCCGAGTCTTTTATTAAACTTTCGATTATTTTAGCGTCAGAAAGCGGCGTTGCAGTATCGTTTTCGCCCCAAATAAGAAGCGTAGGGCAAGAAATGTTTGAAATAATATCTCTTAAATCGGTGTTTACTAAAGAAACTAAGGTTTGTCTTAACACTAGCGGTGCGGCATTATAGTCAGCCGAGCCGTAATGCGCCCTTGCTTTTTCTAGGAGATTTCCCGAATAGTTTTTAATAATAGGTAAAGTTAGCGCCCATTTTATAGTTTTAAAGCTTTTTTGTCTTAACTTTTGCTTGAAACTCTTTTTAGGAATAAGACCTGCAGAGTCTAAAAGCACGATTTTAGGGGGACTAAGTCTGCCCGTAGCCGCTAATTTCAAAATTACTCTGCCGCCGTGCGAGTGACCTATCAAAATAGGGTTATTAAGACCTAGTTTTTCTATAAATTCTACTACCAAATCGCAGTAATCGTCTAAATTCCAAGGTTCGCTCATAACTTGGCTGTTTGCACAGCCCGGAAAATTAAGCGCTACTAAATAACAGCGGTCACAAAGAGCCGCCATTATACCTTTGTAAACGTCGAAGCTAGACCCCCAACCGTGTAGGAGTAAAACGGGTATTCCGTCCTCTTTTCCCACTACCGTATATTCAATTTTTAAGTTTTTGATAATAATTTCCACAAAAATCAAATCCTTAAATTTACATTAAACTATAGTATACCAAATTTCTAAAAGAATTTAAAGTGTTTTATTTTTGTTTTTTCGGCGACAGGCGCGTCGAAAAAACACCTTGTAGGCGAAAAACCGATTTTTAAAAGCGGTTTTTCAAGGGCGCAGGGGTGGTATTGGCGGGGAAAGAGTGCAGTCCAAAAATTTTATTTTTGGCGAGCGGCTTCCCCGACCAAAGCGACAGCGTCTTAGTAGCCTAGGTTTTCGTTTACTATTATTACGTTTATTCTATCCTTTACAGCCTGTGGACCGCTAATAAGCACGTTTCTGCAAATTCTATCGGGTGACGCACAACCCTCGTTGATTTTAGAAATGTAATTTTCCTTTATGCAAATACATTTACCCAAGGTGGCACAAGGTGTTTTCTTGTTAAGTCTTACGCAGTTTTTAGGGGAAGCGACAGTTTTAATCCTGAGTATCGCCTCGTCTAAATCGTTTACGATTTTATTGATACCTACTATCATTATTACCTTTTTAGGTCCAAAGGCTATGGCGCTGATTCGGTTTGAATAGCCGTCAATATTAACTATATCGCCGAGTTTAGTTACAGCGTTTGCAGAGCAGAAATAAAAGTCACCGCCAACCGTTTCCTTGTAGCTCTCCATTTCTTCCTCTTTTGTAATACCCTGTCTTGTGCGGTCTAAAAAGCGGTAGTCACCATTGTTTATAAGACTGAAAATACCACTTTCCTTTACCGATTCGCTACCGCCTCTGGTTATTGTAGCGCCTTTAAACATCATACTTTTAACCAGTTCTACTGCATCGGCACTACTTTCACAGTAAAAAGCCTTCATATTGTTTTTTTCGAGAGCTTTAATTGTAGTTTTAATTAAATCGGTCATAAATTATTTACCCCTTTTAAAATTATTCCGCCGCCTACTAATATATCACCGTCATAAAACACGGCGGATTGTCCCTTTGCGGGGGCTCTTTGCGGACTTTCAAATTCGATTATCAAAGAGTTATCACCCACAGGGTGCAAAATGGCGTTTTGCTCTGTTTGGCGGTATCTTAGCTTTGCCTTTACCCTTAAATCCGATTTTAAATTATCAAACGGAATAAAGTTTGTATCTTTAATTTCTACGTATTTATAAAAAAGTGAATTTTGGTCGGTAGATAACGTAACGGTATTATTTTCTACGTTCTTATCGGTTACAAAGGCGGGACTTCCTAATGCTATGCCTAAACCCTTTCTTTGACCTATTGTATAGTGAATTATTCCTTTGTGTTTACCTAAAACTGCACCGTCGGGAGATATAAATTGACCCTCTAAAAAGGTTTTTCCTGTATAGTCGGTTATAAACTTAGCATAGTCACCGCTTGGCACAAAGCATATATCCTGACTGTCCTTTTGGTTTGCACTCTTAAAGCCTTTCTCCCTCGCAATTTCCCTTATTTCCGCTTTGGTTAAGTCACCTAAAGGGAAAAGCGCGTTTTTAATTTGACTTTGCGATAGAGTGTAGAGCATATAGCTTTGGTCTTTAGAAATATCAGCGGCTTTTTTAATTAAAAATCTATCACCTTGTTGCTCTTTTTTAGCATAGTGTCCTGTAGCAGTAAAATCGCAACCAAGGGATAAAGCTTTTTCTTGCATTAAACCAAACTTTATTTGCTTATTGCACACAACACAGGGGTTAGGTGTGCCGCCATCTATATACTCATTTACGAAGTAATCGACTATTTTTTCACTAAACTCTTTTCTTAAATCAAGCTGTGTGTGGTTGATTTTAAGACTGTCGCACACAAGCTTTGCATTAATACTTTCTTGAGTTAAAGCGCCGTCGGGCAGAGGCTCGGTATCAAAAAGGCGCATGGTAACACCTAATACGTTGAAGCCGTTATTTTTAAGCAATACAGCGGCTACCGACGAATCAACTCCGCCGCTCATACCCAGTGCTACCTTTAGCATTTTTTATCCCTCACTTTTTCTTTTTATGAATGTTTCTTATAGTCTTTTTCTTCTTTTGCGGTGTGCGTGACTGTGCGTTTTTCGGTCTATCATCAGGCACTAAGCAACCTTTTCTATTTCCTATAAGGTCGTATCTTCCTGCCTTTTTAAGCGCTACGGTTACTATCTTGCGGTTTTCAGGCTTGAAATACTGTAATAACGCTCTTTGCTCTGCTTTTTCCTCTGGGGTTTTCGGCACGTAGACCTTTTCCATTGTGAAAGGGTCTAGCCCTGTATAGAACATACAGGTTGAAACAGTACCCGGTGTGGGATAAAAATCCTGTACCTGTTCAGGATGCATACCCTCTTTTTTAAGAAAAAGAGCCAATTCTATAGCATCGTTTATAGTGCTTCCGGGGTGGGACGACATAAGATACGGCACCAAAAACTGCTTTTTGCCGACCGAGTCGGTAATTTCATAAAATCTCTTTTTAAAGCGCTCGTAAACGCTGATATCGGGTTTGCCCATTCGTCTTAAAACGTTTTTAGAGCAATGCTCAGGCGCTACCTTTAGTTGACCGCTAACGTGATGTTCAACCAGTTCTTTGAAAAACTCCTCGTCTTTATCATAGGTTAAGTAATCAAAGCGAACACCCGAGCGGATAAACACCTTTTTTACACCCTTTATTTTACGAAGCTTTCTAAGTAGTGATAAATAATCGCTGTGGTCAACCTCTAGTGCCGCACATTTGCTTGGCGCTAAACATTTTTTATCAAGACAAAGACCTAATTTTTCCTGTTTTTTACAGGACGGAAAACGGAAATTTGCTGTAGGTCCGCCAACGTCGTGAATATAACCTTTAAAATCCTTATCATTTGCTATTTTTTCGGCTTCCGATATTACCGATTCGTGACTTCTACACGATATTGCCCTTCCCTGATGGTAGGCAAGCGCACAAAAATTACAGGCGCCAAAGCAACCACGGTTGTGAATTATAGAAAATTTAACCTCTTCAATACCTGGTACACCGCCTAATTTTTCATAAGACGGGTGGTAATCTCTCATAAAGGGAAGTGAATAAACCTCGTCCATTTCGGAGGTGGATAGCGGTGCGCTAGGCTTATTCTGAACAACAATTAAATCGCCGTGGCGCTGAATTAAGCGGTTACCGCGCACAGCATCGTGCTCTGCTTGTTGTATTCTACAAGATACGGCATACTGCTTTTTGCCTTTTTCTGAGTTTTCACTAACCGCCTCAAAAGACGGACATTCCTTAGTGCCTTCTAAAAACTCATAATCTTTGGTTTTTACAGCATAACAGGTGCCGTCGATATCCTTTAAATCGTGAACACTCTCGCCCGAATTTAAACGGTGCGCTATTTCTTTTATATGGCGCTCTCCCATGCCGAACATAAGAAGGTCAGCGCCCGACTCTAAGAGTATAGACGGACGAACGCGGTCACTCCAATAATCATAGTGAGCAAAACGGCGAAGCGAGGCTTCAATTCCGCCGATACATACAGGGGTCTCTTGACCGAATATTCGCTTTATAGCCTTTGAATAAACGCTTACCGCCCTGTCAGGCCGCTTTCCTGCTTTACCGCCCGCAGTATATGCATCGTCACTGCGCCTTTTTTTAGCGGCGGTGTAGTGGGCTACCATAGAGTCAATATTTCCGCTGTTAACTAAAAATGCTAAACGCGGTTTTCCAAAGCGCTTATAATCGTCGTCATTTTGCGGCTGTGAAACTATACAAACTCTAAAGCCCTCGTTTTCTAAAACACGCGAAATTATAGCCGTGCCAAAGCTGGGGTGGTCAACGTAAGCGTCCCCTGTAACGATTACAAAGTCAGCTTCTTTCCATCCGTAGTTTTCCATTTCTTTTGTTGTCAGCGGCAAAAACGGCATAATATTTTGCTCCTAAAATAAGTATATATATACTAGTATAACATAATTGTATTCTATTGACAAGGTTTTTAAGGGAGGAAATATAAATGGACGAAATATATTCGAGTGCCCAAAATAACAACCCCAAACGCTTTTTTATTTCGGCTTTAATTTGCGAGGGTATAGCGGTGATTTTATTGGTTGCCGTTTTGCTTAGTCTTCGCTTTTTAACACCCAAATTTTTTAAAAACGTGAGAACTTTTTACATAGAAAACGTCTGCTTTAACGCGGCAACGCAAAAGGAAAATTTAAAATGATTTTTAAAATATTTTCAACTAAAGTTTACGTGTCGGTGCTGTTTGTAGCCGTAATAATTTTCATGCTTTGTATTGATAAAACAGGACTCGCCCCCCTTTGTTTTCTCTCGGTATTTATCCACGAGTTATCCCACCTTTTGTGGATGAAAAAGGAAAACTGCGCGCCGAAGGAAATAAGGCTTACACCCGCATCGGTAGGCATTATAAGGGACTTTAACTGCAGTATGTCTGCCGAGAGAAAAATAGCACTTGCAGGGCCTATCGGCAACGTTGTCACAGGACTTATTTTTGTGTTTTTTTATTTAATTTTTAAGAAAACCGCTATACTCGAATTTTCCCTTTTAAACCTTATCACCGCCGTATTTAACCTGCTTCCCGTAGTTGGTTTAGACGGCGGCACTATACTTGTCTGCACCCTTACAAAATATAATGTTCAAAGAGAAAAAGCCGAGCGAATTTTACGCCTTATAACGCTTTTAGTATCGCTTCTCGCTATCTTTTTTGCAACGCTCTTGGCACTTAACGAAAATTATAATCCCACGGCATTTATTATAGGAATTTACCTTTTTGTTTGCGCTTTGCTTCGTCACTAAAAAACTTAAAATTTAAAAAATTTGAAATTTACTATTGATTTTATAAAAGTTTTGTGATATTATACTATGGCGGTTTAAAAAACCAATATAGTTTTTGCGCCGGTAGCTCAGTTGGATAGAGCGTCTGGCTACGGACCAGAAGGTCATGGGTTCGAATCCTCTTCGGCGCGCCAAAAAATAAGACAGTCTTAGGACTGTCTTATTTTTATCCAATCCGAAGGATTGGTATGTAATCCGCTTTAGCGGAATGTAATCACGCAACAGCGTGTATGGCATCACCGCAAGGTGTATTTCTTCGGATTGATTACATACGCAACCAGCGTTGCAATTACATACATCACTTCGTGACGATTACATACCGACTTCGTCGGATTACATTCACGGCTTTCGCCTTGATTTATAAGCGGCTTCCTGCTATGCTGTTAATAAGAGGTGGGAGTATGAAAGATAATCCGAGGATGCTAACATCTTCTTCTATCACTATTGAGAATAGAATAAACTCAAGGCGGTGATTTTTGATGAAAAGATTGTTTATAGTTTTAATAACGTTAGTTATGATTTTTACGCTCTCGGCGTGTGCGGATACAACTGTTAAGGGCAGTGTTGTTCGTGAATCCACTTATGGCAACGCAGAACTTGACATTATGCCTCAAAAATTGCTTGAAATTGCTGAAGTTGGCGATACGGTTTTGGTTACAATAGGCGATTTTAGTGAAGAAATGCTTTTTGTTGATAAGTTGATTGAAGAAGATGGAAAATTACAACTGTTTTTAGATAGAGAAGATTGGAATATAAATGTCTGTATTTATAACCAACGCTTTTATGAGTTATATAGTATTGAAGATGGTGAAAAAGTAATAATAAAAAGCATAGTATAATGAAAATCAAATGGCGGATATATACGAGCAAAATTTCTTATCCCCTCCCTCAACACCGCAAAGCAGAACGGAGAAACAAAATGATTTTAAAGCGTAAAAAGCGAATTGTGTCAGGTGTTATTATAGCCCTTGTTTTAACCTTTTTAGGTTGGGTTGTTTGGGCAAATTTTGCCCTCGAAGCTAACGAATACACAATAAAAAGTGATAAAATAAGCGATGGTTTTGACGGCTTTCGTATTGCTCATATTTCGGATTTGCATAACACAAGACTTGCCAAACAAAACGGCAAACTTTTAAAAATGCTTAGTGACACAAACCCCGATATTATAGCCATCACAGGCGATTTAATAGATTCCCGCCGTACAAATATTTCTCTGGCGCTTGAATTTACAAAAGAGGCACTAAAAATAGCTCCCTGCTATTTTGTAAGCGGCAACCACGAATCGAGAATTTCGGAATACGACTATTTAGAATCAGAGCTTGAAAAACAAGGCGTTGTAGTTTTAGATAACAAAACGGTAGAAATTGAAAAATCGGGAGAAAAACTCGCTTTAATAGGCATAAAAGACCCCTCGTTCAAATATGAGCCTGAATTTCGCGATATAGATAGATTTTTAAGAAACGCTACACAGCAGTTACAGGACGAAACCTTTACCGTGATTTTATCTCACAGACCCGAACTGTTTGACATTTACGTAAAAAACGGCGCCGATTTAAGTTTGTGCGGACATCTTCACGGCGGTCAAATAAGACTTCCCTTTATAGGCGGTCTTTTATCGCCCGACCCCAGCCTTTTCCCAGAATACGACGCGGGGCTTTTTACCGAAAACACTACAAATATGATTGTAAGCCGTGGTATCGGCAACAGCGCTATCCCCCTAAGATTTAACAACCGCCCCGAAATTATAGTTGTTACTCTAGAATCACAGTAAGGGAAAATTTCAAGATTTTTTAAACAAATTTAAATGGTATATTGTAGGGGAGGGGTGCGGGTGTCCGGTGGACACCTCTGCGAAGCAGAAGCACCGACCGAGGCGGTAGCCGAGACCTCCCCTCCCGTTATTTTTGTGTTGCTTTTCGGGAGGGCGCGGAGACCCTCCCCTACAATGTTAATTTGTTTTAAGACTTCCTAAATTTATAATTTTCTTATTTCTTTTAATTGCTTTTAGTACACGTTCGTACGTGTTAGAACACCGATTTTCTAAATTACAAATCAGAAAATCGGTGTTTTTTAACATATAATCGTTTCGTTTGCTTATTGCAAACCTCGGCGGTGTTTTGGCAAGGCAGTCGGGAAAAATTGTTTTTTTAGTATCATAATACGTCAGCTCGTCCTCTCGGTTTAAATAGGCTAAAACTACTACAACTTTAATTTTATATCTTTCCTCTAACTCGCATAAACACTCATATACCAGTCTATCAAACCCGCCCTGCGTTCCGACGTAAAAGATATTAACATTATGATTAATTATTAAATTTTCAATTTCTAAAAACAAATTTTCTTTAATATCCTTAGAACAATCCCTATGACCTATAAATGTACAAGAATACATAATATCACCTATCCTAACATATTTATTTTAAGGGAAATTCCCTTAAAAGTCAATAAGGTATATTCCCTTAAGGCATAATTATCTTAAGAGGTGATTATGTGTTTCAAAGAATACGAGATTTGCGTGAAGACCGTGATATAACACAAACGCAGTTAGCACAGTATTTACAAATACATCAAACAACATATTCAGATTATGAAATAGGAAACCTTAACGTTCCCATTGATATCCTTATAAAACTAGCAAAATTTTATAATACAAGTATAGATTATATTGTAGGTTTGACAGATAACCCCAAACCGTATACGAGGTGATATTTTGCATATTGGTGATGCGGTTAAAGAAAGAATAATAGATTTGTGTAGTAAGGAAAATATTACAATTAATAAATTAGCAACTATTTCAGGAATCACTCAATCTACCATAAACAATATTACCTGCGGAAGAAATAACTCTACAACTATTTCAACCGTTAAAAAGATTTGTGACGGCTTAGAAATTAGTATTAAAGACTTTTTTAATTCTCCTCTTTTCGATAATTTAGAACAAGAAATCAAGTAGGTGTTAGCGTGTTTAAGAGAATTCGAGATTTAAGAGAAGACAAAGATTTAACCCAAACAGAAGTTGCAAAAATTTTAGAGATGTCGCAAACAGGCTATTCTAAATATGAAACAGGCGAAAATGATATTCCAACTGCAGTTTTAATAAAACTCGCCCGTTTTTACAACACTAGTATCGACTATCTGCTCAGCGAAACCGACATTAAAGAACGTTATCCGAAAGCAAAAAAAGTTTAAATCTATTGCAAATTTTTCGATAATTTAGGACAAGAAATCAAGTAGGTGTTAGCGTGTTTAAGAGAATCCGTGATTTAAGGGAAGATAAAGATTTAGTTCAAAAGGAAGTAGCCGCTATTCTTGGAATTGACCAAAGAGTATATAGTAATTACGAAACAGGAAAACGAGAGATCCCCTGCCGCTTTGTTGTTACTCTTGCAAAATTTTACAATACTTCAACCGATTATATTTTAGGTCTTACAAACAACCCCAAACCGTATAAATAATAAAGCTGTGCATTCGCACAGCTTTAATTTTTTGTAAGAAGGTTACATAGATTATATTTAGTTTTTATTTTTTAAATACAAACAAATACTCATGTGCTATCAGCAAAAAATTATATTTTACACTATTTGTTTTCCAATATCCCGTTGCTTTGCAGTTATGTTGTTCTTTAATAATCAGTTCTTTGAGTTTAAATCCCGCATTTTCAAAAATTCGCATAACCTCAAATGACATTGGTATCATATGTCCTTTTTGACGGGTATCTCCCATAAGAACAGCACAAAACTTATCTTTTTTTAGAACACGGTAACTCTCTGACGCAACCTTTTTCATTTCCTCAAGAAAATCTTTTACTTTTAGCAAAGATAAATCTTCAGGTATATCCTCACTGTACTTAATAATATCTGCATACGGAGGATGTGTGCATATAAGGTCAATACTGTTGTCAGGGATGAAATCAAGTTTTCTTGCGTCACCTTTATGAAGATATATCTTACCGTTTGCGCCATCATGTTTAAAATCTATTTTTTCTCTGCAACGAGCAAGTGCAACATCATTAACGTCTACACCGATAATATTTCGGTTAAGAAGTTTTGCTTCTACGAGCGTTGTACCTCCGCCTGCAAATTGGTCAAGGACTAAATCGTTTTCATTCGAATATCTGAGTAAAATATTTCTCGGAATATACGGAGACCAATTACCACGCCATTTAGCATCGTGGGTAGCCCAATCTCCCCGTTTAGGAAACGACCAGTGTGTAGTCATTTGAAGTTCGAAATCATCTGGTTGCCATTTAGTAATTTTCTTCATGGTATTATTTATCGCTTGGAACCGGTAAGCCAAATTTATATAACGGAATATACTCAAAATAATAGTGACATCTTACACTATGTATATAATCTAAAACATCTTTGTATCTTGGATCTCTAAACCAATCACTTAATAAATACATATATTCAACATCAATATTTGCTTTTGACAATAATTTTTGATATTGTTTTCTCTTAAAATCACATGTTTGAAGTTTCTCATCAACAGAGCCTGCAACTTGCTGAAACTTACATTCAATAATGTATAACGTGTTTTTTATTATTACAAAAATGCTATCATCTGGCAGCAATTGCTTTGAGATAATTTTAGTCCAATCAATCTCAAGTTCTTTTAAAAACACTTTATAAAACTCATGTTTTTTAAATATTCTGGCTACCAGTTCGTTTTTATAAAACACTTTATCGCCATCAACTTTATATCCTTTTTGCATTGAAAGAAATGTAGATAAATCAGTTTTTCCTTCAAATACAAGCCCTGTTTTAGTATTGCCTCCGCCTTTTCCGTTTTTAATCATTACCTTACCCTCCTTAAAAATTAGAAATCAACAATTCTTTTATTTTTCCTCTAGCAGTTGCTTGGCAGTTTATCATTCGTGTTGCTTCAACTCGTTTAATGTTATACACAGAATAGATTTCATCAAAAAAATCATCCTCTGAATTTGAGTTTTTAGGATCTGAATTGCTAATTAAAAGCCTTGCGCCTTTTTTGTGCATCTCGTTAAAAAATATGCTAAGTTCAAGATGCTCTTGATCGTCAAATACGTTTTCCGTATATGCAGTAAAGCTTGCCGTATTGGTAATTGGTCTATACGGTGGATCAAGATACACAAATGTATTTTCATCAATAAAATATGCAGACTCTCTATAATCTCCGCAAACAATTTTTACTTTTTGCAGTTTATCCGATACTGCTCTAAGATTTTTTTCATCACAAATTGTAGGATTCTTATACGAACCCATCGGAACATTGAAAAATCCCTTTTTATTTACTCGAAACAAACCATTAAAACAAGTCTTATTAAGAAATATCATTAAAGCAGCTTTTTCTATATTTTCGCACTCGTTTCCGTTTATTTTCAAATGGTTAAATCTCTCTCTTTTTTTAATATAATAAGCTTTGCGATTATCAGTATCAAGTGGAATAAACTCATCTTGTAAAGTAACTAGTGTATTAATTAAAAAGTCAACGTTTTCACGTATAACGCGATAGGTATTTATAAGTTCGATGCTACTGTCACTAATATAAATTTCACTCAAATCATACTTAGCGAGAATATCAAACAGCACGGCGCCGCCGCCAACAAACGGCTCGGCATATTTTGTGATTTTACTATCGAAGGGATAATATTTTTCTATTTCTTTAAGAAGCTGACCTTTGCCGCCCGCCCACTTCAAAAAGGGCTTGACCGCTTTCTCATCGACTTTATTATATCGAAAAGCTCTAGCATCGTCAGGCTTTTCTGCGTTGCTTGGAATAATCCACATATTGCCAAGCATCGCAACGTCTTGTATACGATTTTCCTTACAAAGTGTTAAAACTCGCCTATGTGATATATTCCATTTTTCTGCCGCTTCATTAGCTGTCATGTATGCTAACATCTAATCACTTCCCTTTGAATATGATTATATTCCAAAATTGGAATAAAAGCAATACCAATTTGAAAAATTTTAAAGGAGACAACTTTGCATAGTTGTCTCCTTTAGCTTAATTTTTACTTTACGTCTTTAACGTCGGTTAGTGAAAACTCTACGGGAACGTAATTTTCTACGTAGTCGAGCACCTCGTCGATGCTGTCGCTTATGAAGTAAAGTTCTCTGTTTGCCTCGGTCATAAAATTCTTCTCGATTGCATTTTCAAGGAGCGCTACAAGCGGGTCAAAATATCCATTAACGTTTAGAATTGCAATTGCCTTGGTATGACGGTTTAACTGTCTTAGAGTAAATATCTCAAAAAGCTCGTCATAGGTACCCGCACCGCCGGGTGTTACTATAAATGCGTCGGAACGAGTTTCCAGCAGTTCTTTTCTCTGACGCATATTATCGGTATAAATAAACTCGGTGCAGCCGTCAAAAAGTGAGCCGTCTACCTGAAAAAATGAGGGTGCGATTCCAATAATTTCACCGTTTTTCTCTTTAGCGCCACGTGCCGCCGCGCCCATCATACCCTCTGCGCCGCCACCGTAAACCACGGTGTGACCGCGCTCAGCTATGGCACGACCTAGAGCCTCACCGACTTGTATAAAGCTTTTATCAATCGTGCTTGAAGAAGCACCGTAAACACATAATTTCATAAACTATCTCCTAAATCTAAAGGTTCGCCATTTAAAATGGCGCTTATAAGTGTATCACCCACGTATTCAAGCCTTAGTGAAAAGAAGGGGGTGTTGTTATCGGCTATAAGCTTTAAGAAAATCTTATCCCCCACCCAGATAGGAAGTGATGAAATTTTCTCCTTTTCTACCCAACAAAGCTCACCCTCGTCACATTCCTTTAACTCACCGCTAAAGCTATCTGACACAAAAATGTGCATATACTCGGTTTCCCATTTATCAGACACAAAGGTTACTAAACCTCTGTAAAACTGATTTTCAAGCGTTAAGCCCGTTTCCTCGAAAACCTCACGCAGATTGCACTGCTCGGGACTTTCCTTATCCTCAAACTTTCCGCCTATGCCCACCCATTTATCGCGGTTTAGGTCGTTTTCCTTTTTCACGCGGTGGAGCATAAGGTACTTTCCGTCTTTTTCTATATGACAAAGCGTGGTGTTTCTCATTAGTTTGTCACCTTATCGACCAATTCCTCTATGCTTTTTGCAAGTCCACTTGCTACGTCAGCCGCGGCTTGTTCGTGAGAATAGCCTTCAATATAGAATATGTCGTTTTTATTCTTATAATCAAAAATATTATTATACTGAATTTTTTCATACTCAGCGAGCAGCGTAGTATACTGCGTAGTATTACTCCACTTATAGTAGTTATTTTCATCGTCGATATAACCTACTGCGCTAATTACAGGAAGCTTTTCTGAAAGCTTTAAAAGATACTCGTTATATCTTGTTGTCTTAATTCCCGCAACGTCAACAACGTAAGCCGCAAGATAGTTAGCGCTCAGTTTCTCGATATATTTTTCTTCTATATCGTAGTTAGCCCATATAATAAACGGTGTTACATGACGGTTTTGCTCCTGCTCAACAGTCAGATTTGTAAGGTCGCTAACACCCATTACCTCTCGGATAAAGGCGCTTTCAATAGACGGCTGATGGTCGCCGAACATACAAATAACGGTAGGCTCTTTTACGTTTCTGAAATAGTCAACCAATTCCTTAAAGGCATCGTCGCTGTACTTCACAAGCGAGAGATATTTGTTTGTTTTCTTATATTCCTTTTGTGTCGAGGTTACAAATATTCTTTCTTCAAAGTTACTAGCAGAGGTAGTATAACCACCGTGATTTTGCATTGTAACGTTGAACATAAAGTAAGGTCTTGTTTTATCCCTTTTCTCATAATCCTCGATAATAAGCCTATAGTCATAAGAATCGCTTACATACTGTCTTACAAGCATATTATTTCTATCAGGATAATTCTGATTAATAAGTTCCTGTAGAAAGTCCGGATTATTATTGTTTTGTGTATAGGCGTCCATAAGCGAAATATCCATAATGTTTTCAAGGCTCACAAACGAATTAAAGCCCATATTGTTATAAACGTCAACCCTGTTCCAACCACTTGCATAATAAGGGTGGAAGGAAATTGAGGAATAACCCTGTCCCTCGAGCGTAGAAACGAGCGATGCTATCGGATTTTTGATATACAGCATATAAGCGTTACTGCCCGACGGCAAGAATGCGGTTGTGTGACCTGTTAAAAATTCAAACTCGGTATTCGAAGTACCCGCACCGATAACAGGAACGTAAAGATTACCCTTAACCGTATTCTCGGTAAGGCTATCCATAAAGGGCATAAATTCCTCGTTGGTAGTAAAGTCACCCAAAACACGAAGGTCTGCAAGTGACTCATTCATTATACAAATAATGTTAGGTGCATTTTCGGTAATCGGCACTTTGTTTTGATTTTTATCGGTTTCTTTATCTACAAGACCCTCGATATCATCAGGGTTGTAGCCCTGCGGCGTAGACATATAAAGATACTTTGTGTTACAAACAAAGTTATAAACAAAGCCGTAGTTTTTATAGCCTCTTGTCTGATTCCAAAAGTCAGGCTTTATACCCATATCGGTAAAAACGTTGGTAAGATAGAAAATACAGGCTATCACAACAAAAAATGCACCTGTGAAAACGCGAAGACTAATCTTTGCGATAATATGGAATTTAGGTGTTGACACCTTAAAGCCTAAAACCATAAAGAATATAAAGAGAAGTGCCGCCGTTATCATAATAGCGGTTGGTGTATAGTCATAGGTAGAGCCTACGTTCATAGCGGTGGTAATACTTAAAAAGTCCATCGGAATAAACGGTGTGCCTCTGAATACCATAAGATATGCGTGACCTAAACCAAAGCCGAAGAATATAGGCGTTAAGGTGAGAATTGAAATCTTGATACTGCCCGAGAGTGCAAACGCAAGGAAATAAAGCAACAAAATAACAAGGTAGTTGCCCACAAAACCTAAATGCGTCATATTATAAACGAATATGTTGTTAAGGCACTCGGTCATAGTCATTGTGGCTATGGGCAAAAGTGCAAAAAGCAGAATAAAGGCTATTATACCGATAACCTTGTTTTTAATCTTTATTTTGAAAATAATAAGCGCACCGATAACAAACGGGAAAACCATACAAAACGCCAATAAAAGCCATTTGCTACTGTTTTCCTGAGATACAAACGAGCGATTGAGTATAATGACGGCAAGCATCAGTGTAAATGCCGTGAGCGTTCCCGCAATACGTGATTTTTTGGTTGTTGTAACCTCAAAGCTTTGCTTTATAAATGCGGGTAGCAGACTTATAAAGAAAAACTGCAACGCATAAAAAACACGGATTGCAATATTACAAAGGAAAACCTTTGCCGTCTTTAATTTTGAGGAAATCTCCATATTTACTTCCCTTCAGACTAAAAGCCTTATAGGCATAATTTTTCAGTTTACCAAAGCATTATACCACACTTATTATAAAAAGACAATAGTTTACAAAAATGGTTACAGTTTATTAATAATTTTAGAATTTACTATATTGTTTGCGATATTCAGAAGGGCTCTTTTTTAACTTGGCTTTAAAAAAATTCGAAAAATAATAAACGTTAGAAAAGCCAACCTGATTTGCTACGTATTCAACCGAATTCTCCTTATCGCGCAGTAACTGTTTTGCCCTTGTAAGCCTTAAATCAGAAAGATAGTTCATAACGCTGTAGCCCGTTTCCGCCTTGAAAATTCTTTTAATGCTCGAAACCGAATAAGAAAATTTTTCCGAAATATCCTCAAGCGCTATAGCGCTTGACAAATTAGCATTCAAATATTCGATTATATCACTCGTGAGCGTTCTTCGGTGGGAATACTGCTTATACGATTCCATTCTCTTTTTTCGCTCGGTGCTTTGCGAGGATAAAAGTGACAATACCAGCAGTTCGATAGTGTTTTTAATAAACTGCTCACTCTCGGTTTTAGCCTCAGGGTTTCTCTCCATTCCGCCGTCTCTTACAATATCCAGTGGGCTTTTACTTAAAAAAAGCTTTTGCGCATAGGTTACTATATCGTTTAAATATAGTTTTTGACGTTGGTTTACCGATATTATTTTATTTGAGAAAAACTGCATCGAAAAATCGTTACATTCAAAGCAAAATACTATAATGGTAGCCTCTGCCTGATACGGTTCCAGTTTATGAAATTCCATCGGCTTATGACACACCATTTCGCCGCTTTTAAGTATGTATTTCGAGTTTTCGGCAGTAGCACACACCTTGCCCTTTTCAACGTAGACAAACTCCCATCCGTTATGCCTTTCACCGCTATAGGTAAAGTCATTCGGCACGTCGTAATAAAAGGCGCTTTTAAGGTTTGTAACTCTTATTTTTTCTCCTAAATCAGTTCCGGTTATTTTTTGCATATTTTACCCCACTCTTTAAAATTAGGTCTTTAATATTTTTTGGTGATATTGTTGAGCCTATTTTATAAATTCTTAGACCAAATGTCAATAGAAATTTCAGATAAATATATATATAATTATTAAGGACGAGTTTACCCTTGTCCCATTTGTAAAAAATTAATATTTTTCGAAAGGAAGATAAAAATGAATGTATTAGCAATTGGTTGTCATCCAGATGACGTAGAAATCGCTTGTGCGGGTACACTTGCAAAATGTGTAAAGCGCGGCGATAAGGTTATCGTTTGCCACGTTTCCACAGGAAACCTCGGCCACGTTATTATCCCACCCGATGAGCTAACCGTAATCCGTGCAAACGAGGCTAAAAAAGCAGGCTCTCTTGCAGGTATCGAGGTTATCTCTGCAGGATTTAACGACCTTGACATTTACGACAATAACAAGGAAGCCAGAGACAAGATGATTGATATCATCCGTTATGCAAACCCTGATTTCATCATCACTCATAATCCTGACGATTATATGCCTGACCATACCGCTGTTGCACGTCTTGTATTTGACGCTTCTTTCGCTGCAACACTTCCAAACCACACCGATTATCCACACCGCTACAGTGCTTTAGACGGTGAACCTGCTAAACTCGTTCCTATCTACTATATGGATACACTTGCAGGTGTTAACTTCGTTCCTGACGAGTTTGTTGACGTAACCGACGAAATCGACCTTAAGATTAAGATGCTTGAGTGTCACGAAAGCCAGATTGTTTGGATGAGAGACCACGACCATATTGATTTCTGCGATATGGTAAGAACCTGCTCACGCTACAGAGGTTATCAGTGCGGTGCTGACTATGCCGAAGGCTTTAAGATGTGCAAGGCATACCTAAAGGGTACAACCAAGCGCTTACTTCCCTAATCTAAAATTTTAATTTACATAAAGGAGAAAATTACTATGGATTTTATGAGCACAGTAAAGGGTTCTTTACTCGAAAACTTCTATCCTGTTGGTTGGGATATGGCAAAAATTGACGCTTGCTGCGATATGGGTGTAGCAAGAGAAGATTTCTGGAACAAGGATTTCAATCCTGTAGAGTGCGACTCTCTCGGCGACTTTGATACCCTTATGGGTCACGAAATCGCAATGCAGATTAAGCTTACAGGTGAAGAGGGCAGAAAGTGCGCTATGATTTTACCTGTTGGTCCTATGGGTATGTACCGTTGGGCTGCTTACTTCCTCAACGAGTGGAAGGTAAACTGCGACCACGTTTACACCTTTAATATGGACGAGTGGGCTGATGCTGACGGTAATACTCTTGACAGCACAAGCACCGCTTCCTTTGAATTCTCAATGAAGCAGGCTTTCTTTAACAAGCTTAACAATACAATTCCTGAGTCACAGCGTAACTTTGCTACCAAGGAAAATCTTCCTACATATCCTGAGAAGATTGACGCATTAAAGGCAGAGGGCGCAAAGCTTGTATTAGTATACGGTATCGGCCGTATGTGTCACATCGCATTCTGGGAGCCACAGTTTGCTGTTGAGTTCGATAGTGACGAGGAATGGGCAAAGCAGTGCTACCGTATCGGAGCTAAGCTCCACCCGCTTACCATTGAGCAGAATGCTTTAACTAGCTTCAAGAGCCGTACAACCTTAGTTCCTTGTACCGCTAACACAATAGGCCCCGGCCTCTTCTTAAAGGCTGATTATGCTATAGGCGGTGCTGACGGTGTCTTAGGTCGTGGTATGGGTTGGCAGGGAATGAGCTTCCTTACAACACTTCACTACGGTCCTGACAGACACATCACCTCTACCTACATTCCAACCCTTCCGGGCCGTCTTTTCTACCTTAAGGAACTTGCAGGTCCTCTCACCGCAGAGTGCAACTAAGGTGAAAAGCTATGGCTTACAATAAGGGAATAGCCTTTGCGGGCAATATACTTACCGACCTTGTTAAAACTATCGACTGCTATCCTAAGCTCGGTATGTTGGCTAACATTTCAGCGGTATCCCAAGCCGTAGGCGGAAGCGTTCCTAATACCAGTATTAATCTTGCTAAAATTGACAGCACTATTCCGCTTAGTGCTGTCGGCAAGGTGGGTAACGATGCTAACGGCAAATACGTAATAGATATGCTCAACAAGTACGGTATCAATACCGACTGTGTATCTACTATCGATAAAGCACCAACAAGCTTTACCGACGTTATGACCATTCCCGGTGGCGACCGTACCTTCTTCCATTCAAGAGGCGCTAACGCACTTTTCGACATCGACGACGTTGACGTTTCAAAGCTTTCTTGCGATATTTTCCATATCGGATATATCCTTTTGCTTGATAAGTTAGATGCTGAAGATAAAGAATACGGTACCGTTATGGCAAGACTTCTTAAAAAGGTTCAGGACGCAGGAATAAAAACCTCGGTTGACGTAGCGAGTGACAGCAATGCAGACTATGCAAAAATGATAAAGCCTGCACTTAAATACTGTGACTTCCTTATCTTTAACGAGGTTGAATGTTGCGCTATCTGGGGCCTTGAGGCTACCGATGACGGCGGATATCCTATAGAGGCTAACATCAAAAAGGCTATGCAGCTAACACTTGACGAGGGCGTTAGAGAAAAGGTCATCGTTCACTGCAAGAGAATGGGCTACTGCTTAAGTAAGGATGGCACCTTTGCTAAAATCACCTCTTTAGACGTTCCCCGAAGCGAAATGAAGGGTAGCGTTGGTGCGGGTGACAGCTTCTGCGCCGCTTCGCTTTACGGTATCTATAAGGGTATGAGCGATCAGGAAATTATTGAATTCGCATCTGCCGCCGCTGCTTGTAATTTGTTTGCAGAAAACTCTATCGACGGTATGTTACCTTATGAAGAAATACTAAAGGTAGCAGAAAAATACGGCAGAGAATAATTTTTAAATTTTAAAGGCTTGAGGTTTGACCTCAAGCCTTATTTTTTATAAAATTATTAAGTTTTTATCGCTTTTTGTTATGTTTTCGTAATGTTTTTCGGTTACAAAAACCATATCCTCTATTCTAACGCCGAATTTGTTTTCAAGATAGATACCCGGCTCTACCGTCATAACCATATTGGGTTTTAAAATAGTATCACAGCGAGGACTAAACGAAGGGCTTTCGTGAATTTCTATACCAACGCTATGCCCTAAGCCGTGACCGAAACAGCCGTTATATTCTTTATTTATAATATCCCTTGCTATTTTGTCAATATCACGGCACACAGCACCGCTTTTAATTGCTTCGAGCGCCTTGGTCTGTGCCTTTAGAACGGTTTTGTAAACCGCTTTCTGCTCGTCGCTAACAGTACCTACCGCAACAGTTCTCGTCATATCCGAGCGGTAGCCGTTTACAACCGCACCAAAATCCATTGTAATAAAATCGCCGTTTTCTATTTTTTTATCAGTAGGTACTCCGTGCGGAAGCGAGGAATTTTTACCCGAAACAACAATAAAGTCAAAGGCTACACCGCAAGAACCTTGTTTTCTTATAAAAAACTCCATATCGAGCATTATTTCTTTTTCGGTTCTTCCCTTTTCTATCCTCTCCAGAATATACGAAAAGGTCTCGTCTGTAAGTTTTTGCGCCGCTTTAATATTTTCAAGTTCGTTTTCACCTTTTACACTTCTAAGATTTAAAATTAAATCCGAAATTTTAGCATCGGAAGACACCTTAATATTTTCAAGAGCGTTTTTATATTTGTTAAAAGCACCAAGCGACACAAAATCGGTTTCTAAATAAATTTTATATATATTTTGCTCTTTGCAAAGTTCTGCAATTTGAGAAATGCCATTATAAAGTAACATGGTTTTGCAAGATTTGACTACAGTACTTGCCTTTTCAATATATCTTGAATCGGTCAGAAAAACGGCACTTTTTTTGGTTATAAAAACAAAACCGTCGCTAGTGCTAAAGCCTGTGAGATAAAACCTGTTAGGCTGTGAAATTATAAGCGCCGCTTCATTTTCTTTAAGCATTTCTTTTATTCTTTCAATCGCAAAATCCAACATATTTTTCTCCTAAAAACAAACTCGGGTGCAAGACCCGAGTTTTACTAGTTTAAATATTATTCTTCGGGCATTTCCCAGTTGTGCCAAATTTCCTGAACGTCGTCGTTTTCTTCGAGCATATCAATAAGCTTTTCCATCTTTACTACCATATCAGGATCATCTATAACGGTAGTAGTCTGAGGTATATACTGAACCTCGGCTAAAAGGAAGGAATAGCCTTTTTCCTCTAATGCATCTCTAACCGTTCCTAAATCGTTAGGTCCTGTTGTGATTTCGAAAACGTCACCGTCAAAATTAAAGTCCTCGGCACCGGCTTCGAGGGCTGCTTCCATAACGGTATCCTCGTCCTTACCCTCTGCCTCAATTTCGATAACTCCCTTACGGTCAAACATAAACATAACCGAGCCTGACTGACCGAGGTTACCGCCGCACTTATCAAAATAGTGGCGCATCTCACCTGCGGTGCGGTTTCTATTGTCGGTAAGTGTTTCTACTACAACGGCAACGCCGTTAGGACCGTAGCCCTCGTAAATTAACTCCTCGTAGTTATTACCGCCTGTTTCTCCTGCGGCTTTTTTGATAATTCTTTCGATATTTTCGTTAGGAACGTTTGCCGCCTTTGCCTTGGCAATAGCATCCTTTAACTTGCTGTTTTCCTGAGGATTAGGACCGCCGTTTTTAACTATAACTGCAATTTCTCTACCCATTTTGGTAAAGATTTTAGCCTTAGCGGCATCGGTCTTTTCCTTTTTACGCTTGATATTGTTCCATTTAGAATGTCCTGACATTTTAGGATTCTTCCCTTCGTGTGTTTTTAACTAGGTAATTTTATCACAAATTTTTGTTTTGTTCAAGTGCTTTTTCACATATTCTCAAAACATCTTGCATTGAGGATATTTGACCGCACTCACGTCTGAGTGCCGCGGCACCGTTAAGCCCCGTCATATACCACGCAGTATGCTTTCTTGATTCTAAAATCGCGTTGTGCGGGTCTTTATATCTTAGCATCAGGTTTATCTGCTTTATACAAGCCTCAAGCCTTTTTTGAAGTGACGGTTTTTCATAAGAAGTACCGCAAAGAGTAGCGTTTATCTCCTCAAAAACAAAAGGATTTCCCATAGCGCCTCTGCCCACCATTATAAAATCACAGCCCGTTTTTTCATACATTTCCTTGGCGGACTCACCATCTGTAACGTCGCCGTTTGCAATAACGGGAATTTTAACCGCGCCTTTAACCGCTTTTATGGTATCAAAATCCACGGGCGGAGCATACATCTGGTCTCTTGTTCGCCCGTGTACCGTAATAGCACTAGCTCCAGCCGCCTCACAGGCAAGTGCTAATTCCACAGCGTTTAGACTGTTTTTATCCCAGCCTGTTCGCATCTTAACAGTAACGGGAACGTCTACCGCATCTACCACTGCACGAACTATTCTTTCGGCTAGTGGAACGTTTTTCATAAGTGCACTTCCGCCGCCGTTTCCTGCAACCTTAGGAGCAGGACAACCCATATTTATATCTATAAAATCGGGGCCGAATTCAAGCGCCTTTTTAGCCGCTAAAGACATCGACTCTACCTCACAACCAAAAAGCTGTGAAGCAAAGGGTTTTGCGTTATTGGCGCAAAAAAGCAGCTGCTCTGATTTTTTATCGCCCAGCACTACACCCTTAGCGCTTGTAAGCTCTCCAACACAAAAGGCGGCGCCGTGTGACATACATATTTCCCGCATCGCCCTATCGGCTACACCTGCCATAGGCGCTAATGCGGCAAAGCCTTTAAATTCTATGTTTCCTATCTTCATATTTTACGCACTTCGTATTGTTTCTATTATTTTAATAAGGTCTAAAGCGTCGAAGCTACCGCTATCATCAGCGTCACAGGCCTCATTTTCTACGTTGTTTACAAGATTCAGTTTTGCTCTTACTAGGTCCCTTATATCAACCGCGCCGTCGCCGTTAACGTCAGCAATAAGAGATAAACTGCACTTTATCTCTACGTCGTCTCCCGAAACCGTAACGTCATATTCTACTGTTTTGTGCGCTTGCTTTGAAACTCTCAGTTTATAGTTTCCGTTTTTAACGTCCTCCATCATCCAGAAATTAAAGTTTCCTTCTAAAAGCTCGGTATAATACGGTGTATCCTCGCCCTGTTTAAATAGTTCTATTTTAGTAGACTCACCGCTGTCGCCCCAACTTAAAAGGGTTCCGCCTATAGTCGCGCCGTAATCTGAGGGTGTTACGCTTAAAACGTACTCCTTGCCCACTATCATATATGAAATGCTGTAAGAAACCCTCTCTAGTCCTGATATTCTATTAAAAACCGCACTGTAATTAGACTGCCACCAAGCCACAAAGGTATCACGCTCACCCGTGTAATAAAAGTTAGCCGTCTTTTTTCTGTCACCCTTAAAGAGCTTTGCAATTTTATTTACGTCAAGAGTTGTAATTACGTTTTCGTATTTATATGTAGCATCGGTAGCGGTACATTCAGCCAACATACCGTACGGGTCGTCTATAATATGACCCTCTAAAATTCTTTGAGTGGTAATATTGAAATAATTATGCCATAATTTGCCGAGAACGTCGGCGTCATCCCAAGTAAGATCAATGTGATAATAATTGCCGTCAATCTTTATTAAATTCCACTCGTGAGCGCCGCCGTTTATACTGTCACCCGTAACAATATAGCACTCTATTCCAAGCCTTTGCAGTAAATACTGATACGCTTCAGCATAACCCTCACAAACCGCTTTTCCGTTTACGATAGCGCCGTAAGCACTATACGCCATCATATCTTCACTACTGGTAATTTGCGGGTCTAAAGAGTCATAAGCATACTCAATATAGGTCTGAAGCATATCGTAAAGCGCCAAAGCCTTTTCGTATTCGGTATCCATATCCTTTACGGCATCTAAAAATCTGTTTGCCATTATATTAAACGCATAGCGGTCATATCCTGTATAATAGTTTAAATATATGGTAGAAATATATATTTTTCCCTTATCAACAAAGCCATCATAAGCATACACTTTTGAAAGGGAATAGTATTCAGGGTGATCCTTATTGTAGGTATCAACCAGTAAATATGCCATTTCTTTGCTGGATGGGATTTTGTAATTTTTAAGCGAAACCTCGCTTTCTCCGTTTTTTATCGCTTGACCGATAGCATCGTAAGCGCCTACTAAATCTCCGTAGTTTTTTAAATTTCCCAATGCTCTTCTTCCGTAATAAAAGTCACTATCACTACTGTATAAGGGTTGCTCCTCTGCTAATGCAAACGTGGGCAAAAAAGCAAAAGCCATAACAACTGCTATTATCACGGCAAATATACGCATATAGTTTTTTCGCATTTTGATCCCCTCTTGCAAAGTTAAATATATACTTAAAATACCATATTTTAAAAAAAGTGTCAAGCAAGCCTTGAAAAGCCTATGCATTACATAGTATAATATCTTAAGTTAAAATACAAATTAAAGGAAAATGAAAATTATGAGTGAAAAATCAGTAAAGGCAAGAGAGCTTTTTTTAAAGGGTTATAACTGTTCACAATCGGTGCTTGGCGCATTTTGTGAAGATTTAGGACTTGACCTTAAAACCGCTATGCTAATTTCCTCCTCTTTTGGCGGAGGAATGGGAGGCCTTAGAGAAACCTGTGGCGCACTTAGCGGTGCATTTATGGTAATTGGATTAAAGCACGGCTACTTTACCACCGACAATCCAACTGATAAAGCAGAGCTTTATAAAAAGGTAAGACTTGCAGCCGAAGCCTTTAAAGAAAAGTATAACACTATCCTTTGCCGTGAGCTTTTAGAGGCTAAAAACCTCGCTGTTAAAAGCGAACCCAGTATTCGCACGGAAAAGTATTATAAGGAAAGACCCTGCGCTGTTTTTGTTGAAAGCGCGGTAGAAATCCTAGAGGATATTTTATAATGCAAAGGGATTTAACGGTAGGTAGTGTAAAAAAGCACTATTTTAAATACCTTATTGCCGCCTTCGGCAGTGCGATGATTGGCTGTATTTACGCCGCCGTTGATGCCGCCGTCGTGGGCCATTACGCAGGACCTGTGGGTGCTTCTACCTTAGCGGTGGTATTACCTATCTGGACCATTATATACAGCTTAGGACTTTTAATCGGTATCGGCGGCTCGGTTTGCTATAGCTTTTACAAGGGTAAAGGTGAGCAGCAAACAGCCAACGCATATTTTACCCTTTCAATTTTTTTAGCCACCATCAGCAGTATCGTATGCTTAGTAATGGTTGCGTTTTTCGATGAGCCGCTGCTTAGACTTTTCGGTGCTGATAACACTGTTTTACCACTGGCTAAGGAGTATCTTTTACCTATAAAATTTGTTATTCCCGCGTATCTTTTCACAGAGGTAGTCGCCGCATTTTTGCGAAACGACAACGCACCCGCACTTGCAACCAAAGCGGTAATTTTAGGCGGCATCTTTAACGTTGGCGGAGATTTCCTTTTAGTTTTTACGTTGGATTTGGGATTTTTCGGCGCAGGTCTTGCAACCGCGCTTGGTATGACCTTTTCTCAAATCATAATGCTTACGCATTTCTTATCAAAGAAAAATACCTTGCGCTTCGTAAAAATAAGAAATCTTTTCGGCAAAATAAAATTTATAATAGTTAACGGATTTTCGTCTTTTATAACCGATATGTCGATGGGCGTGGTGGCTATACTTTTCAACCGCCAGATACTGCGACTTTTGGGTTCTGATGCTTTTTCGGTTTTCGGCGTTCTAACCCAAATATCCGTGCTGGTGCAATGCTCTACCTACGGTGCAGGTCAAGCCGCACAGCCTATAATTTCGGTAAATTACGGCGCCTGTCAGCATAAAAGGGTTAAAGATACCAATAAATACGGTCTTATCACGGTTTTAATATTTGGTGTTTTTTGGGCGACAGTAATGCTTTTATTCCCCAACTTTATGCTAAAGCTTTATATGGAACCTACCGACAGTGTGCTAAAAATTGCTCCCGATATTATAAGGATATACGGTCTTTCTTACCTATTTTTACCGCTGAATATATATTCAACGTATTATTTCCAGTCGGTTATGAAGCCTAAGATTGCATTTGTAGTTTCGATTCTGCGAGGACTGGTGCTTTGCGGTATACTTGTTTTCTTAATGCCAGCCTTGTTTGGAAAAGCTTCGGTTTGGTACGTTATGCTTGTAACCGAACTGCTTGTTAGCATATTCGCAATAATCAATATGAAAAAATCAAGCAAACTTCTGCAATAAAACAAAATCCCGAACGAATTCGTTCGGGATTTAATATTAATCGTTAAAATATATTCCGTTTTTAAGACCTTCCAGCATAATCTTTGCACTGCTTGTGTTGGTTGAAAGCGGAATTTTCTGAACGTCACAAAGACGAAGAAGCGCCGATACGTCAGGCTCGTGGGGCTGAGCGGTGAGCGGGTCACGAAGAAAAATAACAAGGTCTAAATTACCGTCAGCAAGCATAGCGCCTATCTGCTGGTCGCCGCCTAGCGGTCCGCTTTTAAATCTGTGAATTTTAAGCTCGGTTTCACCCATTATAAGAGTTCCTGTAGTGCCCGTAGCAAACAGCTCGTGCTCTGCCAAAACGTCCTTATAAAGAACCGCCAACTTTATAATATCATCCTTTTTCTTATCGTGCGCTATTAAAGCAATCTTCATTATATTTCTCCTTTAAAACAAGGTTTAAACGTAATAACCTTTTTTCTTATAGAGTTTGTACTCATAGGTTTTAGTAGAATTTTTGGTGGAATTAAGAACAGCACCTAAAATCTTACAACCGCTGTTTTCAATTTGTCTTTTGGCTTCACGCGCAAGTCTACGGCTTGTTTTACAATCTGCCACAACAAAAATCGCACCGTCGCACAAGGTTGCTATAACGGCGGCATCTATAACCATTCCAACAGGAGGAGAATCAATGATTATATAATCATAGGTTTCTTTTAATGTTTCTAACGCATCTTTTAGCCTACCGCTTTCAAAAAGCTCTACCGCCATCGCAGAATAGTGTCCTGCAAAAATAACGTCGAAATTCTCGTCCTGTGTGTTGTAAATAGCGTCCTCTAATTTGCACATTCCCGAAAGAAGACTGGAAAGACCTAAAATTTCTTCCCTCTGGGCATTTGTTTTAAGAAACTCCGATTTGCGCATATCGGCATCTAACAAAATGACCTTCTTTCCGCTTTCAGCAAGACTTTTTGCAAGTTTTGCCGAAATTGTGCTTTTACCTTCGTCTTCACCGGTGCTTGTAACCAAAATCGTTTTAATTAAATTGCCGCAAAACAAGAGATTAACCTTTAACGTTTTGAATGCCTCAACAACCTCGTAGCTATTGAAGTTATCCATATTAAAATTAACTTTTTTAGCAGCCTTCGTATTTTTGTCCGAATCAGGTTTAACACCTTTAAAATCTATGTTTTTGATTTCATCCATTTTTAATTCCTCGATTATTTGCTCTTGGCAGAATTTTCATTAGTCCTCACGTAAGGTATAACGCTTAAAACTTCCAAGCCTAAATATTTGGTAACGTCGTTTTTGCCCCTGATGTTATCATTTAAAACACAAAATCCAACTACAACAATAAACGATAACAGTAAGCCACCCAGAAAACCGTACGCCACATTTTTCTTTAAATTAGGACTTGAAGGTGATTTTGGAAGGTCGGCAGTACTCACAAGATTTATGGTATCCTGTTTTAATATTCCGTATATTTCTTCTTTAGCCACACTGCAAATCTTATTGGCAATTTTTTGCGCCTGTTCGGGACTATCAGAGGTCACGTGAATCTCTAAAACACGGCTTTCGCTCGGATTTTCGATTCGTATTAAGCCTTTTATCTTACCTGCCGTTAATTTAGGATCTACCTCTGCTGCAACCCTTCCGAGAACAACCTTATCGAGTATTATCTCAGTATAATCCCTGATAAGATAAGACGAAACTGAAAAGTCACCCGTGCTCATCTGTTGGTCCTGAGGAACCTCCCTCGTTATAAGCACTTTGGCGATGGCAGTATATTTAGGCGTAGTAAAGAATTTGGTATAAAAAAACGAGAATAAAACACTTAAAAGCATAATAGCTATTATAATGAACTTTCTATTTGCACACTCGACTAAAATGTCACTAAGGGTTATTCCGTTAAAGATTTGATTATTTTTATTAGTTTCCAAAAGACCTTTCTCCTTTTAAAAATATCCGATTAATTATAGAACATTTTACCGAAAATGTCAATACTAATCGGGTATTTAAAAAACTGTTAAAAAATTTTTTTAAAAAAACTCTTGCATTATGGCATACTATATAGTATAATGGCTTTACGCCTTAAGGCAAACCCATATATCGCGGGGTGGAGCAGTTGGTAGCTCGTCGGGCTCATAACCCGAAGGTCGTTGGTTCAAGTCCTTCCCCCGCAACCAAAAATCCTCATTCGTAAGAATGGGGATTTTACTTTTTCACTGTTCACTTTTCACTCTTCACTAGTCTCTACGCTTTTATGCAGAGGATTTTTGGAAGTAATAAGTAATAGTGAATAGTGAAGAAGTGAAAGTTGTATAGTAAAAAAGGACTGTTCAAAGAGTGAAAATGTTGGTAAAATATTTTCAGGAGAGTGAACAAGATGAAAAAGAAAGTGAATTACACAAGGGAGTTTAAAGTCCAAGCCTGCGAATTGGTTTTGAAAGA
>JAZSCM010000043.1:0-12116 GCA_045602945.1 Acutalibacteraceae bacterium | reverse complement strand
GTATGGCATCACCGCAGGTGTATTTCCCTTCGGATTGATTACATACCGAAATAAATTTCGGATTACATACATTTTCTTACGAAAATGATTACATGCAACACTTCGTGTTGATTTGGAGACGAAATTCTGTTATAATCATTGCAAGAGGTGAGCTTACGAAAAGGAGTGACAACTATGTCGATATATGCAATTTTTGTTAAATTATTAGGAATTTCTCTCATATTGGCGTTAGCAGGAGGATTAATATTTGGAATTATCTTTCTAGTTCGCTTTTTCTTCAAACTAAAGAAGCTTAAAAACTCAACGATTTTAATATACTATATATTTATGATACTTTGTCTTTTAGTGATGATTGCTTCTTGGCTTTTAAATATGGGTTGGATAAGGGTGATTTTGACCTGGCTTGCATTCCCGATTTATCATTCGATTGCATTTGTAATTATAAACTGTAAGTCATTACCAAAGCTAATTTATTCAGCTAAATTAAAAATTTACACTTTAATTTCTTATGTTGCTTTTTTCTCAGCCTACGCATTTTTACCCGATGGTGGCGATATTGGAGAAATGCCCGTTTTCTTCGGACTCTTACACAATAATACAATTGCCTCAATCGCGGGTGTTATAAGTGTATTAAGCTTTGTAGCAAACATATTGTTTATGATTCTTCAAATTATCCAAGCTGTTAAAACAAAGGTGCCAACGGTTAATTTGGAGGTATCGCAATAGATCGGATTCCAACTATAAAAAAGGAGTTGTGTCGCTTGACACAACTCCTTTTTTGTTTTAATACCAAAAGGTAATTAAGGCCATTTTTATCTAAATAAATGTAGTGTTTTATAGCATATTTTGTCAACTTATGTCGGTAAAAGCAACAAATTGTAGAAAGTTTTTTCTTGAAATTTTGTATATTTTGCTATAAAATTAATGTGTGAGCATTAGGAAGAGAATGCTTATTAAATTTATTATAAAAGAGGTGCTTTATGAAAAACAAAAAACACAGCAAAATAATATCGGTCATTTTATCGGTGCTGATACTAGCATCGGTAATAGTACCCGGAACGGCTTTAACTGTTTTGGCAGAAGAAAGTTTCCCTGCACCGATATTAAGTCAATCCCCTCAGCTTTTAAAGGAATTTGCAACAACCGACGTTTCGATTCCGACCGTGGCATTTTCAGAAAATTACACTCCGAGCTTTGCAGGTTCAGTCGAGGCAGGGGCTCCGATTATCGCTACTGTAACCGAGCAGGCTGCTCCTAACGACAGTATTTCTATTTACGGTACATCTTTTTCAGAAGCTACGGTATACGCCTACGGTCTTATAGACGGCAAGGGTATAATAAAACAACTTAGTGTTATTTCACAAAGAGATGATTTTATTAATGCTGTTATTGAGACTAACTTTGACTATAGTATGTATATTGTTTGGGTTAAGGGTTCAGACGGTAAAATCAGCGCTCCTGTCAGAGTTAACGCTCCGAAGCTTACGTGGACAAGTGCTACCAAGGCATCTTCAGGTGCCGAGCTTAGAATTTACGGTAAATTCTTAACAACTAATAATGGCGATGGCGAAAACGCTAAGTCAAACGTTTTCTTAACTGATGGCAGTACATATTACACGGCTACTGTAACCGAGGCAACACCGTACAGAGTGACCATAACTCTTCCTACAGCTCTTGCAAACGGTGATTATAAGGTTTTCGTACATAACGGTCACGGCGGTGACTATGGTTGGTCTAACAGTTTGTCAATAGAAATTGATTCTAATGCCAACAACTTTTGGCAGACGGACAGCTCATACACCAAAACAGTTACAGTAACAAACGGATATGCTACCGATGATGATATCAAAAATGCAATAAATAGCGCAAGTGCGGGCGGTACAATTTATTTCCCCGCAGGTACCTACGTAATAAGAGACAAGATTACTGTAGCTAAGAGTCTGCGCTTTGTGGGTGCTAGTAAGGATTCGGTTAAAATTGTAGCAGTTTTTGCACAAACACAGAGTTCTAACGACGCCTTGGGATATGGAGATTTAAATGTAAATACCAGCTGCACAGCCGCATTTGAGGTTAACGCAACACCTTGTGAATTTTATAATCTCACGTTTATGGACTATGTTAGCGGTTCGACGCGTTACAACGGCATCACTGCTCCTACAAACTATAATATTGACTATGCTCACGGTATGTTTATTAAGGCTAATAACACGACCGATACAGGTGAATCAGGTCTGTTTAAAATAGATAACTGTAATTTCAAGATACAGCGTACCCACAGTGACGCAAAGGGTTGTATATACCTTAATGCAACAAAGCAAGAAGAATATCATACTCAATTTGAAAGCAAATACGATTTCTATAGCAGAAGTGCTTATGCTAGCTCTCCTCTTTGGATAGAAACAGACCATTCTGAAATTACAAACTGCTATTTTGAGACACCTAAAGAAATTTTTACAAGGAATATGCATGGCGGTTATATACACGGTAATGAGTTCGTAGGTACATGGGTTATAGCCGGTAATAGTGGACCCAGCGCCATTCATGATAACAACACACAAAATATTGATATTAGCAATAATAGAATTTACGGTTTAGACGAGATAACAGACCCAGATGGTCACGTTGTAACTGGCGACCAAACCTATGCCAGAACCATAGTGTTTCAAAAGTCGTTAGGAGTTTCTAAAAATCAGTATATAATGAACAATGTAGCTTCACGTGTGGGTGAGTTAAATTACAATTCAGGCGAGCATATTCTTTTCGAGGAAGTAGCTGTAACTTATATAGGTGACGCAACCCTTTCTAATAACAATATGACCTTGAAACTTAAAGATATGCCAATAGAAAAGTGGACTAGCGATAATCGGTTTACAGGCTATTTCACAACCGATGGTGGAGCGATTAAACTAGGTCACACCCGAACTGTAACAGGTCAAGTTGTTATAATATCTAAGGGTAGAGGAGTTGGTCAGTGGAGAACAGTCCAAAGTGTTTCTGCCGATCGTACAATAACAATTGATAGACCTTGGGATGTTGACCCTGACCAAAACAGCATATTTGTTGTAGCACCCGGATTTATAACTCCTGTGGTTTACAAGAATACAATAGAAGGACCTAAGCTTTACTATAACAACTATAACTCTACAAATGGTGTAAATGCTTATTCTACAATGGTTGGAACGGTTATAGACCGAAATCACTTTTCTCAAATGCAGGCTGGTATAGCGATTAACCCTCAATATAATATGAAGAGTTATACATATAACGGCACCACTACCAAGGTAGACTATAATTTTATTATGTATTCTGATATGCTCGTGATGAATAATACAATAAATAATACCCGTTACGGCATTTGGAATTTCCCGTCCATAACCCTTAGCGGAATGGATGCTTCAGATGAGGAGGCGCCCGTTAATCTGCAAATTGGGTCTATTATAAGAAACAATAACATAAGCAATCAAAGACGTCTGGTTATGGGAGCAGCAGATACAAATGCTGCCGTTGATTATAATGTGTATATGCGCGGCGGTGTAAGTGTTGTCGTAGGCAGAGATTACTGGAACAGTAGCCAAGTGCTCAGCACACGATATTGGATGAACGATGTAGTTGTTGAAAATAACAATTTAATTAATCCTGAAAACGGATATATTGATGTGACCTATTCGCAGAACAATACTATACTCAGAAACAATACTTGTGAAGGCAATACCAATATAAATGATGTGTTAGTTGCACATAACCCAACGTCTCATAATAGCGGTAAAACAATTGTGTCGCCGATATATATACCTGCGACACAAGATACTGATATTTTGGGCGGAACGTATCAAGACGGTATGGTACAGGACGATACACTATCTCCTAGTATTAAAATAACCAACGAAACTTTTGCAGACGGATTAAAATACTGGTCCAGTGCCGACGGTACTCAGTTGGCATCTTTAAATGCTAGTGTTATGCACGGTACTGCTACGATATCTAAGGGTATAGGAAATGGCATCAAATCTTCGGCTTTTAAATATGCGGCTGAGGACATCTCTGTAATAAACGAAGAAAATAAGGTGGCATTTATAGTTAAATATTCGGGTAGCAGCGACTTTAACGTTAAGCTTTACGTAAATGGAGTTGCCAAGAACAATGCTACAGCTGATGTATATTCTGATGGCAATCTTAAGCTTTGTTATTATCCTAATGTTTATTGGAATACTTCCGATACTTATCATCTTGCTATAACTTCTAATTCTAATGAGTCCGCGGTATCGATACTTTATGTTCATGTAGCAAGATGCAGGACTAATAATCTTCTGCTTGATCTTGTAAACTATAGACCGTATAACTATAGATATGGGGAGTTGACTGAAGGTGAGGATATCAATAATGTTAAAACCCCTGTGTTCTACAATAACGATTTTTCTTCAGGTCTGGATTACTGGAGAACTATCTCCGGTGATGTTACAGAAAATGGCGGTACGGCAACGCTTAATTCTGCAAAACTTCAAAGTGTACATTTTCTGCCTTCAGCGCTTAAAGATGGGGATACTATAGCGGTATGCTATAAACTTAAATCGGTAGATAGCAGTCTAAAAATATCCCTTAGCAAAAAAACTGTTCAGCAATTTAGTAGTGCAGATTCTAGAATTTGGAATATCGAAACAACCCTAACTGAAACTAGTGATATGATTGGTATCACAAGTACAGCTACCTATACACAGGCAGAGAACACTTATTCATATCTTTCTGTAATTCTTGAGGGTAGTGCCGAGATAGAGTATATAAGCGTAGTTAAGATTGAGGGTAGCGGTGTAAATCTTGTTTATACGGATGTAGCAACAGGAAAAAGATATCTTTCTGATATGCGTGACCCTGACGGTACTGCTGAGACGGGCTTTGAAAAACTCGGACGTAAGTACCAAAATAATGAAACCTATGCTGTAAACGAAACCTTTATGAACGGTGATTTTTCAGAAGGCCTTAAATATTGGAGTGTTGCCATTAACTCTTCGGGTTATGCTTCAAAGGATGCCAGGGTAGATGACGGAGTTCTTACTTTAACTCCTTCGGCAAATGGAGGAAAAGGTATATCCTCCGCACATTTTAAAATTCCTAACGCTGAGATAGGCAAAAAGGTTAGAATAACATATGATTATTATCATATAATTGGTACTAATACATCTGAAGCATATTATCAGTATTCTAAGGTAGCGGTATATAAAGGTGCATCGCATCAAGAAATTAAAAGTTCGCTAAATACAGCAAATGGCGGTGCTTGGCAAACAAAATATACCGAGATAACTATTTCTGATCCAGATGATTACTATGTCATTTCGTTTGAAGTCTTTGACCAAACTACAGTTTGTAAGTTAAGAGATATAAGACTTGTCTATGTAGATTAAGTAAACTAAAACGGAGTTGTGTCGTGTGACACAACTCCGTTTAATATTTAGATTAGTTTAATTTTTATTTCTCGTTTTTATAAATTTCTTTAAAGTATTTGTAGGTATCAACCTTTAATTCGCCGCAAGCAGCCTCGTCACAAGCGATGATGCCGTCTTTGTGCATCTGCAATGCGCTGATTGTCCAAGCGTGGTCAACACCGCCTTCAACACAGTGACGAAGAGCCCTAGCTTTATTGTGACCGTTAATTACCAAGAGTACCTGTTTTGAATCACACACGGTACCAACACCAACCGAAAGTGCTGTTTTCGGAACCTTATTAACGTCGTTATCAAAGAAACGGGAATTAACAATCAAGGTATCCTCAGTTAAAGCGCGAACGCCAGTTCTGGATGTTAATGAAGTAAAGGGCTCGTTGAATGCTATATGTCCGTCAACACCGCTACCGCCTAAGAATAGGTCAATTCCGCCGTATGAAGCAATTTTATCTTCATAACGCTGACACTCAGCCTCTAAATCTTCTGCCATACCGTTTAAAATGTTAATGTTTTCAGCAGGAATATCAATGTGATTAAAGAAATTGTCGTGCATAAAATACCAATAGCTTTGGTCGTGCTCTCTGGGCAAGCCAACGTATTCGTCCATATTAAAGGTAACTACGTTTTTAAAGGTTACTTCGCCTGCCTTGTTCATTTTGATAAGCTCTCTGTAAACACCGAGTGGGGAAGAGCCTGTAGGCAAGCCTAGTATAAAGGGACGGTTTTCCTTGTGGGCGTTAATAGCGTTTGCAATATGATGCGCAGCCCATTTGCTCATTTCTTCGTAATTTTCTTTGATAATTAATTTCATAAAACTAATCCTCTCTTCTGACAACAATATTGTTCATAGATTTAATTATGCAACCGGCAGGGAAAACACCTCTTAGTGAATTTACGGGATAAACGGAGGTTTTTCTGCCGATAACAGTACCTGGATTTAAAACGCAGCCTGAGCCTACGTCGGCATAGTCTGCAAGAATGGCGCCGATTTTACGAAGTCCTGTGTTATAGTCCTCGTCTCCATGGATAACGACAGGCTTTTTATCGGTCTTTAAATTAGAGCATATAGAACCGGCACCTAAGTGGGTGAAGTTGCCCATAATTGAATCACCAACATAATTATAATGCGGTGCTTGAACCTTTTCAAGTAAAATACAGTTTTTAAATTCAGAGGAATTGCCAAGCACACAGTTTTCACCTGTAATTACGCTGCCTCTGATAAATGCACCCGGTCTAACCTCGGAACCCGAACCTATAATGGTGGGCCCTTCGATAGTAGCGGTTGGGTATATTTTAACATTTTCTCCTATCAGCACATTATCTGAATACTTTGTATATCCCTCAATACCTTTTTCAATCAGGGATAAAATATATTCCTTTATTTTAGGAAGCATCTCCCAAGGATATTCCGAGGACTCAAAAAGGGGAGTGAGATATTCGGTGGTGCAAATGAAAAGTTCGCTAGTCTTTACCTGTTTATTCACTTAAATGACCTCTCTCGATTACTGTTTTAGCTATGATATCTATATATTTGTCGCAAAGCTCGGGTGTTTCGGCTTCAACCATAATACGAATTACAGGCTCGGTTCCGCTCTGACGAAGTAACGCTCTGCCGTTACCATCAATTAACTTTTCGACCTCGTCTTTAGAAGCTAAAACCGCCTCGTCGCTTAATACCGCCGCCTTATCCTTTACGCGAAGGTTTTTAAGCTTTTGAGGATATAGCATAACAGGTTCTGCGAGTTCGGAAAGTGAAAGCTTTGAATCGCAAACTTCTTCGGCTAACATAACAGCCGTAAGGATTCCGTCACCCGTGGTAGCATACTTTTTAAGAATAATATGACCTGATTGTTCTCCGCCAAGGGAATAATCGTTGTTTTGCATACATTCGTAAACAAAACGGTCACCAACCTTAGTCTGTTCACACTTAATACCTATCGCCTTAAGTGATGAGAAGAAGCCGCTGTTAGACATAACGGTTGCAACAACCGTGTTGTCGTTTAGCATACCTTTGTTTTTTAGACGCTTTGCTAAAATATACATAATAGCGTCACCGTCAATTATATTTCCCTTTTCGTCAACCGCTATACATCTATCTGCATCACCGTCAAAAGCAAAGCCTAAATCGAGGTGCTTTTCTCTAACTAAGTTGCACAGATTTTCAATATGAGTTGAGCCGCAGTTTTCATTAACGTTTAGACCGTCAGGCTCAGCACCGATAACATAGGTTTGTGCACCGAGTGCGCTGAATACGCTTTTAGCAATCATCCAGGACGCGCCGTTAGCACAGTCAAGACCAATTTTAAGCTTTTTATATGAGTTAGAAGCAAGGGAAATAAGATATCCTAAATATCTGTTTCTACCCGAAACGTAGTCAACAATGCAACCTATTTTGCTTTTGGTAGCGAGTGGTAAATCGTCACCCGTAACGCCTAAAGTCTTTAAATCAGAGTCGATATATGCTTCTATAAGTGCGGTTGTTTCGTCGTCCAGCTTTTCACCGTAGCGGTTAATTACCTTTATACCGTTATCATAAAAAGGATTGTGTGAAGCGGTAATCATAATACCGCAGTCAAAATCGTCTTGACGGATAACGTAAGAAACGCTGGGCGTTGTGGTAACGTGAAGCATATAAGCATCGGCGCCCGAAGCGGTAATACCTGCAACGATAGAATATTCTATCATATAGCTTGAACGTCTTGTATCCTTACCGATAACTATACGAGGACGGTAGTTAGGCTTTTCACAACCCGAAAGGGAAGATGAAAAATACCAACCTAAAAATCTACCGACCTTGTACGCTTGAAGTGAGGTAAGGTTTACATTTGCCTCGCCTCTGAAGCCGTCAGTACCGAAATATTTAAGTTCCTTTTTTTCAGAAGAGCCTTGAGCTTTAAATTCGATTTTATCGTGTAATAACTCATCGGTGGTAATACCAAAAAGGTCACAAATTAGTAAAACCTTGTCAATTTGCGGAAGAGCCTGATTCATTTCCCATTTGGAAACGGATTGACGGGAAACGCTTAATTTTTCTGCAAGTTCTTCTTGTGAATAACCTGCACTGGAACGAAGACTTACGATTTTTTCTCCAAGAGTCATATAAAAACCGCCTTTCATATTTTAAAATATGTTCGCAAATAATATTTTATCAAAAAAATTTACATATATCTACCAACTTTAATAACAAATATATGCAACCAATAGTTGCAAAAATAAGTGTGTCATTCTAATTTACTATTAACATTCTACTGCGAAAAATCGAAAAAGTAAAGTTTTTATTGCAAAAATTAATTAAAATTATCAAAAAAGCAAATTTTTTCAAAAAGTTTTAGGGCACACCGATTATTAGTGTGCCCTAAATCTATAATGTGTAATTAAAAATTGTCTTTCTTTATTTCAAAATAAGCTCTGGGATGTTTACAAACAGGACATAAATCAGGCGCTTTAGTTCCTATTGCTATATGACCGCAATTTTTACAAACCCAGCTTTCAACACCAATTTTTTCAAACACTTTTTGCGTTTCTACATTCTCTATAAGTTTTCTAAAACGTTCTTCGTGTGTTTTCTCAATAGCCGCAACACCGCGGAAAAGTTCTGCTAATTCGTTGAAGCCCTCACTTTCGGCCTCCTTTGCAAAGTTATCGTACATTTCAGTCCACTCATAGTTTTCGCCCTCGGCACCTTGATTCAGATTGGTTAATGTGTCGGAAATACCCTCAAGCTCGTTTATCCAAAGTTTAGCGTGGGCAAGTTCGTTGTTTGCGGTTTCTAAAAACAACTCAGCAATCTGCTCATACCCTTGAGATTTTGCGACCGAGGCATAGAAAATATATTTATTTCTAGCCATTGATTCACCTGCATACGCTTCCATTAAATTTTGCTTAGTTTTAGTGCCATCGTATTTATTTGACATAAAATCATCCTTTCTATTTTAAGTATTACCGCGCTTTCTCAAAAAATGTAAATTTTGCTTGTCTTTTTATAATTAAGGTTATATAATTATTTTGAGCGTATAACTTTAATATTAAAGGATTTGAAATTATGAAAATCACAGCCTGTGGAGATGCACTTATTCAGCGTAGAATACCCAAGGATTACAATGGCATAGATGATGTTATTAATCAAATAAAAAAAGGCGAGGCGCGTTTTGTAAATCTCGAAACAACCATACATAAGGGAGAGCATTTCGGCGGTCAGTTTTCAGGCGGCAGTTATCTTAGAGCCGACCCTGTTGTTTTAGAAGACATTAAAAACTACGGCTTTAATATGCTGACTTTTGCTAATAACCACGCCTTTGACTTTTCCTACGGCGGTCTTATTGCCACTAAAAAAGCTATTGACGATGCGGGGATTTTAAACAGTGGTGTGGGTGAAAACCTTGATGAAGCGGCGGCACCTGTGTATCTTGATACCAAAAATGGCAGAATAGCGCTGATTTCCTTTGTTTCAAGTATGGTTAACCCCTCAGCTATGGCGGGTAAGCAGTCAAGAAGGGTAAAGGGAAGACCGGGAGTAAACGGACTCAGATGCGACAGTTATTTACAGGTTACAAAAGAAGAACTTGAAGTTATTAAGCAAATTTCCGAGAAAAGTAAAATTAATGCTCAAAAGGATATTTCAAGAAAAGAGGGCTTTCGTCCCGCACTTCCTGATGATATTGCAATATTAGACGAGCTTATATTTAAACAAGGTGATGAAACAAAATTTGTAACCCATCCAAACAAAGAGGACCTTGACAGAGCAAAAAAGGCAATTTACGAAGCCGAGATGCAAGCCGACGTTATTCTTGTAAGTATTCATTCTCACGAGGTAAGCGGCGACAGTAAAGAAAATCCTGCCGATTTTATAAAGGAATTTGCCCACGAGTGTATTGATGCGGGCGCACACGCTGTAATCGGTCACGGTCCGCATCTTTTAAGACCGATTGAAATATATAATGAGCGTCCTATTTTCTATTCGCTCGGTGACTTTATTTTGCATCACGAAAACGTGCCGTTTGCACCCGAAGAGATGTACGCTAAGCAAAATCTTACAAGCGATGCTACAATGCGCGAAGTCTTCTGCGACCGTTCTGCAAATTACACAAGAGGTCTTATGAGGGATAGGAAAATGCTTGAAGCGGTTATCCCTTACTTTGAAATTGAAGACGGCAAACTTACCTATTTAGAGCTTATGCCTGTTGAACTAAACGCCCAAGACCCCGTTTTTAGAAGGGGAAACCCTCGTTTTTCAGCAGGACACGGCATAATCGAGAGACTGTCAGAAATGTCAAAGCCTTACGGTGTTAATATTCAAATTGATGATAGAGGATTTGGCGTAGTTAAACTATAATATTACATTTAAAATTATGTCCTTATCTCTGCATTCTTAGCGGAGAATTTGCATCACAAATGCTTCGGTAGAGAACTGGTTTTCTCTGCCGATTTGTGTTATAATAGGATTACATTGTAGGGTGGGGGCTTGCTCCCACCGAGATGAAAGACTTGAAATTAAAAGACGGCGGGAGTAAACCCCGCCCTACGATAAAATGATAAAGAGTGCCGCCTGTGTTATGCGGGCGGCATAAAATATTCTTTAAATTCTAAACCTATAAATTAATGAAAAAATATTCAAATCCCACCTAACATTTCCATCAACGCACGGACTATATAAGTGAAAGCATTGATCAATCGCTTGGAGAAACAAATGAAAAAACAGGACTTGCTAAAATATTTTGACGACAACTTGCTTGATAAGCTATTTGGCTTTTGTTATGCAAGAACAAATGACAGCTACGAGGCAGAGGAACTATGTTCTGATATCATCTATGCTCTCGTTAAAGCTGCCCAGAGTGACGGAGAGATTAAAAGTGTATATCCGTTTATTTGGAGAGTGGCTCGTAACGTTTATGCCGATTTTTCAAATAACCGCAGAAAACGCGCTGAAACTAACTATGAAGGCGATTCGAAAGAAATCTTGCTCGCTGTTGCCGAAGAAGACACTTCTGATGATACCGCTGAGTTGTTAACATCCGTATATCGCAGGATCGCTTTTTTGACAAAGGTATATCGCGAAGTTATGATAATGTTCTACATAGACGGTCTTTCCACTGCTCAGATAGCCAAGGCACAAGGAACCAGCGAAGGCGCTGTTCGTCAAAGGCTCTTTTCGGCAAGACAAAAGATCAAAAGCGAGGTAGAAGAAATGGTAGAAACTTATAATAAACCCGTAGCACTTGATAAAATAGATTACGTGATTTGGGGAACGGGTAGTCCCGCATGGGGAGATCCTCGTAACGTATGCACAAGAATGTTCTCAAATCATATCGTATGGCTTTGCCACAAGAAGCCGATGAGTGCTTCTGAAATTGCAGAGGAACTGAATGTTCCCACTGTTTACGTGGAAGAAGAGCTTGAAATCCTTCGCAAAGGCGAAAATGGAAAGTACGGTTTTCTTCGCCGATTGGAGAGCGGCAAATATGCGCTTAATTTTATATTGCTTGATAAGGATGTATTTGAAAAGGCAAATGCAATTTATACAGAACAGTTGCCAAAGATCTGCGAAACCATATCAAACTATATTGAGGAACATAAAGCTGAATAGCTTGCTTTTCCGTACCTTAACAAAAAGATAGATATAAATCTCATTCTGTGGCAACAGATATTCAATATTGCAGATGCATTTTCGTACTGTGTTAGACG
>JAZSCM010000042.1:0-64328 GCA_045602945.1 Acutalibacteraceae bacterium | reverse complement strand
ATAAGTAAATTTTCTTTCATTTAAAGCACCGCCTTTTCCTATATTATAGCAAAAACTATAACATAAATCAATTATTCATTATTCATCAGCGAAGCGACTTCATTATTCATTACGAAAATCCGTATTAATGAATGATGAATAATGAAAAATGAATAGTGAATAATACAAAACAAAAATCCCATCGACATTCGTCGACAGGATTTTCGTTTTGGTGGGAGATGGTGGATTCGAACCACCGAAGGCATAGCCAGCAGATTTACAGTCTGTCCCCTTTGGCCGCTCGGGAAATCTCCCATATTAAGATGGAGCTGGTGGACGGACTTGAACCCCCGACCTGCTGATTACAAATCAGCTGCTCTACCGACTGAGCTACACCAGCGAATTTTCAACGCCTGAATACTATACCACATTTATTATATAAAGTCAAGTCTAATTTTTGAAAAAATCACAAATTTAAGTATTTTTTTCATCTTTTGCGGAAACATAGTAAAAGAAATTATTTTTGGAGGTTTTTTCTATGCAAAAAAAGCTTATTTCACTAGTTTTAGTGCTTAACATTCTCATGATGTCTTTTGCACTTTCAGGCTGTGGCAAAAAGAAGGCTTCGGTCTACTTTTTAAACTTTAAGCCTGAATCTGCCGCAGTTTATGAGGAACTAGCCACCATTTACGAAAAGGAAACAGGTATTCCTGTTAAGGTTGTAACTGCGGCGGCTAACACCTATGAGCAGACGCTCAAATCAGAAATTGCGAAATCTAACCCACCTACAATTTTTCAGGTAAACGGTCCTATCGGTTTTCGTTCTTGGTCAAGCTACTGTGAAGATATAAAAGACAGTAAACTTTATTCCTATCTCTCGGACAAAACACTTGCCATTAAGGGCGAAAATGACGACGGCGTTTACGCTATTCCTTACGTTGTAGAGGGCTACGGTATTATTTATAATAAGGAGCTTACCGACAAATATTTCGCACTTAGCAATAAAAAAAGCACCCTTTCCTCTATGGACGAGGTTAAAAGCTTTGAAGAGCTAAAAACCATTGTCGAGGATATGACCGCTAAAAAAGCAGAGCTAGGTATTGAAGGTGTTTTTGCCTCTACCTCCCTTTCTGCAGGTGAAGACTGGCGTTGGCAGACACATCTTCTAAACGTTCCGCTTTATCACGAGTTTAAGGACAATGAAGATTACAGCGACCCTACCATTGCAGGTCTTAATTCCAAAGAAATAGCATTCAGATATTCTGATAACTACCGAAATCTATTCGACCTTTACGTTAACAACTCTATAACCGAAAAAACGCTTTTAGGCTCTAAATCCACCAATGATTCTATGGCTGAATTTGCACTAGGCAAGGTGGCTATGGTTCAAAACGGAAACTGGGCATGGAGTCAGATATCATCGGTTGAAGGAAATAAAGTTAAAGAGGAAAACATCAAGTTTTTACCGCTTTATACAGGTGTTGAGGGTGAAAGCAATCAAGGTCTTTGCATCGGCACCGAAAATTATTTAGCCATAAACAAAAACGTTTCCGAGGAGCAGAAAAAGGCATCTCTTGATTTTCTTGACTGGCTGTTCTCGAGCGAAAAGGGTAAGGAATATGTAACTAATAAACTTAACTTTATAACCCCTTTTAATACCTTTACCGACGAGGAACTTCCAAACGACCCGTTAGCAAAAGAGGTTGTAAGATATATGCGCGACGAAACAAAGGCTACAGTTCCTTGGATTTTCACCTCCTTCCCAAGCGACGCTTTCAAAACCGAAGTAGGCAGTTCGCTTCTTGACTACGTTCAGGGTGACGCCAAATGGGAGGACGTATTTAAAAGAATTAAAAACAAATGGAAGAGTGAAAGATAACAATGCATAAAACTCTTAAACGGTGGTTTCCTGTTTTTACCTTGCCTACCTTTTTAGCCTTTACGGCGGTATTCTTAATACCGCTTATAATGGGACTATATCTATCGTTTTGTGAATTCAGAACGGTAAGTGACGCGGTTTTTGTAGGCTTTAAAAACTATATCAGGGCTTTTAGCGAGGATAACAAGTTTATATCATCCCTTCTTTTCACGGTTAAATTTGCTATCGTTTCGGTTATCACCGTTAACGTTTTTGCTTTTATCTTGGCACTGCTTTTAACACGCGGTATAAAGGGCACCAATCTTTTCAGAACGGTGTTCTTTATGCCAAACCTTATAGGCGGTATTGTTTTAGGCTATATATGGCAGTTAATTATTAACGGTGTTTTATACAGATACGGTTACTCTGTAACCTCTAACGCCGACTACGGATTTTGGGGTCTTGTTATAATGATGAACTGGCAGATGATAGGTTATCTTATGGTAATCTATATTGCGGGACTTCAAAGCGTTTCGGGTGATATTTTAGAGGCGGCAGAGGTTGACGGCGCAGGAAAACTCAGAACTTTATTTAATATAACAATTCCGTCGGTTATGCCGTCTATTACAATATGTCTTTTCTTAACTATAACCAACGCTTTCAAGCTCTTCGACCAAAACCTAGCACTTACGGCAGGTGCCCCCGGTGACAAGACGCAGATGGTGGCACTCGATATATACAAAACCTTTTACGGAAGAATAGGTTTTGAGGGTGTAGGTCAGGCAAAGGCTGTTGTATTTTCTTTAATTGTTGCGGCAATAGCGCTGTTTCAATTATACCTTACACGTTCTAAGGAGGAGGAAGGTTAATGGCAAACAAAATTTCAAAAGCCTTCACCTTCATAATTTTACTGTTTTTATCAGTGGCTTTTTTAGCGCCCATTTTTATAGTTTTAATTAATTCCTTTAAATCTAAATTTTCAATTAGCCAAACGCCGTTTATATTGCCAAACAGCGAAACCTTTGCAGGTATCCAAAACTATATAAGCGGTATCAAAAACACGGGCTTCCCCGAGGCATTTTTTTGGTCTTTATTTATAACAGTCTTTTCGGTTGCGGCAATTGTTATATTTACCTCTATGACCGCTTGGTACATCACGAGAGTAAAAACAAAAATAACCTCCCTTATATATTACCTGTTTTTATTCTCGATGATTGTACCATTTCAAATGGTAATGTTTACAATGTCTAAAATTGCTAATATTTTGGGACTTGACAACCCTGCCGGTCTTATAATAATATATTTAGGGTTTGGTGCAGGACTTTCGGTATTTATGTTCTCAGGTTTTGTAAAATCTGTGCCCATAACTATCGAGGAAGCCGCCACTATTGACGGCTGCAATCCGCTTCAGACCTTTTGGCAGGTAGTATTTCCCATTTTAAAGCCGACTGCTATAACCGTTGCAATCCTAAATACTATGTGGATTTGGAACGATTATCTTCTTCCCTACCTCGTTATTGGAAGCGATTACAAAACTATTCCTATAGCGGTGCAGTATTTAAAGGGCGGATACGGCTCTATTGATATGGGCGCACTTATGGCAATGTTAGTCCTTGCGATTATACCCGTAGTTATATTTTATTTAACCTGTCAAAAATTCATTATCAAGGGAGTGGCGGCAGGTGCTGTTAAAGGATAAGTTTAAAAATAATAGCGGCGTGCTTATGCACCTATCAGCCTTACCGTCACGTTACGGTATAGGCACGTTAGGTTACGAAGCATACCGCTTTGTTGATTTTTTGAAATCTTCAGGTCAAAAGTATTGGCAGTTTTTACCACTTGTACCTCTCGGTGAAGGAAATTCTCCATATAAATCGTCTTCGTGCTATGCAGGTGAAATTCTTTATCTTGACCTTGATTTGTTAGTCCTTGCCGATTTGCTGAAATCTGACGAAATACCTGAGGACCCATTTGCCGACGGCGAGAGGGTTGATTTTAAGGCGGTTAAGGAATTTAAATTGCCGCTTATAAAAAAGGCTGTTAGCCGTTTTAAATGCGAAAATGAAGATTATAAGCGCTTTATAAAGGATAACGCTTTCTGGCTTGAAAGTTATGCCGTTTTTGCGGCTATGCTTGATTTTTATAATACCGATTCTATTTTGGATTTACCGCTAAATCTTAGAAAACGTGATAAGAAGGCAACAGAAAAATTCAAAGCGGAAAATGCCGAGGCTATACGTTTTTACACCGTTTCGCAGTATCTTTTTTATGCGCAGTATTACGATTTAAAGCGCTATGCTTTAAAAAACGGAATTTCATTTATAGGTGACATTCCGATATACGTATCGCTTGACAGCGCAGAGGTTTGGACCACACCCCAAAACTTTTTGCTAAACAAGGATTTAACACCGAAGCTGGTAGCCGGTGTGCCGCCCGACGTATTCTCTAAGTTCGGTCAGCTATGGGGAAATCCTATTTACGATTGGGATTATATGAAAAAGGATAATTTTTCTTGGTGGCGCGGTAGAATCAGACGCTGTATGCAGATGTTCGACGTGATAAGAATCGACCATTTTAGAGCCTTTGCAGACTATTATACCATTAAATACGGCGCTAAAGATGCCACCAAGGGTAAATGGGTGGACGGACCTCAAATGGCGTTTTGGGACAAAATAAACGAAGATTTTGACCATATAAATATTATCGCAGAGGATTTAGGCGAATACACCGAAAACGTTGGAAATCTACTGCGAGATACCAATTTCCCTAATATGAGGGTGTTGCAGTTCGCTTTTTCAGGTGAGGCTACAAATTCGCATCTGCCACAAAATTATAACGGCAACTGTGTTGCATACACAGGCACCCACGATAACGATACGACGCTCGGTTGGTATCAAAGCGCAACGGAAGAAGAAAGAAAACTTGCCGACGCTATTTACCCTCAAAGCGAAGCTCTCCCCGTTCCGCTTAACTTCATAAAAGCGGTTTTAAGCTCTGACTCTAAAATTCAGATAATTCCTATTCAGGATTGGTTGATGCAAGATTCAGATGCCAGAATGAACGTACCCGGTGTGCCAACGGGAAATTGGGGTTACAGGGTTAAAAAGAATGACCTAAATTCAGATGTTGTTGATAGAATTAAATACGTTTGTAAAATGTAAAAAACGGAAGTCGAAACTTCCGTTTTTTGTTTTACTCTGTATAATATTTATCAATAATCTTTTGCAGATACTCTTTAGCGTGCAGGATATCTTTGGTTTGCTGTTCGCCTGAAATTTCACGTTCGATGGTTATAAAGCGGTCAAAGCCTAATTCGTGCAGACGTTTTATAAGTTTATCAAAATCAACCCAACCCTCGCCGATTTTAGTTTCTTCACCTAAATCGTGACCGTTTGTGGGGTATAAGCCGTCTTTAGCGTGGAGGTTTCTAACGTATTTACCGAAAACCTCGAGTGAATCAACGGGGTTTGCTCTGCCGTAAAGAATACAGTTAGCGGTATCAAGGTTTATGCCAAGGTTATCCGCAAAAATATTGTTATAGGCTACTCTGCCAACAACCTCAAAGCAACGAATGAGTGTTACGGGAGTTTCCTGACCTGTCTCGAACAATAGATTTTGACCGTTCTTCTTGCAATAAACCGCAACGTGACGAACTGCATCGCAGAAAGGCATAAAGTTAGGGTCATTAGGATTTTCAGGAATAAAGCCCATATGGGTTATAATATCGCTAACGCCCATTGCTTTAGCGTAATCGGAGCCTTTGCAAAGGGTTTGTACACGCATCCAACGGTATTCGGGTGGAACAAGACCTAGAGTGGTTTGACCCTCATAGAAGTTCCAAACTGCAGGGCCTTCCCAACCAACCCAAAGTGCAGAAACGGTAACACCGTATTTTTCGCAAAGGCTTTTTACGTATTGTCCGTTTTCCTCTGTCATAGAGTCGGGATTCCAGCATATAAGCTGACAGTTATCAAATCCGTTTTTTACAAGCTGTTCAAATTTTCCTTCAAGAGTGCTAATATCGTTACTATGGACACAGGTGCCTAATCTAACCATAAAAACAAATCCTTTCAAGTGTTTAGTTTAATCTAATTTTACAGGTTTTAAAGTTAATTTTCAATAATAAAATATTTGTTTATTGTATTACAAATTTGCTTTATTCTACGTCACTACCGTGCGCCTTTGCTCTGCTTACAACCTTTACCTCGTGGTTTCTGAAATCGTTTCTTGAAGCAAAGTTACCCTGACAGTTACCGTCAAATTCAATTGCTTTTTTGTGACCGTAGATATAATTATCGGTAACCATATTAAATCCGCCGCCGATAGTAATACCTGCACGGCTTGGCATCTTAATGCGTCGCTCACCCAAATTGCGTTTTGTTGGGAAGTGGTTGTTTTTGTGGAAGTTAAGGTTATCGTCACCGCCGTCAAAATGGCACTGCGTTACAATATTACCGAAAACGCCTTCGGAGTAGTTAAAGTCTTTTACCATTTCGTGCTCGATATTATGCGGTATTCTCATACCGATATGAACGCCTCTGCCCGACGATTTTGTTTGACAGCGTATTATCTTATTAAATGCGATTACCGGTGCTGGCATAATACCTGTCTTTTTATAATTAAGATAGAAGGGCCAAGCATAAAGCACTATACCCGCCGCCATTTCCATTACGTGACCCGCATATACGTTATCAAAGCCGCCGCCCCATAAAAACTGACTGTGTCCGTTAGAAAGCGCCACGTTATTATCAACCCATAGATTATGGTGCGGACAGGTCATAATAGAGAATGCCGAGGTTTTGTCAGGCTGTACGTCAAACGGCTTGTCGATAATTATTCTCTTGTTAGCGCCGTTATCAATAACGTCTACTACCGTGCGGTACTGAGCAAAGCCTCTGCCGTTTATAATAAATAGGTATCTTCCTCTTAAATCAAATCTATCCTTGTACGGAATACCTGGGGAACCGCACATTATATCGTGTTCGCAAATAATATCTATAAAGGTATCGCCAAACGCTACGCCGTGGCCCGACCATTCACTCTCGCCGTATTCACACATATAGGATTCAAGTGCGCAATCAGCACGGTCGATACCGATACTTCTGTTTTGGAATAAGAAGTTATAAGACATACCCTCTTGCGCCGCAAACGAGCGTCTGCCGTCTGCGAATAGGTTGTTTGAAACAATAGAATGTCTGATACCGCAAATTACGCTTTCGTTTACCTGTCTCGGACGGCAATGAAATTCGTTGTTTATGATTTTAGCGTAAAGATTTCTTGTAGGAAGCATATAAATAGGCATAAGCGCCCACGATTTACAGTCAAATATTACAAGGTCGTTGGTTCTGGCACCCGTAATTATACCCGCACTTATAACAACGTTGGTGTTAGGCCTTGAAAACTGTGTAAGTCCGCCAACGTCAATCTCAACCTTATTCATAAATACGTTATCTGCCGTATCGGTGAGATTATCGGCAACTATAATACCTATATTAGCGCCGCCGCCAAGCTCAATTCTAACTCCCTCAATACCTGCTTTTGTGCGGAGTCTTACAAGTGTGCCTGTGTTTTGCTTAACCCAATGCTCGTACCAATCGTTAGCCCAGCCTCTAAGACCTGCGGGTTGTTTGGCAAATATACAGTCAGGCAGTATGTCACCATAGAACTTTTTGCCCTCGGCAGTTTTAAGTATTGTAGTTTTACCTGCGCCTAAGAGCACTACGTTTGACCTTACGTCAATTGTTTTTGAAACGGGATAGGTACCCGCCCCCAGCACCACAAGACCGCCGTTTTCATCAAAGCTATCAATAGCTGACTGAATTCTATCGGCATAGTCGGCAAGAGGCGAAGTATCGTCGTTATTTACGGTTATTATCTTACATTCGGGCATTAATACCGAAACGTCTGCACTGCGATTCCATTTTGTTCTGAAATAATAGTTAAGGCTATTATCCTCTACTACCTCTATCTCATATGGCTTACTCCAACCAAATCTTCCGCAGGTAGAGGAATGTATATAAAGATTATATTTGCCGGGTTTTACGTCGTTTGGAATTGTATATTCACTTTGATATTTTTGAACGTCAAAGAAATAACCTGTTGTAGAGGCTTTTTCGAGCACGTAGCACTCGCCTGTTTCTATGTTTTTAATAGCCGCACGTCTTGGGAAGACAGAGCCGTCGTTAAAGGTTACGGGTTTACCGAAGCAGTCGCCGAAAACCATAATGCGCTCACCCGCATTAATTTTATTAAAAGAGGTGTTCCAAATTTGCGGTCGGTTAGCAATGCAAGGCTTCGAAAAACCGTTTTCATTTTGAAGCCATACTATATGCGTACCCTCACCTGTAAGCCAAAAGCCTTCGCCATCAGGTTTTGGCTGTGCTTTATCACCAAAATATATACAATGGTCATATACAGCGTCCAAAGTAAAAACCTTTGCGTTTTCGGGCGGAAATTCGGGCAGAGCTTCCTCTACTGTATCAAGCTCATCAAAATCCAAAGACAGTGAATTTGCAAATTTATCTTTGAATGCGTTACGCGCATCAACGCCGCCTAAATCATTCATATTAATCTTAAAATCAGAGCCGTCGTTTTTTGCCTGCCAAAGATAAAGCTTAGTATTTTCTGTGAAATTTTCACCAAAAATTTGAATAATATCTTCATTTTCAAAAGAGTTAATTCTAGAAATTTCAGGAACGTTTTTTGTATTCATATTTCTTCCTCCAAAGCAATTCATATATATTGAGGTTTTTACGCTTCCCAACAAAATTAATCTACCATATATGAAGTTTAAAGTCAACACTAAAATAGGAAAAGAGGCAATACACAAGGTATTGCCTCTTTTCTTTTTTTAAGGGGTTTGAGGAGAGAATTCCCTTTAAGGAATTAAAGGGAATTGTACAAAAACGGGTGCGGCTCCCTTTTTTGTACATACTCATGATACACCTAAATTTTTAACTTTTTATGAACCAATTTTGAATTTTTAAGGAAATTTTTTTAAAAGTATATGTTTTTATATTTTGACAATAATAACTTTGTAACTCAAAAGCGAAAGGAAATTATTATGGAATATAACGAATACAATGAAAACGGTAATAAAAAAGGAAATAGTTCGGTAGGATTTTATGCAATCATAGCCTGTTGTCTTGTTATTTTAGGCGCAGTTGCTTGGTTTGCCGTATCAAACCTTACTAAACCAAAAAACCCAAATGAAAACAGTTCGAGCAATCAGGGAAATTATAGTTCGGGCGAGAACAGTTCTTATGGCAGCAATCCAAATTCGAGCGATAATTTTGTAAGCGATATTATTGACCCTACACCGTCTCAGCCCACCGCTAAAGACGAAAGCAAAATTCCTTATACTTCACAAGAGTCAAACAAGCAGCAAAAGGTCTTTATTCTACCCGTAAACGGCGAGATTTTAAAAGGCTACAGCGACACCGCCTTACAGTATTCCGCAACCTATGGTGATATGCGACTTCATACCGGCATAGATATTAAATGTGAAAAAAATACACAAATCAAGTCAAGTGCCGTCGGCACCGTCACAAATATAAAAGACGATGCCGCATTCGGTAAGGTTATAACCATCGACCACGGTGACAATATTGTGCTTAACTACTGCGGATTAAACAGCATTTCGGTTAAACTTGGACAAAAAGTATCTTCGGGTGATATTATCGGAACTGTAGGCAGTATACCTTGCGAAAGCTCTGACGGTGTACACCTGCATCTTTCAGCGTTATCAGACGGAAAAATCGTTTCTCCTCTTAAAGCTATGGGATTAGAGTAACCTGCCCTCGACAATTTTTCGCTTAGGGGCAAAAACACCGCACGTCGTAAATCTTTATGCGACGTGCGGTGTTGATTTTATTTGATATATGCTTCAAGTCGGTATATCGGTTGATCAAGGCTTAAAAATCTCGCTTCATATTCTGTCACGATATTACCTTCAAATTTACTGTTATGCAAATCGAGTGTTACGTTTTTAAGCGCAAAGCCGTTTGAGGAGAATTGCTCTATCGAAAACTCAAAAAGCTGCATATTGTCGGTCTTTTGATGAATTTCAGCGTCCCTTTTTAAAAGGCGCTTATAAATTTCAAGAAAGGTATAGTTTGTAAGTCGGTGTGAAGCATATTTTTTCTTAGGAAACGGACATGAAAAATTAAGAAATATTCTTTCAACGCTTTTTTCCTTTAGGTGTCTTTCAAGATACTCGGCAGAGCATTTCAAAAACTTAAGGTTTGTAATACCCTCTCTTTTTGCCGCCTCACATGCAGACACAATAACGTTTGCTTCCCTTTCAACTGCTAACAAATTGATTTCAGGATGGCTTTTTGCGTATTCAACCGCAAATTTTCCTTTTCCGCAACCGATTTCGAGATATAAAGGTCTATCTTCACCAAACCACGCTTTAAGGTCGATATAATCCTTATCGTTTATGGCGGTGTTAAAATTTCTGTCTTCACTCTCGCTGATATACAAATAATCGCTTACCTCGGCTAGTCTTTCGGTAAGGTATTTTTTCTTTCGCATTCTCATAATTTAACTATTTCCTCTGCCGCAGATTTTAACAAATCACCGTCAAAATGCTCGATACAGCCGTTGTCAACCATACGCGCCAAATCAACGTCAATAGGTAGTTTAGCAAGTAACTTTGTGCCTGTATCCTCTGCAACGGTTTCACTTCCGCCGCCGAAAACACTGAATTCCTTGCCACAGTCAGGACACTTAACGTAGCTTAAATTCTCTACCATTCCGATAACCTTAACGTTCATCATTTTAGCCATATTGTATGCCTTTTTAACGATTAAGGATACAAGTTCCTGAGGTGAAGTAACGATAACGATACCGTCTAGCGGCAAAATTTGGAAAACGGTCAGAGGCACGTCGCCTGTGCCGGGAGGACAGTCAACGAGAAGATAATCGAGTTCTCCCCATACAACGTCCTGCCAGAACTGTTTTACAACTCCCGCAATAATAGGACCGCGCCAAATAACAGGTGCATCCTCTTCCTGTAACAGCATATTAACCGACATAATCTTTATGCCGTTCTTAGTTTCGGCAGGCATAATTCCTAACTCACTTTGCATTGCTCTTTGAGTTACACCAAACGATTTTGGTATTGACGGGCCTGTAATATCGGCGTCAAGAATACCAACCTTATAGCCCATTTTACTTAATGTTACGGCAAGCATAGAGGTTACCATTGATTTACCTACGCCGCCTTTACCGCTTACAACCGCTACAACGTGTTTTATATTATTAAATTCACCTGTTGGCTCTAATAAGCTTGTCTTTTCTCTTGAAGAGCAATTACTTTGACAGCTTGAACAATTTCCGCTGCATCCTTGTTTTTCTGACATTTTTCATCACCAAAATATTATAATGATTTTAGTTTGCCGAAACACCTTTAGCGTTCCGACAAACCTTTTTCATTATAAACCTAAAGCCGTTTAAAATCAAGTAAAATGCGAAGATATTTTTTTATCACAGCATTCGGGAGAATATAACCACTCGTCCATATGAGAACCCTCATAATAATATTTTGACTTTGACTTAGCTTCACTGTCGAAACTATCAATTATAATAAGTTTTATTTTCATTTTTTCGGGTATTATACTTTTTATGTATACACTTGCACTCTGCCCTACCTTTACACCGCTTTTAAGCTCGGCAAGTCCCGCAAGATTGGAGGTAAGTTCGATAAAAATGCCGTAGTTTTCAATACTTCTGACAATACCTGAAACGGTCTGCCCTTGAGAAAACTTCTCAGCATTTTCACTCCAAGTGCCGAGCAATTCCTTGTGAGAGAGCGTTATTCTTCCATTTGGCTCTATATTACTTATTACAGCCTTTATATTTTCGCCTACATAAAATCTATCCTTAGGATGCGAAATACGGGATACCGATATAGCATCTATCGGAAGCAGTGCTATGTTTCCGCAACCGATGTCACAAAAGGCACCGAAACTTTCAAGATGCGTAATTTTAGCATCTATAATGTCACCTGTTTTATAGTTATCCAGTATGTGTTGAAGGCATTTTTGTTGCGCTTCCTTCCTTGAAAGTAAAGCATATAGTTTTCCGAATTTATCGGTTTTTAAAGCCGTAACTACAAAGCAGACCGGTCTTCCCACACGGGAAATAAGTGCTATATCTCGCGTAGTGCCCTCGCTAATTCCCAAAGCACCCTCGTCACGAGGAATAATACCTCGCATACAGTCTAAATCCACCGTCATATTGTGTTCGCTATCGCACATAATCACGTTAGCCTCAAGTATACTTTCATTTACCTGTGCTAATGCCAGTGCCGAAGGCGTTACCATATTTTTATGGTTTTCGCCCGTATCTCTAAGCCATCCTTCAGGATAATATTCTTTCATTTTTATCGCCCTTTCCCACATTTATTTAATATCCTGATTTATTTATATGCAAATAAGGGCAATAAAAAGAACAAGCGTCCGCAACATAACACTTGTTGCGGACGCAAAATACAGATTATAAATTATTTAATTGTTATTTTATCTGTAACCGAAACCTTAGCGGTTACAAATTTTTCACTGATATTTGCATACTGAGAAGCTTCCTCATCAACTGAAATTAAACTATCGCCCTTTGCGGCTCCTTTTTTAACCTTAAATACAAGTGTAGCGACGGTTCCCTTTTCGGTTACGTCCTTTAAGCTTTCATTTAAATCGGCCATCAAAAGACAGGTAGCCGTACCGTCTTTAGCGACAACTGTGTTATCGGTGAAAAATCCGTTTTCACATTCAACGTATTCAAGGACTGAATCATCATATTTTACAATAGTTTTAGCGACTATCATCCCCGGATTTTCGGTTACCTCAATAGGTATTTTAACGATATCGCCCTCTTTATAAACGCCTGTCTTACCGCCGAAAATAAGCGCTAAAACCACACCTACTACTACAAGTACGCCAACACAAATTCCTATAGTTGTAATCAGTTTCTTGTTCATAATTTTTTCTCCTTAGATTCCTTTATATTCGCCATTTAAAACTTTTTGAGTTATAGCCCTTACAACCGAGTCTTTATCCTCTTTATAGGTTACACCGTACCACTTATCTTCAGCAACGAGCACCCGAACCTTCTTTTTGTCCTCATTTATAATGTAAGATACGGCAAGAGGAAGATAATACTCGGATTTGGGAACGTTTATTTTTTCATCGAGGAAGACCTTTAAATATTTGGTGATATATTCAAACACATCAGGTGTAAAGCCCCACATATTCATTGAAACTACCGTATCGGGAGAGAGTGGTATCCAATTTTCACCGTCCTCGGTATATTTACAATCCATAATCTTAGTGCGCTCTGTAATACTTTCTAAGTAGCCGTCCTTTGTCTCACAAACACCACGGGAAACGGTGCCGTTTTCGGTTAAGGTATTTGAAAGACGGAAGCCTACCGTACAATATTCATCACCTTTATTTATGAGGTTTTCATAAATCTTCTTATAGGCGGAGGGTCCGTAATAATCATCTGCATTTATAACTGCAAATGGAGTTTTAACTACGTCACGGCAACAGTAAATCGCATGGGCTGTGCCCCAAGGCTTTTCACGGTCTTTAGGACAAATGTAACCGTCAGGCAGTTTATCAAGCTCTTGAAATACGTATTCAACGTCAATAAACTTTTCTATTCTTTTGCCTACTGTTTCTTTAAAATCTTTTTCTATTGCCTTTTTTATTATAAAAACAACCTTGTTAAATCCTGCTTTTTTTGCATCGAAAACTGAAAAATCAAGTAGCGCCTCGCCGTTTGGACCTATTGGTTCAATCTGTTTAAGACCGCCGAAACGACTACCCATACCTGCCGCTAAAACGACCAGTGTTGCATCTGTTTTCATAAGTCTTCCTCCCGCTTCAATTTTTTATTTGGTTTTTTCACATTTTGGTTAGCTTTTTCATCAAAACCTTCGGTGCTTTCTCTGATAAACATAACCTTTACGGTTAATACTAAAAGTTTCAAATCGTGAAGCAACGAATAATTTTCTATATACATAAGGTCCATATTAAGCTTATCTTCAGGAGAGGTATTATACTTTCCGTAAAGCTGTGCAAAGCCTGTAAGACCTGCTTTTACCCTATGCCTTAACGCAAATTCGGGATATGCGTTTGTATACTCATAAACGTTTTCAATTCTCTCAGGGCGCGGTCCTACCATAGACATATCGCCCTTTAAAATATTAAAAAGCTGAGGGAGTTCGTCTACACGACAAGCTCTGATAATTTTTCCTACCCTTGTTATTCGGCTATCGTTATTTTCCGCTTTTTTAGCGCCGTCTTTATCAGCGTCAACTATCATAGAACGGAATTTAAGTATATTAAATATCTTGCCGTTTTTGGTAATTCTATTTTGGCGGAAGAAAACAGGACCGCCGTCATCAAGTTTAATTGCAATAGCGCAAATAAGCATAATCGGTGCTGAAATAATAATGCCGATTGCCGAAATAAATATATCGCAAACGCGCTTGATTACCTCCTGCTCAACCGTTAAACCTCTGTTATGGCTCATAAGCACGGGGGTATCGCCTATTTGAATCTCATATGCATTGTTTAATATAATATCGGTTATATCAGGAAGCAGATAGGTTCTCTTTTGGTTTGTATAGCAATAGGACATTATTTCCTTTTGCTTATTTTTATCTATATCGCAGATTACTACAGCATCATATTTATCAATAAGTTTTTTTATGTCGTTTATATCGGTATGCTCTGCATTAACACCGCATTCAATACTAAAGCGTTCGGAAATAACACTCATTTTTTTAATAAGGTTTAAACTACTTGCTTCGTCACTAAACAGCGCCAAAACCCTTCGCGCCGCATAAAGCTTAAAATAAATCATATTAGCACAACAAGAACCGATAAATACCACTATAATTTGATATATAACACCTATAGCTAAAGGCAGCACGGCAACCAAATTTCGAGCGATAAGACTTAACTCTAAATACATTACCACGTTAGTAAATACGATAGCCAGTGAAAAACTGTATATAATCTCGTGTATACGGTATATACCTATATTAAATGCGCCGTAAAGTGATGAGAAGGTGACAAATAAAAACAAATACGAAAATATAACAACATAGTTACCTTTATTACTGAAAAGAGATTCAACGTAATGATCGTTCCAGGTTTCAATAAAGCCGAGAGTTGCAGAGAAAACAATCATAATTTTGACAAGCAACATTATTGATTTACGTATCTTTACTAAAAATTTCACCGAATCCCTCCTTTTGAGCACAATACTACAAATAATAGTATATAGTTATTATGGGTGGATTGTCAAGGAATAATTAAAATATGAACAATATTTAAACTTTGATAAAACAACGTCAAAAAAACATTTACTGTTTAGGATAAATATGGTATAATTGTTTAAATTGCTATTTGGAGGTAATTTTTAAAAAATGCATAATTTTTCGTTAAATGAGGTATTAAACGCACTTAAGGTTGATAGTTCAAGCGGACTTGAAACAAATGAAGTTTTAGCACGAAGAGAAAAATTCGGTCAAAACAAATTAAAGGAAGGTAAAAAGAAATCACTTTTCGCAAGATTCCTAGAACAGTTTAAGGACGTAATGATTATAATTCTGATTTTAGCCGCCTTAATTTCGTTCGGTATAGTTTGTTATGAACTTGCAAACGGTCACGGTAGTGCTAGTGAATTTTTTGAGCCGGGACTTATCATACTGATAGTTATTCTAAACGCCGTAATGGGTGTAGCACAGGAAAGCAAGGCAGAAAAGGCTCTTGATGCGCTCAAAAATATGTCTGCACCACACGCTCGCGTTATAAGAGGCGGTGTACAGTCGGTAATTGATGCTACCGAGCTTGTCCCCGGTGATATTATTTGTCTTGAAGCGGGAGACTTTATACCTGCAGATGCCCGTCTTATAAACAGCTCGAGTCTTAAATCCGAGGAGTCGGCACTTACGGGTGAATCGGTGCCCTCAGAAAAGGACTTTAACTCTACAGTAGAAGAAAATGCGCCTATTGGTGACCGTACCAATATGGTATTTTCAGGTTGCTCCGTAACCTACGGAACTGCTACCGCAGTTGTTACCGCAACCGGTATGGATACCGAAATGGGCAAAATAGCAAATCTTTTAAATGATGAAAAAAGTTCAGCTACTCCACTTCAGCAAAAATTATCACAGCTTGGCAAGTATTTAGGTTTTATTGCCCTTGGTTGCTGTGCAATAATTTTCGCGGTTGGTCTTCTTAATAACTTAAACCCTATGGATATGTTTATGACATCGGTATCTCTTGCCGTGTCGGCTATACCTGAGGGTCTTCCCGCTATAGTTACCATTGTTTTATCAATAGGCGTTCAGCGTATGGTTAAAAAGAACGCGCTGATAAGAAGTCTACCTGCTGTCGAAACACTCGGCAGTGCTTCGATTATTTGCTCGGATAAAACAGGCACTCTAACACAAAACAAGATGACCTTGGTTAAGGCATACGTTGACGGCGGAAGCATTGAAGAAATAAGTGAAAATAACAGCGAAAGTGTTAAAAAGCTTTTAGACCTTGCAACCCTTTGCTGTAACGGTGAGGTAGTATTTACCCAAGAGGGTGAAAAACACATCGGCGACCCAACCGAAACGGCTATAGTATTAGCGGCGCATAAAAACGGCAGTACAAAAGAGGCTTTAAACAGCTCTTTCCCCCGTCTTTTAGAAATTCCGTTTGATTCGGATAGAAAGTTAATGTCCACCGTAAATAAGATAAACGGCAAAAACATTCTAATCGTTAAAGGCGCCTTTGATATGATGGTAGAGCGTTGTGTAAAGGGCGATATCGAAAAAGCAAAGATTATCACCGAAGAGATGAGCAAGGATGCTCTAAGAGTTCTCGCCGTAGGCTATAGAGAATTAAAAGAAATTCCCGAAAATCCAACTGCTAACGCTCTTGAAAATTCTCTTACACTTTTAGGTCTTGTAGGTATGATTGACCCACCGAGAGCCGAGGCAAAAGCGGCTGTTGGTGTTTGTAAAGAGGCTGGTATTCGCCCCGTTATGATTACGGGCGACCATATCGTTACCGCTTCTGCAATTGCTAAAGAGCTTGGCATTTTAAACGAGGGTGACACAGCTATTACAGGCACCGAGCTTGATAATATGAGCGATGAAACTCTTGAAGAAAACGTAGAAAAAATCTCTGTATACGCCAGAGTTTCTCCCGAAAACAAAATCCGCATAGTTAAGGCTTGGCAGAAAAAGAATCAGGTTGTTTCTATGACGGGTGACGGTGTTAACGACGCTCCTGCCCTTAAAGCCGCCGACATCGGCTGTGCTATGGGTATTACAGGCACCGACGTTGCTAAGGGAGCCGCCGATATGACTCTTACCGACGATAATTTTGCAACCATAGTTGATGCCGTAAAAGAAGGCAGAGGCATTTATGCCAACATTAAAAGGGTTGTAGGATATCTGCTCGGCACCAATATCGGCGAGGTTATAACCGTATTCTTTGCAATGATACTTTGGAAGCAAACTCCGCTTCTTTCAATGCAACTACTTTGGATTAACCTTGTTACCGACTCACTTCCCGCAATAGCACTCGGTATGGAAAAGGTTGAAGGCGATATTATGAAGCAAAAGCCTAGACCTAAGAGTGAGGGCATTTTTGCAAACGGCTTCGGTGTTAGAATAGTATTACAGGGCGTTATGTTTGCCCTTTTAACCCTTGCGGCTTTCTGGATTGGCTGCGGATGCTCGTTTAAGGAAATAGCAACCCTTACTGCAGACAGCAAAGTACTGCAAAGAGGCGAAACTATGGCATTCTTGGTATTAGCATTATCGCAAATAGTTCAGGCATTTAATATGCGCTCTGATAAATCACTGTTGAAGATAGGATTTTTCGGCAACAAAACCTTAAATCTTGCAACCCTTGCTACTGTGCTTTTAACAATACTTGTAGCAGTCCTCCCCGGTGTCAGAACCGCATTTGCACTTGTGCTTTTAACACCTAAATATTATCTTATCTGTTTAGGACTGGTTTTAATTCCTCTTGTAATTATGGAAACCGCAAAGCTCACAGGTCTTATTAAGGATAGGTAAAAACAAAACACTTTAAAAAGGTGATTTTATGAATATAGGTTTAGAAAATCAGTGGCAGGGCAAAAAGTGGTATTGCTACGGAATTTCAATGACCGATAAGGGTGACGATACCTTTTGCGGTAACTTAAACCAAATACTAGAGTATCTTCTTACAAATACCAAAGCCTTGGTTATTATTCTGATTGCTACCAGAAGCACACTCTCAGCACCCTGTACCGAGGGCGCACTTAAACGCTTAGAGTGGGAAAAAGCAACCGAGGACATTTGCAAAATGCACGGTGTTCCCTGTTTTAACGGTGCCGCCGAAGCAGGACTTGGCTACTATAAAATGATAAACAAAAGTCCGTATATTAAAGACCATATCCACTTAACCAAGCTTGGCGGTAAACAGTTAGCACAGTACTTTTGGGGAAGACTTAAAAACTATTACCCATATTCCGATAACGTAGAATAAACTTTATATTAAATCCTCCTTCAAGGCAACTGCTTGAAGGAGGATTTAAGTTTTTCTCCATACTTTTTATATTTAACGCAAACAAAAATTTACAATTCTATTTATTTTAAATATTCGTACTTGATTATTTTGACTTTTCAGTATATAATATTTACGTCAAAATAATCCTATTTTCTCTAAGGATGGTGGCTCGTACTTATGAAAATTGATTCTTATAAAGAAATAAACCCTGTGTTTTTTAATGATTCCTCGGTAAAAATACTTTTTTGCCACGCAGGACCATTTGAGCATTGTTTTCCTCTTCATTGGCACGAGAGGGTTGAGCTTATCTACGTTATAGAAGGTTCGCTTAGAATTTCGATTGACAGTGACGAGTGGGAAGAATATTCGTGCGGTGACGTAGCAATTGTATGTCCCAGATTGCTTCATCAGGGTGAAACCAAAAAAACGGGTGTTAAATACTACTGTGTGAGTTTTGAGCCTAGTATGCTTATAAGCGGCGCCGCATCGACCGAGCGATATATAAGGCCTATTGCCAACAGCAAGATAATTTTTAGTCCAAAGGCCAAAAATAAGGAAATGGGCGAAATTATAGAAAAAATAGTTTATATTAACCAAAATAAAAGCCCCGCCTCTTCTATGCAAATAATTTCCCTTTTGTATCAGCTTATTTTTCTTTTCTATAATAATCAAACTGTTTTAAAGAAAACCGAAAAGGCTACCGATAGCAGATTTGACGCGGTTATAAAATATATAAATGAAAATTTCAACAAAATAGTTAACACAAGCTTAATTAGCGAAAAATTCGGCTATGACGAAAGCTATTTCTGCCGAAAATTCAAAGCAACTACGGGTATTACGGTTATGAAGTATATCAAAGTGCTTCGTCTTGAACAGGCACAGCATCTGCTAAAAAACACAAACGAGGATATACAGTCAATATCTAATGACTGTGGCTTTAACGACCACTGCTATTTTACCCGAAGCTTTAAAGAGTATTTTGGCTTTACGCCTTCAGAGTATCGCAATAGATACCTAAAGGTTAAGAATGCAAACCAATTTTAAAGAGCGCTTTTGCGCTCTTTTTTTATTACTTGAACTATTCAGTAATTTATGTTAAATTATTAATATATTAACTTTAAGGGGATGTCATAATGGAATTTAACGTAAACAGTCCGATTATTTACGTCTTGGTCGGACTGGTTATCACAGTAGTTTTAGCGCAGTCCATTTACTTTTTGGCAAAGGCTATGCGCCGTGCTAAAGAACTCGGTATGGATAAAAGCGTAATAAAGAAAACTATTTCTTCGTCTGCCGTATTCACAATAGCGCCTGCAGTTGCTATTCTTGTAGGTGTTGTAGCGCTTTCAAAAAGCCTTGGCGTTGCACTTCCTTGGCTTAGGCTTTCAATTATCGGTTCTATAACCTATGAAACGGTAGCGGCCAATAATGCGCTAAACGCTTTAGGACTGGGGGCCGGTGAAAAAATTACAGACGCTAACGTTTACGTTACTGTGCTTTGGGTTATGACTGTAGGTATAGCACTGGGTTTAATACTCGTTCCCTTTGTTACCAAGAAAATACAGGGCGGAATGAACAAAATCGGAATGAAGGATAAAAAATGGGGAGAAATATTCAACAACGCTATGTTTGTCGGCATGATTTCTGCCTTTTTAGGCTACGTTTTCTGTGACGTAGGTCTTGTTTTGAAGGGTGATATGTCAGGTCTTATCCCCTGTTTTGTTATGTTCACCTCGGCAATAGTTATGGCAATTTGCGGAATTATTTCAAAGAAATTTAAGGTTCGTTGGATTACCGACTACGCGTTGCCGCTTAGTCTTATAATCGGTATGGCTTCGGCTATTCCGTATACTAAGTGGTTAGGTTAGGAGGGGAAAACAATGAAAAACAATAAAAATATTTCATATCTAGAGTCAGTTCATCGCGACGGTCTTATTTGGGGCATTATTGTTTGCACTATTATACTCTGCTTCCCTCTTGCCGTTTGTCTTATTTTCGGCGCGGCTCCTAAATGGACCGCTTTAGCACAGGGCCTTATTGCTACTATGCCTATGTATTGGGCGGTAGGTCTTGTAGAAATATTTACCTACGTTCCAATGCTTGGCGCCGGCGGTACATACCTTTCCTTTGTAACAGGTAACATTTCAAATCTAAAGCTTCCCTGTGCCGTTGATGCTATGGAACGCGCGAACGTAAAGCCTAGCAGCGAAGAAGGAGAAATTATCTCTACCATTTCTATTGCGGTTTCAAGCATTGTTACAACCTTTATAATAATTATAGGTGTCATTTTGATTATACCGCTAACACCTATTCTTGAAAGCCCGACGCTTAAACCTGCCTTTGATATGATTTTACCCGCACTCTTTGGCGGTCTCGGTGTTGTATTTATCTCTAAAAACGTAAAAATATCTATAGCACCGATTATTCTTATGCTAATCCTCTTTATATTCGTACCCGCACTAAACGCTTCAACGGTTGGAATTATGGTGCCTGTCGGCGTTATTTTCACCATCATCGTTGCAAGAATTATGTATAAGAAAGGTATGCTTTAATTTATGTGGTTCATTATCCCTGCTATAATAGTTATATTTATTGCGATAATTGTTATCCGCACACTAATATTCACACCTAAAGCATCGGTTGAAGTTTCAGAAAAAGAAATTAATTTCGAAAAGGATGCGGCGGTTGAAAGCCTTAGAGAATTAGTGCGCTGTAAAACAGTTTCTTTTAAGGATAGCACACTCGAGGATAACAAGGAATTTGAAAAGCTTATAAACAAACTCCCCTCTTTATATCCTAACGTGTTTAAGGTTTGCTCTCTTGAAACTTTACCCGATAGGGCCTTGCTCTTTAAATGGTCGGGCAAGGAACAAGGTGACGCCGCCGTTATGATGGCGCATTATGACGTTGTACCTGTAAACGAGGATATGTGGGACAAACCGCCCTTTGAGGCTATTTTAGAGGACGGCGTTTTATGGGGCCGCGGCACACTCGATACCAAAGTAACCGTTAACGGTATACTATCAGCCGCCGAAAACCTGATAAAACAAGGCTTCACACCTAAAAACGATATATATTTTGCCTTTTCGGGCGGTGAAGAGGTAAACGGAAACGGCGCTGTAAATATTGTTGACTACTTTGAAAATAACAATATAAACCTATCCTTTGTAGTAGACGAGGGCGGCGCAGTTGTAGAAAACGTTTTCCCCGGTGTTAAGGCTCCTTGCGGACTAATAGGCATTGCCGAAAAGGGTATGATGGACGTTGAATACAAGGTGTTATCAGCAGGCGGTCACGCTTCGGCACCAAAGCCCAACGCACCAATTGACGTTTTATCGAAAAGCTGTTGTAAACTCTTAAAAAAGCCTTTTAAGAGTCATCTTACAAAGCCTGTAAAGGAAATGTTTGATACTCTCGGCAGACATTCAAACTTTTTATACCGTATGATTTTTGCAAACCTTTGGCTTTTTAGCGGTGTGCTGGATATACTCTGCAAAAAATCGGGTGGCGAATTAAATGCGCTAATGCGTACTACAGTCGCATTTACACAGGCTAAAGGTAGTAGTGCATCTAACGTTATTCCGCCCGAGGCAACACTAGTTTCTAATATCCGCTTAAATCCAAACGATACTATGGACAGCGCACTTAAATTTTTAAACAAAACGATAAACGATGACAAGGTTTTTGTAAATAAACTTCACGGAATGAATCCCAGCAGAATATCTAAAACCAACTGCGAGGAATACGGCAAAGTTGCCTCGGCTGTGGCTTCAACCTGGAAAGGCTCTATTGTATCCCCTTACCTTATGGTGCAGTGTTCGGACAGCCGACATTACGGCAGAATAAGCGACAGGGTTTACCGCTTTTCTGCTATGGATTTAACAGCCGAAGAACGAGCAACAATACACGGAAACAATGAAAAAATCCGTGTTGAAACACTTCTTAGAGCAGTTGAATTTTACATAAGACTTATGAGCGAATGCTAAAACACATAATTTCAAAAACATTACTCTGTAGGGGAGGGTCTCCGCGCCCTCCCGTTATTTTTATGTCGCTTTCGGGAGGGCGCGGGGACCCTCCCCTACAATTAAACAAATATCAAACGGAACTTGTACAAATTTGTACAAGTGCCGTTTTAATACTATAATAATCTTTTAACTTAACAGTTTATTTATTTCGTTTTTTAAACTTTGGTTATCATAAATGGTTCCTTTAAAGTACTTATCTTCTACAAAGTCTGCCTCAAAAGCCTCTAAAATCCTTTTTGCTATTTCAAATTGTGCGATTGCTTTTTCGTTTTCTCCGTTTTCTTTCAAACGTTCACCGCAAATAATTAGCATATTTATCAGTTTTTCAGCCGAAATATTCTTCTGCTTCTGCGCGGCTTCATAACTCTCTTCACCGTCCAAAAGAGTAGCTAAAAGTTCTAGTTTTGTAAAATAAATTTCGGGGATTTTTTCAAGTGTAGGCTTTATCAAATCCTTTTGTCCGCTTTGATGATAACACTCTGCAAGTAAACGACTAGCATCATATTTAATAGAATCATCCTTTGTTGACTCTATAAGTGATTTACAAAGTGAAATTACTTCGTCGGTTCTCGTTTTATAATCCAAGGTATAAAGCAGATTGTTTAATATAATATCATTTCCCGGAAATCTACGCAGACCGTCACGCAAAATTTGCTCTGATTTTAGGGCATCACTTAAACGATGCGTATACGCTTCATCACATATAGCCTCAACCTGTTTTTCGGTTTCGAATAAATTAAAATCGAAAAGCTCATCGGTAGAAATACCGAAAAATGAAGCGATTGAGGGTATCATTGTCACGTCAGGCATAGTGTTTCCGTTTTCCCATTTTGAAACGGCTTGGAATGATACTCCAAGATAATTAGCAAAAACCTCTTGAGATATATTTCTTTGTTTTCTTAAATTTTTTATTTTTTCTCCAAGTTGCATAAAATTTTACCTCCAAATATTTTGGATTAGCGCTTATCCTAATACTATTATAGGGCATTCTTAGAGAAAAACAATAACTCATTTGAAGAGAATTTTTCTAATATAGGTTGAATTTTTGTAAGGTTTACTTATTATTTTGTTTTTTGTAGTTTAACAGTTTAAATATCAATGCAGTGATACAGCCTGATGCTAAAACAATGAGTATATCTACAGGTGCTAAAATTATACCCTTTATACCTTCGAAGAAAAAGCCTTTACCAAAGCTATATAGGTGCCAGTTAAGTAAAATCATTTCGCCTATATACATTAAAAGGGTCATAACAGTAGCACAAACTGACGGTATTACAAGCGACAACAGTTTGCGTTTTCCTAAAAGGAATGAACCTACAAACACGCCCACCGTTACTCCTAAAAGAATGAAATATACCGCCATTAATATTGCTGATATGGGCGATACCTCTATACTGCCGTCTCTCCAAAAGGCTGTGAAACAAGCAAGGATGCAAAGTCCTAAAAATACTGCGGTGCATACCGACTGCAAAATCAAAGCCTTTTGGCGCTTTTTCTCCCCTGTTTTGATAATTTGATAAAAACCGTATATACAGTTCAAAACCGTAATAATTAAAACAACCGAGATTATATAAAAATGAAGTTTAAAGGCTGGATTATAGTCACCTATTAAAATTTGGATAGCGGTTTGTGATTTTTGCGCTATAGCTGTTTCCCACATTTCAGGAGAGAAAAAGCAGGAAAACATCTGCCAGTTTTCAAGCTCTGTGATTGTTTCATTTGCCGATACTAATATCTTTTGCTCAAATAATAATTCAAAGCAGAAAAACGCACCCGTTGATATTAAAGCACCTAAAAGCAGTGCTAACTTTTTAAAAAACTTAAAACACCAAGGCATTAATATAACACCAAGTATAATTGCAATGCTTATCGGGGTGTACGGAATAATATACTTAGGATAGTTTTCCTTAGCAACTACTCCGTCAATAATCATATCGGTAATTACCCTTATTCCCATAAGAAGTGGGTAAAAGGACGCTATTATAACGCCTATGATACAAAAAACATAATAAAAATTTAATCGTTTGTTTTTCATAAAGTTACTCCTTTCTTCAGCCTGCATTGGTAAGCAAAACGTAAAAAATTATTGCTATTAAGGCTATAAACGATATAGAAGATATAAAGGTCATTTTCTTAAATGAAAGTATGTTTTCAATTCGTGTCCTTATTTTTGCACCGCCAAAAGCAGAAGCAAACACAGTTGCGCCTTTTTTACTCTCTAGCAATGAAACGGCATATTCCTTTGCACGTGCCTCGCCTATCTTTTTTATAACACGTTCATCACAGGACAGTTCAATATCGGCTAAATAAAGCTTTAAAAACAGCCAGGCAAAAGGATTAAACCAATGAAATGCGACTAATAAAAACGCTATTACTCGCCACAGATTGTCAGCCGTGCGAATATGCGAGTTTTCGTGCAATATAATTAACTCTATATCCTTTTCACCATAAGAGTCGGGCAAAATTATTTTAGGCCTTATGATGCCGTATACTGCAGGAGAGATAACCTTTTTTGAGAGATAAATATTATCCTTTAAATGTTTTGCATCCTTAACCTCTCTAAGAGTTATAAAATATGTAACACTAAGCATTAAAATAATAGCTACCGATACAATTATCCATATAACCGAAGCCACACTGAATATTCTTTCAAGAATATTCGTTTTATAGGTTATAGGGAAATAACTGTCTGCCGCCAAAAGACTGTTTGTCGTACTGAACGCTATATAGTCACTCGGCTCAAATACTATAATAGTTTTGATTGCAAGTTTTGAAAGCAGTGTCATAATACTATAAGGACTGCTTAGTCCAAACGGAAAAGCCATCCTTAAAAAAGGTATTACCCAAAGAAACACGCTAAATCTTCTAGGCAGTTTTTTTATAAGCCTTAAACACATAACAACAAGACCTGTTATAGATGCCGTTATGCTCATATTAAATATCCAATAGAATATTTCCTGCAGCATATAAATCACCTATTGTCAATAAGTCGTCTTAGCTCGTCTATTTCTTCCCTTGATATGCTTTCATCCTCTAGCAAGGCTGAAAACAGCGCTTTTTTAGAGCCACCGAATACCTTTTTTACAAGTGAAGACACTTCTATTTTTTGCATCTCGCTTTTTGTAACTTTAGGTGTACAAATAAAACCGGGGTCCTCACGGTTAATAAAGCCCTTAGCCTCTAATTTTTTAATTACGGTATAGGTTGTGTTTTTATTCCAACCGATTTTTTCTGCCGCTAATAAACTAATATCCTTTGCAGAAATAGGGCTGTTATCCCATATAATTTGCATTACCTTAGCTTCGCTGTCAAAAAGCTTTTCTTTCATAAAAATCACCTCAGACTATTTCTATAGTCTATACTATCACAGTAGTCCAGACTTGTCAAGAAAAAATTAAGACAGTATGACTTATTCGGAGTCATACTGTCTTTTTTAACTTATTAGGTTTATATTATTACATCTTAGCAAGGTTTGCTTTGAGGGTTTCGAGCTGCTCTTTAAGTTCTTGTGGTAGCTTATCGCCAAACTTCTTGTAGTGCTCTTCAATCTCAGCAGCTTCCTTAGCCCAAACGTCCTTATCAACCTTAAGGATTGACTTTAAGGTGTCAAGGTCCATATCAAGATCGGTAAGGTCGATATCCTCTGGCTTTGGAACGTAACCGATTGCAGTTTCGGTAGCGTCTGCCTTGCCTTCGCAACGGTCGATAATCCAGTTAAGAACACGGGCATTGTCGCCAAAGCCGGGCCAAATGAAGTTTCCTTCATCGTCGGTTCTAAACCAGTTAACGTTGAATATCTTAGGAGCCTTGTCGCCTAACTTCTCGCCCATATCGAGCCAATGACGGAAGTATTCGCCCATATGATATCCGCAGAATGGAAGCATAGCCATAGGATCGCGACGAACAACGCCTACTGCACCTGCAGCTGCGGCGGTGGTTTCGGAAGCCATTGCAGAGCCTACGAATACGCCGTTTACCCAATCCTTTGATTGATATACAAGCGGAGCGCACTTAGCACGGCGGCCGCCGAATACTATAGCAGAAATCGGCACACCCTCACCCTTATTGAATTCATCGGAAATGCAAGGGCAGTTTTCAGCAGGAGCTGTGAAACGTGAGTTTGGATGAGCCGCATAGGTTGACTTATCAGCCTTTACGAACATAGATGGGTTCCAAGGATTGCCCTTCCACTCAAGAGCGTTCTGTGGAGGATTCTTGTCAAGACCTTCCCACCAAACTGTATCGTCATCAAGATTTAATGCAACGTTTGTAAAGATTGTGTTCTTCTTGGTGCTTTCAAGTGCATTGAAGTTAGAGTGAGCGTTGGTACCGGGAGCAACGCCAAAGAAACCGTTTTCAGGGTTAATAGCATAAAGTCTGCCGTCAGGACCTATCTTCATCCAAGCGATATCGTCGCCAACTGTCCAAACCTTATAGCCCTTTTCTCTTAAATACTCGGGTGGAATAAGCATTGCAAGGTTGGTCTTACCACAAGCAGATGGAAATGCGGCGGCAATGTACTTAACCTCACCCTTTGGATTTTCAAGACCTAGGATAAGCATATGCTCAGCCATCCAGCCTTCCTTCCAGCCCTGATATGAAGCTATACGGAGTGCAAAGCACTTTTTACCGAGTAACACGTTTCCGCCGTAGCCTGAGTTTACAGAGATAATTGTGTTATCCTGTGGGAAATGGCAGAGGTATCTCTTTTCAGGGTCAACGTCACATCTAGAATGTAGACCGCGTACCCAGTCGTTACTGTCGCCCAATACCTCTAAAACCTTTGGGCTTACACGTGTCATAATAAGCATATTAAGAACAACGTAGATAGAATCGGTTACCTCGATACCAATCTTAGCGATAGGTGAGCCGATAGGACCCATAGAATAAGGGATTATATACATTGTCTTGCCTTTGTATGAGCCGCGGGCAATTTCATAAAGCTTTTTATACATTTCATCAGGATCACACCAGTTATTAGTGGGACCTGCTTCTTCCTTAGTCTTTGTGCAAATAAAGGTTCTGTCCTCTACACGTGCTACGTCGTTAGGATTTGTTCTATGGAGGTAGCAACCAGGTAATTTCTCCTGATTTAATTTGTAAAGATCGCCGATTTCACAAGCTTCGGCACGGAGTGCTTCGGTTTGCTCCTCGCTTCCGTCAATCCAAACTACTTGATCGGGATTTAGCAGCTCTTTCATTTCTTCGAGCCACTTTAATACTGTTTTGTTCTCGGTCATTTTTATTCTCCTTTTTGAATTTACAGAAGTAAATTTAAAATACAAATTTATTCCTTATACATTATATTATCCAATAAATCAAAAGTCAACCAAATAAGGCGCAAAATTAACAAAAATTTCAAAAAAATCACCTAAATTTACAATTCAGGTGATTCTAAATTTAATACTTTTCGAGGAATGAATGGGTATCTCCGCTGTCGCTGTCTCGCCAACCGGGCATAGTTGCCATATTGACGTTATGAAGGCTTCTGAAAATGTTATCGTCCGCCTCCTTGTTAAAGGTGCGAATGTATTTTATAAGCGCCTTGGTTTCCTTGCGCTTTGAGAGTGATTCGTTATGCTCACTCTCCTCTGTAAACCTACAGGCGCACTGTAAAAACTCTAAATTATTATAGTTTGCCCAAGAAACAATATCACGCTCTTTTACCTTATAAAGAGGTCTTATTAGTTCCATTCCCTCAAAGTTTGTGCTGTGAAGCTTTGGAAGCATCGTTTTAATTTCAGATGAATACATCATACTCATAAGCGCCGTTTCTATAACGTCGTCAAAATGGTGGCCCAGTGCTATTTTATTACAACCGCGACGTTTAGCCTCGGCGTATAAGGCACCTCTTCTCATTCTGGCGCAAAGGTAACAGGGTGAGCCTCCCGCATCGGTTACAACGTCAAAAATATCGCTTTCGAAAATCTCTATATCTATGCCCATTTTTTCGGCATTGTGTATTAGTAGATTGCGGTTAGGCTCTGCGTAACCGGGGTCCATAACAAGATATTTTACAGTAAAAGGCACCTCGCTATGCCGACTTAGCTGCTCAAAGCATTTTGCCATAAGCATAGAGTCCTTACCGCCCGAAATACAAACCGCTATACAGTCGTTTTCATTTATAAGCTCATATTCCTTAACAGCGCCGACAAAGTTATTCCATATTGTTTTGCGGTATTTCTTTATTATACTGCGTTCTATTAGCTGTTTTATTGTAAGCTCTTTAGCCATAACTTAACCTAAAGCACTCCTTACAAATTCTATCTGCTTTTCAACCGATTTAACCGAGGTACCGCCCTCCGAAATACGCTTTTCTACACAAACCGACATATCAATATCATTGTAAATATCGTCGCCGAAAAGTTCGCTAAAGCCCTTGTATTCGTCTATTGTAAGGGTTTCGAGTACCTTGCCGTTTGCGATACAGTATGCCACAATTTGTCCCGAAATTTTATACGCACTTCTAAAGGGAAGGCCTTTTTTAACAAGATAGTCGGCTAAATCTGTAGCATTTATAAAGCCCTTTTGAGAAGCCAACTTCATATTTTCGGGTAAAACCTTCATAGTGGCAATCATTCCGACAAACACCTTAAGGCACATTTTAACCGTATCACAGGCATCGAAAACACCCTCTTTATCCTCCTGCATATCCTTATTGTATGCAAGGGGTAAACCTTTAAGTGTTGTAAGAAGTCCTAAAAGGTCACCATATACCCTACCCGTTTTACCGCGCACTAGCTCTGCCATATCGGGATTTTTCTTTTGCGGCATAATGGACGAGCCTGTTGTGAAGCTATCTGATAGCTCTACAAATTTAAATTCCCAGCTTGACCACAAAATAATTTCCTCTGAAAAACGGGATAGGTGCATCATAAGTATTGATATATCCGACATCAGTTCTACACAAAAATCACGGTCAGATACACCGTCAATACTGTTAAGGCAAATCCCGTCAAAACCTAGCTTCTTAGCTTCAAAGCGGCGGTCGGTATCATAGGTAGTACCGGCTAATGCACAGCTTCCTATCGGGGAAATATTCATACGCTTTACACAGTCACTTATCCTGTCAATATCGCGAAGAAGCATCATAGCATAAGCCATAAGGTGATGTCCGAAGGTTATGGGTTGTGCCCTTTGAAGATGGGTGTAACCAGGTAAAATAACAGCCTTGTTTTGTTCTGCTTTATCTACTACAGCGCCCAGTAAATTTTTAATAAGGTCGGTTATTTCCTTTGCCTCGTCTCTTAGATACATTCTAAGGTCAAGCGCTACCTGATCGTTTCGGCTTCTTGCCGTGTGAAGCTTTTTGCCTAAATCACCAAGTCTATTCGTTAGTTCCGCCTCAACAAACATATGTATATCTTCGCAAGTAAGGTCAATTTCGAGCTTTCCGCTTTCAAGGTCCAGTAAAATTCCCTCTAAGCCCTCGATTATTTTATCTGCTTCGTCCTGTGTAATAATACCCTTGAAGCCAAGCATAGCGGCGTGTGCCATACTACCCTTTATATCCTGTTTATACATACGGCTGTCAAAGCCTATTGATGAATTAAAATCATCTGCTATACTGTCTGTTTCGCCGCCTGTACGACCTGCCCACATTTTAGCCATTTTTATTTTCCTTTCAGTATTTAATATCGGGTTCAAAACAAGGCATAAGCTCTAGCTTAAACAGGTTTCTCTTATGCATTGTATCAATCTTTTCTTTAATTTCTAAATCGTCTATTTCGCCTGTGCGTATATATCTGTCAAGTACCGCGTATGTAAAGCCTAAATTATCCTCGTCGGTTTTACCGCAAAGACCGTCAATCGGCACCTTTTCAACCAAACTTTCAGGTAAATTTAAGTATCTGCCTATCTTCTTAATTTCGTCTACCGTAAGTCTTGAAAGTGGACTAAAATCTCCCGCGGCATCGCCGTAGCGTGTTGAGTAGCCCACCCAGTCCTCAGATAAATTACAGGTGTTAACCACTCTGCCGTTAAGACTTTGAGATACCGCATAAAGCGTTGCCATTCGAATTCTCGGAGGTAGGTTTGTGTTGCTTTGAGTTGATAATTCCAAACCCTCAGGCATACTGTTTTTAAGACCGTCAATAGCGTCTTTTACGTTTATTGTGTAGTTCTTGATACCAAGGTGGCTTACAAGAAGCCTTGAGCAATCAATATCTGCCTGTTCACCATAAGGCATTAGCACACCTATTACCCTATCCTTGCCAAGAGCCTCTACGCAAAGCGCCGCCGCTACAGAGCTGTCCTTACCGCCCGAAATACCGATAACAGCATTACAGCCCTTGCCGTTTTTTTCGAAGAAATCTCTTATCCAATTAACACATTCTTCGGTTACTTTTTTAACGTCAAACATCTCATACCTCCGCTAAAATCATAATACCCCAATTTATCCAATAGATTATAACACAGTATTTCAGTTTTATCAAGATTTAGGTTGACATATTTGACAAAATAATTTGCCTATGATAAAATTACACTATAAAATTTTTAGGAGAAGTTATGGACGCTGGAAAATATATAAAAGAGATAAATTTATTTTTGTTTGATATGGACGGTACGCTGTATCTGGGCGACCGTCTTTATGACTTTACAAAAGAGTTACTACACACTATCAAATCTCAAAACAAGCGCTATTTATTTATGACCAACAACTCTTCAAAAAGCGTTGAGGACTACGTAAAAAAACTAAAGAAATTAGGTATTAAGGCTACAAATGACGACTTTATAACCTCATCACAGGCAACCGCGCTCTATCTTAAAGACAACTGTCCGAATGACAGGCTCTACGTTTGCGGAACCGACTCGCTTAAAACAGAACTTAAAAACTTCGGCTTTGAGATTTTCGAAGATTTAGATAAAGTCGACTGCATCGTTATGGGAAACGATACCGAGCTTACCTTTAAAAAACTAGACGACGTTTCAAGGCTTTTATCCACAAGAGAAATAAAGTATATCGCTACTAATCCCGACTACGTTTGCCCTACCGAATACGGCTTTGTTCCCGATTGCGGTTCTGTTTGCGATATGATATACAACGCTACTAAAAAGCGACCTGTATTTATAGGCAAACCCGAACCCGCTATGCCGATTATTGCTATGAAAATGACAGGATTTGCAAAAAATGAAACCGCGGTAGTAGGTGACAGGATTTATACCGATATTAAAAGCGGACTAAACGCAGGAATTAAAAATATTCTTGTTTTAAGCGGTGAAACAACAAAAGAAATGCTTAAAAATTCACCTGATAAACCCGATTTGGTTATAAATAGCGCCGAAGAAATTCTAAAAATTTTAAAAGACCTATAAAAAAGGCTGTGAGAAATCCCACAGCCTTCTTTTTATGTGTAATTATGCAGTTTTTTCTTGTAATTTTATACCATATATGGTATAATAGCAAATAATTATATTTAATTGGTGGTAATGGTAATGAGTAAAAGTATAAAATGTCCGTTTTGTGCATATAACGAGAGCAAAACTATTGATTCACGCCCTACCGACGAAGGTGAGAAAATCCGCAGACGAAGAGAATGTATTCAATGCGGAAAACGTTTTACAACCTACGAAATGATTGAAACCATTCCCGTAGTTGTTATTAAGCGCGATAAATCAAGGGAATCGTTCAACCGAGAAAAGCTTATGAACGGTATGCTCAGAGCCTGTGAAAAGCGCCCTGTTTCGATTGAAACTCTTGAAGTCGCTATAAACGACATTGAAACAGTTCTTCAAAACTCGCTTGACCGTGAGGTTAGCAGTGAGAAAATCGGCGAACTTGTTATGGAAAAGTTAAAGGATATTGACGAGGTAGCCTACGTGCGCTTTGCATCGGTTTACCGTTCATTTAAGGACGTAAACTCATTTATGGCAGAGCTTACAAGCCTTTTAAACAACAATAAGTAATTCATCAGGAGATAAAAATGAGCGACTATGAACTTTTAGCAGAGCTTCTGCTACCAAATATTGATAAAACACCCGAATACTATGAAAACCTATTCCCCGAAAGAACTTTAAAAGAGGGTGCTAGAGTTACAAGAATAGCGCCGAGCCCTACGGGTTATCTGCATCTTGGCACACTTTTCACAGCACTTGCAAACAGAATTACCGCAACCTCTACAAACGGTATTTTCTTCACAAGAATTGAGGATACCGATAAAAAGCGTGAGGTTGAAGGCGGTATTGAAAATATTATCGACGGCCTTAAGCGTTTTGGCATAAATATAGACGAGGGCTTTATTTCGGGCACTGAGGAGTCGGGCGATTACGGTCCGTATCAGCAAAGCAAAAGAGCCGAAATTTATCAGACCTATGCTAAAAAGCTTATAAAGGAAGGTCTTGCTTACCCTTGCTTCTGCACAGCCGAGGAACTTGATAAAGTCAGAAGTGAACAGGAAGCACAAAAAATCAGAACGGGCTACCACGGTGAGTGGGCAAAGCATAGAAATATAACCTATGCTGAGGCTAAGGCGCTAATCGACGAGGGCAAACCTTTCGTTGTTAGACTTCGTTCCCCCGGAAATGAAGAAAACAAGGTGATTTTTGAAGACGGTATCAAGGGTAAAATCGAGATGCCTGAAAACGATGAGGATTTCGTTCTGCTTAAATCCGACGGTATACCGACCTACCATTTCGCCCACGCTATAGATGACCATTTAATGCACACCACCCACGTTATGCGCGGCGACGAATGGATTTCTTCGGTGCCAAAGCACATACAACTTTTCAAGCTTTTAGGCTTTAAGGTGCCGAAATTCGCACACGTCTCCCCTATTATGAAGCTTGAAAACGGCGCTAAGAGAAAAATATCAAAGCGTAAGGACCCTGAGGCTGCAGTTCATTTCTTTGCCGAAGAGGGTTATGACCCCGATAGTGTTATCGAGTATCTTATGACCATTGCCGCTTCCGATTTTGAAGATTGGCGCAAGGCAAACCAAGACGCTCCCATTAGTGCTTTCAAGTTTAATCCTAAAAAGATGAGCGTTTCGGGTGCACTCTTTGACCATAACAAGTTAAATGACGTTAGCAAAATTAAGGTTTCCCGTATGAATGCCGAAACGGTTTACGAAAAGCTAACTGCTTGGGCAAATGAATTCGACCAAGATTTTTATGCTATTTTAACTGCTAATCCCGATTATACAAAGTCGGTTTTGGCTATTGACCGTGACGTACCAAAGCCACGCCGCGATATAGCAAAATGGAACGAGGTTAAGGATTATTTCTCATATATGTTTGACAGTCTCTACACCCCCTGTTACGAGTTACCTGAAAACATAGACGTAGCCGATGCTAAAGCATTTTTAGAAGCGTACAAAACAGTTTACCGTGAGACCGATGACCGTCAGGCTTGGTTTGATAAGATAAAGGCTATAGCGCCCGTACTTAACTTTGCGGCTGACACTAAGGAATACAAGGCAAACCCGCAAGCCTTCAAGGGAAGCGCGGGAGACCTTAGCACAGTGCTTCGTATCGCTATTACAGGCAGAAGAAACACGCCCGACCTTTGCAGTATAATGCAGGTACTGGGTTCTAAGCGCTGTTTTGAGCGTATTGACAAGATGATAAATTCTATTTAAGAGGTTTTATGATGGAAGAGAATAAAGTATTAAATGAGGAAGAGGTCTTAAAGCCTTCTAACTTCATACACGATTTTATTGACGAGGATTTAGCCGAGGGAGTTTACAACAAGGTGCAGACCCGTTTCCCACCCGAGCCTAACGGATACCTTCATATAGGTCACGCAAAGGCTATCTGCATTGACTTTGGCACCGCGCAGAAATATAACGGAAGCTGTAATTTGCGTCTTGACGATACCAACCCCACTAAAGAGGACGTTGAGTACGTTGACGCTATTAAAGAGGATATCGAATGGTTAGGCTTTAAGTGGGACAACCTTTACTATGCTTCCGACTATTTTGATTTTATCTATGAATGTGCGCTAAAGCTTATTGACAAAGGCTTAGCATACGTTGACGAGTCAACGCCCGACCAAATCCGTGAAATGCGCGGTACTCTTACAGAGGCTGGTATTAACAGTCCTTATAGAGACCGTCCTATCGAAGAAACAAAGGATTTGTTCCGCAGAATGACCGAGGGCGAATTTGAAAACGGCGCTATGGTGCTTCGTGCTAAGATTGATATGTCGTCTTCTAATCTTAATATGCGCGACCCTGTTATTTACCGTATTATGCACGCTCACCATCACCGCACAGGCGACAAATGGTGTGTATATCCTATGTACGATTTTGCACATCCTTTAAGCGATGCTAAAGAGGGTGTTACCCACTCGCTTTGCTCACTTGAATTTGAAAATCACAGACCTCTTTATAATTGGTTCTTAGAGGTTTTAGATATTGCTACACCGCCTAGACAAATTGAGTTTGCAAGAATGAACGTAAACTATACGCTGACAAGTAAGCGTAAATGCTTAAAACTTGTAAACGATAATTTGGTTTCGGGTTGGGATGATCCTCGAATGGCTACACTTTGCGGTATGCGTCGCAGAGGCTATCCTGCCGAGGCTGTTCGCGCCTTTGTTGATAAAATCGGTGTTTCTAAGGCTTACAGCGTTATTGACTATGCTTTGCTCGAAAGCTGTGTGAGAGATTATCTGAACGAACACGCTGACAGAGCTATGGCGGTGCTTCGTCCTTTAAAGGTTATAATTGATAACTATCCTGTAGGACAGACGGAGGAAATTGAGGTTGATATTAACCCCAACAATATAAAAAAGGGCAAGAAAACAGTTACTTTCTCTAGAGAAATCTTCATTGAGCAGGACGATTTTATGCTTGACCCTCCGGGCAAGTATTTTAGACTGTGTCCTCAAAAGGAAGTTCGTCTTAAAGGTGCGTATTTTGTTAAATACGCTTCTCACGAAGAGGACCAAAACGGCAATATAACAGTAGTTCACTGTACCTACGACCCTGAAAGCCGCGGTGGCGAGTCACCTGACGGCAGAAAGGTTAAGGGCACTCTGCACTGGGTTAGTGCCGACCACTGCGCCGAGGCAGAGGTAAGGCTGTACGACAGGCTGTTTAACGTTGAAAATCCAAGCGACGAAGAAGGTGTTTCCTCCTTTGCGGATAACCTAAACCCTGCTTCTCTTACAGTACTTAAGGGTTGTAAATTGGATTTTGACCTTAAAGAAAAATGCGTTGGCGACACCTTCCAGTTTATGAGACAGGGATATTTTTGTGTTGACAAGGACTCAACACCCGACAATTTAATCTTTAACCGAACAGTAGCGCTTAAAGATTCATTTGTGAAAAAATAATGATTACAGTAAACGATATATTTAAGTTTTTATCTGATAAATATCCGCTAGACACCGCCTGTGATTTTGATAACGTAGGTATTCTTGTGGGAAACGGTGACACCATTGTTACAAAAATAATGGTTTGTCTTGATTGCGATAAATTCGCACTCCAAACGGCTAGTGAAATGGGTTGTGAATTAATCGTTACCCACCACCCCGTTATCTTCGACGGACTCAAAAGCGTAACCCACGGCGATATAGTTTACGAGCTTATAAAGAGTGATATTTCGGTTATATCTATGCACACTAATCTTGATATTGCTAAGGGCGGTGTGACAGATAGTCTTTGCGAAATACTAGAACTTAAAAACGTAAAGCCTTATACTGCACACGACGGATTTTTAATAAGAAGTGCCAAAACCGATATTAAAAATCCCGACGAGTTAGCGCTTCATATAAAAGAAAAGCTCGGCTACTCGGTGCGTTACGTCGGCGAAAATCAGGTGGAAAACGTGCTTGTTTGCTCGGGTGCGGGTGCCGACTTCTTTGAGGACGCCGTTACCGATAACTTTGATGCGCTAATCACGGCGGACGTTAAGCACCACGTATTTATAGAGGCTATCAATAAAGGAATTTCCGTTTTCGATTGCGGACATTATAGCAGTGAGGCGGTTATAATCGAGCCTCTTAAAAAATTGCTTTCGGAACACTTTGACGAAACCGAAATATTAAGCTATTATTCAGATAAAATTAAAAGTGTATAAACAAAAAAAGGAAGGTTTGCGAGACTTCTCTAAGGAAGTCTCGCAGTTTTATTCGCTTTACGGCGAGTGATATTGCTTCGCAGTTATATTATGCTTTCGCATAGTGATATTGTCCTACGGACAGTTTTTAGGGCGAATAAAATAACACTACGACCAAAGGGAGTAATATCACTTTCGCAAAGTGAAAATATCACTCTTTGCAAAGCAAAGAATATCACTTATCTTTCTTTTTGTTGTAAAAAGGGTTTAGGTATCACCCAAAAAGAAACATTTGTACTTACAAATATGATGTTGGTTCTATCCGATATGCATAAGAAAAGCCTCGATGAATTTCATCGAGGCTTTAATCTTCCTTATAAGAAGTAGGCTTTTTCAACCTTCCTTTACTTGTATGCAACTAGTTTTCCACTGTCTATCAGTAATTCAAGATATTTTTTTGTTCTTTCACATTTCAGATTAAAACACAAAGTTGTTGTAGCCTGATATCTATAATCGCCTTGACTGTACCAGTTTGCATGAAAATACCTTTTGGCACTAGAATCAGAATTTGGTAAAACGTTACCGGCGGTTTTAACCTCTTCGCTGTATATCCTAAGCAGTTGTTTGAAGTCATTTACACTGATTACGCCTTCATAGTATGTCGTTATATTGCTAAAGGTAATTTCTATGTTTTCAGGGTTGCTCTCAAGCAGTTTATCATAGTACATATTAATATGCTCGTCGCTGATATAATTTTTCAACATCTCTTGCTCTATATCATCTTTTAATACGGTATAGCTTCTGCTCAGAGTCTTTCCGTTTTTAAGGGTATATACTATGTCAACGTCGGTATATTCGTAGGTGTGATTTTCTCCTCTTAGTGCTAGTTTTTCATCTACTATTTTCTTGTGAAGCTCGAGCGGTAACATGTTTTCGGTATACGTGATTGCGGAATACTCTCGAAGTTGTAGTGCGGCAGATTCGATTTTGCTTTCCTTTGGCAGTCTTTTCGAAAAGCCTAATGGGTCTAAAATCATTAATAAAGTAACAGTACCCATTATTGCTACCGAAACCGTGCCAAGCACAATAGCGCGTTTAAAGTTTTTAAAGCTTCTGTTAGTTATGGCTGAGTATGCTACCGCACCTATTAAAGCACCTACTACGGTAATAATCCAAAACACAGCCGTGTTAATTTCTCCGCCCGAAAGCAGATAGCCTACCCCGTAAGCTGTGCAGAAAGAAATTATAAAGCCGCATATAATATATACAAAACGGTAAGCATACGCACTGCCCGTTCTTTCCACCTTTCTCTTTTTGTAGAGAAGGTACGTTACTGCATAGAATACCGCTGTAAGTATAATTGATATTACAAAAAACGTTATTATTTCTTTAGTTCCCATACTCTCATTTAAAAACCTTGAAATGCGGGTGAAACAGTAAAATATCGGGGAGAAATACATATAAATTGGGTTGTTATCGAAATAACCTAAAAGATAATTTTCAAGCAACTTATGTACTATCAGCGCTATTAAATAAACTCCAAGATTAACTCCTATATAGGATAAAAGATAGTCAAAAACCGCACCCGCGCAAATTGAAAACATAATTGATAACGACCAAAAAACAAACGTTGATGCCACAACAAATGCAAAGCATAACAAAATTTTCTCTGCGTAAAGATATGTATACCCGTATGCCGCATTTAGTATCATTAGCGATGCAAACAGCACTATAATCGGAATAAGGGTCGCTATTAGTGCTGAAACGGCTCTTGAAAAAAGCAGTTCTCCTCTTGTCAGCGGCACAGAATGGAAAACGTCGCTTGACTTTTTAGAAAACATATATGAAAGATTTATAGCGCTGTAAATAAACGTGCCGACGAGACCGATACAAACTGCAAATATAGTAAGGTCTTGTATCCACTCGCTTATGGGATATATATAATCTTCGGCATAAGTGATACTTTTAAGGTTAACTATCGTATAAACGGGACACACAAGAAGCACTATGGCAACACTAAGGATAATAAGTCCTAAATTCTTTAAAAGGGTTATTTTAACCATCTGCAAAGCAGGGTTTATACTATTCGAGGATGTTCTTAACGTCATAACCTGTCGCCTCCAATTCAAATATGAATATTTCTTCAAGTGTCGGTTCTATGCTTTCTGCAAGTAACGGAGAAAAGGTATTTATATATTTTAAAATTTCTTCCCTTTCGCCTCTTGCGATAATATGTAAAACCGAGCCCGTGCGTTCTGCTTTAATAATATTTAGTTCCTCAAATGCTTCAAGCTCGGGAACACCGTTAAACACCGCCTGAATTTTATGCACGGAATTTTTAAGGGTATCCAAATCATCATTAAAAATTAAGTTGCCGTTATGAATTAACGCAATATGGTCGCAAACGTCCTCTAATTCTCTTAGATTATGAGAGGAAATAATTGCGGTCATTCCCCTTTTTTCTACACCCTCCATAATGAGATTGGTTAGCACTCGGCGCATTACAACGTCGAGCCCATCAAACGCTTCGTCTAAAAGCAGATAACGCGGTTTGGTCGCAAGTTGCAATATTAAAGAAGCCTGACGTTGCATACCCTTTGAAAAGGTAGAAATTTTCTTTTTCTCATCAAGCGGAAAAATATTAAGCAATCTTTTGTATTCGTCGTCATCGAAGCTTGGATACATTCCCTTATAAAACGTTTTCATTTCTTTAAGGTTTGACTGTCTTAAAAAATATGGTGTATCGCCTAAAAATGCAATTTGTGATTTAAGCATAGGATTATCAAAACATTCTATGCCGTCTATCGTTATACTGCCGCCGTCGGCGTAATAAACGCCTGAAATCAGTCTTAGCAGAGTGGATTTACCCGCACCGTTAGAGCCTACAAGTCCGTATACCGAGCCGTCTTCAATTTCAAAGCTTATACTATCAAGTGCTTTAATATCATCAAACTTTTTAGTTAAATTTTTAGCAGCTATCATTAAAGTTTTCCTCCCTTTTGGTCTATTATTTTCTTTAAATCATCGTATGTAAGACCTAAGGCAACAGCAGACTCTACCGCCTTTTCGAATTGCTCCTTTGCCTCGTCAATCACGGCGCTATGAGCTTTGGTATCGCCCGAAATAAAGGACCCCTTTCCCTTAACCGAGTAGATTATTCCCCTTTGCTCTAAAATCGCATAGGCCTTTTGAATGGTATTAGGGTTTACCGAAAATCTAGACGCTAGTGCGCGTACGCTGGGTAGTTGTTCATCGTCTTTTAAAACACCCAGAACTTTTAGCTTTATAAATCCGTTTACTATTTGGTCGCAAATCGGAACACCGCTTTTCAAATCAAGCTGAAACACCGTATCACCTCTTTTTCAAACTGTACTATCTGTAATAGTACAGTTGTATAATAGCATACTCATATAATTTTGTCAAGCACATTAACAAAATGTTTACAATTTAGTATTTTTATCTTAAAATTTATATGGTAAAAAATAATTGTAGAACTTAAGAAAGTTCTACAGGAGTTTTTTCTTTTTTCCTCAAAAACTACTCGGGCTCGGCTTTACAGCCGAGCCCGAGACCATTTTACAGGTATTTAATTTACTTAGCGTAATCAATCACTCTGTTTTCGCGGATAAGATTTACCTTAATCTGACCCGGATATTCGAGTTCGCTTTCAATCTTTTCGGCAATTTCGTGAGCTATAATTACCATCTTATCATCTGAAATAACCTCAGGTTTAACGATAATTCTAATCTCTCTACCTGCCTGAATTGCATAAGAGCCTTCTACACCGCTGAAGCTATTGGCGATTTCTTCAAGCTTTTCAAGTCTCTTAATGTAGCTTTCAATGTTTTCTCTTCTAGCGCCCGGTCTTGCAGCCGAAATAGCATCAGCCGCCTGAACGATACAGGCAATAACGGTCTTAGCCTCAATCTCGCCGTGGTGAGCATGGATAGCGTGAATAACCGCATCGCTTTCTCTGTACTTCTTAGCAGCCTCAACACCAAGCTGAATGTGTGAGCCCTCTTGCTCGTGGTCAATAGCCTTGCCGATATCGTGTAACAAACCTGCACGTTTAGCAAGTGTTACGTCGGCACCAAGTTCTGCAGCTATAAGACCTGAAAGGTGGCAAACCTCAAGCGAGTGATTTAAAACGTTTTGACCGTAGCTTGTTCTAAAGTGAAGTCTTCCTAAAAGTTTTATGAGCTCAGGATGCAGGTTGTGAACGCCCGATTCAATCATAGCGCGCTCGCCTTCCTGCTTAATTACAGACTCAACCTCAGCAGTAGCCTTGGCAACCGTTTCTTCAATTCTTGCGGGGTGAATTCTACCGTCGGCAATAAGCTTTTCAAGGGTAACACGCGCGATTTCGCGACGGATTGGCTCAAAGCTTGAAACTGTGATTGCTTCGGGAGTATCGTCAATAATAAGGTCAACACCCGTTGCATTTTCGATAGCTCTGATATTTCTACCCTCTCTGCCTATGATTCTACCCTTCATTTCATCGTTTGGTAATGCTACAACCGAAACGGTAACTTCGGAAGAATGGTCAGCCGCACAACGCTGAATAGCGTGGCCGATTACCTCTTGAGCAAGTTTCAAGGACTCGTCCTTTAACTGCTGCTCGTAATCCATAATCTTAACGGCTTTTTCGTGAGATAACTCGCCGTCAAGCATCTCGAGAAGCTGTGATTTAGCCTGTTCCTTTGAAAGACCTGAAATTTTTTCAAGCATTTCAAGCTGACTGCGCTTAATTTTTTCACATTCCTCCATACGCTCTTCAATTTCTTTTGAGCGAATTGCTAATTTCTCTTCCTTGGCCTCAAGGTTATCTATCTTGCGGTCAAGGGTTTCTTCTTTCTGCTGTAACCTATGCTCTTGACGCTGAACTTCACTTCTGCGCTCGCGTAGGTCCTTTTCAGTCTCCTGACGAAGCTGATGAATTTCGTCTTTAGCTTCGAGAAGAGACTCTCTTTTCTTTGTCTCTGCAGCCTTTAGCGCATCATTTAAAATGCGCTTTGCCTCATCCTCGGCAGAGCCGATTGTTTTTTCTGCTGACTTACGGCGGAAAGCCGAACCCGCAAAAAAGCCTACTATTCCGAGAACAAGGGCTGCGATACCTAAAATCCATTCTAAACCCATGAATTAGGCACCTCCCTTATATTAACGCGGATTTTTCGGACAGACGATAAAAGTATATTGCCCGACGGGAGCCGCTATTTTGTCTCCCGATTAAGATTAAAAATGCGAATTTGCCGACTCGCCACAACCGACAAAAAGGCATATTAAACCTACTATAGTATAATACCACTTATTGTGTTATCTGTCAAGAAAAACCTGTACATATTGGGTAAATTATATGTTTTATACAATTAATTTTCTCATCTGAAAAGTTTTAGTCTTTTTCATATTTATAAAAGTTTGGTAAAAACTAATTCTGGTGGTAAAAAATGAATTTGAGAACAGACTTGGTAGCCGAAAACAATGCTTTTGAAAACAGCACGGGTATTTTAGAAAATAGTTTTGGCGAGTGCACGGTTTTTGAACTGAATATTAAAGACGGAAAAACCGCTAATCTTTTTAGTAAACCAATGGGCAAATATTATACCATTAAATTTAAAAGCTTTTTAAGTCTTACCGATATGTGCGACCTTGAAAAAGCGCTGATTTACACACTTGAAAATTTAATGCCCCAAAGCGCAAGACAAGAAACTTTAATTGTAGGACTTGGCAACAGTGATATTACTCCCGATGCTTTAGGTCCTTTAACTGCCGACAAAATTTTTGCGACAAGACACATCGAAAAGGAATTGCGAGACAGTTTGAACTTAGGCGGCCTTAAAAGTGTTTGTGCACTAATTCCCGGTGTTATAGGTAAAACAGGCATAGAGGCGGCAGAAACTGTGAAAGCTGCCGTAAAAAGCTTGAAGCCCAGTGCTGTTATAGTTATTGACGCCTTAGCCGCCTGTGAAGCGGAAAATCTATGTTGTACCATACAGTTAACCGACAGCGGAATAAATCCTGGGTCAGGCGTTAATAATTCCCGTAAAGAACTCAGTTTTAACACATTAGGTGTGCCTGTTATTGCTATTGGAATACCGACGGTTACCGATGCTAACTCAATAATTAAAGAGGGCGAAGCGGACATTAGGATGATGGTAACACCAAAGGATATAGATATGCTAATCCAAAAGGCATCGGAGTTTTTATCAAATACCATTAATACATTTTTGCAACCAAATATTGAACCTGAAATTTTAGCCGCCATAACATAAAAAACATTTAATACACATATTTTTTATGTAGGAGATGATGCTTATGGAGGAGAAAAAAACACGGCTTGGAATAACCTTATCCGCAATAATTTGCGCTGTTTCTATAGTGCTTAATATTGCTTTATTTATATATGCGAGTTTTGATGAAAAAAGAGTATTAGTAAAATCCGAAAGCGAACCGCAAATAAATTTTTATAACGGAAACGGCGGTTTTTTGTTCGAGAGCATCGTAGAAGGCAATACAGTAATTTCAACCCAACAAGAAACAAACACAAGCACTGTGTCTTCTGCCATAACTACCGACTCGCAAGGCGTGGTAGTCGGCAAGGTGATTGAAAAGTTTATTTCGCCTTACACCGCAAACACTTCATATAAAAACGTATATCTTAAAAACAGTACCGATTTAAAGGTAAATATAAAAAATCTATTAGAAGAAAATTTAAAGTACACCATTGAGGGAAACCCCTCAAAGCCTGAAATTTTAATACTACACACCCACGCAACCGAATCTTTTTTGGAAACTTCAAGAAGTTATTACACCGATAAAGACCTATCGCGCACCAACGAAAAAAGCGCAAATATGATAGCGCTGGGAAGCATAGTAGCCGAAAAACTTAAAAACGCAGGGTTTGGTGTTATACACGACCAGACTCTGCACGACTATCCTTCATATAATGAAAGCTATAGCCGTGCCGCAAAAACCATTAACAGTTATCTAAAAAAATACCCGAGTATTAAAATCGTGATTGATATGCACCGTGACGCTTTAAGCTCTGGCGATACCGACAAGGTAAAGCTTACAACCGAAATAGCGGGTAAAAAGGCGGCACAGATTATGCTTGTTATGGGTTCACAAAGCGGCGGTGTTACAAACTTTCCTAATTGGAAGGAAAATCTAAAGTTAGCCGTAAGACTTCAACAAAAAATAGAAACTATGTACCCTTCCCTTGCACGTTCAATCAGCTTAATGCCTAAAAATTATAATGAGTCGTTGACCCTCGGCTCAATGCTTATAGAAATGGGCACCGATGCAAATTCACTCGAGGAGGTTAAATATTCAGCAGAGCTGCTTTCAAATTCCTTGATTGCTTTGCTAAAGGAAATATGAAAAATAACGAAAACCTTAGACTTTTTAAAAACTCATTTATTTTAACACTTACAATTTTAATCTGCTTGATTATAGGTATCGGCGGTATTGCAAAGGCGTATGAAAATACGGTTAGAATTGCTTTGGGAGAATATGAAAAAGCCTTCGAAATTACTTCCGAAGGCTTTAAAATATTAGATTTTGAAGTTAAGTTTTAACCTACTACCTTATCCTCAGAAATTAACTTTACACTCTTAATAAACTTATTGTAGTCGAGTGATGAAATTCTTCCTAAAGACACACCGTTTTTAAAGCATTGATACTTAGTTTCGCTAACCTTATAGAACTTAATTTCGTCTGTTCCGCCCTGCAAAGTATAGGTTAACCGTACTATAGCCGTAGGCTCACCCTGTACGGCATCATTTTTAAAGTCAGCACACTTAAGTATTGAGAAATCACCGTAGAAGTCCTGAAAATTACCTTCTGTTAAGGTTTTTCCGTTATGGGTTACAACGTATTCGTTTTCCTCTTCATCGGGATAATACTTAATATCAAAGCTATAGGTTTTGCCGTCCATAATAACGGTATAGTTATTAATTTCTTTAATGGGTTCCATCGAAATCCATTTATTGTAGTAGCTTTCGGCCTTGGTGTTTGCGATGGTTAAATATGCAGAGTAAACCTTTTTAATTTGTTTACTGTCTTCGTTTATAACAGCATAAAAATCATCGTCAACCTTAGAAAGCTTAAAGGTCTTAACCTGTGAGTTTACCGACATAGAAATTATAATATCAGGATTATCAAGGCCGTATTTCTTAAGGCTCTCGTTAGATAAATCAAAGGTGTATGAGCCACTAACCGTAATACCGTTTGAGAACGGTGACAAAAGCAAATCCGCATTATCTGCATAACGCTTGTGCGGAGTTGTTGCAATATAGCTTACAACAGTTGTTCTGATATCGTTTGTGTTTGGTTTGATTGTCAACTTTTCGGGGAAATCCTTACCCGTAATAGTTACAAAGTCGAAGGTTGAAAGCACACCGTTTCCGTCAACGTAAGCCGAAACGTCGCCTGTAAATTCGGCGGGTGGGAACGGGTCTGCATTACCGAAATCAATAGCCTCAAAGGTAAAGGTATCTGTTATACTGTTATCAACAATATAAACCTTATCCTTGTTAGATATCTTAACGTAGGTACCCGAATTATCGGGGGAAACCTTGCCGACAGTTAACGAATAACCCGCCGTACCGTCAGAAAACTTAACGGTTGCCGTAGCAACGGGGTTATCAAGACCAAAATCGCTAAGCGGTCTGTCCTTAATCTCTACCTCGCGTGAAGCAGATAGAGATACCGCGTTGGTTGCAACGCTTGAAATAGAGTCACTGTCGGTAAGAGATGCGTCAATATCGTCTAAATGCCAAACGGTTGTATTCTTTTCATCAATTACCTCTTTTGTAGAGAAAAGTTTAAACTCACCGTTTTTATTTACAACGTTAACCTCGGCTACGTTCTTTGACAAATAAGATAAAACTGTAATTGAAGTTTTACCCGTTTCGCTCTGCTCAGTCTGTTTTTCAGGAATAAGCTTGATTACGGCAAAAGTACCGCCTGCAAGTATCGCCACTATTAAAAATGCTGAAATAATCTTAACAGCAAAATTCTTTTTAGATGGGGCTTTCTTTTCCTTATGAGCAGTAGGGTCGCTGAAGACGGTAGATTTCTCTACCGCTTCAGCTTCCTTAATCTCTGTATTTTCTTTTTCAAGGCCTAAATTTTCTTGAAATTCACTCATTCTGCGTTCTTTCTCCTGATAAATACTATTATACCTGTTGCTAGAGTTGCAAGTGGTAGAAGAATCATAAATATAATGTTGATAGCGCTAACACCGGCAGCTGTTACAGACTCATAAAAACTTGCGTTTGTAATTGTTTTTGAAGTGAATTTAACGCCTGTTTCGGTTACACCTGCAGCCATATCTGCAGTTGCTAAAACAACGTCCTTGTTAGAAAGACGGCTGTTTTCCGCCCAATCAGACTGAACAAACTGAACGCTTGAAAATACGATTACTGTGCTGTCAACTCTCTGTGTTCCGTTAACATAGCCGAATTTAACCGACTTTGCAGCTGTTACAAACTGTCCTAAATCGTCATCGGTATAATCCTTCCACTCTGCATCAACACCAATAGGAGCTATAACAGTTGTTTTGGTTGTTGTAATCAATGGAGTAATTTCAAGGCCGCCTGATTCTGGCGTTTCCTCTGTTAACATAGGAACGTTGTAGCTGGTTATACATAAACCGATATTTTCAAGTCCCGCAGTTTCTTCGGGAGCACCGACAACTGCAGTTGGGTCCTGAGGACTTGAATAATATTCATCGGTTTCGTAAAGCACGCCCTCATGAATATTTATACCCCATTCAGCCAACAGAGTGCTCATATTAGGAAGATACGGACAGGAGGAATCGGCAAAATATAACATACCCTTGCCGCGATTGCCACCGTTTTCAAGGAATTCTGATATTGCTACTAATTCACTCTCCATAAAATCATAGGCAGGAGATAATATTGCTATAGCATCATAATCCTTAGAAATTTCCTGAATAACCTGCTCTGTAGATATATCTACAATATAATTGTTTGTCTTTAAAAGCTTAACAAAGGTGGAAGTGTTGTCAGATTGAGAATGTCCTTTAATAAGAAGAATCTTCTTTTCTTCGCCGCTTATAACAAAGGTGATAGCACCTGTGAGTGAGGACTCAATGTTATTGGCAATTATATCGTAATAATAGCCGTAACCACTTGTATCGCTTGTTTCATAGATATCGTCAAAGCTTATCTTCTTTACCCTCTCACTAGCCTCTTCTCCGCGCTTTGCAGTTACGATAATATCACCGTATGAAAGGCTAAGGCTTGAATAGGTTGTTGAGATAGAAGCAAACTCAGGCTCCTGTGGGTCAACAAACTGAACGTCAATCTTTTTGTTATAGTCGTTATATTTGTTGATTAGAGTTACTGTCTGCTCAAAGTAGCTAAGGTCTGAGGTTGATACGCCGTAATTCCGAGCGTAATACTGCATATATGAAGGATAGTCCTCCTCATTCGCGCAAACTATTACCTTTACGTCGTCCTTGATCGCCTTTAAATATTCAATATTTTCCTCGGTCATAGTGTTAACCTTTTCAGCGGTAAGGTCAAACTCTAACGGCACACGGCTAGCGAGTGCACCAACGAGAATATTTACAATTATAATTCCTGCTATAACCAGTGCTGTAATTGCAACCGAAAAGCTTCCGTTCTTTAAAAGTCCCTGATTTTTAAGCTTCTTAGGCTTTTTTTGCTTAGAAGGCTTTTTAATTTCTTCGGAAGCTGTTTCTTGTGTTATTACCTTATTTTCTTCCATTTTAAAGCCTCCTTTACGCCCATCTTCTCTTCTCGAGTGAACGCACCGAGAGGAAGAGGAAAATTGCAATTATACTTAAGAAGTAAACTATGTTTGGTATTGAAAACTGCTGCTGGGCAAAGCTTTCTGTTGCGTTTATAAACGCTAGTTTATTAAAGAGATTTGCAATCCACTGAATCTTTATAAGAGAAGCAAAGTTACCCATATAAAGAATAAGAATATTAATTACAAGTGTGAGTATTGCGGAAATTACTGCGCTTTCAGTAAGCGAAGAAATAAACAAGCCGATAGCAATAAGTGCGCCGCCTAAAAGCAAAGCGCCGATTAGCGCATAAATATAGTTAAATACGCTGATATCTACCTTTGACTTAATTATTATTTCGAATATTATTGTTGGACTAAAGCATAGCGCATAAAGTGCGAATGCCGCTAAAAACTTACCTAAAACAATTGCGGAAAGCTTTACGGGTGCGGTGAGAAGAGCCTGATCGATTTTTTGTCTCTTTTCGTCACTCATAAGACGCATGGTTAAAATCGGTATAGTGAAAACTACTACCATAGACATACTGCCGATTATAATGTCCTGAATATTAGGCACACCGTAGGAATAGTAAACTCTAAAGTACATACTCAAAAAGAAGAAGTAAGCCGCTAGTACAATGTAGCCTATAGGTGTTGCGAAATAAGCTTTGAATTCTCTTTTAAAAATCGCTAACATTACTCTTCCTCCTTTGCTTCATCTGAGGTTTCAAGGTCTGTGCCTACGTAAACCTCTTCAAATTCTTCAGCCTTTTCTTCGGTAAAGCCCAGCATTTTTCTTGCCTTTTCATTGGTAGCTTCGGTAAGACGAAGGAATATCTGCTCAAGAGACAGATTGTTTGCAGAGAACGAAAGCAATACCTTGCCTCGCTCTGAAACACGCTTGAATACTTCTTCTCTAACGTCGAAGCCCTCTTTTGGAACTATGCTAAAGTCATAAGCGCCTTCCTCTGCTTGTCCAAGGCTTGTAACCGAAGCCACGCCTTTAAGTGAGGATAGTGCTTTTAACATTTCCTTTTCGTCGCATACAATTCTTGCTACCAAGGATTTATCGGTAGAAAGCTTTTGTGAGAGGTTTTCAGGGGTATCGTCAGCAATAATCTGACCTCTGTTGATAATGATAACCCTCTTACATACTGCCTGAATTTCAGAAAGAATGTGTGAAGATAAAATAATAGTATGGTTTTTACCAAGCTTTGAAATCAGGTTTCTGATTTCGATAATCTGCTTAGGGTCAAGACCACCAGTTGGCTCGTCAAGAATAAGCACGTCAGGATTTCCTATAAGTGCTTGAGCAAAGCCTACTCTTTGACGGTAACCTTTTGAAAGATTTTTGATAAGTCTGTTCTTTACAGTATCAATCTTTACAAGACGCATAATTTCGTTTATATGCGGCTTTTTAGGGAATTTTACCTTCTTTAAATCATAAATAAAATCAAGATATTCCCTAACCTTCATATCGGTATAAAGCGGTGGGATTTCAGGCAGATAGCCTATTCTCTTTTTAGCTTCCTCGGGGCTTTCTATAATGCTGTAGCCATCAATTGAGGCATTTCCCTGTGTCATCGAAAGATAACCTGTGAGAATGTTCATAATTGTAGACTTACCTGCACCGTTAGGTCCTAGGAAACCTATAACCTCACCCTTGTCAATTGAAAAGCTAACGTTATCAACCGCAAGGTGAGTACCGTACCTTTTGCTTAGTCCGGTAACTTCGATCATTATTCTTCCTCCAAACTTTAAATACAAGGTTTCCCCTGTAATCTTTTCTAAGTAATGATAGCAAATTTTAAAGCTTCATTTGTTAACAAAGTGTTAACCGACTACTATCTAGAATATTATACTACTTTTTATATAATATAGCAAGTATTTTTAACACAAAAGTCAAAGCAGACGACCCTTTTTTCGCGGTCGTCTGCTTTAAATTCAATTAATTGGTACTAAGAGCATTCTATCGTTTTCAATATTATCCGAAGAAATATCGTTTATAAGCTTTATTTCACCAACACTGGCACCGTATCGGTAGGCAATATCCCATACCCTTTCACCGCCTGTAGCAAAATAAATTGTCATAGCCGAGCGGTTCTTTTTCTCAATCGGCCTTGAACTATCGCTTGTTATATCGGTAACAACAGAAATTTTATTAAGACAGTATATAGCACCGCTTATGCAAAGTTCAATTCTTGCCTCCGCACAGTCGTGAGAGGTTAGAGTGTAGCTAGAGGAATTAACAGTAATATTTGGAACAAATTTCATATTTTCACAAGGAAAATCAAGATTTAAAGTATATTCAAAATCAAAGTTTTTCTCACAAATAAAGGGCATCATATCGCTGTCCCTTGCTATCAACGTAACGGTGACATCACCGCATACGGTTATTACGTTATCCTTAAATTTTGTGTTTAAAACCTTTGTTTCGCACCACATATCAGCAATTGAAGATATTTCGGCACCCTGAAATTCGATGTTTTTCTTACAGGTAAAGCTTTCATTTATGTTTTTGAATATTTTGTCAAAGCTAACCTCTTGCTTTAAAACCGAGGTTTCGTACTTTTTAGAATAAGCGTCAAGCACTATTGCTACGTCGTTGTCGCATGAGCTTTCACACGAAACTAAAAGCTTTGCATCAATACGAAGATAGGCGCTCTCGTCAATATCCTTGTGTTTAAGCGCTACCTCTAAGAAGGCTACAACGGCATTTGCATCGGTAAGACAGGATTCATTAAGGCCCTCTATTTCAAGTATTTGGCTAAAGGGTATATTAGAGCGTATAGTGCTTAAATTTCCGTCCTGTGTACTGCAAAGGACACTAAGTAAAACCTCGCCCTTTACCATAGCCTTTGAGGATAGCACCTTACATTCCTTAACCTGTGCCATAGCCTCATATCGCACTATAGAGGTAATTTTGCCTTGACTATCCGAAATATCAATTTCCTCGTCTATTAAAAGATACTTTTCGGCATATCCCACGGGTGAGGTTGCAGGTGCTACACCCCTTAAGAGCTCGAGATTATCGTCGTCGATATCTGATACTATTTCGGTGCCTTTGCGCTTTAAAAGACATACGTTTATCGAACAAGCACCGTGAATGTCAATCTTTCTGCTTGTAACCGCTCTGCAGTTTATGTATTCACAGCGAATTTTGGCACTAAGCTCGGCAGTTTCGGTATCAAAATCACATTCAAATATTTTTTGGAAAGGATACTGATATTCATAGGAGCATATCCTTCCGTTTTCATTACAGTAAAGTACGGTTATGGTAACTACTCCGTCTACCGTAACATTTCTGCCGTTTACACCCTTTGCAGAAATTCTGGGCACTGCCCTGCATTTTAAAATTTTAGTTATATCAGGATAATAATCGGGCATTGTGAAATCGACGTCGATAGGAAGCTCTGCCGATTCGTTATATATTTTTTCCTTTATAAAAACTTTAGTTTTTAAACTTTTCTGCTCCATATACCTACACACTCCATAATCTTTTTGTTAAATAATATTCTTAAAACCTAAATATTATTACAAAATTGATTTTGGGATGAAACTGTAATTTATTTCTATTTTTGTCATAATTGATTTAAAAAAAGTTAACAATTAACAGGTAGAATATGGTTATCAAAGGGGTGGTTATATGAAAAAATGCGCGGTTGATTATAGAAAATTCCGTTTTTCAAAGCTTTTTTGCCCTGAGTTTTCGCACTTGTGGCTTTTGCTTAGTTGGGTTTTCTTTTTTGTTTTTTATTTCATAACCGAAAATTTAATACCCGTAGAAAAATGCCACGTTATTCATTGCGCTTTAGATGATTTAATACCGTTTTGCGAATGGTTTGTAATCCCCTACGTTTTATGGTATTTGCTTATATTTCTATCTCTTGGCTACTTTCTGCTTTATAACGTTAAAAGCTTTAAAAAACTGCAAAGCTATATTTTTATAACGCAGATAGTTGCAATGATAATTTACATAGCTTACCCTAACTGCCAAAACCTAAGACCTTCGGAATTTACAAGGAATAATTTTTTAACAAATATTGTTGCCTTTCTGTATTCTATCGACACCAACACAGGTGTTTTACCCTCTCTTCACTGCGCGTATTCTATAGGCATTGCAACGGTGTGGCTGAAAGAAAAAAATGCACACCCTGCATTTAAAGCATTTATAATAGTTTTTGCCTTTATAATCTGTCTTTCAACAATGTTTATAAAGCAACATTCCGCACTCGATTTTCTGGCGGCAATACCGATTTGTATACTCGCAGAATTTTTAGTTTATAAGGTGTTTTACAGAAAGGAAAACAAGGCTTAAAAATATGACCGTCTACTTAAAGTAGGCGGTCATTGTTTTTTAAACTATTATTCAAGCTCGAAGGCACCTGTGTAAAGCTGATAGTAGGTACCCTTTTGCTCTATTAGGTCATTATGCGTTCCGCGTTCTATAATTCTTCCCTGTTCTAAAACCATAATAACGTCGGAATTCATAACGGTTGAAAGTCTGTGGGCAATTACGAATACCGTTCTGCCCTCCATTAGCTTATCCATACCTCTTTGAACTATTGCTTCGGTACGGGTATCTATTGACGAGGTTGCTTCGTCGAGTATCATAACGGGCGGGTTGGCAACGGCAGCTCGTGCTATCGCTATTAACTGACGCTGTCCCTGAGAAAGATTAGAGCCGTTGTTTGAAAGCTCGGTGTTATAGCCCTTTGGAAGTCGTGTTATGAAATCGTCGGCACCGGCAAGACGGGCTGCAGCGATACATTCTTCATCAGTAGCACTGAGATTTCCGTATCTGATATTTTCCATTACAGTACCTGTAAATAGGTTTGTTTCCTGTAATACGATACCGAGTGAACGGCGAAGGTCTGACTTCTTTATCTTGTTTATATTTATACCGTCATAGCGGATTTTACCGTCGGCTATATCGTAAAACCTGTTTATAAGATTAGTTATAGTGGTTTTACCGGCACCCGTTGCGCCAACAAATGCAACCTTTTGACCTCGCTCGGCATAAAGAGTTATATTGTGAAGCACCTGTTTTTCCTCTACGTAGCCAAAGTCAACGTCAAAGAGTCGAACATCACCTTTAAGTTCGGTATAGGTTAGTGTTCCGTCGGTATGAGGATGCTTCCAAGCCCACTTTCCTGTGTGCTTTTCGCTCTCGGTAATAACGCCGTTCTCATCAATATTACAGTTAACAAGTGTTACGTAGCCGTCGTCCTCCTCTGCCTTTTGGTCCATAAGAGCAAATATTCTCTCAGCGCCTGCAAGAGCCATAGCTATTGAGTTTATCTGTTGAGATAACTGATTTATATTGCCTGTAAACTGCTTGGTCATATTAAGGAAAGGAATTACTATATCAATGGTTAAAACCGAAACGCCCACGGTACCTGCAACTATTGTGGATATAGCGATATTAGGAACCTTAGCAAGTAACAGCACACCGCCTGCAACGGCACATAAAACATACAAAATGTTACCTAGGTTCATAATGATAGGTCCTAAGCAGTTTGCATAGGCATTAGCTCGGTAACTGTCTGCACAAAGTTCTTCATTGATTTTATCAAAATCCTGTTTAGATTTTTCCTCGTGGCAGAAAACCTTAACGACCTTTTGTCCGTTCATAATTTCCTGAACGTAGCCTTCGGTATTACCCAGTGCTTTTTGCTGACGGATAAAGAATTTAGCCGAGCCGCCGCCTATTTTACCCGAAAGGGCAAACATAAGCACAACGCCCACAACTACTAAAATTGTTATCCAAAAACTGTACCAAAGCATTATAAAGAATACCGTTAGCACTATTACAAACGACTGTACCATTTGCGGAAGCGACTGAGAAACCAGTTGTCGCAAAGCGTCAATATCGTTTGTATAACAGCTCATTATATCGCCGTGTTTATTGGTATCAAAATACTTAATGGGCAGATTTTGCATGGCGTCAAACATTTTACAGCGGAGCTTAGATAAAAAGCCCTGAGTTATAAATGCCATAAGCTGAGTGTAAAGGGTTATAAATATTATAGAAACCACATACAAACCGACAAGCACTAAAACAAACGGAATTATTTCCTTTGATGCCTTTGCCCAATCGGTATTTCCCTCGGTTAAATTCTTTGTTATTAACTCAAGGATTTTTTGGTTGAAAAACGCAGGAATTGCAGAAACACCTGCCGAAAAAACAATACAAAAAATCGTGATGGGAAGCATTACGGGATAGCTCTTAAAGAGTAGCTTTATAACCCTGAAAAGAGAATTGAAATTGATTTTTTTGGGAGGACCCATAGGTTTTCTCATACTACTCATTTTCTGCACCCCCGTTTGTTTGCTGATTGTATACCTCGCGGTAGATTTCGGAGGTTTTAAGTAGCTCTTCGTGTTTGCCCATAGCACTGATTTGTCCGTTATCCATAACGATTATTAAATCGGACTCCTCAACCGAAGCAATTCTTTGAGCAATAATTATCTTTGTGGTTTCGGGAATATAACTCTTAAAGCCGTTGCGGATTAGCTTATCGGTCTTGGTATCAACCGCACTCGTAGAGTCGTCAAGAATTAAAATCTTCGGTTTCTTAAGCAACGCCCTTGCAATACAAAGTCTTTGCTTTTGTCCTCCCGAAACGTTGGTTCCGCCCTGCTCGATAAAGGTATCGTACTTCTCAGGGAAGGTGTCTATAAACTCATCTGCCTGAGCGAGTTTACAGCTTTCGATTATCTCTTCGTCGGTAGCAGCTGCGTTACCCCACTTAAGATTTTCCTTAATTGTGCCTGAAAACAGGGTGTTTTTCTGAAGCACCATTGCAACTGCATCTCTGAGTGATGTTATATCATAATCCCTAACGTCAACGCCGCCCACCTTTACACAGCCTTCGCTTACGTCGTAAAGTCGTGCTATTAGCTGAACTAAGGACGTTTTACTTGAACCCGTACCGCCTATAATTCCAACCGTCATACCCGATTTAATTTCGAGATTAATGCTTGATAGAGCGTATTTAGAAGCCTCGCTTGAATACTTAAACGAAACGTTTTCAAAACTTACGGAGCCGTCTGCAACATCAGTTACAGGATTTTCGGGGTTAGTGATAGTTGGCTTTTCTTCGAGCACCTCGGCTATACGCTTCATAGATTCGCCCGAAATAGTGAGCATTACATAAATCATAGAAAGCATCATAAGCTGAATAAGTATCTGCATACCGTAGGTTAGCATTGCGCTTATTTCCTCTACGTTAATTCTGGTTCCGCTAGAGGTAATTATAATATAAGCACCTACCGTCAGCACAAACACCATATTAAAATACGCGCAAAACTGCATAAGCGGAGTGTTAAGCGCTACTATTCGCTCGGCATAGGTAAAGTCCTTTTTAATATTCTCTGCCGCTGTACCGAATTTTTGCTTTTCGTAATCCTCTCTTGAAAAGCCCTTTACAACACGCATAGCTCTTACGTTTTCTTCGATAGACTCGTTTAGCCTGTCATACTTTTTAAACACACTGCGGAATGCGGGCATCGCCTTTTTGCTTATCATTAAAAGACCGAAAACCAAAATAGGTATTACTATTACAAAGCTTGTAGCCAAAGCACCGCCTGTGATATACGCCATAATTATCGAGAATATCATAAGCATTGGCGCCCTTATGGCTATTCTTATAATCATCATATATGCCATTTGAACGTTGGTGACGTCGGTAGTCATTCGGGTAACGAGTGAAGAACTTGAAAATTTATCTATATTACCGAATGAAAAAGACTGCACCTTATAGAATAAATCGTGGCGCAAATTTTTAGCAAAGCCTGTTGAAGCCTTAGCGCCTGTAAACGCCGCTGAGCCGCCACACGCTAAGGATAACAGCGCCATTATTACAAGTAATCCGCCGATTTTCAGAACGTCGGATATAGGTGCTCCTTCTCTAACACCGCTTAAAAGCTTGGTTGTTATGAAAGGAATAACAGCTTCAATTAAAGCCTCAAGTGTCATAAAAATTATTGTTAGAATACTAGGCCATTTGTATTCTCTGACACTGCCTAAAAGTTTTTTAAACATGGTTTTCCTCCAAATTCGCTTTAATTTTATCGAGGACCTTCAAAAAGTTTTCGATTTCTTCCTTGCTTATACCCTTTAACATATTTTGTTCAAGCACTTCGATATTTTCAACCGCTTTGTTGTGGATATCGAGTGCTTTCTTGGTTAAAACAATTTTTTTAAGACGAGCATCATTTTCAACCTTTTTACGCTCTATAAGTCCGTTTTTCTCCATAAGCTGAAGTATTTTAGTTGCAGTAGACCGTCTTATAGAAAAATTTTCTTCAAAATCCTTTTGAAAAATATCTCTATCGGAATTTTCTGCAAAAAAGCGCAGGGCAAAGGAATGACAGCCCGTTGCCATATCGAGTTCCTTGGGTTTTGTTGCCTCCAAACTTCGTTTAATCAGATTGTCGGCAAGTTTTATCTCAAAGCCTATATGACGCTTCTTAAGTATAAAAACCACCCCATAAAAAAATTAGTTGGCCAACATTTGTTAGCCAACTAACATTATATTACTTTATGCCTTTTAAGTCAATAGAAAACTTTAAATTTTTGTTAATTTCTTTGTGCCATAACGCTTAAAAAATACTCCTCTGTTTCCCTTTTAACGCTGTCTATCAGTTGTATTTTTGTAGCATTGTCACATTCAGAGCAAACGGCAGATAAAATTTCACCCTTTGCTATTTCGCAACGGCCTAGAATTAGGTTTACAAGCTCTTTGTAGGCGGTGTTACCGTCGGCTGTTAGCTGATTACTGTAATTAGCCGAAGAAACCACAATCTCACCTATTATCTTTGAAGCATAATCAAAATCAGCGCTTACCTCTTTTTTTACTACCTTTTCTTCGATATGTTTAAGCGGTGTATCATCTTGTGTTTCAGTTTGAGGCTCGGCAACCTCTCTCAGTTTTGCCTTTAATTCCTCTATTTCCTTAGATATTTGGGATATCTGTTTTTTAAGAGAAACATTTTCAGCCTGTGATTTATTAAGCTTATCAAACAATGCTTCATTTTGCAAAAGCAAATCTTTTTTTCTCAAATCCTTCACTCCAACTTCTAAGGTTTGGTTTAAAACAAGAGGGTATCGCAATCTTCTCGACAGTAAAACGATTGCTACAGCCAAAACAATTGCACAAAAGACTCCTGCAGAATCTATAATAACGTCCCTTATACACCCTACCCTGCCCTCTACAAAGGTTTGATGGTATTCATCGCTCACGGCATAAAGCACCGAGAAAAGAAAGGCTAAAATACACCTGAACGCAAAGCTTATCTTGTTATACGTTACAAGGCTTAAAAAAGAATATAAGCCTAAAAGCGCAAAAAGACCAAAGTGGGCTAGTTTCCTTATAGGTAGGTGCAGATTGTAAATTAACTCAATCTGCTCCTCTTTTTCCATTTCATTAAAATCGGGGTACAAAACCGATAAAACTTTATAGGTAAAGCCCTCGCTTAAATCTTTAGAGTTATCTGCCTTTTGGGACGAAAAGCAAAATATGAGAATCATCTGCAGAACAAGCAGTATGACCGCGCATATTCTAAAAAGTTTAAGTTTTAAACTCATCTTGCACGAAGATATAGCATTGGGTCAACTGCGTTAGCCCTTGTATTTGTACCGCCTAAAAGAAGCGCAAAATGTAGATGGTAACCGCTCGAGTCACCTGTAGTACCAACGTAGCCTATAACCTGACCTTGCTTAACCTTGCCAGAGGTTACCGCAACGGTATCCATATGAGCATAGATAGCTCCGACACGTTTTTGCGAACCGTTTAAGGTCATAACACCGTGGTCTATACGAACGTGGTTACCAAAGCCGCTTCCACAAGAGCATCTTGGTGTTTTTGACCTGTGCGGACACGCAGTATAGCTTTGATAAATAACACCGTCAGCCACCGCAACAATAGGCTTCTGATAAATTCCGCCGCCTGAAATATCTATTCCGTAATGGAAGCCGCCTGAACGGTATCCCCAACCTGAATATACGTTTTTACAAGCAGGAACAGGCCACATAAGATTGGTGTTAGGGTTTATAAAGCCCTGTGTACCATCAAGGTGGCTACCGAAGTTTGCAAGTGCTTCTTGCTTAAGCTTTAGTGCCTGTTGATTTTGATTAAACAGGTTCTGCTGTGCTTTTTGGTCGGAATTGATACTGTTGTAAAGCTTTTGAGCCTCTGCTTCTTCAGCTGCCAGTGCATCATACTGTTCTTGAACTGTAGCCTTAACAGCAACCTGTGACTCTAAAAGCTTGTTATTTTCTTCATTTTTCTTATTAAGCTTATCAATGGATTCCTTTAAGTCTTCCATTATTCTCTTGTCCCTCGCAGAAATAGCCGAGGTAAGCTGTGCCAGTTGCAAAAATTCAGAAAAGTTTTCAGCACTTAAAAGCAGTTTGACATTTTTATCAGTACCGCTCATATAGATAGCGCATAATCTTTTTTTGAATTCGTACTTATCCTTTTCTATTTCTTTGTTGGTTTTGTCAATCTCAGCCTTATTAGCCGCAATCGCAGAATTTATCTTATCAATTTCCTGATTGCATCTTGTTATCTGTGCTTGTGTATTAGAAATTTTCTTTCTAACAGCATTAAGCACAGCCTGCTGATTATTTGCCTGACCTTTTAGACGGTTAATCTCAGCCTGTATTTTTTTAGCTTCCTCTTGAAGCTTTGCTATATCGGCTTGAAGCTCTGCCTCGGTTGCGGCAAAGGTTTTAAACTCTATACCAGGCAAATAATTGCCTGATATTATCAGCGTAAGACAAATAGCAAACGCTACTATGCGGATATAAATATTTCGCATTAGACTACTCCTTTTGTTTTTTTGCCAAAGTGATTAAATACCTTAGCTATATTGCTGCAAACTCGCTTCCTTCTTTACGCAGATATTTTCCTATAATAATAATACTGCCTAAAGCACCCGCAAAAATTCCTATTGCTACAAAGACTAGAAGAAGATACCACGCTACGTCACCGTAAGCTATCAATTCAGTTGTTTGAAGTTCGGAAGCTATAGCCTCTGAAGCTATTCTGTAACAGAAATATAAAAGTCCTTCCGAAACCAGCGCCGATACGATACCTATCAGCATACCCTCTGCTACAAAAGGAATTCTTACAAAGGCGTCGGTAGCACCTACCGCCTTCATAATACTGATTTCAAGCTTTCGATTGTACATTGTTACTCTTATTGTGTTGGATACGATTACAAGCGCAATTATAATAAGAATTGAAATAATGCAGATACCTGCTATTCCAATACCGTTTTTAATGGTTAAAATTTTATCTGCTATATCGTCCTGAGCACGTATATAGGCAACGCCGTCAAGCTTTTTAATCTCCTCAAGCGTCTGGTCAAACTGTGCCATATCAAGCATAGTTACCTCTGCGGCATCGGGCAAAGGATTTCCGTATTCTTCATCTAGGAAGTTAAAAAATCCCGCCTGGTCTTTAAGGAAATTTTGCCTTAGCTGTTCGAGAGCATCATCTCTCTTAATATATTTGGCCGACTTAACGTTAGAAATTTTTTCTATCTTTTTGCAAAGTTCCTTAGCCTCTTGTTCGTTATGAATAACGTAATCATTAGGCAAAATTGAGTCGGCATCCTTGATTTCTTCCTCTTCTTCGGTTTGGTCTTCTGAATTATCTTCATTTGTTTTAGAAGAAGTAGAATCTGTATCAGAAGAAGTGGTATCGGTATCGGAAGAGGTATCATCGGTTTTTGAACTTGTATTTTCTGACGATACGTTTGACGAAGCAGAGGACGTATCCTTACTGTCAGTCTTGTCATCAGAACCTTGACCGTAGAGCGCCCACGCATAATCGTCCATATAAACCATTACTACGTTTTGCTGCTCTAATCTGCCCATTACAAGATTAACGTTTTCTGATATAAGAATAGCTAGACCGATAACCACCATACAAGCCACCAAAACACCAACCGATGCCAGTGACATAAGGCGGTTTGCCCAGGCATTTAAAACGCCCTCTTTTAAGAGGTATTTTATGCTATGCATTTTCATTCCGCAATACCTCCCGCCGCATTATCAGCTACAATTCTTCCCGAATCAAGCATTATAACCCTGTGTTTGAAGTCGCGAACAAGATTATGGTCGTGCGTTACCATAAGTATTGTGGTACCGCGCTTGTTAATTTCGGTTAAAAGCGAAACTATCTCATAAGACATAGTAGGGTCAACGTTACCCGTAGGCTCGTCCGCAATAATTAAATCGGGAGCATTAACAAGAGCACGGGCAAGACCCACGCGCTGCTGCTCACCGCCCGAGAGTTCTCGCGGCATTGAACGGGCTTTATCGCCAAGGCCCACCTTACTAAGCGCCCTTGTAACCTCGCGACGAATTTGTCTTGGTGTTGCGCCTACAACGTGCATCGCAAAGGCAACGTTTTCGAAAACGTTCATATTAGGAATCAAACGGAAATCCTGAAAGACTATGCCCATAGTACGACGAAGCATAGGAACCTGACGTCTTGACATTTTTGTAAGGTCGTATCCGTTTACTATTATAGAGCCTGTGTTTGCTTTTTCTTCGCGCATTATAAGCTTCATAAAGGTACTTTTACCGGCGCCCGAAGAACCAACAACAAACACAAATTCTCCGCTGTTTATCTTTATGTTAACATCTTCAAGTGCGTGGGTTCCTGTTTGATAGGTTTTGGAAACACCGCGCAACTCGATAACAGGCTTCTCTTGCTTAGTGGAAGCAGCCATGATGTCATACGTTTGCTCATGCATTGAACTATACCGCCTTTAAATAGACTTAAATTAAAATTTAACAGGTGTGCTCTTTAGGTATCGGTTAACCATAAGTGCAATTTTAAATACAATCGCATGGTCAAACTCTCTAAGGTCAAGACCTGTTATCTTCTTAATCTTTTCAAGTCTGTAAACTAAAGTATTTCTGTGAACGAAAAGCTTTCTCGAGGTTTCAGAAACGTTAAGATTGTTTTCAAAGAAGCGCTGAATGGTAAAGAGAGTTTCCTGATCGAGAGTATCAATAGAACCGCGCTTAAAGATTTCCTTTAAGAAGGTTTCGCAAAGTGTTGTCGGGAGTTGATAAATAAGTCTTGCGATACCGAGGTTATCGTATGAAACGATAGTTTTCTCGGTGTCGAATACCTTGCCTACCTCAAGCGCTACCTGTGCTTCCTTAAATGAACGCGCTAAATCCTTGAGATTGTCAACAGTAGTGCCAACACCTATAACGCCGTGAACAAAGAATTCACCTGAAAGTGTATCGGCAATTGTTGCGGCAAGATTTTCTATGTGTTTAGGCTCAATTCCCGTTTTAGTTTCTTTAACCAATGCGATGTCGGTTTCGTTAATATTGATAACAAAGTCCTTTGTTTTATCGGGGAAAAGATTTTGAAGCACGTCGTAAACCGAAACGTCGTTAGGCTCAATGGTTCTGATAAGTATTACCGTGCGAAGTACGTCGCTGTTGAAATAAAGCTCACGTGCTTTAAGATAAATATCTCCGGGGAGAATATTGTCAAGGATTATGTTCTTAATGAAGTTGCTACGGTCATACTTCTCATCGTAATAAAACTTGATATTAGAAAAAGCAACCGATAAAACCGAAGCGTATTTTGATGAGAGCACGTCATCACCCTCAACAAAAACCGTATATTCCAGACTTTGAACGCTACTGAGGGTTTTAAGAGTATAACCGTCCGAAACAAAAAGTTCAGAGGAAGCCGGTGCTGTTACAGATAATTGCTCACCTATTCTTCCAAGGTCACTGCAGGCGATTACCATCATATTCTCATCTAAAACGCCGAAGGTTTTATCCACAGCATCCTTCATCTGATGTATTACGCCCTGAAACAAGCGGTTTGACATAAACAAACACTCCCATTTTTTGTATAATATTATTATATATAAAAAGACTTTTACTTTATTTTACACAAAATGTGACAAAATTTCAAGAGGTAAAACGAAAAAAGTTACAAAAAGGTTACAATTTTTAAACTTTTTGTAACTATTTTAAAAGCAGAGGAAAAAAGTTGTACTTTTCCTCTGCTTTTTTCTAGAAAATATTGGTTATATTACAAAGTGTCACCATATTTTCGCCCTTTATTTCTGTAAAGAACTCGGCATCGGGACAGTCAAGAACGTTAACACCCAAACCGTCTATAAGTCTTAAGCCCTTGGCTTTTATGTATGCCTCTTTTTTAGTCCAAACCTCGAAAAATCTCAAATTATGTTCTTTTTCGTTCTCGTTTACATACATTACTTCTTCCAGTGTAAAAAGGCGGTAATCATTGCGAAAAGGGATATCTCTTATAACCTCGGTATCGACACCTACGGGGTTATCGCCCAGCGCACAGGCAACATATCCGCCGCTATGCGATATACTAAACCAGCAGAAATCAAGCAGAGGTTTTCCGTTTTCGTTATACGTAAATTCGTAATTTTCAACACCGTATTGCTCGGCTATTTTTTTGCGCAAAAGTATAAGACCTGCCAAAGAGCGTCTTTTATCCTGAGGGCGCATAATAGAAATTCTTTTTTTGTTGTATTCACTCAGACGGTTGTATTCCCTGACGTATTCCGCCTCAGTAACATTTGACACCTCTAAAATTTCTATGTCCATCATAAGTCTTTCTCATTCTTGCTTGACTCTTTTAAATATGCGTTTATAAATCCGTCTAAGTCTCCGTCCATAACCGCATTGATATTTCCCGATTCAAAACCTGTTCTATGGTCTTTGGCAAGGGTATACGGCATAAATACGTAGGAACGGATTTGAGAACCCCAAGCGATTTCCTTTTGAACTCCCTTTATATCCTCAATCTTTTCAAGATGCTCACGCTCTTTTATTTCAAGCAACTTTGATTTAAGCATTTTCATAGCCCTGTCTTTATTCTGAAACTGACTGCGCTCGTTTTGACAGGCTACCACAATACCTGTTGGAATATGGGTTAGTCTAACGGCAGAAGAGGTTTTGTTAATGTGCTGACCACCCGCACCTGACGAGCGGAAAACGTCCATTTTAACGTCCTCTTCCCTTATTTCAACGTCGGCATCATCGTTAATTTCGGGCATAACCTCAACCGAAGCAAAGGAGGTGTGTCTTCTGCCCGAAGCATCAAACGGAGATACGCGTACCAGTCTGTGAACACCTGATTCGCTCTTTAAATATCCATAGGCATTTTCGCCCTCTATAGACATAACGGCGCTTTTAAGACCTGCCTCATCACCGTCTAAAAAGTCAAGCACGTTAACGCTAAAGCCGTGACGCTCGGACCAGCGAGTGTACATACGAACTATCATCTGCACCCAGTCCATAGCCTCGGTGCCGCCTGCACCCGCGTGGAAGGTAAGAATAGCGTTATTGGCATCGTAGGTGCCTGTAAGAAGTGTCGAAAGGCGCTGTGAAGCAAGGCTCTTTTCAAGCTCGTCTATAGAAGTAGAAATCTCGTCTATCAAAGAAAGGTCGCCCTCTTCGTCACCCATTTCAATAAGAACTAAAAGGTCGTCATAAGAAGCCGCCGCTTTATCGTAGCTTTCTACTATGTTTTTAAGTTTTCCTGTTTTTTGAAGCACTACACGCGAATTTTCAACGTCATCCCAAAAGCCGTCAGCCGCCGCCTTTTGCTCTAACTCTTCTATTTCTCTAAGTAATCGACTATACTGTATAGCATCCTTTAAATCTTTGATTTCCTGCTCGTTTGCTAAAAGTCTTAATTTTAGTTGCTCAAATTCAAGCATCCTGTTTCCTCCAAAATTATTTTCTTACAAGTAAATAAGCGTGCCATTCCTCGCGGACTAAATTCTTAACAATCTTAAATCCGTGTTCCTTAGCGCTTTTTTCTACCTCATCTGCTCTTAAATCAATTATTCCCGAAACGATAAAGACACCGTCCTCGGTCATAAAATCTGCGGCATTATCGAAAAGTCTTATAATAACGTCGGCAACGATATTAGCGCAAAGCAGGTTGTATTTTCCGTTTACCTTGTCGGCTAAATCACCCACCAAAAACTCGCATTTTTCGGCTACACCGTTAATTTCGGAATTGGATATAGCGGTTTTTACAGACTGTGGGTCAATATCAACGCCAACAGCCTTTTTTGCGCCCAAAAGTATTGAGGCAATGCCTAGAATACCGCTTCCTGTGCCTATATCAAGCACCGTACTATCTGGGGTTATGATATCCTCTAAAAGTTCAAGACACAATGAGGTAGTAGCGTGTGTACCCGTACCGAAAGCGGCACCTGGGTCAATGCTTATAACCGTTCGCAAGTCTTTATTATCATAGCTTTCCCAACTCGGACAAACCGCTAAATGCTCACCTATCTCAAATGCCTTGAAATACTTTTTCCAGTTTTCGTTCCAATCGGCATCGTCTACGAGTGTACTGTCAAGCGAAAACTCAATACCTGCGGCAGTAAATCTTTCCTTTAGGTAGCTAAGTGCTTCAACAGCGTTATCGCTATCGGCAATATACATATGGATTACCGATTTTGTTCTATCCTTCTTTACTAACTCCTCGTCGATTAAATCAATGTGTGCTATTTCGAGCGCATCACTTTCAAGCGCTGAATAATCCTCAATATAAATACCGTAAGGCACGGTCATATTAGCAATAGCCGCAGCAGAGTCTGTCTTATCGGTAGGTACTGTTACTTTAATTTCGGTCCAATCCATTTTTGTTCCCCTTAATTTTCAAAAAAATTTTTAAGCTCGTCCATTTGGGCTTGTACGCTTCCCTGCACCATACCGTTTCTGCCGCCGCCTCTGACGTTAAAGTTTGCTTTGAAGTTCTTGAAAAATTCATCAAGAGCGTCTGCCTCGTCGCAGATTGCAAAGTTAAAGCCTTGTTCGGTTTTAGAAAATACAGCCTTTAATCCACCGTAGGTCTTATGGAGGCTATCGGCTAAAAGCTGTAACTCTCTTACGTCAAAATCCTCATAAAACCCGACTTTTTTATCTTGACTAAAAGACGATACGATTATGTTTATCATTCGTTTTTTAAGATTTTGTATTTCCTGATTTAGCTTGGTTGCTTTTTGGTCAAGCTGTTTTACCGCCTCGGCGGTTTCGTTCTGCTTGGCAGAAAGAAGTGCCGAAAT
>JAZSCM010000041.1:0-55971 GCA_045602945.1 Acutalibacteraceae bacterium | reverse complement strand
CGGCGAGTGATATTGCTGCGCAGTGATATTCGGCTTTCAGCCGAGTGTTATTTGCTTCGCAAGTTTTGAGGCGAATAGAATATCACTAAACCCGTTGGGTTTAATATCACTTTCGCAAAGCGAAAATATCACGCTGACTTTAGTCAGCATATCACTTAACAGACAAAAAGAAAGAGAAGACTCGTAATATACGAATCTTCTCTTTTCTGTTGTTAGTGGGTTTGGGCTACTGCCCAAGTGTCTTTGTACATACAAATGCGATGCTGGTTCTCATCGGAAGTCGAAAGATTTTCAAATTCTCCGTTAAGAACAACACCCATTTCCCTGTGAGATTTTTTATGGCAAATTTGTAGGGGCGAACACCGTTCACCCTTTAGAGCTTTTTTAAACAAAAATTTTTGTTTTTTAACACGAAAGCATTTTTATTTAGTATAAAAACAATCGTCTTCCCATTTTAAAGCATTGGTGTCAATGTAATTCCAAATTTTAAGATAATCATCCTCTCCGCGAATAATATGATCGTGAAAGGTACGCTGCCAAAACGTATTTTTGTATTCGTGCGTGGTAAACGATTTGAAATTACCGATAATATCATACATCTGTAGGGGAGGGGTGCGGGTGTCCGATGGACACCTCTGCGAGAAGTAAGCACCGACCGAGGCGGTAGCCGAGACCTCCGTGCCCTCCCGTTTCAATTTTAACAATCAAATGTACGTGATTTAGCATAATTACGTATTTATCCACAAAAACATTTTGATAATTTTGGTCGATGTATTTTATTGCTTTATCTACCGTTTCGCCAATCGGCGTTAGCTGTATCGACGGGAGGGCGCAGAGACCCTCCCCTACGATATTTGATAATATATATATTTTGTTATGGGTGCGTATTGTGATGAAATATGCACCGTTTTGGCTCTAATCGTAATGTTTGAGCCTTGTCGGTTTTCTATTTGGTAAATTCATGTTTATCACCGGAATAAATTTTAACACGAAAGCGCTTTTATTTCAACAAAATTAAGGCCTATATAGTTTCGCAACGTGAAAGACCTAGGTTATTCTTTATTATTTATTATTATTCAAATTTCGGTTTGTTCTGCTAATTTTTTATACCGTTTATTTAAACGTTAAATAATATTGTTAAATACCGTTATTTTTTTGATTTTTGACTTGCTTTTTTTAAAGTTTTGTTTTATTATAGAAGAGGTAATATATTTCATTTTAGGCGGCTTTAAAACTGCCTGAAATTCTAGAGGTGTTTATATGAAAAAGGCGATTTGCGGTACTTTTTTCCCAAGAACTTGGGATTATGAAAAGAAGTTTGCGGCAACAAAAAGCGTAGGCTTTAACGGTATCGAGCTAAACTTTGGTGTTAGAAACTGTGACTTTAGTCCCGAGACTACTGATGAGGAGTATGCCGCTGTAGTGGCTAAGGCTAAAGAGGCAGGTTTAGAGCTTGGAACTCTAACCACAAATTTATGGGCATATCCTATAACTTCTAACTTCCCCGAGAAGAGAGCAGAGGCTGTAGAGCTTATAAAGGGAAGCCTCTATGCCGCTAGTAAGATTGGCGCTAAGAGTGTTCTTATCATTCCCGGTTATTGCGGTGTTGATTTTCTCTCTAACCCTGAAAAAATTAACTATCTTGATGCTTATAACCGTGCAGTTACGGCTCTAAACGAGTGTAAAGCGACTGCTGAGGAGTTAAAGGTGAATCTCTCAATTGAGAACGTTTGGAATAAGTTCCTTACCTCACCGCTTGAGATGAGACAAATAATTGATATGGTAAATTCACAGTACGTTGGCTCTTATTTTGACGTTGGTAACGTACTTGTTAACGGTTATCCTGAGCATTGGATTGAAATTTTAGGCTCTCGTATAAAGGCCGTTCACTTTAAGGATTTTGACCGTAATATTGGTAATGTTGAAGGCTTTGTTGACCTGCTTAAAGGTCACGTTGATTACACCGCAGTTATGGAAGCCTTCAAGAAGATAGGTTATGACGGTTGGGTAACCGCTGAATACGGTTGTCTTGAAACCGAGGATGACAAAATTATTGCTTATTTAAAATCTATAGCTGACGCTATGGACGATATACTTAGGAGGGTATAAACTATGTTAAAATTTGCTATCGTAGGCTTCGGTGGTCTTGCAAAGGCTCACTTCGGCAACATCGAAAAGGTTAAAGAAGCACATCCTGACATTGAGTGTGTAGCTATCTGCGATATAGACGCTGAGGCTTTCACCAGAGGCACCGAAATGAACATCGGTACAGTTGAGGCACCTGATCTTAGCGCTTACAGACTCTACACCAGCGCTGAAGAGCTTTTCGCAAACGAGGAGCTTGACTTTATCATTTCTGCTATCCCAACACTTGAGCACTCAAGAATTGCTGTTATGGCTATGGAGAAGGGAATTCACGTATTTTCTGAGAAGCCAATGGCTCGTTCACTCGAACAGGCTAAGGATATGATTGACGCTGCTAAGAAGAACAACCGTACCCTTATGATCGGCCAGTGCGTAAGATACTTCGGTAGCTACTCACGCGCTAAGGAAATCATTGATTCAGGCGAATACGGTAAGGTATACCGCGCTGAATTCAAGCGTCTTAGCATGTTCCCTGGCTGGTGCTGGAACGAGTGGTACGCTAAGGACGAGTGGTCCGGCGGTGCCGCACTTGACCTTCACGTTCACGATGTTGACTTTATCAACTACATATTCGGCAAGCCAAAGGCTGTTACCAGTCAGGCTACCAACTTTGACCATATTCACGAGTGCATCAGCACTATGTATGAGTATGAAGACGGCAAAATCGTTACCTGTACAGGTGACTGGAGCTTACCAAAGAGCTATCCGTTCACAGCCGCTTTCTTGATCCATATGGAAAAGGCTGCTTTAGAGCTTCGCCGCGGTCAGCCACTCACACTTTATAAGGCAGACGGTACAGTTGAACAGGTTGAAATCAAACCCGGTCCAGACGGTTACGTTAAAGAGGTGGTTGACTTTATCAACTGCATCAAGGAAGGCAGATGGAGCACTATCAACAATCCTGATACCGCTTATGCTTCACTTGAAATTGCTATGGCTGAAAAGAAATCAGCAGATACAAACGAAAAGGTTTACCTTTAATTTGTAGTCTTAAATTAAATCAACCCGAGGCGCCCAAACGGGCACCTCGGGTTTGTTTTGGCGACAGTTGAGACAGTTTTAAATATATGATATGATTAAAACAAAGTATGGTTATGCTAATAGTGTCAGCAATGCTTTTTGGCATTTTAATAACACTTATTTTAGGCTTTATGCTTTATATGATTATAGGAATGAATCAAGCACAAGCAGGGTATTAAGAAACATATTACTATATCTATCGACGTGAAAAGGACATAGAACGTTTTACGTTCTATGTCCTTTTTTGACAAGCATCGCATATGCGGATAAAGTGGCTATTAGTCGATATGCCTCGCTTTGCTCGGCTCGATATATTTACCTTACGGCAAATTCGATATAACCGCCCTTTCGGTCGGTTTTGATATGATATAAATCCCACGTTTGCGAAGCAAACATATCGAGCGCAGCATATCGAGTTGTGTCAGCAACATATCGTAAATCCCGCACGGGATTTATATCGATGCACAGTGTCCTTAAGGACACTGTGCTATATCCTCCCATTTTATTTTATTCAAATATATCTCCGTTTTTATCAAGAATTACGGTGCGGTTTACGCTGTAGCAATAATAGTTTTGTGAATACTTCTCGTAAAAGGCAGTTAAAAACAACTCGGGATTTATGTTTTTCTCGCTTCCTGCAGGAAGCGTCAGATAAAGGGTGGTGTTATCGCCTTTTTTAAGTTTTGAAGCCTTAATATCGGGCGCTATATTTATCTGCTTAATATCTCCCTTTTTGGTCTTTTTATTACAGATAATTTCTTGCGCTTTCAAAAAAGCCTCAAGATTATTATAAATTTCTCCGCCGTCCGAAAATGCGATTTCATACTCTGCAAATCCGATATTTGCCGTTTTTTGTTGTGGCTCGTAAGCCTTTGAAAACTTAAGGTCTAAAGGGCAGACCGAATTTAGTGCGCTTACTATTTTGTCCTCATTCATATTATCGTCTAAAATCTTAATGTCCAAGATTTCATTATCGCCGGTATGTCCTAAAGATAGCGGCAAAGCGATATTTAGATACGGGTGCGGATGAAAGCCCTCGGTGTACCAAATGGGGATTTTCGCCATTCTCACGGTGCGGATAAGCAGCCTGTTTAAATCAAGGTGGGATATAAATTTAAGGCGGCCCTTCTTTGAAAATTTAAGCCTTACGCTTTTCAACGCATACCCCTCCTTTGTATATATTAGCGCCGCAGTTTGAACATTTTTGTCTGCAATGCGGTGTAGTAACAGCCTTTCTTGCCTGTTCGTTTTCTGAAATTAAAAATTCTTTTGAAATGCAGTAATCAAGGTGGTCCCAAGGCATAATTTCGTCGTAAGAACGAAGTCGGTTTGCATAAAACGTTGGGTCTACATTGCACTTTTTAAAGGCTTCGAGCCATTTGTCAAGCTCAAAATATTCGTCCCATCCGTCAAACTTACAGCCTAAGTTTACAGCCTCTAAAATTACAGCGCCGAGCCTTCGGTCACCACGTGCAAAAACGCCCTCTAAGAAGCTAGTTTTATTTTCGTGATACTTAAAATCAATCTTTTTAGAGCGAATGTTATCCTTTAAAAGCTGTTGTTTACGTATCATTTCCTCGCGTGTGATTTGTGGGTGGAACTCGAAGGGCGTAAACGGCTTTGGCACAAAGTTTGCAACGCTAATTGACACGTTAACGCTCTTGCCCTTAGGCTTATTTGGCATTAAATAAAACTCGTCCACAATTTTTTGCGCTAGGTTTGCAATGCCTATAATATCCTCGTCGGTTTCATATGGCAGTCCCATCATAAAGTAAAGCTTAACCGCGGTGTAACCGCCGCTAAAGGCTGTGCGACAAGCAGATAAAATTTCGTCCTCGGTGATATTTTTGTTTATCACGTCACGAAGGCGCTGTGTACCCGCCTCGGGCGCAAAGGTAAGACCGCTTTTTTTAATTCTTGTCACCTTTTCAAGCAGCTCGGGTGAAAAATTATCAATGCGAAGCGAGGGTAGTGACAAGCTAACCTTAGCTTTTTCGGTATAGTCTAAAAGTTCGTTTAGCATAGGCTCGATTTCGGTGTAGTCGCTGGTGCTAAGTGACGATAGCGACAATTCCTCATAGCCTGTGTTTTTACAAAGAGAAATTGCTTGTTTGCATACCGTTTTGGCACTCTTTTCTCGCACAGGTCGGTAAATAAACCCTGCCTGACAAAAACGGCAACCCCTGATACAGCCTCTGAAAATTTCCTGTACCGCGCGGTCGTGCACAACATCGATAAACGGCACTACAAAGGTTTCGGGATAAAATGTTTCATCTAGATTTTCTTCTATTCTTTTGCGGATTTTTTGGGGTGCGCCACAGTTTGCCGTAACGCTTTTAATTGTGCCGTCCTCGTTATAGGAAACGTCGTAAAGACTCGGCACGTAAACACCCTCAATATGTGATGCGGCAATTAAAAATTCCTTTCTTGATTTACCTGCCGCCTTAAACTCTTTATAAAGGTCAATAACTTCTAGGTCTACCTTTTCGCCCTCACCTAAAAAGAAAACGTCGATAAAGTCGGCAAGAGGCTCTGCGTTACAAGCGCATGGACCACCCGCTACTATAATCGGGTGACTTTCATCTCTATCCTTTGAAAGCACGGGAACGTGTGCTAACTCCAGCATATTAATAACGTTAGTGTATGACAGCTCATACTGAAGCGTAAAACCTATAAAGTCAAAATCCTTTATAGCGTCACGGCTTTCAAGTGCAAAAAGCGGAATGTCGTTTTCGCGCATAACCTTTTCAAAATCGGGCCAAGGCGCAAACACACGCTCACACCAAATATCGTTTCTTGAGTTAAAAAGCGAATAGAGAATTTTCATTCCAAGGTGCGACATACCAATCTCATAGCTATCGGGAAAACAAAAGGCAAAGCGCACGTCCACTTTAGTTTTGTCCTTTATAACACTGCCTACCTCACCGCCTGCATATCTTGCGGGTTTTTGCACCGTTAAAAGCAGTTGTTCAAGTCTTTTATCGTCCATAATTTACCTCGTCTTTAAGTACTAGTTTAATGATACTATAAAAAGGGTGCGGTTTCAAGTAAAAAAGGGGGATAAATTCAAAGAATATTTACGAAAAACTCTTTCTTTTTGAAACAGTTTGTGGTATAATCTATGTTGATATAATAGGTGCATTATATGAACTTTGAAACGGAGGTTGCAAAATGCCGCTAAAAAGAATACTAATAATGCTTTTAATAATCGCTGTAGCGCTCTGCTTTAGCGGTTGCGACCTTGTAACCGTTAACACCGAGGAATTGCTTTCTCCACCCGAGCTTACAGGCGAGTTAAGGCTTATAAAAGAGGCGCTTGAAAGCAGTGTTAACACACCGATAACGCTTAAATATCCATCAAGCGGTGAATATAGAAGCCCTGTTATTTTAAGGGATATTAACGGCGACGGTACCGACGAGGCCTTTGCCTTTTACAGCACAAGCGATACTGAGCTGACGTCGATGAATTTAAGCGTTGTAAAGTACGATAAAAAAGAAAACCGCTGGATTGCTTTTGACCGCCAGACACTTACAGGCTCAGGCGTTGAAAAGGTAGTATTTTCCGATCTTGACTCTGACGGCACAGAGGAGATTGTTGTAGGCTGGGAAATATATGCCGCAAGTGAAAAGCAATTGGCTATCTATTCGGTGGGCGAAACCGCAACGACACAGCGTATGCTTGAGCGTTATACAACCTTTTTAAGCACCGACTTAGATGAGGATAAGCGCCCCGAAATTTTAATGCAGTTTCTTGATACCGATGCCCTAACCAATACAGCATCCCTTGTAGTACTGGACCAAAACGGTGTTTTGAAATACGGTCAATGTGTAATGGACGGTACCGTTAAAACAGTTTTAACCCCTGTCCTTTCAACCCTTTCAAACGGCAGAACTGCTGTGTATTTTGACGAGATAAAGGGTGTCGGCGCTATAACCGAGGTTATCTTCTTTTCAAAGGGTGAGCTTCAAAATCCGCTCTTTGATAAAGAAAAGCTCGAAAACAAAACAACACTCAGAGACTCGGCGCTTCTCATAAACGATATAAATAATGACGGTGTTTTAGAAATCCCTATCGCAAAAGAGCTTATCAATGCAGACGTCACCAGCACCGAAAAGCTAAATTATACCAGCTGGTGTTCCTTCAACGGCGAAAACTTTACCGAGATGAAATTATCGATTATAAACACTCTTGACGGATATAGAATAGACATTCCTGAAAAGTGGTACGAAAAAATCGCTATTGCAAAGAATACCGAAAAAAGAGAACGTGTGGTTTACAACTACATTACTACTAAAAACCCTTCGGGCGAAACCGATGAAATAGGTGAGATAGGGGATACGGTGGTTACGCTCAAAACCGTAACACACTCGGAGTTTAACAGCGGCAGAGGCTTTGATAAGAAAAAAGCGGTAGAAATTTGCCGCGGTGAACAACTAGTCTATTTGGCTATTATCCCTGAAAATTCACAGGGCGCAGTAAAGGTAACCTTAGACCAGTTAAAACAAATGATAGTTCCAATGCAGTTTTAGTAAGGAGTGGCTTTATGAAAAGAATACTTATAGTTGAGGACGAGGCGGCAATAAGAGAGTTCGAGGCAATAAATCTTCAAAGGGTTGGCTACACAACCATTGAAGCCGCTTCGGGCGAAGAGGCTTTGCAGATTTTTGATAACGACCCCGAAGGCTTCGATATCGCATTGCTTGACGTTATGATGCCGGGGATGGACGGTATAACTCTTTGCAAAATTCTTAGAACAAGAACAGAAAAGATGGGTATTATAATGCTCACCGCAAAATCTCAGGAAATAGATAAAATAAGCGGACTGATGACGGGAGCCGACGATTATATAACCAAGCCGTTTTCACCCGCAGAGCTACTCGCCCGTGTTGACGCGCTTTACCGCAGAGTAGAAATTCACGTGGACAAGCCGAAGCCTACGGTTAGCGAAATAACGCTTGGCAGATTTACGCTTGACCTTAGAAAAAGAATTCTCACCAAAAACGGCAAAATTGTAGAGCTTACTCAGGTTGAATACCAAATCGTTGAATATTTCTTTAAACACCCTGAAACCACAATCGGCAGAAGCGACATTCTTGCAAGGGTTTGGGGCGACAGTTATATCGGCGAAGAAAAGATAGTTGACGTTAATATAAGAAGACTTCGCAAAAAGATTGAGGAGGACGCGTCAGACCCAAAATATCTCATCACCGTTTGGGGCTTGGGTTATAAGTGGACAGGCGAGTATTGATTTTTGAGTTTTAAGTTTTCAGAAAGGAGGAAATTTTATGGCAGAATATGAGCTTCGGTTTAAAAGCATTGCTTTCAGATGGTTTGTAAACGTGTTTTTAATAGTTGCCGCGGCGGTAACCGTTGCCGCAGTGGTTTTCTGCGTGGTTTTAAATTCTATGTACGTAGAGCGCGTTAAAGCTTTAGCCGCCGATTATGCCTATGACTTTTCCTCACTTGCTAAGACCAACGACTCAACCTTTAAAAATACCGCAGTATCCCTTTCGGACACCTTTTTATACAAGGATAAACTAGAGGTACAGGTTACCGATAAAAACTCAAACGTTATAGTTACCACAACGGGTTTCGACCCACTCGACGAGGATTTGGAAATTTATTCCTCCTTTGCCGTAACCTCAGGCACAGCCTTTACCTGTGAAAACTCACAGGGCGAAAAAATAATGGTGTGTAACACCGAGGTTTACGATAAGGCGGGTAACTATTTAGGCTCGTACCGTTGGATTACCTCTCTAAAAGCCACCAATAAAAGAATTTTTTCTATGACTGTTATGGTTGTGGTTATAGCACTCGGTATGTTGGGCATTTGTTTGGTTTCGGGACTTTTCTTTATAAAGTCGATAGTGCGACCTATCCGTGTAGTTAGCACGACGGCGCGAAAAATAGCGCTGGGCGATTTTAAGAGCACCATTAAGGTCGAGGAAAACGACGAAATAGGTGAGCTTTGCGACACCATTAACTATATGGCAAACGAGTTATCCTCTGCCGAAGAAATGAAAAACGACTTTATATCCTCGGTATCACACGAACTGCGAACTCCGCTTACCGCAATTTGCGGTTGGGGAGAAACGGTTAAAAATGCCGTTGGCAGTGACGATGCGCTGGTTTCCCGCGGCATAGACGTTATGCTAAGCGAGGCTGACAGACTTTCAAGCCTCGTTGAAGAACTGCTTGACTTCTCCCGTATGCAAAACGGAAGACTTAGTGTAAATACAAGTCCGACCGACGTAACGGCACTGCTTGGCGCCGCGGCGGATATGTATACCGAACTTGCACGTAGACAAGGTATAGAACTCGCCTTTACGAGACCGAATTTCGATGCAACCGTAATGGGTGATGCCGATAGGTTAAAGCAGGTATTTATAAACATCATTGACAACGCAGTAAAATATACCAACAGCGGCGGTCAGGTTCTTGTTATGGAAACACTCGAAGAAGCGTGTGTTAAAATAGTTGTAAAGGATACGGGTGTTGGTATTCCCGAACAGGATATAGACCGTGTTAAAGAAAAATTCTTTAAATCAAACAAAACTGTCAGAGGCAGCGGCATAGGTCTTGCGGTTGCTGACGAAATTATAAAACAGCATCAGGGCCTTTTATTCCTGCAAAGCGTTGAGGGACTCGGCACTACGGTAACTATAGTGTTACCGCTTTATGAGGAAGCAAACGTGCCGTCTGAGATGGCCGATGCAGTAAGCCTTACCGAGATTGCCGATTCGGCAATGCTGTCAGATGCGGCTGAGGAAACACAAGAGGCCATAGAGCAGACCGACGTTAAGGAGTTAACAACAGAGAAAATCATAGCCGAAATGAAGGCGTATCCCGAGCTTACCGAGGAACAGCTTAAAATGTTCGGCCCCGATGCGCATCAAAACAAAGCAGAAAAATTAGAGCATCTTGAGGATATATCGCCCGAAGAACTGGCAGAGGTTGAAGAAGAGCTTCGTGCCGAGGCTGAAAGGGCGGCAGAAATGAACATCCCTGAAGGTGCAGAACTTAGAAAGCAAGGAGACAACAATGGCTAAATACACAGCTATAGGCGGTCAGGCGCTGATAGAAGGCATTATGATGAAGGGCCCTAAAAAAACAGCGCTCGCAGTCAGAACACCCGAAAAAACAATAGATATATCTTTCTTAAATGAGAAAACTCTAAGGCAAAAATTCGCCTTTTTGAGAATTCCCGTTATAAGAGGTATTGCGGCATACATTGAATCTATGCTTCAGGGCTATAAGGCAATGATGATTTCTGCCGACAAATCGGGCTTTACAGATTTAGAGGAAGAAGCAGACAAAAAAGACGAAAAAAAGGAAAGCGCTTTAATTTCAATAGTTATGATTATCGGCACCGTTCTTGGCGTAGCATTAGCGGTAGTGCTTTTTATGGGTGTGCCGAGATATGCCGTAAAAGGCCTTGAGTGGTTAGCGGGAACTTCCTTTTCAAAGGTAGCTCGTGCCAGTATAGAACAGCTTATAAAGCTTGTGGTTTTGGTAGGCTATATGGCACTGGTATCACTTATGAAGGATATAAAGAGAGTGTTTATGTATCACGGCGCCGAGCATAAGACCATTTTCTGCTACGAAAAGGGTTTGCCTCTAACCGTGGAAAACGCAAGGCGTCAAAGCCGTTTTCACCCTCGTTGCGGAACCTCGTTTTTAATACTTATGATTGTAATAAGCATTTTGTTTTCAACGCTTGTTCAAATTATCTTCCCCGCAGTTTACGAAATTGCTTGGGCTTGGATAATAATTAAAATTTTATTAGTGCCGCTTATTTGCGGTGTCGGCTTTGAGGTGCTTCGCGCTTGTGGAAAATACGATAATATTTTTACACGCATTATTTCAGCACCGGGACTATGGATGCAAAGAATTACAACCAAAGAGCCAACCGACGATATGTTAGAAATAGCAATTGCGGCTATAAAGGCTTGTGAGGGCGATACTCCCGACGTTGAAAGACCTATTGAGGCTGAAGAAACCGAAACGGTGGAAACTGAAAATCTAAACGAGGAAGAAAATTAATGCCCACGATTTTTGAAAGCTACAACAACTTAAAAAAGGATTTAGCCTCTTTTGGCATTGAGGACTCGCTTTTTGAGGCAAAGCAGATAATAAAGGCTGTAACAGGGCTTGACAATGCGGGAATTATTGCTAACTACACCAGAAATTTAAGTGAGTTTGAAGAGGTAAATATAAAGGCAATAACCGTTCAGCGAAAGGTAGGCTATCCGCTACAGTACATTTTAGGTCATTGGGATTTTTACGGCAGACGTTTTAAGGTGGGAGTCGGCGTTTTAATACCCCGTCAGGATACCGAAACGGTGGTTGAAACCTGTCTTGACCTGTTAAAGACCAAACAAAACCCCGAAATATTAGACCTTTGTGCAGGAACAGGCTGTATAGGAATAACACTTGCCTGTGAAAAAAAGGAAGGCTTGGTTATTTTGCTCGAAAAGTATACCGAAGCGGCAAGATACACAAGAGAAAATATAGCCGCTCTATCCCCCGATAACGCAACGCTTTTTATGGGCGACGTGTTAAATGGTGATTTAAACGAGAGAAAATACGATTTAATAGTAAGCAATCCGCCATACGTCACGGCAGACGAGATGAAGCATCTTCAAAAGGAACTTACCCACGAGCCCGAAACGGCACTTTTCGGCGGTGAGGACGGCCTTGACTTTTATAGAGTAATAGCAAAAAATTACAGCAATTCACTAAAACCAAACGGCGCACTCGTCTTTGAAATCGGCAGTACACAAGGCTTAGCCGTATCCGAAATCCTAAAAGAAAACGGCTTTAGTAACGTAACCGTTAAAAAGGATTTAGCGGGACTTGACAGGGTAGTTTTTGGGACAGTGAATACTTTAAAATAAAAATATCACCTAAAAAAACAACTTGGAGGTATTTAAAATGGCAGAAAAGAAAACAAAAGCAGCACAAACCGTAGTATCACAGGATAAGGAAAAGGCGTTAGCCACTGCGGTTGAGCAGATAGAAAAGCAGTACGGCAAGGGTGCGGTTATGCGCCTTGGTGAAAACGCTTCAATGAACGTTGAGCATATAAGAACAGGCTCTTTAGCACTCGATATGGCGCTTGGCATCGGCGGTATACCAAAGGGCAGAATAGTTGAAATTTACGGCCCTGAATCTTCGGGTAAAACCACCGTAGCGCTTCACTGTGTAGCCGAGGCTCAAAAGGCGGGCGGCACCGCGGCGTTTATCGACGTGGAACACGCGCTTGACCCTGTTTATGCCAAGAATTTAGGCGTTGATATTGATGCGTTGTTAGTTTCACAGCCTGATTCGGGCGAACAGGCACTCGAAATCGCCGAGGCACTTGTGCGTTCGGGCGCTATTGATATTATAGTTATCGACTCGGTAGCGGCACTGGTTACCCGTGCCGAAATCGAGGGCGAGATGGGTGACAGTCACGTAGGTCAGCTAGCGCGTCTTATGTCACAGGCTATGAGAAAGCTAACAGGCGCACTTTCAAAATCTAACTGCTGTGCTATATTTATTAACCAGTTAAGAGAAAAAATCGGTGTGCTTTACGGCAACCCCGAAACCACCACAGGCGGTAGAGCGCTTAAGTTCTACGCTAGTGTTAGAATTGATATAAGAAAAATCGACACGCTCAAAAACGGTAGCGAGATGATTGGTACCAGAACTCGAGCCCGTGTTGTTAAAAATAAGGTGGCACCTCCGTTTAAAGAGGCAGAGTTTGACGTTATGTACGGCAAGGGCATCTCTAAAGAGGGCGAAATCGTTGATATGGGCGTTACCTTTGAGGTGTTAAAGCGTTCGGGCGCTTGGTTCTATTACGGTGAAAACCGTTTAGGTCAGGGCAGAGATAACGTAAAGCAGTTACTGCTTGATAATAAGGAATTGGCCGCAGAAATTGAGCAGAAAATAATGCAAAAGTATGCAGAAGCCTTTGATAAGAGCGGTAAAATGCAAGAAGAAAAGGCAGAAGAGCCGGTTATAATGCCTGTTGAGGCAGAGCCTGAGCGTATTCACAGAAAGGTTAACATTGATATAGCGGTTGACGACTGATGAAGATAACCCTTATAAAGAGAGAAAAGCCTTATCTTGTAAGATATTTTCTTGATAACGGCACCGATTTTGCTATCGACCTTGATTTAGCAAACGAGCTTTGTTTAAAACAGGAAGATACTTTAAGCATTGATAAAATAACCGAGTTAAAAGAAGAGAGTGACTATCTTCGCGCTAAAAAAAGAGCGCTTTGGTATTTAGAGCGTTCTTGTCGTACCGAAAAGGAATTGTATGACAAGCTAGTTACCGCCTCCTTTTCAAAAAAAGCCTCGGCAAAGGTGGTAGCAAGATTTAAGGAATTAGGCCTTGTAGACGACGAGGCTTTCGCTAGGCGTTATACCGAGCAGTGCATAGATAAAAATATATCAAAAAGGGAAATTTATGCAAAGCTTTTAAAAAAAGGTATAAAAAAAGAGCTTATTAGTGAAACCTTAGAACGAACCGAGTGCGACGAAGCGTGTCAGATAAAGGCGCTGATAGACAAAAAATACTATCGCTATTTAACCGATAAAAACGATAGAAAGAGCATAGATAAGGTCTATTCTGCCCTTGCTCGTAAGGGCTTTTCGTTCGGTGCTATAAAACAAGTACTAAAAGAATATATAGACAGTTTAGAATTCATAGACGGGGAATGTTAAATGTATAAAATCAGTATGGTATCCTTAGGATGCCCTAAAAATCAGGTTGATGCAGAGGCTATGCTCTATAGCCTAAAGTCTGCAGGCTTTGAGATAGGTGTGCCCGAGGCAGAAGCAGACGCAATAATAATCAACACCTGCGGCTTTATAGAGGATGCTAAAAAAGAGGCTATCGAAAATATCCTTGAAGCATCAAGCTATAAAACCGAGGGCAACTGCAAAGCGCTGATTGTCACAGGCTGTCTTGCCGAGCGTTACAGGGACGACGTAACCGAAGAAATCCCCGAGGTAGACGTTTGCGTAGGCATAGGCTCTAACAAAAACATAGCAGAAATAGTTAAAAACGCTATCGAGGGCAACTGCAAAAACTCCTTTGGCGACAAGTTCGACCTTGATTTAAATGCTAAAAGAATTCTGGGCGGATACCCCTTTACTGCTTACTTAAAGGTAGCTGACGGTTGCGATAACTGTTGTACCTACTGTGCAATTCCGTCTATCAGAGGAAGAATGAGAAGCCGTAAAATAGAGGACTGCGTGGCTGAGGCTAAGCACTTAGCCCAAAACGGCGTAAAAGAGTTAATAGTAGTAGCGCAGGACACCACCGCATACGGCACCGATATCTACGGAGAACCAAAACTATGCGAACTACTGAAAGAACTTTGTAAAATAGATGAGCTTGTCTGGATTAGAACGCTTTATACCTACCCTGAGCGTATAAGCGATGAACTTTTAGAGCTTATAGCAAATGAAGAAAAGCTTGTAAAATATCTTGATATGCCAATTCAGCATATAAACGGCGATATTTTAAACAAGATGAACCGCAAGGGCGATAAACAAAGTATCACCGCGCTTATAAAAAAGATTAGAGAAAAGGTAAAAGATATTACCCTTAGAACAACCCTTATAACAGGCTTCCCCTCCGAAACAGACGAGCAGTTTTGTGAGCTTCATCAGTTTGTAAAGGATATAGAGTTTGACCGTCTTGGTTGCTTTGCCTATTCAGCCGAGGAGGATACTTTAGCGGCTTCAATGCCAAATCAAATCGACGAGCAAACAAAAATAGACCGAATGGAGCTTATAATGGAAAGCCAAACCCTTATAGCCAGTGACAAGAACGAGCAAAAAATCGGCAAGACTATTAAGGTGCTAATCGAGGGTTGGGACGATTACATAAAGTGCTACTACGGTCGAAGCGAGGCAGACGCCCCCGAAATCGACGGCAAGGTATTCTTTATGGCATACTCACCTCAAACTATCGGAAGCTTTGTTGACGTAACAGTTAACGATATACTTGAATATGATTTATTAGGAGAAATTTCGGAATGAACACACCCAACAAATTGACACTAGGCAGAATGATAGCAACGCCCGTTTTTATGGCGACAATGCTTATAAATTTTCCGTATCACTATTTAGTGTCGCTGATACTTTTTATCGTTGCATCTCTTACCGATATGATTGACGGTAAAATGGCAAGAAAATATAATCTTATAACCGATTTCGGCAAGTTTTTAGACCCTCTTGCTGATAAGATGCTCACAACCGCGGCATACCTAGGCTTTATTTGTATGTTTGCAGATAAATACAGTTTTTGTTGGCAGATGACCGCCATTACCTTTATAGTGCTTTTCAGAGAGTTTGCGGTATCGTCTATAAGACTGGTGGTAGTATCCAGCGGCGGAAAGGTTATTGCCGCAAATATATGGGGTAAGCTTAAAACCGTAAGCCAAATGGCAGGTATTATTTTAGCACTTTTCGCATACGTGCTGATTAAGGATTTTGGAATTACCGCTATCGAGCCTATTTCGGATATTATAATTCTTGTTCTTTTCTGGATTTCAACCTTGCTTTGCGCTGTTTCGGGTGCTATCTACCTGTATGACGCAAAGGATTATATAAACACATCTAAGTAGGAGAATAAAATGTTCAAACGATTAAAAGAGGATATTAAGGCGTTTAGAGACCGTGACCCTGCCGCAACAAGCAACCTCGAAATATTTTTCCTGTATCCAGGCTTTAAGGCGATAAGAATGCACCGCCGCGCCCATTTTTACTATACCCACGGTATGCACTTTCTAGCCCGTTTCGTGTCACAAAGGGCGGTTAGAAAAACGGGTATAGAAATTCACCCCGGCGCTACTATTGGCAGAAGGCTTGTTATCGACCACGGCACAGGAATAGTGATAGGTGAGACGGCAGAGATTGGTGACGACGTGCTGATTTATCAGGGCGTAACATTAGGCGGTACGGGTAAGGACGTCGGCAAACGTCACCCAACCATTGGAAACAACGTAATGATAAGTGCGGGTGCTAAGGTTTTAGGTCCGTTTAAGATAGGTGATAATTCGCGTGTTGCCGCAGGTGCTGTGGTACTTGAAGAGGTACCGCCCAATTCAACCGTGGTTGGTGTTCCTGCAAGGGTTGTAAGGCAAAACGGCAAAAAGGTAGAGCCTCTAAAACCGCTTGACCAAATTCATATTCCCGACCCTGTTTGGCAAGAACTTAATTCACTTAAAGAGGAGATAGCCGCCTTAAAGGGCGAAAATAAGGTAAAAGCAGAGGATGAAAAGCTATGAAAATTTTTAATACACTGACTAGACAAAAGGACGAATTTATCCCAATAAAAGAGGGCGAGGCTAAAATTTATGCCTGTGGTCCTACCGTTTACAACCTAATCCATATAGGAAATGCAAGACCTCTTTGTGTTTTCGACGTGCTTCGCCGCTATCTCGAATGGCGCGGCTTTAAGGTTAATTTCGTTCAGAACTTTACCGATATTGACGATAAGCTAATTAGAAAGGCAAACGAAGAGGGTATAACAGTACCAGAGGTTGCCGAGCGTTATATAAAGGAATTCTGGGTAGACGCTAAGGGACTAAACGTGCGTGAGGCTACAGTTCACCCAAAGGCTACCGACAATATCGACGAAATTATCAGAATTATATCAGAGCTCGAAGCAAAGGGCTATGCTTATGCCGTAGGCGGCGACGTTTACTTTAGAGCCAAGAAGTTCAAGGAATACGGAAAGCTATCGCATCAGCCTCTTGAGGATTTGGAGGCGGGAGCACGTATTGACGTCGGCGATATAAAAGAGGACCCGATGGATTTCTGTCTTTGGAAGGGCGCTAAAGAGGGTGAGCCTTTCTGGGAGTCTCCTTGGGGTAAAGGTAGACCCGGTTGGCATATCGAGTGCTCTGCTATGTCGGGCAGATACTTAGGTAAAACTATCGACATTCACTGCGGCGGTCTTGACCTTATATTCCCACACCACGAAAATGAAATTGCGCAGAGCGAATGTGCAAACGGCTGTGAATTTTCGCACTATTGGATGCACAACGGCTTTATAAACGTTGACAACCACAAGATGTCAAAATCCTTAAATAACTTCTTCACGGTTCGTGACGTTGCCGAAAAATACGGCTACGAGCCAATAAGATATCTGATGATTTCCTCACATTACAGAGGACCGATTAACTATTCGGTTGATATTATCGAGCAGGGCAAGAATGCGCTGGAAAGACTTTACACCTGCCGTGATAATATAGATTTTGCAATTAAAAACGCTAACGACGGCGGCGAAATCCCTGAATTTATCGAAAAGAGAAAGCAAGAGTTTATAAGCGCTATGGAGGACGACCTCAATACCGCCGACGCTCTCGCCGCAATATTCAGTTTAGTTCGTGAAATCAACACCGCTATTGCTGAAAACGCAGGTAAGGCAACCCTTACCGCCTGTGCAGAAATTTTTGATGAGCTTACAGGCGTGTTAGGTCTTGTTTACAACCGCAAAACCGAGGCACTTGACAGCGAGATTGAGGATTTAATCGCTAAACGTACCGAGGCTCGTAAAAATAGAGATTTCGCAACGGCGGACGCTATAAGAGATAAACTAAAGGAAATGGGAATCATTTTAGAGGATACCCCGCAGGGTGTAAAATGGAGCAGAAGCTAAGGTTAGAGCCTTTAGGAAAAGGTGTAGAAATTTACACCTCGCGCCATCACGGCTTCGGCACTGATGCGGTGTTACTGAGTTATTTTGCAAAAGCAAAAAATAATGATAAAATGATAGATTTAGGCACAGGCTGTGGCATAATTCCGTTCCTTATTTTAAGGGACAAGCCAACGGTTAGCGCTATCGGTGTAGATATAAGCGGCGAGGCAATAGAAATTGCCAAAATGTCGGCTAAAAAGAATAATTTCACAAATTTCACCGCTATAAATTCAGATTTAAACGATTTAAAGGGCAAGGTGGAGTTTGGGAAAGCTACACTTGTAACCTGTAATCCGCCATACAAGGCAGAAAATGCAGGTATTAAAAATCCTGACAGCATTGAACGACAGGCTCGTCACGAGGTATCCTGCACTATGGAGGATATAGTAGCGGTTTCTGCTAAGCTTTTGCAGACAAGCGGCAGACTTTGTATGTGTCAGCGCCCTGAAAGACTGGCAGAGCTTATGGAGTTAATGCGAAAATACAAGGTAGAGCCTAAGCGTCTTCGCCTTGTAACTCAAAGAAAGGGTAACGCGCCGTGGCTATTTTTACTTGAGGGCAGACGGTGCGGTAATACAGGTCTTGTAATCGAGCCAGAACTTTACGTTGAAGAAAACGGCGATTTTTCAGATGAAATGAAGCAGATTTACGGTGCTTATAAGGAGGCGTACCTTTAATGAGTCAGAAGCTTTACGTTGTAGGAACGCCTATAGGAAACCTTGAGGATTTATCGCCAAGAGCGGTTAGAATTTTATCTGAGGCCCACTTTATAGCCGCCGAGGATACAAGGGTAACGCTAAAACTACTTAACCACTTTGGAATAAAAAAAGAACTTATTTCCTATTTTGAACATAACAAGACCGAAAAAGGCGAGATAATTATAAACCGCATTTTAAAGGGAGAGAGCTGTGCTTTGGTTACCGATGCGGGTATGCCCGCTATTTCCGACCCCGGCGAAGAACTGGTTCGCCAAGCGCACGAAATAGGTGTGCAGATAGAATCGGTCCCCGGTCCCACCGCTTTTGCGACGGCACTGGCCATTTCGGGAATGCCAAGCGGCAGATTTTGTTTCGAGGGCTTTTTGTCGGTTAATAAAAAAAGCCGAAAAGAGCATCTTGAAAGCATAAAAAACGAAGAGAGAACAATTATTTTTTACGAGGCACCGCACAAGCTGTTAAACACCTTAAAGGATTTGTACAGTGCCTTGGGAGAGAGAAACGTAGCGGTTGTAAAAGAAATAACAAAGCTTCACGAAACAGTTTTAAGATTTAAACTTTCAACGGCTATAGATTATTTTACTCAAAACACACCGCGTGGAGAGTACGTTTTAATTGTTGAGGGAAAAGAGAAAGAGAAACAAAAAGAATATACGATACAAGAGGCTGTAGAAATCGCTAAGGGATTAATAAACAGCGGTATGTCGGCTTCCCTTGCGGCAAAGGAAGCGGCGGCTACTACAGGCTTTAAAAAGGGTGAAATTTATTCTCTTATGTTAAAATAAAAATTTGCATATTAAGAATTTATTTCACTAAAATATATATGGGTGTGAAAGAATGAACCAAGAAAACAATTTTGGATTTAAGGTTAATACGGATTTTGAAGACATTTCCTCCACAAGCGAAAAGCCGCAATATGAGGATATAGTTTCCGATTCCGGCAAAAATTTATTAAAACAAGCCGACGGCATTAGCCTTAATTCCTTTTCAAAAGATAACAACAACAAAAAGCAACAAAAAAATTGGTGGCAAAGACTGTCAAAAGCAAAAAAAACAGTGCTTATAACTTTAGTTTCGCTGGTGCTTGTTTTTTCTATTGCGGCGGTATGTCTGCTTAAAATCTTTGATTATAACTACGTTTCCATAACCAAGAAGCCTGAGGATTTGGGCTTTTCCGAGGTAATTAGTGAGGAAATAATAAACGTTGCGCTCTTTGGTATAGATTCGAGAAATCTAAATTCCTTCAAAGGCAATTCAGACAGTATAATGATTTTAAGCGTTAATACCAAGACTAAAAAGGTAAAGATAATTTCGATTTTACGAGACACCTTGGTTCCAATTGAGCGAAACGGAAAAATCACCTATACAAAGATAAACGCCGCATACGCTTATGGTGGCCCCGAACTTGCAATTAAGACCTTAAACCAAAATTTCGGTCTTGATATTTCGGAATACGCTACCGTTAACTTTAACGGTATGATGGATATTATCGATGCGGTAGGCGGAATAGAGGTAACGCTTGTACAGCAAGAGGTAGCGCCGGTAGAACAAGCTACCCACGGAATTAACAACACTATTCAAGAAGCGTGTGCATTGTTAGATATTGATCCTACGCCATATTATATTACAAAGCCGGGCACATACCAGATGAACGGTATTCAAGCGGTAGCATATTCAAGACTTCGTTACGTTAAAAACGTTTGGGGTACAAATAACGACTATGGCAGAACCGACCGTCAGCGCTACGTTATGGAGCAGCTTTTTAACAAGGCGAAAACACTTTCAAAATCACAGTACGTAGACCTTGCAAAAGCGCTTATTCCTTGCACCGAAACCTCCCTTTCATATTCTGAAATTATGAGTATAGCATTAAAGGTAATGCTTAATTCTCCGACCTTTGAACAGGCAAAGGTCCCAATGAACGAAAGCGGCAAGAATTTTGTTATGCCAACGCCTCAGGGAAGCTTTGGCTCGGTTGTTTATTATGATTTAAATTATGCTTCAAAGGTAATACGTGCCTTTATATATGACGATATGACCTTTGATGCCTTCATAGAGCAAAATCCGATTGAGAAGAACGACTGGTACAGAGATGCGGTGGGCGATTACGAAATAAGCGGGTCGTCAAATACCTCTTCTAACACATCGTCGAATACCTCTTCAAACACTTCTTCTAATACGTCATCGAATACTTCGTCAAACACCTCTTCAAATACGTCGTCGAATACTTCTTCTAACACATCATCAAACACTTCTTCGAATACTTCGTCGGACTCGGACGACGATGATAACGATACCTCAAGCACCACGTCCGGCGAAGATGATAATGATAATACTACAAGTGAGCAATAACCTTTAATACACTTAAATTAAGCGGGGTGAAAAAATGGATAAGGATAAAAACTTGCAGGGTGCTGCCTGTAACGATTTAAAGGATACATCTACAGTTTCCGAAACAAAAGAGCGCAAAAAAAATCGCAAAAAAATACCGATTGCGGTTAAGATTTTAATATCTTTAAGTTTGGTTTTAGTCCTTGCCATAGTTTCGGTTTTTGCATACGTTTCGATAGCCTTTGATTATAACTATGAGCCGATAACAAAGGAGCCTGAGGCATTGGGATTTGAGGAGGTTATAGAGGAAGAGATTATAAACATCGCTCTTTTCGGTATTGATACAAGAAGCCTTACTTCATTTAAGGGTAATTCAGACAGTATAATGGTTTTAAGCGTTAATACCAAGACTAAAAAGGTAAAGATTATATCGGTTGTGAGAGATACCTTGGTTCCGATTGAGCGAAACGGTAAAATCACCTACACAAAGATAAATGCCGCTTATTCTTACGGCGGACCCGAACTTGCAATTAAGACCTTAAACCAAAATTTCGGACTGGATATTTCGGAATATGCCACCGTAAATATTAACGGTATGATGGATATTATCGATGCGGTAGGCGGAATAGACGTAACCCTTGTTGAGCAAGAGGTAGCACCTGCCGAACAGCGCACCCACGGAATTAACGATACAATTAAAGAAGCGTGCGGTATGGTTGGCAAGGACCCTGAGCAATATTATTTTACAGAGCCGGGCACCTATCATATGAACGGTATTCAGGCGGTAGCATATTCAAGAATACGTTACGTTAAGAACGTTTGGGGCACTAATAACGACTACGGCAGAACCGACCGTCAGCGCTACGTTATGGAGCAGCTTTTTAATAAAGCGAAAACTCTTTCTAAATCGCAGTACATAGATTTGGTAAAGGCGTTGCTGCCTTGCACACAAACCTCGCTTTCATACTCTGAAATTATAAGTATAGCGTTTAGGATAATGTTTGATTCGCCTACCTTCGAGCAGGCGAGAGTGCCGCTTAATGAAAAGGATAAAAGTTTCCTTATGTCTGCGCCCTCGGGAAGCTTCGGCTCGGTGGTTTATTACGACTTAAACTACGCTTCAAAGATAATCCATGCATTCATTTATGATAATATGAGCTTTGACGAATATATCGCCGCAAACCCGATAGAGAAAAACGATTGGTACAGTCAGGCAGTAAGGTGAACAAAATGAAAAAAAGGATTACCGATTGCGAATTGTGTGCTAACTACGTTTACGATGAGGAAGCGCAAAGCTATTTTTGTGACTGCAATCTGGACGAGGACGAAATGGCAAAGTTTTTAAGCTTCACTACCTATAACTGTCCCTATTTTAGTTTGGGCGACGAATACAAAATAGTAAGAAAACAAAACTAGGAGGGAAAGCCTTGCTATATGTATATTTAGTGCTGTCAGCCGCGTTGATACTAGTGCTTGATAATTTTGTAAATATCTTTAGAGAGCCATATTCTTGGTGGCTGTGTGTTGTGTTGCTTTTAGGCTTTACCTTGGCATTTGTGGTAATACAATTGCTGATTTTAGTAATTTGCGTTCAAACAGTTAATTTAAAAAGCGACCCCGATAAAAATTCCAAAGCCTTTAGAAAAGTAGTTGAATTATCACTACCCTTACTTTTTACACTTGTAAGGGTAAAGGTACATACCTCGGGGTTTGATATGCTTCCCGAAAACGACAGGGTAATGCTTGTTTGCAACCACACGCACGAAATAGACCCTGCGGTTATTATAAAAGAGCTTCCGCATTTGAAACTTGGCTTTATAGCAAAAAAAGAGGCCTACGATATGTATCCCTTTGTTGCAAAGGCTATGCACAGGCTTCATTGTCTGCCAATTGACCGCGAAAACAATCGCGAGGCGGCTAAAACCATAGTTAAGGCTTCAAAGTTTTTAAAGGAAAGACAGGCTTCAATCGGTATTTTCCCCGAGGGCTATGCTAACGTAGACGGTAATTTACAGCCGCTTAGAAACGGCGCCTTTAAAATTGCCGTTAAAGCCGAGGCGCCTATAGTTGTCTGCACGTTATGGGGTATGTGCCGTATTCACAAAAGACTGTTTATAAAGCATACCGACGTGTATTTAGACGTTGTTGACGTTATATACCCCGAGGAATTTGCCGACGGTCATACCGACGCAATAGGTGACAGGGTTTATAATGCTATGAAAAAAAGTTTAGATGAGCGCAAAGCTAGTATAGAAGAAAATTAAAAAACATACGCTTTAATGGGTGATAAAAATGTTTAAAGAAATAAAGCCTATAGAAATTAAGGATAATCTTATAAACTTAATTTCTAAGGAATGGGCGTTGCTTACGGCGGGAGACAAGGAAGCCTACAATATGATGACGGTTTCTTGGGGCTTTGCAGGTGAGCTTTGGGGAAATGATGCGGTCTGCGTGTTTGTCCGCCCTCAGCGATATACTATAGAGTTTACCGAAAAGAGTGATTATTTTACGTTAAGCTTTTACGGTGACAATAAAAAAATCCACTCGGTTTGCGGAAAAATGAGTGGACGGGATATAAACAAAACAAAGGAATGTAACCTAACACCTGTATTTGATAATAATTCGGTATATTTTAGTGAGGCTAGACTGGTTCTCGTTTGCAAAAAGCAGTATACCGACTCTATAAAAAAAGAAAATTTTTGTGATACAGAGCCTCTTAAAAATTATGAAAACAACGACTTTCATAAACTGTACATAGGAAAGATAGAAAAGGTACTTATTAAAGAATAAATTAAAAATAATATAAATGCTTGGAGGAATTCAAATGAAATCAGAGCTTTTAAAACTACTATCAAATAACGCAAGATACACAAACGAGCAGTTAGCCGTAATGCTCGGTAAGACCGAAGCCGAGGTTGAGGCCGAGATTAAGGAATACGAGAAAAAGGGTATTATAGGCGGCTATAAGGCGGTTATCGACTGGGATAATTTAGAGGACCCGTACGTTTCTGCAATAATCGAGTTAAACGTAGTTCCAAAGGCAGATTTAGGCTTTGAAGACGTAGCTCAAAGAATTGCTTCCTACAAGGAGGTTGAGTCTGTATATCTTATGTCGGGCGTTTATGACCTTAACGTTGTAGTAAAGGGCAGAACACTTCAGGATATCGCGCGTTTTGTAGCAAGAGAACTCGCCACAATTGATTCCGTAACAAGCACGGCAACACATTTCGTTATGAGAAGATATAAGGAATTGGACGTTTCCTTCCTCGACTCTGAAAAGGATGACAGGGGGCAGATTTTAATATGATAGATTACTCATCGGTTTTAAATAAGGATGTTGTAAACATCAAACCGTCGGGTATAAGGAAGTTTTTTGATATTGCCGCTACAATGGAGGACGTTATATCGCTGGGTGTCGGTGAGCCTGATTTTCAAACCCCTTGGCAGATAAGAAAAGCAGGTATCGAATCGTTAGAGCGAGGCAGAACAAGGTATAGCGCTAACAGCGGTATGGAAGCTTTACGCGAAGAAATTTCAAAATATCTCGACAGGAAATACAATACAAAATACGATGCTAAAAAGGAAATTTTGGTAACGGTTGGCGGAAGCGAGGCTATTGACGCCGCTATCCGCGCATTAGTAGAAACGGGTGACGAGGTTATAATCCCACAGCCCAGCTACGTTTGTTATGAGCCCATAACAATACTGGCAGGCGGTAAGCCCGTTATAATCGAAACCAAGGCAGAGGATAATTTTAAACTAACGCCCGAGGCTTTGAAAAGTGCTATAACACCAAAAACCAAGGTGCTTATTCTCCCTTATCCTTGCAACCCAACGGGTGCCGTAATGGAAAAAGAGGACTTAGAGGCTATAGCCGAGATTTTAAGGGGTACGAATATAATAGTATTATCCGACGAAATCTATTCCGAGCTTACCTTTACGGGAAATCCTCACGTTAGTATCGCGTCTTTGGACGGTATGTGGGAAAGAACGGTTACGATAAACGGCTTTTCAAAGGCGTTTTCAATGACAGGTTGGCGTTTGGGCTTTGCTTGTGGACCCAGTGAAATCATAAAGCAGATAACAAAAATTCATCAGTTTGCCATAATGTGTGCGCCCACAACCTCACAGTATGCCGCTATTGAGGCGCTAAAAAACTGTGACGAGCAGGTTTTATCAATGCAAAAGGAATATAACCGCCGCCGCAGACTTATGACCGACGGCTTTAACAAAATCGGTCTTACCTGTTACGAGCCTAAGGGTGCTTTCTATACCTTCCCTTCGATTAAGTCTACAGGTCTTTCAAGCGAAGAATTTTGTGAGCGACTCTTAGAGGCTAAGCACGTAGCGGTAGTACCGGGCACCGCCTTCGGTGATTCGGGCGAGGGCTTTATAAGAGCCTCGTATTGCTATAGCGTTGAGCATATTTTAGAGGCGCTTCGCCGTATAGGTGAGTTTGTAAAAGAACTTTAATTTTTTTACTTTTTGGTATTGACAAATACATACAATATAGTATAATAAACAAAACAAAATGCAGAGTAGATTTCAAAGCGTTAAGTGCTTGGCGGACGGGGAGTTGCCGACAGGACGAAGAGTTAAAATGACTCACGGTTTTGAAATCGCATCCCGCTGCCGACTAATAAGGGTATAAAAACACCTCCTATTATTCGGGAAAACGGGTAATAGGAGGTTAAATTATGTCAAAAAAACAAACAAACATCAAAAAAATCTGCGTATGTGCCGTACTTGCGGCGCTATACGTGGGACTCGATTATCTGGCTGTCAGCTTTAGTGCGCCGTTTGGCGGAACTATGAAGATTTCGGTTTCGGGTCTTCCTGTTATAATTGCTTCGGTTGTTTTCGGTCCGCTTTGGGGTGCCGCAGTAGGCTTTATAGGCGCCTTTTTAGGTCAGCTTATTACCTACGGTATTGCCCCCACAACACTTCTTTGGGTTTTACCCGCAGTTATAAGAGGTATTTCAATGGGATATTTGTTTATACTGTTCAAAAGAAGCACCAAGCCGTATATTTTGTGTATCAGCACCATTATAAGCTCGTTGCTGGTTACAGCGGTAAATACGGTTGTGCTTTATATAGACAGTAAAATCTATCATTATCCCGCTGCGCTTTTAGGTATAAGCCTTTTCAACAGAATTCTGGCAGGTGTGCTAATAGCTATAGTTTTCGCCTTTGTTTTGCCGCCTTTAGTTAAGGCAGTAAAAAGGGTTGTTCGCTAGATATCTTTAGTTTCAATAACGGTGGCACGTCTTATACTGTCAGCGCCGAATTTCTCACGCACCTTGTCGATAGAGCTTTCGATTAACTCCTCTTTTTCCTCTATTTCGCTGTTGCCGAAAAGGTCGGTTTGAACAGCACAGGTGTCGTCGCGCAGGCTTATGGCTCTAAAACCCACCGAGCGAAGCGGTAAATCCCAAGTGTACGTCTCACAAAACAAACCAAAAGCCTTTTTGGCTAAAATAAGAGCACTGTTTGTACCTCCCGAAAAGCTTCGGGAGGTTTCTTTTGTTGAAAGACAGGTATCTCTTGTGTGAACTGTTATTCCGCCCGCAAAAACGTTTTTAGTTTTGAGCTGAGAGGAAATATCCTCGGCCAGCTCTAAAAATATTTTCCAAACCTCGTCGTTTGTTTTAATATCCTTTGGCGGCGTTACCGTTCTACCAACGCTTTTTGGCTTGTCGGTACTCTTTGGTGTTACAACGGGGGTGGAGTCTAGTCCTAAAGCGTACCTTTTAAGCTCGACTCCGTTTTTTCCGAGCAAACGGTTAAGCATAGAATCAGGGCAGAGCGTTAAATCGCCTATTGTGTAAACACCTGAGGAATTAAGCCGAGTCACAGTGCTTTTTCCTGCAAAAAGTAAAGCGCCGATTTCCAGTCCCCAAACCTTCTCTTTAAAATTTTCTCTTGAAATCACGGTTACAGCATCGGGCTTTTTAAGGTCAGAGCCGAGTTTTGCAAAAACCTTGTTAAAGCTCACACCTACCGATACCGTAATATCGAGTTCTCTTTTAATATCGCGCCTTATTTTATGCGCTATTTCTTCACCGCTTCCAAAAAGCATAACGCTTCCCGTAACGTCAAGCCAACATTCGTCGATACCGAAAGGCTCTATTATATCGGTATACCTTTCGTAAATTTGCCGCGCCTTTATAGAATATTCGTTGTATTTTTTATAATCGGGCGGCAGTATTATAAGGTCGGGACATTTTTGTTTTGCCTCCCAAATAGCCTCGGCGGTCTTAACACCAAAGCTTTTTGCCACTTCGTTTTTAGCAAGTATTATTCCGTGACGGGCTTCTACGCTTCCTGCCACCGCCACAGGCATTTGTTTTAGCGTTACGTTTGAAAGAAGCGTAACCGAGGCAAAAAAATTATTAAGGTCGCAATGAAGAATAATTCTGTCGCCCATAATACACTCACCTTTCAAACAAATGTTCTTTTTATATTATATATAAAATCCGCTAAAAATTCAAGCGGAAAATAATAGCTTTAAATTATTTTGAGTTCGAGTAACGCTTTTATATGTAAACGCTCGGTCTGACGTTTGCTGTAGTTTATAAGATAACCGATTTGCTCAAGCGAACGGCCGCAGATATATTTTTGCGATAGTATTTCGCTGAGTATTCCGCCGTCAACCGCATCTATGCTATCTTCGATTTTGTCGCGAAGTAAAATGGTTGAGTCTAATTCCTTTTTATATTTTTCTCTTTTTTCGGGACATTCGCAAAGTAGCTGTTCGAGTCTTGTTATCTTTGCCTGTAAAAGACGGTAATTTTTAAGATAGTCTCTGGCAGTTTCAACGCTCATAGATATTTTCTTTTCTCCTTCTTTGAAAGCTTTGGTAAAACAAGGGTTACAAACTGTCCGTAGCTTAAATTTGTGTGATTTAATGAATTATATAAATCGAGGGCGCGGGTAAGCTTATAGAGGGGATTTGACTGCGCTAAAATCCTTTTTTCCTCTTGCAGCTTCCACATTTTTTCACCCTTTTTTCTACAGGCGTTATTGCAGTATCCGTATACCCCGTAGCTAAGTCTTGCTCCACAACAGCGGCAGTAGCGTTTTTCCTCTTCAACAATTTTTTCCGAATTGCAGTTAGGACAAGCCTTGTGCTCCTCGTATGGCGGGGTATCAAGATTATGCCTTTCGTAAAAATTTGTAGCTTCCTCAAATAAATTTTTGCAGTCCTGACAAATGTACACTAATTTTGCATCTCCTTAAAAAATCCTTGACAATTACGGCTTTTCGTAATATAATAACCTTGCAATCGAAAAAATAACGGAAATCCGTAACCACAAGTATATTATATTACGGAATTTCGAATTTGTCAAGTATAAATTACGGAAATCCGTAAATCAAGGGGAAGCAAGTATGGATACCTATGGGAAAATAAAGGAATTATGTAAGGAAAGAGGCATAAATATCACCAATTTATGCACGGAATGTGAAGTTCCGCGTTCAACCCTTTCGGATTACAGCTGCGGCAGAACCAAATCTCTGTCGTTTGAAACACTTAGCAAAATATCAGATTATTTCGGCGTTAGCATTGATTTTCTCACGGGAAGGGAAGTAAAGTCGGACGAGGACGCTTTAAAGGTAGCGCTTTTCGGCGGCGGAACGCTTGTTACCGATGAGATGTGGAACGAGGTAAAACGCTACGCCGATTATATCAAGGAGCGAGAGAATGGAAACAAATAGGCTATATAATATAGCTGAAAAAAGCGGTATCACGGTAGAGCGGTTTGATTTAAAGCAAAACGGCTCGGTTTCGGTAAAGAGCGGTCAAAATTTGTACGTCGCACTAGATAACGATATCGGCGGCGCCAAAGAAAAGGTCTGCTTAGCGCACGAAATAGGGCATTGTGTAACACTTAGCTTTTATAACGTTTATTCGCCGCTTGACGTTCGCGAAAAACACGAAAAAAGGGCTAGAAACTGGGCTATTAAAACCTTGATACCTAAAACCAGTTTTAAAACTGCACTAAAAAAGGGTTACGATAACGTTTATTCGTTAGCTGAATATTTCGGTGTAACTACCGATTTTATGCAAGAGGCAGTACAGTATTATCTGGGCGCTTGAAAAAAGATTTTATTATGATATAATATAAGTATAAGGTTTAAATTGGGGGACTTTAAATGATTTATCCTTTACTGTTATCAAGTCCTGTAAGTGAGCACCTTTGGGGCGGCGAAAGGCTTGTAAGCGATTTCGGTTTAGGCAGTGACGATATGAAACACGCGGGTGAGGCGTGGCTTTTGTCCTGCAATAAACATGCTGAAAACACGGTTAAAAACGGAGTATTTGCAGGTCTTAACCTTAGCGAAGCGGTAAGCAAAATGGGAATTAACGTGCTGGGAGAAAACGTGCTAAAATTCCCGTATTTTCCAATATCGGTAAAGCTTATAGATGCAAAGGACCGTCTTTCAGTTAAGGTGCATCCCGATAATGAATACGCCTTAGCACAGGAAGGTCAGCACGGCAAAACTAAAATGTGGTACGTGGTTGACTGTGAAGAGGATACAAATATTATATACGGTCTAAAACACGAAATAAACCGCGACGAATTAGAGCGACGCATAAGAACTAACTCGCTTAACGAAATCTGCAACTTTGTAAAGGTTAAAAAAGGTGACGTTTTTTATATAAAGCCGGGCACAATATACGCGGCGGGTAAGGGTATTTTACTTGCAGAGGTTGAGCAGAATACAAATCTTGCCTATAGAATTTCGGATTACGGCAGACTGGGTGCCGACGGAAAGCCGAGACCTTTACATATTTCAAAGGCGCTTGACGTTATAAACCGCAAAAGAATGCAAAGAAACGATTTAGAGCCTGATATTACAATCTATCCGTTTGGCATTGTAAAGACTCTGTCCCAGTGCGAATATTTCACGGTCGAGCATTTGACGTTAAAGGGCAAGGCAGGTCTTATGGAAGAAAAAAGCTTTTTATCAGCCGTACTTCTTGACGGCGAGGCGGTGCTAAGCTATCTCGGCGGCAGTATGCGTCTTAAAAAGGGTGACAGTATTTTCGTTCCTGCTAAGTGCCGTATAACGTTAATGGGTGAAGCCGATATTATTTGCACACATATATAAATAAATTAAGGGCAAATATGCAAATTTTTAACGATTTGCATATTGCCTTTTTTTGTAGAAATTGATATAATACTGTTATATAACCGAAAGGAGTACATATATGAACTATTCACATGAAGTAGAAAATATGTGTCCACTTGCTAAAGGCACATATCACGGTCCTGCTCCAATTCCGGAGGAAGGCAAATGGGTTCAGGTAAAGGAAGTTAAAGACGTTTCCGGCCTTACCCACGGTATCGGCTGGTGCGCACCTCAGCAGGGTACCTGTAAATTAACCCTTAACGTTAAAGAGGGTATCATTCAGGAAGCATTGGTTGAAACAGTTGGCTGTTCGGGTATGACCCACTCAGCTGCTATGGCTTCTGAAATTTTGGTTGGCAAAACAATTCTCGAAGCACTTAATACCGACCTCGTTTGTGACGCTATCAATACAGCTATGCGCGAGCTTTTCTTACAGATTGTTTACGGTAGAACTCAAACCGCTTTTTCTGAGAACGGTCTTCCAATAGGTGCAGGTCTTGAGGACTTAGGTAAGGGTCTTCGTTCACAGGTAGGTACAACCTATGCAACTCTTGCAAAGGGTCCACGCTATCTTGAACTCGCAGAGGGCTATATCACCAAGATTGCTATTGATGAAAACGATGCTATCATCGGCTATAAGTTTGTTCACCTTGGCAAGATGATGGATATGATTAAAAAGGGTATGGACGCTAACGAGGCTTTAGTTAAGGCTAGCGGTCAGTACGGCAGAGTTGATGACGCTGTAAAGCTTATCGACCCACGTGAAGAATAATAAAGGAGGAAATGAACTATGCCATTATTTGAATCTTATGACAGAAGAATAAATCAAATCAACGCAGAACTCAATAAGCACGGCATTTCTTCCATTGAAGAGGCAAAGGAAATTTGCGATAAGGCAGGCGTTGATGCTTATAACATCGTTAAAGGTATTCAGCCTATTTGCTTTGAAAATGCTTGCTGGGCTTACGTTGTAGGCTGTGCTATTGCTATTAAGGATAACGTTAAAAATGCTGCTGAGGCTGCAGAGAAAATTGGTCTTGGTCTTCAGTCATTCTGTATTCCGGGCTCTGTTGCTGACGACCGTAAGGTTGGTATCGGCCACGGTAACCTCGGCGCTATGCTTCTCCGCGACGAAACCAAGTGCTTTGCATTCCTTGCAGGTCACGAGTCATTTGCAGCTGCTGAAGGCGCTATAGGTCTAGCTCGTAGTGCTAACAAGGCTCGTAAAGAACCGCTCAGAGTTATCTTAAACGGTCTTGGCAAGGATGCTGCAAAGATTATTTCAAGAATTAACGGCTTTACCTACGTTCAGACTAAGTTTGACTATTTCACAGGTAACCTTGAGATAGTAGAAGAAATTGCTTACTCAAACGGCGAGCGTTCAAAGGTTCGTTGCTACGGCTCTGACGACGTTCGCGAGGGCGTTGCTATTATGCACAAGGAGGGCGTTGACGTTTCTATCACAGGTAACTCAACCAACCCAACCCGCTTCCAGCACCCAGTTGCAGGCACCTATAAGAAGGAATGCATCGAGCAGGGTAAGAAGTATTTCTCAGTAGCTTCAGGTGGCGGTACAGGCCGTACACTTCACCCGGATAATATGGCTGCAGGTCCTGCTTCCTACGGTATGACCGATACTATGGGCCGTATGCACTCCGACGCTCAATTTGCAGGTTCTTCTTCAGTTCCTGCCCACGTTGAGATGATGGGTCTTATCGGTGCAGGTAACAACCCTATGGTTGGTATGACCGTTGCTTGCGCAGTTGCTGTTAACGAAGCGCTGAACAAATAATCGAAGATTATTTGTAATGAAATTTGCCTTGTGGCAAATGAAATTCACGCTGTGAATGAAATTCTAAAGAATGAAATGTGCCGCTCCCTTTTGGGTGCGGCATGTTGTTTAAATAAGGCTTTGCGGCAAATTTTATTTCATGCAACCTGTTGCATTTCATGATGAAATCATTTCATGCGCATAAGCGCATTTCATTAAAAGGAGAAAAAATATGTCTGATAATTTTTTAGTTGATTTTTCTGTTGAATTTGCAGTAAAAATCGTTAAATTAACTGATGAAATTCAGGGTAAAGGTGTTTTAAAAAATCAAATTCTTAAAAGTGGAACTAGCATAGGCGCTAATATTCACGAAGCAAATTATGCACAAAGTAAGGCTGATTTTGTTTCAAAGCTTCAAATTGCATTAAAGGAATGTTATGAAACTGAATATTGGCTTAAACTTTTTTCAAAAACGGATATTATTGATAAAACTGTATATTCCGAACTGCAAAACGATTGCGGAAAAATCAGACGGGTTTTAATTTCTTCTATAAACACAACAAAAGAAAAGTATAATTTGTAAAAAAGATGGATACATTATTTTAAGGTTTTAACCTAATAATGTCTTTCTCAGGATTTATATGCGGATATTTTTGTTAAGAGATAAAATTGTTTTTTCAACAATTTCGCCTTGTGTTGACAGTTGCGGGAGGGGAGACCCCTGCCCTACGATGTTGCCAAAAATTTTTGCTTTATTTTGACTGGATATCGTTACAAAATAATATCCCGATTTGCTGTAATCATAATGTGGTAACCGAGTTGGTTTTCTTTTGGGTAAATCCATATTTATCACCAAAATATTTTAACATAAAACGTAACATATTACAATATTTAAAGGACTTGGGAAATCAACTTCTAAGTTCTTTTTTTGTTTGGATACCATTTTTTAGTATGGACACCTGAGATTAGAATAAAATCTTCGCATAGGTGGTCGCTTGGATTTCGTAGTAAGTCGTGTTTGCGGCAAATGCCTTTTTGAACGATTAGACAATCCTTTTCATATTCAATATATTTAAAATATTTACAATATCCACAAGGACAAACGTTTTCTTTTTTATAAAACATAAATATCACCCGATAATATTATAGAGTTTATAACACTATAAGTCAATAGAGTTATTTGTTCTAATTTATAATTTCATAGGTGATATTATGAAATATAATGAACGCATTCGTGATTTAAGAGAAGATAACGATTTTAATCAATCAAAAATTGCGGAGCTATTAAATGTAGGACAGAAGACGTATTCGGATTATGAGCTTGGAAAAATAAGAATTCCAATTGACAGTATTATCAAGCTAGCGAAGTATTATAATGTAAGTTTAGATTACATTTGCGGTGTAACCGATATAAAAAAAGAATATCCTAAAAAATAAATTAAAGGACTTGAGGTTTTACCTCAATTCCTTTTTGGATTGCAATTATAAAATTTAAAAACCTTTTGCATTTTTGCGGCTTTAATGATATAATTGGGGCAATAAATATATGTGAGGATATTATGGAAAGAATAGAAAGCTTTAAAATAGACCATTTGAATTTGGAAGCGGGTTTGTATGTTTCAAGACGTGATGCTAAAAACGGTTGCGATGTAACCACCTTTGATATGCGAATTACTGCCCCTAACCGTGAGCCTGTTATAGATACGCCTGCCCTTCACACGATAGAGCATTTAGCCGCTACCTACCTTCGCAACAGCGCTAAAAAAGACGACGTTGTTTATTTTGGACCAATGGGTTGTAGAACAGGTTGCTATATAGTTATGTTCGGGCATCTCAAATCCGAGGATATTTATGACCTAGTTATAGATATGTGCGATTTTATCATAGATTTCACAGGTGAAATTCCCGGTGCCAAAGCAGAAGAATGCGGAAACTATCTTGAACAAAATCTGCCTATGGCAAAGTATTATATTAACAAATACAAGCAAGAACTTTCGACATATAAAAGATTTATATACAAATAAAAATAGTATAAGGGCTGGAAGCAAGGCTTTTGCCTTCTATGAACCCTAAAAAACAAAACACTTCTCAACAACTTAAACGGCTCGGGATTTGGCGTTGTACCCGTAAGGATACAACGCCGGTTTTATTCGCCTTTCGGCGAGTTATATGCTAAAGCAGTTATATTTGTCTTACGACAAGTGGTATTGCCTTCGGCAGTTTTAGGGCGAATAAATTATAACTGAAACCGCAAGGTTTCAATAACACTATTGCGAAGCAATAATATCACTGTGAGACCAGTCTCACAATATCACTTCTTTTGAGATGGGTTAAAAGGGTTTTAACTTCTCCTAACAAGTGGAACTGATATACAAGTTCCCTGCTTGTTACAGTATAAGACAAAAGTAAAAGATGCACGAAATTTTCGTGCATCTTTTTCACTGTCCTTTAGAGTGCGACCCTTTATCCCGAGCTGTTTTGTTTTGAAAAAATTAGTGCAAATTTCGACAATATATGCTAAAATGTTTTTGGGTGATGAATATGTTTTTTAAAACGCAGGACTCTATACCTGAGGGACTGGGCTTTTCTACCTTTGATAAAACGCATTTGCTGTGGCTTTTATCGGGCGCGGTGCTAATCTTTTTAGCAAGTATTTTATATCGCAATTTAAATCCCGAAAGACAAAAAAAGATGCTGAAAATATTGGGTATTTATATTTTTTGTCAGGAAATGCTTAAAAATATCGTGGTGTCGATTGTGGGCGAATTTGAGGTAGGCTATCTTCCGCTTCACCTTTGCGGAATAAACATTTTGCTTATTTTGTTTGACGTTATAAAGCCTACGGCTACTGTTAGGTCTTTTCTTTATTATTTTTGTATACCGGGTGCGGCGCTGGCGCTTCTCTTTCCAAATTGGACCGAAACGCCGTTTTTTAACTTCTTCCATTTCCACAGCTTTTTAATACATATTTCTCTTGTAATGTACCCCGTTTTACTTGTATCTGCAGGTCAGGTGAAATTAAATTTAAAGGCGGTGCTTAAAAGCCTTGCACTACTGATTTTACTTGCAATTCCTATATATTTCCTAAACATTTTATGGGAAACAAACTTTATGTTTTTGCGTGAGCCTGATAGTGGCAATCCGCTGGAGCTTTTCGAAAAACTACTTGGCAATCACCTGTGGGGATTCCCGATTTTATTGCCTGTAGTTTTAGCTCTTATGCAATTGCCTGTGACAATGATTAATAAAATTAAGGGGAAAAAGGTACAAAACAATTAATACTTGAAATATTTTTTGTTTTCTAGTATAATAAATATGTTAATTTATATTGAAAATTCGAGGAGGTTTTGTAAATGAAAAAGATTTTAGCGATTTTACTAACTTTAGCACTTGTTTTCTCATTTGCTGCTTGCGGTGGTAACGGTGCTACAACAATGTCTATGGGTACAGGTAGCCCAACAGGTACATACTACGCTTACGGCGGTATACTCGGTCAGTACATAAATAATCACGCAGGTATTGCCGTTAACGCTGTTTCTACAGGCGGCTCTAAGGATAACATTCAGGGCATTAATGATAAGGACTATTCTTTAGGTACAGTTCAGTCTGACGTTATGCACTATGCTTGGAACGGAACCCGTTCTTTCGAGACCGACGGCAAGATTACCTCTTTCCGCACAATAGCAGGTCTTTATGCAGAGGCTGTTCAGCTTGTAACCACCAATCCTGACATTAAAACAGTTGCTGACCTTAAGGATAAGAAGGTTTCTATCGGCGCTCCCGGTTCAGGCGTTTACTTTAACGCTATCGACATTTTAACCGCTGCAGGTCTTACCGAGCAGGATATTAAGCCTCAGTATCAGAACTTCGACCAGAGCGCAGAGGGCTTAAAGGACGGTAAGATTGACGCCGCATTTATCGTTGCAGGTGCACCAACTCCTGCTATCACCGAGCTTTGCATGACCAAGGACACCGCTAGAATAGTTCCTATTGACGGTGCTATCGCAGAGACTCTTATGAAGAGCAACACCTTCTATTCAGTTTACAAGATTCCTGCAAACTCTTATGCTAATCAGACCGAAGAGGTTGCAACAGTTACAGTTAAGGCAACTCTTATTGTAGATGCTGATGCCAGTGAGGACGACGTTTACAACATCACAAAGGCAATCTTTGATAATATCGACGGCATTAAGGCAGAACACGCTAAGGGCGCAGAGCTTACACTCGAGAACGCAACCGAGGGACTGACCGTTCCTTTCCACGCAGGCGCTGCTAAGTATTTCAAAGAAAAGGGTATCGATGTAGCTACTGAATAATTAACCTTATTATCAGGTTTTAAGAATAGCTGCGGCAAATTTTAGTCGCAGCTATTTTAGTATTTAAAAGGTAGGTTAAAACTTTGCTGTTGTTTAAGAAGAAAGCACCCGAATCTAACGAGCCTATGGATTTGGATGCGGTAATGAAAAAGTTTGACAGAGAATCAAACACAAGGGTTTGGGAGGGTATCCCTAAAATCGTTGTCAGCTGTGTTTTGGCGGCATTTTCTCTGTTTTGTATATACGTAACCTTTTTTGCCACCTGGCCTCAGGAAATAGTTCTTTCGAGCTTTATGGGTGCCATTGTTTTTGCGGGTTATTTATTGTTCCCTATAAAAAAGGGCACACAAAAGGTAAACTCAATGCCTTGGTACGATATCGTTTTAATGGCTTTAGGTTCAGGCTCGTTTTTCTATTATACAGTTGATGCGATGAGCATCGTAAAACAGGGCAGAAACTTTGAAATGTATCAAATAATTATAGCTTTAATAGGACTTCTCTGCCTTTTTGAGCTTTGCAGAAGATGTGTGGGACTTCCTATTCTCTGCGTTGCAGGTGCATTTATTGTTTACGCTCTTTTCTGGGGACTTCCAAACCCCGATATGTTCAAAAGAATACAGACACTCTTAAGCCAACTTTTCTATTCAACAACTGCGGGTGTTTTGTCCACACCTATTAACACCTGCGTTAAGTTTATTGCGATATTTATAATATTCGGCGCATTCCTTGAAAGAACGGGTATTGCCGATTTCTTTATAAAAATTGCAAACTCGGTTGTTGGCGGATTTTCGGGCGGTCCCGCTAAGGTTGCGGTTGTTGCGAGTGCGCTTGAGGGTATGGTTTCAGGCTCCTCGGTTGCTAACACCGTAGGCTCGGGCTCGGTTACAATTCCGCTTATGAAGAAAACAGGCTACAAGCCTGAATTTGCCGCCGCCGCAGAGGCTTCGGCATCAACGGGCGGTCAGATAATGCCGCCTATTATGGGTGCCGCCGCTTTCCTTATGGCAGAAAATATCGGTGTGCCATACAATAATATAGTTGTCCGTGCTATTTTACCTGCTGCGCTTTATTTCTTAGGTATATTTATAGCCGTTCACCTAGAGGCTAAAAAAGAGGGACTTCGCGGTCTTACAAAGGAAGAGCTTCCGAGATTTTTACCTCTGCTAAAGCAGTCCTATCTGCTTCTTCCCTTGATTATTTTAATAGCGCTCGTAAGCTCAGGCTCCCGCTCTATTGCTTATGCCGCCGCTACCGCTATTGTTGCAACCATAGTAGTGGGTATTTTTAATAAAGAAAACCGTATCTCGCTAAAGCGAATTTTTGAGGCTTTAGCTGCAGGCGGTCAGGGTATGATTACGGTAGCTGTAGCCTGTGGTGTAGCAGGTGTTATCGCAGGTACGATTACTATGACAGGTCTTGCGAATATAATTATTAACGGTATTGTTGCGATTGCGGGTGATCATGTAATTATTGCTTTGTTCCTTACAATGCTTTGCTGTATTGTTCTTGGTATGGGTGTGCCCACAACCGCAAACTACTGCATTATGGCGGCAACCTGTGCGCCTATACTTGTAAAGATGGGCGTTCCCATTATAGCGGCTCACTTCTTTGTTTTTTACTTCGGTATTATTGCCGACCTTACCCCGCCTGTTGCCCTTGCGGCTTATGCGGGTGCGGCTATTGCTCAGGCAAATCCGATGAAAACGGCATTCACGGCTACCAAACTTGCTATCGGCGCATTTATCGTGCCCTACGTGTTTGCGCTAAATCCTGCAATGCTGTTTGTTGAAACCACCGTATTAGAGGTTGTTTTAATCTGCATAACGGCGGTTATCGGTATATTCGGTGTTTCGGCGGCACTTGAAGGATATTTGCTGAAAAATATGAAGTGGTACGAACGAATATTAAGCGCCGCGGGTGGACTGTTACTTATCTATCCGGGACTTACTACCGATATGGTCGGTATAGCGCTTGTAGGTTTAGTTTTTGCTATACAGTTGATAACCAAACACAAAACGCTAAAAGCGGTTTAATAAAGTATAAAAACTCGGGGTTAACCCCGAGTTTTTTTATGTTTATATTGACTTTAGAGGGCAAGTGGGATATAATAGTTGCATATACAACTGTTGCGTATGCAACTAATTTGAGGTGAAAAAATGCCCAAGTTTATGAAATCATTAAATAATATCAGCCGTTCGCAGTTAACCTTTCGGTCAGAGCGTTTAAAGGTTGACGGCATTTGCGCCACGCACCACAGCTTTATTTTGGCTATTTGCCATAACGAAGGTCGCACACAGGAGGAATTATCCCGTGAGCTTTGCCTTAATAAAAGCACGGTGGCAAGAACGCTTGGTTTCCTTGAAGAAAAGGGCTACGTGCGCCGCGAGGCAAACGCTCTCGATAAGCGAAGCTTTTTAGTATATCCTACCGATAAAATGCGTGAAATTTATCCATTGGTAATAGATATCACGCGAGATTGGAACCAAAAACTTTGCGAGGATATACCGAGCAAGGAATTAGAAATATTTTTCTCGGTGCTGTCTAAAATGGAGAAAACGGCAAAGGCTATAACGTCTTATAGGGAGGAAATGTAAGTTGCGACAAATTTTAAAATATTTAAAGCCGTGTAAAAAAAGAATGCTTTACGGCTTTCTTTGTAAAACCGTAGCCACCGCCGCAGAGCTTTTTTTACCCTTTCTTTTAAGCTACATACTTGAAAAGGTGATTATAACGCTTGACATAAAAAAGATAATTTTTTACGGTGTTATAATGCTTATTTGTTCTGCTGTTGCCTGTGTTGGCAATATAGTGGCAAACCGCTCAGCCGCAAAGGTTGCAACAACCTTTTCCCTTGCAATGAGGGAAGAACTGTTCAGAAAAACGCTTTACCTATCGGCTCGTGATACCGACAAATTCACTATTCCGTCGCTGGAAGCCAGAATTACTTCGGATACCTATAACGTTCACAACTTTATCGGTATGATGCAGAGAATGGGTGTCAGAGCGCCTATATTACTGCTTGGCGGAATAATAATCACGCTGTTTATGGATGCTAGACTCTCCCTTGTTATGATTGCAACCCTGCCGCTAATCTTCGTGGTGGTTTACACCGTTTCGATAAAGGGTATTCCGCTTTATGAAAGGGTGCAAAAAAAGGTTGACAGTATGATAAGGGTAGCAAGAGAGGACGTTCAGGGCATCAGAGTTATCAAGGCGCTTTCTAAAAACGATTATGAAAACCGCCGCTACGATAAGGTTAACACCGCCCTTGCGAGTGAAGAAAAACGCGCGGGAGTTTTAATGAGCACGGTTAACCCCTTTATGACACTGCTTATGAATCTCGGTATCGCGGGGGTAGTAGCTGTTGCTGCTTATCAGGTAAACTTAGGCAACTCGTCGAGCGCAACGGTTATAGCCTTTATGCAGTATTTCACGCTGATTTCTATGGCGATGATGTCGCTATCCCGTATGTTTGTTATGTACACAAAGTGTGCCGCTTCGGCAAAGAGAATAATGGAGGTTGTAAACACCCCCGATACCTTTGACACCTTAGAAAAAACGCAAATCAAAGAAACTGCGCACATTGTATTTGAAAGCGTTAATTTCTCATATCTCGGCAAAAAGGATAATCTTCACAATATAAATATAAAGGTAAACAAAAACGGCAGTCTTGGAATTATCGGCGCTACGGGTAGCGGAAAGTCCACCCTTGTAAAACTGCTTATCCGTTTTTATGACGCAGACTCAGGCGAAATAAGAATAAACGGTCAAAACCTTAAAGCCTATACAAAAGAGGAGCTTACCGCTATGTTTGGCGTGGCACTTCAAAGTGATTTTATCTATGCCGAAACCATAGAGGAAAATATCCGCTTTGGCAGGGATATTTCGGACGACAATATTATCCGCGCCGCAAAAATAGCACAGGCGCACGATTTTATATCCGCCTTCCCCGACGGCTACAGTCATCTTCTGGCCTCAAAGGGCACTAATATTTCGGGCGGACAGCGTCAGCGTATACTAATTGCACGTGCCATTGCCGCAAACCCTGAAATCTTAATTTTAGACGATTCCTCCTCGGCGCTTGACTATAAAACCGATGCTACGCTTCGCAAAACCCTAAACGATGAGCTTAAAGACACAACCGTTATTATGGTAGCACAGCGTATCAGCTCGGTTAAAAATTGCGATACTATAGTAGTTTTGGATGAGGGCGAAATTATAGGTATCGGTACACACGAGGAACTACTCCAAAACTGCACTCCCTATAAGGAAATCAGCGATTCGCAGATGGGAGGGGCTTTTGTTGAATAACCAAAATAACGCAAAAAAGAAAAATAAACGAGGCATAGTCCTTCGCCTTGGCAGTTACGTGCTAAGAGAATGGAAGCTTTTTATCCCCGCAATAATTTTTACTCTGCTATCAAATCAGTTAGCGCTGCTAGGTCCCAAATATTCGGGCGCCGCAATTGATGCTATTGAAGAGGCGGGCGGCGTAAATTTCCCGCAAGTTTGGAAAAACATTATAATTATGATAGTGTGCTACGCTGTATCGGCTCTGCTATCCTACTTTTTGGCGCTTATAATGATACACTTAAGCCAAAGAATAATTCATCTTATGAGAAAACAGCTTTTTGAAAAGCTGAATACTCTGCCCGTAGGCTTTTTCGATACCCACGCTACAGGCGATATCATAAGCCATTTATCCTATGACGTTGATACCATAAACAGTACGCTGTCGCACGATTTAGTTCAGGTGATGACGAGTATCTACACCGTGGTAGGCTCACTTATTTTTATGTGGCAGATTTCAAAGCCGATGATACTCATTTTCCTTTTCACCGTGCCGGTTTCAATCCTTTTTACACGCTACCGTTCAAAAAAGGTAAGGCCACTCTTTAGCGCAAGGTCTAAAAAATACGGTGAGCTTAACGGCTACGCTGAGGAAATGCTATCGGGTGCTCGAAGTATCGAGGCATACGGCAGACAAAAGGTGATTTGCGGCCGCTTTAATAGGCATAACGAGGAAGCAATGAAGGCGTGTTACGATGCAGAATATAACGCGGCGCTGTTATTCCCTAGTATTAATATGATTAACAACGTATCAATAGCCTTAATTGCCGTTTTCGGCGGTGCGCTGTATATGTACTCACAAAACGGCGTTATCGCGGCGGGTTCTGCTATGTTTATAACGCTCGGCGGTGTGGCGCAGTTTGTACAGTATTCAAGAAAATTTGCAGGTCCTATAAACGAGTTTTCTAATATTTTGCACGAGTTCCAGTCGGCAATTTCGGCAGCAGAGCGAGTTTTCAAGGTGTTAGACGAGGAGCCTGAAAAAGCAGATTTACCCGACGCTATAGCACTCGAAAGTGTTAAGGGCAACGTTGATTTTGACTCTATCACCTTTGGCTACGTAAAGGATAAAACTATATTAAAGAACGTAAGCCTTAAAGCAAAGGTAGGTCAGACAATAGCAATTGTAGGCCCCACGGGTGCGGGTAAAACCACCATAATCAATCTGCTTATGCGCTTTTACGATGCTAACGAGGGCGAAATCCGTATAGACGGTATTCCCGCTATTAAAATAAAACGAGAGAGTCTTAGAAGCGCATATACAATGGTGCTTCAGGACACGTGGCTGTTTAACGGCACTGTGTATGATAACATAGCCTACGGTAGAGAGGACGCTACTAAAGAAGAGGTTGTTGCGGCGGCAAAGGCGGCTAAAATCCATTCGTTTATCGAGAGCCTACCCGACGGTTACGACACTGTAATTTCTGACGACGGCGTTAATATTTCAAAGGGTCAAAGGCAGCTTATCACTATAGCCCGTGCAATGCTTTCAAAGGCACCGATGCTGATACTCGACGAGGCTACCTCTAACGTTGACTCACACACCGAAATCCAAATTCAACAGGCGATGAACGAGCTTATGAAGGACAAAACCTGTTTTGTAATAGCGCACCGTCTTTCAACCATTCAAAATGCAGACACCATTTTGGTTGTGCGAGACGGCACGGTAACCGAACAGGGAAGCCACGAAGAATTACTTAAACTTGGCGGTTTCTACAGCACACTTTACAATTCACAGTTTTCGTAAAATTTTATATAACGCAAAAATTTTTCGGTGATAAATATGGATTTACCAAATAGAAAAGCAACAAGGCTCAAAGATTTTGATTATAGTAGTCAAGGTGCATATTTTGTAACAATATGCACCAAATATAGAATAAAATTGTTTGAAATTGAAACCGTAGGGAACGGCCTATGTGCCGTTCCGTGTATCCAAAATCAAATCGTACATAAATGGATACGGGAAACAGAAAACAAATTTCAAAACATAAAAATTGACAAATACATTATTATGCCAAATCATATTCATCTGTTGGTTAATATAACGGAACGGCACATAGGCCGTTCCCTACAAGATGCAATACATTTTTTCAAAACAATGACAACAAACGATTATATAAATAAGGTTAAAGATGATTTATTGCCGCCGTTTCAAAACAAACTATGGCAAAAATCGTATTATGACCACGTTATTCGTGATGAAAGTGATTACACAAGAATTTGGAATTACATTGACACCAATGCTTTAAAATGGGAAGAAGATTGTTTTTACACCGAATAAATATTAATCTTGCGTAAATAAAAAACGCTTGTCAACTAAACTACAAGAGTTAGTTGACAAGCGTTTTTATATATCGTTTTGCTTAAGCGAAAAACCGATTTTATAATTTGTTCTTTATTATTTATTATTTACAACATTAAAATAGTGACAACTGATTTGTATCGGGCAGGTCTGCCATAGCGCCGAGGTCGGCAAGTTCCTTAATAATTGTTTTGGAAACACCGGCTTCGAGGGCGAAATCCTCACGGGATACGAAATTGCCTTTCTGTGCGGCATCGTAAATCGAATATGCCGCCTTTTCGCCAACGCCTGAAAGTGCGCCGAAGGGAAGTCGCATTTTGCCGTTTTCGGGCACAAACTTCATAGCGTGAGAGTGCCTTATATCAATAGGTAAAATCTCAATTCCCCTTGACATCATTTCGTTAAATATCATAAGGTTACCGAGCACGTCGAGTTCCTTTTTAGCCGCTTCCTTGCCCTTTGCCTTTATTTCATTCATAACCTGACGCACCTTTGGAAGACCGCCCATAAGGGTTTTAACGTCAACGTCTTCGGGACGGGCGGTAAAGTACGCGCAGTAAAATTCAAGCGGACGGTACACCTTGTACCAAGCAAGTCTTAGCGCCGCGATAACGTATGCGGCGGCGTGGGCTTTAGGGAACATATACTCTATTTTTTTACAGCTGTCGATATACCATTCGGGCACGTTTACCTTTCGCATATCCTCAGCCATAGCTTGCCAATCCTCTTCCGAAATCTTGCCCTTGGCATAAAGGCCCTTACGTACGGTTTCGGTAATCTTAAAGGCTCTTCCTTCCTCCATACCCTGATAAATGAGATATACCATTATGTTATCACGGGTACCGATAACGGTTGAAATGGTGCAGGTGCCGTCTTCAATCAGCGACTTTGCATTGCCGTGCCAAACGCCTGTACCGTGGGATAGACCCGAAATCTGCAAAAGGTCAGAGAAGTTTTGCGGCTTACAGTCCATAAGCATATCTCTGGTATTTCGAGTGCCAAATTCGGGAAGCGAGAGAGTACCTGTCTTAGAGTCTAAATCCTCTGCCGTAACACCTAAAGCGGCGGGGGAGGTAAAGAGGCTGTAAACGTTGGGGTCACTCATCGAAACCTTGCTTACAGGAATACCCGAATACTCTTCTAAATACTTATAGGTGGTCGGCACAACGTGACCTAGCTCATCAAGCTTTAGAATGGTATCGTGAATAGAGTGGAAGTCAAAGTGGGTGGTAACTATGTCCGACTTAACGTCGTCTGCAGGGTGCTGAACAGGGCAGAAATCGTATATCTGCATACCGTCGGGCACGATTATCATACCCGCAGGGTGCTGACCTGTGGTGGTCTTTACCTTTGATTTTTCAACCATACTTGCCAAGCGGTTAAGCTCGGCAGAGCTCAGCGTTATATTCATCTTTTCGGCATAAGCCTTAGCAAAGCCGAAGGCGGTTTTTTCGGCAATGGTAGAAATTGTACCCGCCTTGAAAACGTTTTCGCTGCCGAAAAGTGATTCGGTATACTTTTGAACCTTAGACTGAACCTCGTCGGCGAAGTTAAGGTCAATATCAGGCACCTTGTCACCCTTAAAGCCTAAGAAGGTTTCAAAGGGGATGTCGTGGCCGTTTCGGTCGTACTGTGTTCCGCAAACAGGACAGTCCTTTTCGGGAAGGTCAAAGCCCGAGCCTACCTCACCTTTTAGGAAAAATTCACTGTTTCTGCATTTTGGGCAAACGTAGTGGGGAGGTAGTGGATTTACCTCAGAAATTCCCGCCATAGTAGCGGCAAAGGATGAGCCTACAGAACCTCGAGAGCCTACGAGATAGCCGTTTTCTTCGCTGTAGGCTACCAGCTTTTGAGCCGAAATATACATTATTGAGAAGCCGTTGTTTATAATAGAATTTAATTCTTTAGCAAGTCGCTTCTCAACAACCTCGGGTAAATTATCGCCGTATAGCTTATGCGCGTTGTCCCAACAAATTTGTTTGAGCAATTCGTCCGAGCCCTCGATAACAGGGGGATAGTTGCCCTCGGGAACGGGGATAACGTCACCGCTTATCATATCGGCAATGCGGTTTGGATTATCTATTACAAATTCACGTGCTCTATCACCGAAATAACTGAAATCGTTTAGCATTTCGTCGGTGGTCTTAAAGTAAAGCGGTGCTTGATTTTCTATATCGTCAAAGCCTTGTCCTGCCATAACGATTTGACGGATAATACCGTCTTCCTTTTTAAGAAAATGCACGTCGCCCGTTGCAACAACCATTTTGCCGAGTTTATCGGCTAATTCCACAACCTTGCGGTTAAAGTTCTTTATTACCTTAATATCGGTAACGTGTCTAAAGCGGTTTGGTGTTACCTGACCGCTCTTTTTATCCACCCTATCGGGAAGCAGAGACTCCCTTACCATAAATGCGTTGTTATCAAGCGGCTGAATTTCGAGATAGTCGTAGTAATTGGCAATCTCTAAGAGTTCCTCGTCGCTCTTGCCGTCGATAATAGCCTTGTAAAGCTCACCCTGTTCACAGGCAGAGCCGATAATTAAGCCCTCTCTGTGTTTATCGAGTTTACTTCTAAGCGTAATAGGTCTTGCCGCAAAATCGTCAAGATGCGCAAAGGAAACTAATTTATAAAGATTTTTAAGACCTACTAGGTCCTTAACCAAAATTATCTGATGTGAACGAAGTTTCGATAATTGCTTTGGTGTTAAATCAGTTATATCGTTGCGAATATCGTCAACAAAATATGCTTCAACGCCGTAAATCGCCTTAAAATCGGGGTCTTTTTTTCTGATTTTTGAAACTGCCGAGGCAATAGCGGGGTAGGCTTGTACAACGCCGTGGTCGGTAATAGCAACAGCTTTGTGTCCCCACTTATGAGCAAGGTTTATAATATCACCCGCACTGGCAACAGCATCCTTTGCCGACATATTGGTATGGCAATGAAGCTCGACACGTTTAGTGCCCTCGAAATTATCGGTCGGCTCGTATTTTTGAACTTTTGCCAACGCCTTTACGTCAACTATAAAATCTTTTGTCCAACTGTCATAACCGTAGTCGCCGTTAACAATTACAAAGGCGCCGTCCTTTAAGGGTGAGAGCGATTTTTTAAAGGCGTGAGCATCGCCGTTTAAATCCTTAGAATACTTAGGGTCAAAAAACTTTTTAACGGTGGCGGCAAAGGAGTTTGTGCCGTCACTGAAAAAGAACTTGGCGCTAACCATCTTTTTGCCGTTTTTAGTATCTCTATCGGTAATTTCACAGCCGAAAACCTCGCCCCAAGCCGAGATTTTTATAGAATCATTTTCGTCCTGCGGCGGTGCTATAGACTTTAAGGGCCTTACGTTTTTATCTATTCTTCTGCCTAAGAAAACCTCGGCAGAGTCAACGTAAATTGGAAGTAGGTCCTTCGGTGGCTTTGAAAAATCGATTTCTACCTTTTCTTCGGTCTTTTTAACCTCGTATGTCGGTGCCTTTGGCTCATATTGTTCAAAAACAGGAGGTGCCTCGGGCAGAGGTGGCAGTTCGATTTCTACAGCCTCGGTTTGACCTGAAAAAACAATTTCTATATCTTTGTTGAAATGCTGTTTTATGTAATTTTTAAGTTCTGAGTCAAACCCGCAATTTTTAATTGTTTCGAGTCCGCCGTGAGCGAGTTCAATATTTACAGTATCGCCGTCCAGTGAATATTCAGCACCTGTAAAATATCCGTTTACCGCCGCCTTTTTGATTTTAAGGCAGTCGACCGCATCGGCAATAGCATCGGCTTTAAGACAAGCCGCATTAAAAACAGTATTTAGTGAAATAGAGTTAAGGTTTAGTGCGGATTTTATCTTGCTTTCAAGCGAAATTATATCTTTTCTTAATATGTAATCGGCGCAAATAAGCTCTACCTTTAAACTGCGGTTTTCACTGTCAAGGGTGCAGTTTAAAGCTGCGGCACCACAAAAAAGGTCGAGCGTCGCAGAGTCTATATATTTGCCAAAAAGTTCACTTAGGGAATACATTTTTTACAACTCCAAATTACATTTTTAAAATCTCTTGTTCTAAAATATCAAGTAGTTTTTCTTCTGGTATATTTTTATATAAAATTTCGCCGTTCTTAAATAAAACACCACAGCCATTGCCACCCGCAATTCCAATATCGGCAGCGCTAGCTTCACCGGGGCCGTTTACAACACAGCCCATTATGGCAACGGTTAGGTTTTTGTCTATGTTTTTAAATCTTTCCTCGGCGGCGGTAGCAATCTTTATTAAATCAATAGCCGTTCTGCCGCAGGTAGGACAGGATACAAGCTTAATTCCGTCATTTCGAAGACCTAAAGCCTTTAAAAGATTTTTAGCGGCTATTACCTCTTGAACGGGGTTGTCGGTCAGCGAAATGCGAAGCGTATCACCAATATCGCGAAGCAGCAGACCGCCTATACCTGCAGAGGATTTAATTGTTCCCATATTTTTAGTTCCCGCCTCGGTAACGCCAAGGTGCAAGGGATAAGGGCAAACCTCAGAAGCCTTTACGTAAGCGTCGTACATACGCTTTGTATCGGACGATTTAAGCGATAAAACTATATTGTTAAAATCAAATTTTTCAAGCAAGGATATGTGGTACAGACCGCTCTCGAGCATAGCATCTGCCGTTACACCGCCGTATTTTGCGAGAATGTTTTTTTCAAGTGAGCCCGAGTTTACGCCTATTCTAATAGGTATATTCTTGCTGTTGCAAACTTTTGCTACTTCTTTTACGTGGGTGTCGTCACCGATATTGCCGGGATTTATTCTAACCTTGTCAACACCAGCATTTACGCTCTCAACCGCAAGTCTCCAATCAAAATGGATATCGGCTACAAGGGGTATTTTAATATTTTGTTTAAGTGCATAAACGGTGTCAAGCGTCTTTTTATCGGGCACTGAAATTCTAACGATTTCACAACCCGCCATTTGAAGTTCTAAAGCCTGATTTACGTTAGCGGCAATATCGTGGGCGGGTGCGTTTAGCATTGACTGAATGCTTATAGGTGCGCCGCCGCCGATGTTTAAATTTCCTACCTTTACAGGCTTTGTAGTTTCGTTTGTATACATCCTTTTTCACCCCTTGGGTTTTAAGTGATAAGCGTCCAGATATCCTTTGCCGTTATAAGCAGCATAAAGGCAAGTAGTATTGCAAAGCCTATGCCGTGAACTAAAGCCTCGTATTTTCTTGAAACGGGCTTTCTAAATATCATTTCTATAAGAATAAATAACAGTCTGCCGCCGTCAAGAGCGGGGAGAGGAAATAGGTTAAACAAACCTAGATTTATAGAAATCAGCGCCATAATAGGAATTAGCGATAAAAGATTTTGCTTTGCAACGTTACCGATTGCAGAGGTAAGGCCCACAGGTCCCGACACGGCGCTTATACCGTATTTGCCTGAAATTAAATCAATAAGTGAGCGCCAGATAACCGCACAGTAAGAGGTTGCGGTGGCAAAGGTGTTTTTTATAAAGGTGCCGAACGTTTTTTTCTCACCGTAAACGTAAAAGTCAACGTTTAAATAGGTGATACCGTCGGCTTCGCTGGTTTTAAACTTTACGTCGTTTAGTTCTTTTTTCTTGCCGTCACGAAGCACGGTTATGTCAATTGTTCCGTCATCAATATTTGTAAAGGCATAGCTTAAATCGTAGCTTGAATAAATTCTTCTGCCGTCAACCTTAATTATTTTATCGTCAACTTCAAGACCGTACTCGCTTGATACCGAATTTTCTCTGAATTCGGCAACGGTTGTGGTTGTAAAGCGGTCACCCGGTATTAGCGAAACGGCAACCAAAATAAGTCCTAAAATAAGGTTAAACACAGCGCCCATAACAACAACTATAAATCTGCGCCAAGGTGCTTTATTGCAAAAGGCACGGTTGTCGTCACTGGAAGAGTCCTCACCCTCCATGGCACAGTAACCGCCGAGCGGAATGAGGTTTAGTGAATATTCGGTTTCTTTACCTTTTATTTTAAAAAGCTTTGGACCGAAGCCTACGGCAAACTCGTTAACCCTAACGCCGAGCATCTTTGCAGATATAAAATGGCCGAACTCGTGAATTATTACAAGTGTTAAAAACAGCAGCACCGCTACTAAATACGGCCAAACGTTATTTAAAAAATTTAAAACGGGAATACCAAACACTTTCCTTTCAAAAAATTATACGCGGCTTTTAACAAATTCTCTAGCCAATTTGTCAGAAGCAAAAATATCGTCAAGATTAAAGTTGTCTACATGTGGCGCGTGTGATAGCGCCTCGTTTACTAAATCGCCGATTTTAAGGAAACTGATTTTACCGTCAAGGAATAGCGCTACAGCCTCCTCGTTGGCACCGTTTACAAAGGTTGGCGCCAAATTTCCTTTTTCTATAGCCTTTATACAAGCGCCAAGACAGGTAAAGGTCTCAAAGTCGGGCTTTTCAAAGGTAAGCGCACCCACTTTAAACAGGTCAAGCCTATCAAAGCTACCCAGTCTTTCGGGGTAGGACAGCGCATACTGAATAGGAAGCTTCATATCGGGGGTGCCTAGCTGTGCTATAACGGCGCCGTCAGTAAGCTCTACCGCAGAATGTAAAATGCTTTGTCTATGCACTAAAACCTCTATATCGCTTGGCTTTACGTCAAATAAATGCACCGCCTCAATAACCTCAAGACCTTTATTCATAAGCGTTGCAGAGTCAATGGTTATTTTAGCGCCCATCGACCAATTAGGGTGGTTAAGCGCCTCTTTTACGGTTACGTTTTTAAGTTCTTCTCGGGTTTTGTTAAAGAACGGACCGCCCGAAGCGGTTAGCAGTATTTTTTTAAGTGAGCCTTTTGGTACACCCTGTAGAGACTGAAAAATAGCCGAATGCTCACTGTCAACAGGAAGAAGTGAAACGTTTTTTTCCTTTATCCTGCGCTTTACTATTTCGCCGCCCGTTACCAAGGTTTCCTTGTTTGCAAGGGCTATATTTTTACCCTCGTCTATAGCGGCAAGAGTAGGCTTTAAACCTGCAATACCTACTATTGAGCTAAGCACGGTGTCACCCGTAGTACGTGCCGCTTCGCATACGCCATCATTACCCGATAAAACCTTGATGTCGGTATCACGAAGTCTTAACTTTAAATCTTTTGCCGCCGTTTCATCACTCATAGCAACCACAAGCGGCTTAAATTCTCTTGCCTGTTTTTCTAAAAGCTCTGCGTTTTTATGGGCGGTAAGCGCCGTAACGCGAACACCCATCTGCTTTGCAACGGTGAGTGCTTGAGTACCTATTGAACCTGTAGAGCCTAAAATGATTAATTCTTTCATTAAATTACCCCAAACTCAATGAATATATACAGCACGGGCGCTATCATAAGGATAGAATCAACGCGGTCAAGCACTCCGCCATGACCGGGGATTAACGTGCCGTAGTCTTTTAAATTTACACTTCTTTTTATAGCCGATGCAAAAAGGTCACCAAGCATACCTAGAATGCAAAGCGGAATTGTTAAAATAAGGGTTGGTACAATGTGCTCCATTCTTCCGAAGCTGAACACTAAGACAAGACCTACTATAAGGCTTGAGGCTATACCGCCAAGCGCACCCTCAACAGTTTTTTTAGGGCTAATCTCAGGGCAGAGCTTGTGTTTGCCACAGGTAACGCCCACAAAGTAAGCACCAGTATCGCAGATAGCCGAAAAATTGAGTAGCAGCAATAAATAGTATATTCCGTCGGCGTTGTTTATAATACTACCCAAAATACTAAAAGCATAAGACAGCACTATAGGCATAGCACAGAAAGTAGAAATTTTAGCAAGTGTAAAATCCTTGTGGAAATTTAATATCATAACAACGCAAAAAACGAAGTAGAAAACCGTTAGCGCAAAGGGGAAATTGTTCCAGTTTGAAAAAATAAACTGCTTAAAGGAAGGCGCAGAATCAGGACTTAGCATTGAAGCGGCAATCTCTTTTAAATTCAGATTTAAAACCTTTTGTTCAAGTGTGCTGTCAAGCAAAGCTATCATAAGCGAGGAATAAACCATAGAGCCGATAAAGGCTGTCTTTTGTGTTATCCCAGCAACGTTTTTTATAAGCTCTAGGGTGCCGATAGCACAGGCTAGAACTATAAAAGCGGTCAAAAAGAAGGAACTTAACGTTTTGCCAAGCACCAAAAATGCCGTTACGATAGATATTAAAATAGCGCCTGAGATAATTCGTGTTTTCATAATATCATTTCCTATATTCCGCCAAAGCGACGGTTTCTTTTATTGTAATCGTCAATAGCACTTTCTAAATGCTTTGGTGTAAAGTCGGGCCACAAAATATCCGAAAACCAATACTCAGCATAAGCCGACTGCCATATAAGATAGTTAGAAAGCCTGTATTCGCCGCTGGGCCTTATAATAAAATCAGGGTCGGGCTGAGTAGCGGTATAAAGATTTTGAGAAATTAAATCCTCTGTAATATCATTTTCACAGGTGCCGCTTTTAATTATATTCTTTACAGCGTGTACAATTTCATCTCTGCCGCCGTAGTTTATGGCGATATTTAGGGTAAGCCCCGTAGCGTTTTTAGAATCGTTTTCAGCCTTTAGCATAAGTTGTTTTATGTCCTCGGCAAGCGGTGTGCGGTCGCCTATAAAATGAACCTTAATATTTTCGTCCTTAAAGCTTTCGGTATTTTTAAGATAGTCGCGAAGAAGATTCATAATGTTATCAATTTCTTCCTTCGGTCTTTTCCAATTTTCAGTTGAAAAAGCGTAGACAGTCAGGTATTTAAGACCGATTTTATTCGAATATCTTGCTATTTCCTTAAAGGCCTTAGCACCTGCATTGTGACCTGCACTCCTAGGTAACGAGCGTTTTTTTGCCCATCTGCCGTTACCGTCCATAATAATTGCAATGTGTGTAGGTAATACTCGAGGCGCATCAGATTTTTTCTTATTTCTTAGCAAGGGCTTTTCCTCCTAGTGAAAAAAGGGCGCACAGGTTTTGTGCGCCGCAAAATGAAGAGTATTAAAGACAAATTAAATCTCCATAATTTCCTTTTCTTTAATGTCAGCTAAATTATCGATTTCTTTACAAGCCTTATCGGTTAGGTTCTGGATTTTCTTTTCGCCGTTTGTAACGTCGTCCTCGGTAATCTTATTGTCCTTCTTTAAAGCCTTTAGCTTATCGAGAGCATCTCTGCGCTGATTTCTAACGGCAACCTTTGCATCCTCTGCCTTCTTGCGAACGTCCTTTACAATGTCCTTACGGCGTTCCTCGGTTAGAGGTGGAAAATTAAGACGGATAACCTTACCGTCGTTTTGAGGGTTGATACCGATTTCAGAGGTTAAAATTGCCTTTTCAATATCTCTGAGTGTTGAAGCGTCCCAAGGCTGAATAACAAGACTGCGAGCCTCAGGCACCGATACTGCCGCCATCTGCTGAATGGGGGTAGGCACACCGTAATAGTCAACTGTGATACGGTCAAGCACCGCAACGTTTGCTCTGCCTGCGCGAATGCTCTTATACTCGCGTTCTAGTGCCTCGATGGATTTATTCATTTTTTCTTCGGTTAGTTTAATTAGTTCGTTCATAATATCAGCCTTTCTTTTTTTATTCTACCAGTGTTCCGTTGTGGTTACCAAGCATTGCGTCGGTTATGTTCTTAGGATTATTTAGGTTAAACACCAAAATTTTAATGCCGTTGTCCATACAAAGAGAAGCGGCGGTGCTGTCCATAACGTGAAGCTTTTTCTGTAATACGTCGTAGTGGGTAAGTGTATCGTATTTCTTAGCATCGGGATTAAGCTTAGGATCGCTGTCATAAACACCGTCAACGTTTGTAGCCTTAAAGATTACATCGGCACAAATTTCAGCGGCTCTGAGTGCTGCGGCAGTATCGGTAGAGAAGAAGGGGTTACCCGTTCCGCAACCGAATATTACAACTCTGCCCTTTTCAAGATGGCGAATAGCCTTGTTCCTGATATATGGCTCTGCTATCTGACGCATTTCAATAGCGGTCTGCACTCTGGCGGTAACGCCTAACTGCTCAAGCGCATCGGCTAGGGCTAATGAGTTAATTGTGGTGGCAAGCATACCCATATGGTCGGCTCTTGTTCTGTCCATATCACCTGAGGAACGGCCGCGCCAGAAGTTACCGCCGCCAACAACTATTGCTACCTCAACACCCATATCAACACAGTCTTTTATAGCCTGACAAACGCTACTTACTTTGCTAAAATCAATTCCTGTGCCTTTTTCTCCCGCAAGTACCTCACCCGATAATTTTAGGAGAACTCTTTTATAAACAGGCTTCATTTTTAAACACTCCCGATTATAGATTAATTATATCTATTATATTATAAATTATTAAGGCAATAAAGTCAATTGTAAATAAAACAAAAAATTGGTAAAAAAACGGGAGGGCATAGAGGTCTCGGCTACCGCCTCGGTCGGTGCTTACTTCTCGCAGAGGTGTCCACCGGACACCCGCACCCCTCCCCTACAAAACATCAACGCTTTGAATTCTGCATTTAATTTCACTTGCTTTTTTAAAACAGGAGTATTATAATAACATTACTTGTAAGTATATGCTATATTTTAAGTGGCTTTTAAGGAGCGAACCCATTATGAAAAAAATCTTAGCAGTAATTTTAACCGTGATGCTGATATTATCAGTCTGCCCTTTAGGTGCGTTTAACCTGACCGCAAGCGCTGCCACTAGTGGCACAACAGGTGACTGCACCTGGTCGCTTGACGGCACCGTCCTTACCATTAGCGGTAACGGTGCAATGGCGAATTATTCTTATAACTCCACTTTGCCTTGGGGCAAAAATATCACAGAGGTTATTATTGAAACCGGTGTAACAAGTATAGGTAACTATGCATTTAATGGTTGTAGTTCACTTGCCTCTATAACAATCCCGGATAGCGTTACAAGTATAGGTGAGGGTGCATTTTATGATTGCAGTGCGCTTTCGTCTATAACAATCGGAGATGGCGTTACAAGTATAGGTGATTGGGCGTTTGCTGGATGCACTTCGCTAACGTCTGTTACAATCCCTGATAGCGTTACAAGTATAGGTAGTTCTCCATTTAGCGGTTGCAGCTCGCTAAAAAGCGTGTATATAACAGATATAGCCGCTTGGTGTAATATTAAGTTTAGCAGTAGTTATGCTAATCCTATGTGTTATGCTGAAAATTTATATTTAAACGGTAAGCTTGTAACAAAGATTGAAATCCCCGATGGCGTTACAAGTATAGATGATTATGCGTTTCAAGGATGCAGTTCGCTTTCGTCTATAACAATCCCAGATAGCGTTACAAGTATAGGTGAAGGTACGTTTTATGATTGCAGTGCGCTTTCGTCTATAACAATCCCCGATGGCGTTACAAGTATAGGTGATTGGGCGTTTTATAATTGCCGTGCGCTTTCGTCTATCACAATCCCCGATAGCGTAACTAGTATAGGTGATTGGGCATTTGATTGGTGCACTTCACTAACCTCTATCACAATCCCCGATAGCGTTACTAGTATAGGTGAGATTGCATTTTCAGATTGCAGTTCGCTAACGTCTATCACAATCCCTGATAGCGTTACAAGCATAGGTGATTTGGTGTTTTCAAATTGCTACTCGCTAACGTCTATAACAATCCCCGATAGCGTTACAAGTATAGGTGATTTTGCGTTTTATAATTGCAGTGCGCTTTCGTCTATAACAATCCCTGATAGCGTTACAAGTATAGGTGATAGTGCGTTTGCATATTGCAATTCGCTTTCGTCTATAACAATCCCTGATAGCGTTACAAGTATAGGTGATTATGCATTTGAAAGATGTCGTTCACTTGCCTCTATAACAATCCCCAAAAGCGTTACAAGTATAAGTGATAATGCGTTTGCATATTGCAGTGCGCTTTCGTCTATCACAATCCCCGATAGCGTTACAAGTATAGGTGATGATGCATTTTTTTGTTGCGGTGCGCTAACAAACGTGTATATAACCGATATAGCCGCTTGGTGTAATATTAAGCTTAGCAGTAGTTACGCTAATCCTTTATATTATGGGGCTGAGTTATATCTTAATAATCAATTACTTACAGAAATAACCGTGCCAGATATTCAGATAATAGGTGAATACCAGTACTATAATATTAAAAGCCTTAAAAACGTATTTTTACCAAAAGAGCTAGTGCTAATAAAGCAAAACGCTTTTTATGGCTGTAGCGCAATAGAAAACGTATATTTTGAGGGCACGGCTGACGAATGGGCGGCTGTTACTGTCCTTAGTGGTAATGATTATATTAAAAATGCCAACGTATATTTTAACTGCACAGGAATACCCGGGGGACTTATCGGCATTGAGCTTACAAAACTGCCTGATAAACTGCAGTATATCGAAAAGAAAGAAACACTTGACCTTACAGGCGGTATACTAACCCTTAAATATGACGGCGCTACAAAGGATATAGACCTTGCGACGCTAAACGTTGAGGGCTTTAATAACACTCGTTTAGGAAAGCAAACTATAACTGTTAAATACGGCGCATATTCAACGCAGTTTGAAATTGAAATTATTGAAAGACCTAAAACCTTTGTTTCAATAATCCAATTACCCGACAAAAACCAGTATAAATTCGGTGAAACCCTTGATTTAACAGGTGGTAAAATAGCGGTTGGATACTCTGACGGCACCTATGAAATATTAGATATCACTGCCGATATGGTGTCGGGTTATGATGCGAACGATATAGGCTATCAGATACTAACCGTTACCTACGGTAGTTTCACCGCTAACTTTATAGTGTCGGTTACAAACGATGGCGATTTAAACGGCGACGGCAAGGTTGACCTTTTAGACCTTGTAAAGTTTAAAAAGATTATAGCAGGGGTTGACCAGCCTTCATATCTACCGCTTGATTTCGACGGCGACGGCGACGAAACCGCTAAGGATATGATAATTTTAATGAACATCATACTAGCGCCGAATAAAAATAATAAATAACAACAAAAACTGCCTGTCAACTAAAACACCCCGTTTGGTTGACAGGCAATTTTTTTAAACAATACGAACATAAAACACGAGGTTAAAATATGGATTTACCAAAACGCAAACCGACAAGGCTCAAAAATTATGATTACAGCCAAAACGGATATTATTTTGTAACGATATGCACCCATAATAAACAAAAAATATTGTGTGATATCGTAGGGGGCGGCG